>NZ_PDWL01000039.1 GCF_010093185.1 Pseudoxanthomonas jiangsuensis | reverse complement strand
CCTATCCACCGCCCACCGCCCCCACAGTCGTCGGCATCTGCAACTGTGTAGAAGGGACATCCCCCACCCGGCCCCCCACCGCCAACGGCGCCTGCAACAGCCGCGCGATGCGGTCGGCGATCGACAATCCCAGGCCCAACCCTTGCCCCGGCGCGTCCTCGCCGCGGCGGAATTCCTCGAAGATCGCCGCGCGCGCGTCTTCGGCCACCCCCGGCCCGGTGTCGTGCACCTCGATCCGCAGCTGCGCTCCCGCGCGGCGCACCCCGAGCACGATCCGGCCGCGCGCGGTATAGCGCACCGCATTGGCCAGGAAGTTCTGCAGCACCCGCCGCAGCAGCTGCGGATCGCTGTGGACCCAGGCCGCGGTCGGCCGGTAGCGCAACTCCAGCCCGCGCTCGCCGGCCAGCGCACGGAACTGCGCCGCCAGCGGCGCCAGCACCTCGTCCAAAGGGAACGCGCGCGGCGCCGGCACCAGCCCGCCGGCTTCCAGCCGCGACATGTCCAGCAGCCCGGTCAGCAGGTCGGTGGTCGAATCCAGCGCGCCGCCGAGCTGGCGCACGGTCTCGCGCGACTGCGCCGGCGCCGGCTCGCGGCCCGGCTCGAACTGCTGGCCCAGCGAATCCACGAACAGTTGTGCCGCGTGCAGGGGCTGCAGGAGGTCATGGCCGATCGCGGCCAGGAAGCGGCTCTTGGCGTCGTTGGCGTGCTCGGCCTCCTGCTTGGCGGTCTCCAGCAGGGCTGTGCGTTCGACCACGCGCTGCTCCAGGGTTTCGTTGGCCCGCTTGAGGCCGCGCTCGGCCTCGCGGAACGCGGTCACGTCGGTGAAGGTGGCGACGAAGCCGCCGCCGGGCATGGGGTTGCCGCGGATCTCGACGATCCGACCGTCCGGGAACACCCGCTCGGACAGGTGCGGGGTACCGGCGCGCATGAACGCCAGCCGCCGCTCCACCGCGCGCGCGACCTGGCGCGCATCGGTGCCCGGCGGCGACTGCCGGCGCCAGGACCAGGCGGTGAGGTCGGCGATCGGCCGGCCCACCTGCAGCAGCTCCTCGGGGAAGCCGAACAGTTCGGCGTAGCCGCGGTTCCAGGCCACCAGCCGCTGCCCGCGGTCGATCACGCTGATGCCCTGGCTCATGTTCTGCAACGCCGCCTGCAGCACCTGCTGGTTGAAGCGCAGGTCCTGCGAGGCCTCGCCGACGATCGCCGCGACCGTGTCCAGGTCGCCGCTCTCGCGCCGGGCCGCGTCCAGCAGCAGGCGCGCGGAGGCCGCGCCCAGCACCGCCGACAGCTCGCGCTCGACCTGGGCCTCGACAACGGCCGGCACCGGTCCCTGGCGCGGCGCGGCGGCCAGCAGTTCGACCACCTTCTCGTCGGACAGGAAGCGCCGGCCGGCGTCGCGCAATGCGTCGGCGTCGAGGTTGCGGCTGGCCCGGCGCGGGGCCTCGCGCCGCCAGGCCATCGCCAGCAGGGTCGCCAGGGTGCCGACGAACAGGCTGGCGCCGACCGCCCGCCCCAGCGGGCTCCAGCCGGTCAGGCCGAACAGGCCGTTGGGCGCCAGCCAGCGCAGCTGCAGCGGCCCGTGTTCCAGCCAGCGCGCATCCAGGCCGTTGGCCGCCACCAGGGTCGGCACCAGCAGCACCCAGGCCCAGGTGGCGAACGCCGCGGCCACGCCGGCGATCGCCGCGCGCGGCGCGGTCTGCGGCCGCCACACCGCGAAACCCAGCACCGGCGCCAACGTGGCCAGGGCCGAGAACGACAAAGCGCCGACGTCGGCCAGGGCCTCGCTGCCGGCCACCAGCCGGCTGTAGGCCCAGGCCAGCAGCATGATCGCGGCGATCCCGGCACGGCGCAGGCGCAGCAGCTCGCCGCGGCGGTCGCCGCCGCGGTCGCGCGACCAGGCGCCACGCAGCAGGCCCGGCGCGAACCAGTGGTTGCCGATCATCAGGCTCAGGGTGAGCGTGCTGACCACGACCATGCCGGTGGCTGCGCTGAGTCCACCGAGGAAGGCGAACAGGGCCACGCCCTCGTGCCCCTGCGCGAACGGCAAGGCGAGCGCGTACATGTCCGAGGACACCGTATCGCCGAGCAGGGCCCGGCCGGCATGCGCCAGCGGCAGGGTCGGCACCGCGATCAGCAAAAGGTACAGCGGGAACAACCAGCGCGCGGTGCGCACGTCGCGCTCGTCGCGGCACTCGACCACGCCGACGTGGAACTGGTGCGGCAGGATGAACATCGCCAGCGCGCCCAGCAGGACCAAAGGCAGGAAGCCGCCGGCCGGGGCCGCCGGCGGGGGCGGCACCGGCGCGTCGGCCAATGGCTCCAACCCGAACCAGACGAACGCGCCCAGCGCCAGCATCGCCGCCAGCTTGAACAGCGACTCGAACGCCATCGCCAGCACCAGGCCGCGGTTGTGCTCGGCCGCGCTGGCCCGGCGGGTGCCGAACAGCATCGCGAACAGGGCCATGGCCAGGGCCACGTACAGCGCCCCGTCGCGCCAGAACGGCCCACCCTCGGCCGCGCTGCGGGTCAGGGTGGCGAAGCTCATCGTCACCGCCTTCAGCTGCAGGGCGATGTACGGGATCAGGCCCAGCGCGGCGACCGCGGTGACGGTGGCCGCCAGCCAGGCATCGCGGCCCAGGCGGGTGGCGATCAGGTCGGCCAGCGAGGTGGCGTTGGTCTCGCGCGCCAGCCGCACCAGGCGGACCATGAAGGCCATCGCCAGCAGGTAGAACAGGATCGCGCCGACGAAGGTCGGCGGCAAAGGCCAGCCGTAGCGCGCGGCCTGGGTGACGGTGCCGTAGAAGGTCCAGGAGGTGCAGTGCACCGCCAGCGACAGGGCGTAGACGTGGCGCCAGCCGCGCGCGAACAGGGTCGGCCGGCGTTCGCCGTACAGCGCGGTGCCGAACATCAAGGCCAGCCAGAACAGGCCGGCCAGCGCGACCGCCCACAGGCTCAGCATGCCCCGCCCCTCAGCCGCATCGCGCCTCCCCGTCGGTGGCCGTCAGGATAGCGCGACGGCGGCGGGCCGAAGCCCGCCGCCGCCGGCCGATCGCATGCTCCGAAGCACTCAGAAGTCGTAGCGCGCGCTCAGCGAGACCTCGCGCGGCGGGCCGTAGAAGCCGGTGATCACGCCGTAGGCGGCGATGTTGTAGCCGGTGGTCCGGTATTCCTCGTCGGTCAGGTTGCTGCCCTGCAGGGAGAAGGTCCATGCATCGCTGGCCTTCCAGGTCACCCCGGCGTTGAGCAGGCCGTAGCCGTCCTGGCGGATCAGCGGGCTCAGATCGGTGGTCGGCCAGACCTCGCTCTGGTAGGCGTAGCCGACCCGGGCCGAGAGGTCGCCGCCGTTGGCCAGCGCGGTGCGCCATTCCACGTTCAGTGCGCCGGAGAACTCGGGCGCGTTGGTGAAGTACTGGCTGTCGGCGATGTTCACCCCGCCGCTCATGAACTCGTCGTACTGCGCGTCCAGCCAGGCCAGGTTGCCGCTGATCAGCCAGTGCTCGCTCGGCAGGAACTGGTATTCCACCTCCACGCCCTGCACGGTGCCCTTGCCGGCGTTGGTGAAGTCGCCGAAGAAGCTCTGGCTGCCGTCGGGCAGGGTGTAGCTGGTGAAGACCGAGAGCTGGATGTCCTTGTACTGGTTGTAGAAGTAGGCCAGGTTGAGGAAGGCGCGCTGGTCCAGGAACGCCATCTTGCTGCCGATCTCGTAGCTGTCGACCTGCTCGTCGTCGAACGGCTCGCCCGAACGCGGCACCGAGGTGGTGTTGGCGCGGATGTTGTAGCCGCCGGACTTGAAGCCGCGGCTGGCCGAGACGTAGCCCATGACGTCCGCGGTGAACTGGTAGTCCAGCGAGGCCTTGGGCGAGACGTTCTTGAAGTTGACGGTCTTGTCGAAGTTGGCCGCCGTGCCCCAGGAGGTCTCGTACTGGTTGCTGGTGTAGAAGCGGTTGAGGGCGACGGCGTGCTTGTCCTCGTCGGTGTAGCGCGCGCCCACGTCCAGGGTCAGCCGCTCGCTCAGGTCGAAGGTCCAGTCGGCGTAGACCGCCAGGCTCCGGGTATTGACGTAGCCCTGGGTGTCGCCGAACAGCGGGTTGGTCAGCCCGGTGGCCAGGGCCGGGTTCCAGAAGTAGTTCAACACCTGGCCGCCGGCGTCGCCGTCGAACCAGTACACGCCCATCACCCCGCGGGAGCGGCCGCCGGCGTCGAAGTTGGCCTGCAGCTCGTTGCTCACCTGCTGGTCGCTGTAGAACGCGCGCACGTCCACCAGCGGCAAAGGCGTGGTGTCGAAGTCGATGTTGGTCTCGGTGTCCGACTCGCGCTTGGCCAGCACGTACTTCAGCGCCCAGTCCTCGCCCGGCCGCCAGTTCACCGTGATCGAGCCGCCCTTCATGGTGGTGTCGTTGATGTTCTTCATGCCGCTGCGGATATCGTAGCGGTCGTCCAGCGGCGGGCTGGCCGGGGCCAGCGGGTTGGCCGCCAGCATCTTCGCCCCGCGCACGCCGGACTGGTCGTCCATCCAGTCCAGCGCGAACTGCACGTCGAAGTCGTCGCCGGCATAGGCGCCCAGCTGCACCCGCGCGGCGTTGATCTCCTTGTCGCTCACCTGCTGGCCGGTGTAGGTGTTGTCGCCGTAGCCGTCGCGGTTGAGGCTGGCCACCGCCACCCGCCCGCGCAGGCCGCTGCCTTCGCCGCCGATCGCGCCGCCGATGGCGGCCTTGGCGTCCAGGCGGTTGAAGCTACCCACCGTCACCGAGGCGAAGCCCTCGGTCTCCTCGCGCAGGCCGCGGGAGACGTACTTGATCGCGCCGCCGATGGTGTTCTTGCCGTACAGGGTGCCCTGAGGGCCGCGCAGGACCTCGATCCGCTCAACGTCGAACACGTCGAGCAACGCGCCCTGCGGACGGGCGATGTAGACGTCGTCCAGGTACAGGCCCACGCCCGGGTCCACGCCCCAGAGCGGATCGGCCTGGCCGATGCCGCGGATGTAGGCGGTGATGGTGCTGGTCGAGCCGCGCGCGGCGTAGACGGTCAGGTTCGGCACCTGGGTGTCGAGGTCGCCGATGTCCTCCACGCCCATCTTGTCCAGCGCCTCCGCGGTGAAGGCGGTCACCGCCACCGGCACGTCCTGCAGGGTCTCCTCGCGCTTGCGCGCGGTGACCGTGATCGCGTCCAGCTGGGTGGTGCGGGCGGACGGCTCGCCGCCGGCGGTCTCCTGCGAGAAAGCCGGCGCCGCCGGCGACACCAGCACGCAACCGATCGCCAGGCTCAGATACTTGCGCTTCATCAGTCCCCCTCTCCCAAAGTTAGGACGTTGCGGCGGACGCTTGCCGCCGATGCTGCGCATCCTGCGGCAGCGATCCCGGCCGCGGCATCGTCCGTTGGTACAGTGGGCCACTCCCCGGGGCGCCGCGGATACTGCCGGCCACCGCCATGGGAGGCGGCCGGGGTGCGTGGATGTCGTTCCTGATCGTGCTGGCGGCGCTGGCGTTCCTGATGCTGGTGGCCTACCGCGGCTACAGCGTGATCCTGTTCGCCCCGGTGGCGGCGCTGGGCGCGGTGCTGCTGACCGACCCGTCGCTGGTGGCGCCGATGTTCACCGGCCTGTTCATGGAGAAGATGGTCGGCTTCCTGAAGCTGTACTTCCCGGTGTTCCTGCTGGGCGCGGTGTTCGGCAAGCTGATCGAGATCTCCGGCTTCTCCAAGGCCATAGTCGCCGCGACCATCAAGGTGGTCGGCGCGCGCCGGGCGATGCTGTCGATCGTGCTGGTCTGCGCCCTGCTGACCTACGGCGGGGTGTCGCTGTTCGTGGTGGTGTTCGCGGTCTATCCGTTCGCCGCCGAGCTGTTCCGGCAGAGCGACATTCCCAAGCGGCTGATTCCCGGCACGATTGCCCTCGGCGCGTTCACTTTCACCATGGATGCCTTGCCGGGCACGCCGCAGATCCAGAACATCATCCCCACCGCGTTCTTCGGTACCACCTCGTGGGCGGCGCCGGTGCTGGGCATCGCGGGCGGCGCGTTCATCCTGGCGATCGGCATGGCCTATCTGGAGTGGCGGCGGCGGGTGGCCGCGCGCCGGGGCGAGGGCTATGCCGGCGAGGCCGAACTGCGCAACGAGCCCGAGCCGTTCCGCGGCGAACGCCTGGCCCATCCGCTGGTGGCGATCCTGCCCCTGCTGCTGGTGGGCGTGGCCAACTTCCTGTTCACCCGCTGGATCCCGGGCTGGTATGGCGCCTCGCACGCATTCGTGCCGGCAGTGATCGGCAGCCCGGCGCCGGTGGTGCAGGAGGTGTCGAAGCTGGCGGCGATCTGGGCGGTCCAGGGCGCCCTGCTGGTGGGCATCCTCAGCGTGCTGGCGTTCGCCTGGAAGCCGGTGGTGGCCAGCTTCGCCGAGGGCACGAAGTCGGCGATCGGCGGCGCCCTGCTGGCGTCGATGAACACCGCATCCGAGTACGGCTTCGGCGCGGTGATCGCGGCCCTGCCCGGCTTCCTGGTGGTGGCCAACGCGCTGGGCGCGATCCCCAATCCGCTGGTCAACGAAGCGGTCTCGGTGACCGCGCTGGCCGGCATCACCGGCTCGGCCTCCGGCGGCATGAGCATCGCCCTGGCGGCGATGGCCGACAGCTTCATCGTCAACGCGCAGGCGGCCGGGATCCCGATGGAGGTGTTGCACCGGGTGGCGGCGATGGCCTCCGGCGGCATGGACACCCTGCCCCACAACGGCGCGGTGATCACCCTGCTGGCGGTGACCGGCCTGACCCACCGCCAGTCCTACAAGGACGTGTTCGCGATCACCCTGATCAAGACCGCGGCGGTGTTCTTCATCATCGCGCTGTACTACGCGACGGGTCTGGTCTGAGGGAAGCGTTCCCGCCCGCCGCGGCCAGTGACGGCCCGGCAGCGTTGCCGCACTCGCCGCTGAGCAGCTGCGAACGCCGCAGCCAGTCCTGGTCCGGGTAGTAGGCGAAGACGAAGGTGCCGTCGCGGATCGAATCGATCAGCGGCCGTGCCACCGTCGGGCGCACCGCCGGGCAGCCCAGGCTGCGTCCCAGCCGGCCCTGCAGCTTCGCCGCCGCCGGGTTCACGTAGGGCGCGCCGTGGATCACGATCGCCCGCTCCCGCGCCCGATCGTTGAAGCCCGGCTCCAGCCCGCGCAGCCGCAGCGAATAGCCGTTGCCGCCCATGTAGGTCTCCTGCGCGGTGAATCCGCCCAGGCTGGTCATGTAGCTGCCGCCGCGGTTGGAGAAACGCGTGGTCAGGTTCTCGCCGCTGTTGCGGCCGTGCGCCACCCATTCCTCGAACAGCAGCCGCTCGCGCGCCAGGTCGAACACCCACAGCCGCGGCTCGGTGGACGGGCGCGAATAGTCGATCACCCCCAGCCTCTGCGGATCGACCCCGAACTCGGGGTGGCGCAGGGCGCAGGACATCGCGCGCGCCGCCAGCTGCAGCACCTGGCGGTCGGCCGCGGGCGCCACCCGGGACAGCAGCCCGGCCAGGTCGCCGGCCGCCGAACGCGCGGATGCATGTCCGGCCCCCGCGTCCAGCGGCGGCGGCAACGCGGCCGCGGCGCCGCGGCCGGATGAATTGCCGGCCAGCGGGAGCAATAGTGGAGCGACGGCGAGCCAGCGGGCGACGCGAAGGATCGGCTTCATGCGACGGGCACTTCGTGGGGATACGCGCCGGCCGCGCGTACCCGGCCCGCCTTCACGGGTTGGGGACGCCGGCATCCGATTCCAAGACCGGCTGCAGGTCGGGTTCAGTGGCCGTTGGCCGCACCGCGGGCAGGTCGGTGACCAGCACGGTGGTGCCCGGCACCAGCACATCGTACAGCCGCCGCGCGAACTCCGGCGACATCCGCGCCGGCAGGCTGGGCCTTTGCAGCAGATCCAGCGGCACCGGGACCGGCGACGCGGACGCCTGCACGACGGTCGCGCCCGCGGGCGCTTCGACCGCCGGCGCCGCCAGGATCGGGTACGCGGTCCAGGCGTGGCGCGGGCGCGAGGGATCGAGGGGGCTGCCTTCCTGCTCCACCCCCTGCCCCATCACGAACAGGGTGGTGCCGGCGAAGGCGGTGGCCGGCGCGGCCGGCTCGATCGGCGCCTCTCCGATCAGCACGCCGTCGCGCAGCACATAGATGCGGCGATCGGCCAGGCTGGCGATGACGCCGACCTGGCCGCTCGGGGCCGCGGCATCGTCCCAGCTGTAGCCCGGGCCGCCCGCCTCGGGCACCGGCAGCGGCGCGCCGCGCGCCGTCACCGGCGCCAGCACCGCCGGATAGACCAGCGTGGTCGGCGAACCCTTGGCGTCGGCCACCACCACCGTGTCGCCGGTCCGGGTCTCGGCGAACAGCTTCTGGGCGAAGGCCTGCGGCAGGCGCACGCAGCCGTGCGAGGCCGGGTAACCGGGCAACGCGCCGCCGTGCAGGGCGATCCCGTCCCAGGTCAGCCTTTGCATGTACGGCATCGGCGCGTTGTTGTAGAGGTTGGAGCGGTGGTCCTTGTTCTTCTGCAGGATGGTGAACACCCCGGTCGGCGTCTCGTGGCCGCGCTTGCCGGAGCTGATCGTGGACACCGCGATGGCGATCCCATTGCGGTAGACGTAGACCCGCTGCTCGTCGAGGCTGACCACCACCACGATCGGCCCGGCCGGGGCGATCTCCGGATGCCAGACGAACTCGCCGGGCCTGAGGTCCAGCGGCCCACGCGGCGCGTCCTCGGCCAGTGCGGCGGCGGCGGCGAGCGAAAGCGCGATGGCCAGGACGCGCGCGATGCGGCGCAGGCGGCCGGTGCGGCACGGCGGGATCGCCGCATACGCGGCGGCCGGTGCGTGGGATCTGCCTGGATTCATGGGCGCCCTCCTGGTCCGGGCCGGCGCGTATCGTGTACGGCGACCGGTGCATGTGCGCATCGGTCGCCATCCTATCCGAACCGGCATCGCCCCCCTTATGTAGGAGCCGGTCTTGCCGGCGACCGCCATGGTGGAGGCGTCTGCGTGAAACCGGCTGCCAGTGATACGTCCGCCTCCATGGTCGCCGGCAAGACCGGCTCCTACAAGGAGGCGGTAAACCTGCGCCGCTCAGCCCAACAGCTGCGCCTTCAGCGCTCCGTAGTCCGGCGGCACCGGCTCGGCATGGGCCGGGCGCGCCAGCAACTCGGCCAGCGCCGGCGGCACTTCGACCGCGTGCCCGACCAAGGGCTCGACCACCGCCTCGAACTTGGCCGGGTGCGCGGTGGCGGCCACCGCCCAGTCGCCGTCCGCGCCGTCGGCGCGCAGGGTCTCCAGCACGTGCACCGCGGTGGCGGTGTGCGGGCAGAACACCTCGCCATGGCGCTCCCAGCGCGCGCGGATGGTGGCGCGGATGGTGGCGTCGTCCACCGAGATCGCGGTGTAGGCCGCGCGCAGGGCCGCATCGTCGCCGGCGTACAGCCAGCGCAGGCGCTCGAAATTGCTCGGCGCGCCCACGTCCATGGCGTTGGCGGTGGTGGCTACGCTGGCGCGCGGGTGGTAGTCGTCGCCGGCGAAGTACTCCGGCAGCACCCGGTTGGCGTTGGTCGCCAGCACGATCCGGCCCAGCGGCACGCCCAGCGCCCGCGCCAGGATCGCGGCGAAGGCGTTGCCGAGGTTGCCGGTGGGGACGACGAAGTTCAGCTCCTTGCCGGTGGCCGCGCGATGCGAGAGCGCGGCGTGCGCGTAGTAGCTCATCTGCGGCAGAAGCCGGCCCAGGCTGATGCTGTTGGCCGAGCTCAGCGGCACCTGCGCCTGCAGGTCGGCATCGTTGAGCGCGCGCTTGACCAGAGCCTGGCAGTCATCGAACGATCCGGCCACCCGCAGCGCCGAGACATTCCCGCCGAAGCAGCCCAGCTGGTGCGCCTGGCGCGGCGAGACCCGCCCGTCCGGATACAGCACCACCACCCGCAGGCCCGGCTGGCCGTGGAAGGCCGCGGCCACCGCCGCGCCGGTGTCGCCGGAGGTCGCCACGACTATGGTCAGCGGCTTGTCCGCGCCGCGGCGGATCCGGGCCAGGGTCGCGGCCAGGAAGCGCGCGCCCACGTCCTTGAACGCCGCCGTCGGGCCATGGAACAGCTCCAGCACGTGGTCGCCCGGGGTGGCCAGGGGCTTGAGCGGGACTGGGAAGTCGAAGGCCTCGGCGCAGATCGCGGCCAGTTCCGGCTCCAGCGCGTCGCCGGCGAAGAACGGCGCCAGCAAAGCGGCGGTGGTCGCGGCCAGGCTGTCGCCGGGCTGCAGCTCGCGCGGCGCCGGCAGCTTCTGCGGTACGTACAGCCCGCCGTCGGGCGCCAGGCCGGCGGCGATGGCATCGCTGAGGGAGGCGGCGGGCGAGCTGTTGCGGGTGGAGATGAAGTTCATTGGGATTCCATCGGTCTGGAAAATTTGCCGTCGTCCCGGCGGAAGCCGGGATCCAGCGACTTACCGCGCATCTAGGCCGGCTGTGGCCTGCGGGAAGGCAAGGGGTCCCGGCGTTCGCCGGGACGACGGAACGTTAGAGCAGATGCGCTCCCGGGCTGTCGATCGGCGCTACCCAGGCTTGGCTGTCGAAGCCGGCGCGGGTGAACGCCGCCTGCACCGCCGGCGCGGCCGCCTCGGCCTCCCCGCGCGACTCGAACCAGGCGAACACGCTGGGGCCGGCGCCGGAGATGCTGGCGCCCATCGCCCCCCCGTCCAGCGCGGCGGCCTTGGCCGCGTCGAAGCCGGCGATCAGCGGTGCGCGCCGCGGTTCGACCAGCACGTCGCGCAGGCCGGCGCGCACCAGCGCGGCATCGCCCGCGTAACAGCCGGCCAGGACCAGGGCCAGGTTGGAACTCTGGGCGACGAATTCCTTAAGCTCGTAGCTGCCGGCCAGTGCCTCGCGCGCGCGGCGTGTTTCCAGCACCGCCTCCGGATGCACCAGCAGGCTGTGCCAGGTTTCCGGCACCGGGATCCGCACCAGCCGCTCGGCGGTGGCCAGGACCAGTCCGCCCAGCAGCATCGGCCCGAGGTTGTCGCCGTGGCGGCCGCCGCTGGCGACCGCCTCGCCGGCCAGGGCGAACGGATACAGCGCATGCCGGGTCAGCGGCGCGTCCTGCAGGGCGTTGGCCGCCACCAGCGCGCCCACGCAGGAGGCGGCCGAGCCGCCCATGCCCGAGCCCAGGGCAATGCCCTTGTCGATCTCCACCTCGAAGCCGTACGGCAGCGCCAGCGCCTCGCGCATCGCCATCAGCGCCACCCCGGCGGTGTTGCGCTCGGCCTCCAGCGGCAGCTGGAACGGGGTGCCGCGGATCGCCGCGATCCGTACTTCCGGCGCCTCGATCCGGCGCACGCTGACGGTGTCGCCAGCGCCGGCCAGGGCGAAGCCGAGGATGTCGAAACCCACCGCGGCGTTGCCGGCCGAGGCCGGCGCGAACGCGGTGGCCTGTCTCGCAGGCTGCCCAGCGCTCACAGGCGCGCCCCGCGGCCGGCCGCGATCCGCAAAACGTCGGCGAACACGCCGGCGGCGGTCACCTCCGGGCCGGCGCCCGGGCCCTGCACGATCAGCGGATTGGCGCAGTAGCGGCGGGTGGTGAACTGGACGATGTTGTCGGTCAGGCGCAGGTTGGCGAAGGCATGTTCTTCCGGCAGCTCGACCAGGCCGACGCTGGCGCGGCCCTCGGCGTCCAGGCGGGCGACATAGCGCAGGACCTTGCCAGCGGCGCGGGCGGCCTTGAGGCGCGCATCGAACGCGGCGTCGACCTCGGGCAGGCGGGCCATGAAGTCGTCCACGCTGGCCTGGCGCAAAGACTCGGGCACCAGGCTCTCGACCTGCACGTCCTCCAGGCTCAGCTTGCGCCCGGCCTCGCGCGCCAGGATCACCAGCTTGCGCGCCACGTCGGTACCGGACAGGTCGTCGCGCGGGTCCGGCTCGGTGTAGCCCAGGCCGCGCGCCTCGGTCACCAGCTGCGAGAACGGCACGCTGCCGTCGTACTTGTTGAACAGCCAGGCCAGGGTGCCGGAGAAGATGCCCTCGATCGAGGTCACCGCGTCGCCGGTGTCGAGCAGGTCGCGCAGGGTCGAGATCACCGGCAGGCCCGCGCCCACCGTGGCCTCGTAGCGGAAGCGCGCGCCGCTGGCGGCCGCCGCCTCGCGGATGGCCTCGTAGCGCGCCAGCGGGCCGGCGCCGGCCTGCTTGTTCGGGGTGACCACGTGGATGCCGGCGGCCAGCCACTGCGGGTAGCGCTCGGCCACCTCGGGGCTGGCGCTGCAGTCCACGATCACCACGTGCGGCAGGTGCGAATCGAGCAGGTGCGCGGCGAAGCGGTCCAGGTCCACCTTGTCGGTGGCGGTGGCGAAGCGCCCGCGCCAGTCGTCCTCGATCCCGCGCGGCTCCAGCAGCTGGCGGCCGCGCGAGGCGATCGCGCGCAGGCGCAGGTCCAGGTTGGCGCGCTCCAGCAGCCCGCCGCGCGCGGCCAGCAGCTGGTCCAGCAAGGCGGCGCCGACGTTGCCCGGGCCGATCACGCCGACCGCGAAGGTCTGCGGCGAGAGGTAGAAGCCGGCGTGCGCGGCGCGCAGTGCCAGGGTCGCCTGGTCGCTGTCGATCGCCACCGAGATGTTGCGCTCGGACGAGCCCTGGGCGATGGCGCGGATGTTGACCTGGGCCCGGCCCAGCGACTCGAACAGGCGCGCGGCCACGCCCGGCTGCCCGGCCATGCCGTCGCCGACCGCGGCCAGCACGCTGATCCCCGGCACGTGCTGCACCCTTTGCACCTGGCCGGCCGCCAGTTCGTGGGCGAAGGCGTTGACCAGCGTGGCCTGGGCGCGCGCGGCGTCCTCCTGCTTGACCACGCAGCAGATCGAATGCTCGGAGGAACCCTGCGAGATCATCACCACCGAGACCTTGGAATTGCGCAGGGCGGCGAACACCCGCTCGGCGGTGCCGGGCACGCCGATCAGGCCGGTGCCCTCCAGGTTCACCAGCGACAGGTTCGGGCTCAGGGTCAGGCCCTTCACCGGGCCGCTGAAGTCGCGCTCGGCGGTGATCCGGGTGCCCGGGTGGTCGGGCTGGAAGGTGTTGCGGATGATGATCGGCAGGCCGCGCTCGATCGCCGGCGACATGGTCTGCGGGTGCACCACCTTGGCGCCGAAGTAGGCCAGCTCGCAGGCCTCGTCGTAGCTGAGCGATTCCAGCTGCACCGCCTCCGGCACCACCCGCGGATCGGCCGAGAGCACGCCGTCGACGTCGGTCCAGATGTGCAGCTCGTCGGCGTCGAACAGCGCGGCGAAGATCGCGCCGGAGTAGTCGCTGCCGTTGCGGCCCAGGGTGGTGATCCGGTCCTGCGGGTCGCGGGCGACGAAACCGGTGACCACCACCCGCTTTTGCGGGTTGGCCTGGCGCCAGTCGCGCAGGCGCTGGCGGCTGCGCTCCCAGTCCACGTCCACGCCCAGCTCGCCGTGGCTGACCACCAGCACGTCGCGCGCGTCCAGCACTGCGCAGTCCTCGCCCAGCGCGCGCAGGTGCTCGCCCAGCAGGCGCGCCGAGTAGACCTCGCCCAGGCCCTGCACCCTTTGCAGCACTTCCTCGGGGAGGCTGCCGATCACCCCGACCGCGTCCAGGACCTGGGCCAGTTCCTCGAAGCGCTGGTCCAGCCACTCCACCGCGCCGCCGGCATGCTCGCCCAGCAGGGAGACGGCCGCGCCGCGGTGGCGCGCGCGCAGCTCGTGCCAGCGTTCGCGCCAGGCCGGGCCGGCGGCGTCGCCGGCCGGGGCGGCGGCCGCGGCGCGGGCCAGGTCGATCAGCGCGTCGGTCACGCCCTTCATCGCCGAGACCACGGTGACCTGCACCGCTTCCTCGCGTGCCAGCAGCAACTGGGCGACGTGGCGGTAGCGCTCGGCGTCAGCGACGGAGGTGCCGCCGAACTTGTGCGCGACGGTGCGGGCGGAGGGGGCTTTGACTGCGACTGCGGGCGACGACATCGGGAGCCTCGGTTGGGTGAGGCCCTGCGCGTGCATCCGGCTGCGGGTCTCCCCGCGACCTGATCCAGGTGCGGGGCCGTGGTTTCGTTTGTTACACGAAGACGACCGACCGCACCGGGCTGGTAATGCCGGTGGTGGTGGTAATCACGGTGGCGATGCCGGTGGCCGACGCGCACGCGCGTTCCCGCCGGGACGGCGGAAGGTGGCGGATGCGGGCGTTGGGCTTCGACATGGTCGCCAAGAGGACACGATGGCGCGGGGGGCTGTCAAGTGTTGCAGCGCCACATCGGCGGAATTTTTCCGTTGCCGGAGAAACAGTTAGCGCGATCGGGGCCAGCCACGCCTGTCGTGTCTGGAGCAAAAGCGCTGGCTCCGGTCTGGGCCGCCGTGCCTTGGGTCTGCGGTGCACCGCTCGGGCGGGCGTCCTGCCCGCAACGCGCGGCCGTGGCACGTCCCTGTGCCACTTGCCACGCAGACCCAAGACACGACGGCCTCTGCGACTTTGAAGTTCATCGCTTCTGGTGCTTCTGCTCTTCCGGCCTTTTTGCGGCTCTTTTGCACCGCGCCCGGCGCCAAACAGACCAGCCCGGTCCGCATGCGTCATCGAGGGGTGACACGCCCGCATTCCGGGCGAACGCCGGACAGGACGTAAGGATGGCGGCCCCGACACGATTCGAACGTGCGACCTGTCCCTTAGGAGGGGACCGCTCTATCCAGCTGAGCTACGGGGCCGAGGGCGCGGATTGTCGCATGCCGCCCCGGGACGGCCAATGCCGCGCGGGCGACGGCGGCGGTCAGGGAGCGCTTGGTAGAATCGGCCCACGCATCGAGGCGCCCACGCCCGGCGGCCATGCGCCCCGGCCCCGGCGCCCGCACCCACTCCAGGAGATCCCATGTCCGCATCCCTGCTCCAGGCCCTCGGCCTCGGCGCCACCCAGTCCGGCACCTACCTCGGCGACGGCCAGTGGTCGCAGGCCACCGGCGCCGGCGTCCTGCGCCCGGCCAACCCGACCACCGGCGAGGTCATCGCCGAGGTCCAGGCCACCACCGAGGCCGACTACGAGAAGGTGGTCGCCCGCGCCCAGGCCGGGTTCAAGGCCTGGCGCACGGTGCCGGCGCCGCGCCGCGGCGAGGCCATCCGCCTGTGCGGCGAAGCCCTGCGGCGGAACAAGGACGCGCTCGGCTCGCTGGTCGCGCTTGAGATGGGCAAGAGCAAGGCCGAAGGCGACGGCGAGGTCCAGGAGATGATCGACATCGCCGACTTCGCCGTCGGCCAGAGCCGCATGCTCTACGGCTACACCATGCATTCCGAGCGCCCCGGCCACCGCATGTACGAGCAGTACCACCCGCTCGGCCTGGTCGGCATCATCAGCGCCTTCAACTTCCCGGTCGCGGTGTGGGCCTGGAACTCGTTCCTGGCCGCGATCTGCGGCGACGTCTGCATCTGGAAGCCGTCGAACAAGACCCCGCTCACCGCCCTCGCCTCGATGCGCATCTGCAACCAGGCGCTGGCGGACGGCGGCTTCCAGGACATCTTCTTCCTGGTCAACGACGCCGGCACCGCGCTGTCGGAGAAGCTGGTCGAGGACACACGGATCCCGCTGATCAGCTTCACCGGTTCCACCCAGGTCGGCCGCATCGTCAACGAGAAGGTCGCCCGCCGCCTGGGCCGCTGCCTGCTGGAGCTGGGCGGCAACAACGCCATCATCCTCGACGAATCGGCCGACCTGAAGCTGGCCGTGCCCGGGATCGTGTTCGGCGCGGTCGGCACCGCCGGCCAGCGCTGCACCACCACCCGCCGCCTGATCGTGCACGAGTCGATCTACGACTCGGTGCTGGAGACCCTGGTCAAGGCCTACAAGCAGGTCGAGGGCAAGATCGGCGACCCGCTGGACACCGCCAACCTGATGGGCCCGCTCAACAGCGCCGCCGCGGTCGAGCAGTTCCTGGACAGCGTGGCCAAGGCCAAGGCCGCCGGCGGCAAGGTCGAGACCGGCGGCACCGCGCTGGACCGGCCGGGCCACTTCGTCCTGCCGACCATCGTCAGCGGGCTGAAGAACAGCGACGCGGTGGTCCAGCACGAGACCTTTGCTCCGATCCTGTACGTGATGAAGTACTCGACCCTGGACGAGGCGATCGAGATGCAGAACGGCGTGCCGCAGGGCCTGTCGTCGGCAATCTTCACCCAGAACCTGAAGGCGGCGGAGAAGTTCCTGTCGGCGGCCGGCAGCGACTGCGGCATCGCCAACGTCAACATCGGCACCTCGGGCGCGGAGATCGGCGGCGCCTTCGGCGGCGAGAAGGACACCGGCGGCGGCCGCGAGTCCGGCTCGGACGCGTGGAAGGTGTACATGCGCCGGCAGACCAACACGATCAACTACTCCGACTCGCTGCCGCTGGCGCAGGGCATCCGGTTCGACCTGTAGCCCGGCCGCTACCGTCGTTCGCACTGCGGCCCGGGTGCGAACGACGGCGGAGGCGCCAGACCATGAACGACCTCGCTCCCACCGAACGCTTCAGCGACCGGGTCGCCGACTACGTCCGCTACCGGCCCGACTACCCGCCCGCCCTGCTGCGCTGGCTGCAGGACGAACACGGCGTCGACGCCGGGTGGAAGGTCGCCGACATCGGCGCCGGCACCGGCATCTCCTCCCGGCTGTTCCTCGACGCCGGACATGAAGTGGTGGCGGTGGAACCGAACGCGGCCATGCGCGCGGCTGCGCTGGAGTGGCTGGGCGGCAATCCGCGCTTCGCCGCGGGCGATGGCCGCGCCGAGGCCACCGGCCTGGACGATGCCGCCGTCGACCTGGTCTCGGCCGCGCAGGCCTTCCACTGGTTCGACCAGGACGCGGTGAAGCCGGAATGGCGGCGGATCCTGCGGACGGGCGGCCTGGTCGCGGTGTACTGGAACTCGCGCCGGCTCACCGGCACCCCGTTCCTGGAAGGCTACGAACGCCTGCTGCTGGACCATGGCCTGGACTACAGCAGCGTGTCCGAGCGCTATGGCGACGACGGGCACATGCGCCGCTGGTTCGGCGCCGGCTTCCGCGGCATGGCCCGCTTCCCGCACGGCCAGCGCCTGGACCTGGACGCCCTGCGCGGGCGCCTGCTCTCGTCCTCGTACGCGCCCAGGGCCGGGCATCCGCGGCACGCGCCGATGCTGGCCGCGCTGGAAGACCTGTTCGCGCGCACCGCGGTCGATGGCCGGGTCGATTTCGACTACGACACCCGGATCTTCGTCGGCGTGCCGGAGTAGCGCCATGCGCATCGCCGTGCTCTCCGACATCCACGGCAACCTGCCGGCGCTGGAGGCGGTGCTGGCCGACGCCGGACGCCGCGGTTGCGACCTCGCGCTCAACCTGGGCGACATCGTTTCCGGCCCGCTGTGGCCGCGGCAGACCCTGGAGCGGCTGCTGCCGCTGGGCCTGCCGACCATCGCCGGCAACCACGAGCGCCAGCTGCTCGGCGATCCGGCCGGCCTGGCCGCGTCCGACGCGCATGCGCGCCAGGCGCTGGACCCGGCGCAGCTGGACTGGATCCGGGCGCTGCCGCCGCGGCAGCGGATCGGCGAGGTCCTGCTGTGCCACGGCACGCCCGACAGCGACCTGGACTACCTGCTCGACGACCTGGCCCCGCCCGGCATCCGCGCCGCCGATGCCGCGACCGTGGCCGCGCGCCTGCACCATCCGGACGCGGCCGGCGCACGCGTGGTCCTGTGCGGCCACAGCCATACCCCGCGCCTTTTGCGGCTGGACGACGGTCGCTTGGTGCTCAACCCGGGCAGCGTCGGCCTGCCGGCGTTCTCCACCGAACGGCCGCTGCCGCACCAAGTCGGCACCGGCACGCCCGAGGCCCGCTACGCCGTGCTGGAGCGCCACGCCGCGGGCTGGGACGCCGAACTGCTGGCGGTGCCCTACCCGTTCGAGGCCGCGGCCGTGCGGGCGGCGGACCTGGGCCGCCCCGACTGGGCCCACGCCCTGCGCCGCGGGCGGATGCCGTAAGAACCGTGCGCTCCGGCGCGGGCGGCGGCAACGCCGTTCTGGAATAATCAGCGCCCGCATCGTGCGACCGTTTCCCCCGATGTCCCCGC
>NZ_PDWL01000038.1 GCF_010093185.1 Pseudoxanthomonas jiangsuensis | reverse complement strand
GCGGGAGGCTGGTTCATGCGGGGGAAACGCCTGGGCCGTGCCAGGTTACGGGCCTGCCCGGATATCGCAAGCGGCAAGGCGCCGGGTTGAAAGGAGATGTGCGCCGTCCCTGGCGCCTGCCCTCCTGGCCTTCAAGGACCGCTCCCCGTCGCCGCGCCACTGACAGCGCCGCGGCGGAGAGGCGGAACCCCATCCTGCTTACTCGTCGTCGCCGTCATCGCCCTCGTCGCGCGATGCCTGCTCGGGCTGGAACTTCTCGCGCAGCTCGGCCTCGAGCTTGGCCGCCACCGCCGGGTTCTCGCGCAGGTAGGTGCGGGCGTTGTCCTTGCCCTGGCCGATGCGCTCGGAGCCGTAGCCGTACCAGGCGCCGGACTTGTCGACCAGCTTGGCCTCCACGCCCATGTCGATCAGCTCGCCCTCGCGGCTGATGCCCTCGCCGTACAGGATCTCGGTGACGATCTGCTTGAATGGGGGCGCCAGCTTGTTCTTGACCACCTTGATCTTGGTCTGGTTGCCGATGATCTCGTCGCCCTTCTTGATCGCGCCGATGCGGCGGATGTCCAGGCGCACCGAGGCGTAAAACTTCAGCGCGTTGCCACCGGTGGTGGTCTCCGGGCTCTGGCCCGGCATCATCACCCCGATCTTCATGCGCAGCTGGTTGATGAAGACCACCAGGGTGTTGGAGCGCTTGATGTTGCCGGTCAGCTTGCGCAGGGCCTGGCTCATCAGGCGGGCCTGCAGGCCGGGCAGCTGGTCGCCCATCTCGCCCTCGATCTCGGCCTTGGGGGTCAGCGCGGCGACCGAGTCGATGACCAGGATGTCGATCGAACCCGAGCGCACCAGCATGTCGGCGATCTCCAGCGCCTGCTCGCCGGTGTCGGGCTGCGACAGCAGCAGGTCGTCCACGTTCACGCCCAGCTTGGCGGCGTAGATCGGATCCAGCGCGTGCTCGGCGTCGATGAAGGCGGCGGTGCCGCCCTGCTTCTGGCACTCGGCGATCGCCTGCAGGGTCAGGGTGGTCTTGCCCGAGGACTCCGGCCCGTAGATCTCGACCACGCGGCCCTTGGGCAGGCCACCGATGCCCAGGGCGATGTCCAGCATCAGCGAGCCGGTCGGGATGACCTCGACCGCCTCGATCGCGCGGTCGCCCATGCGCATCACCGAGCCCTTGCCGAACTGCTTGTCGATCTGGCTCAGGGCCGCGGCAAGGGCGCGCTTCTTGTTCTCGTCCATCTGGGTGTCCTCGGTGTCAGTGTGTGAGGGTGATTCTGGGAGGGCCCCGTCGCAAAGGCTGCGACGGCCGGCCGGGGATTCGAAACTAGGCCGTGGGACCGGCGGATTTCATCGCTGGCCGGCCTGCCGCCGGGTCGGAAAACGCCGCGCCGACCACCGGAAAGCCGGCATCAGCGATTGGGCCGGACCAGGCCGCAGTACAGGCCTTCGATCGCGAAGTCCTGGTCGGGCAGCACCTCGATCGGGGCATAGTCGGGGTTGCGCGGCAGCAGGCGGATGCGGTCCTTGCCGATCTTCAGCAGCTTGACCGTGATCTCCTCGTCCACCCGCGCCACCACGATCTGGCCCGAGCGGGCCTCGCGGGTGCGGTGCACGCCGATCAGGTCGCCGTCGAAGATGCCCTCGTCGCGCATCGAGTCGCCCTGGACCTTGAGCAGGTAGTCCGGCGAGGGCGAGAACAGCACCCGGTCCAGGACCACGAAGCTCTCGGCCGCGTGCGCCGGGGCGTCGGCGCCGATCGGCGAGCCGGCCGCGACCCGGCCCAGCACCGGCAGGCGCAGGGCGTCGTCGTTGACCGCCGGCGGCAGTTCCAGTTCGGCCTGCGGCGGGACCGGCGCCACCTTCAGGCGGATGCCGCGGGCCCGGCCCGGCAGGCGCTCGATCGCCCCGGCCGCCTCCAGTGCCTCCAGGTGGTACTGCGCCGCGCGCACGCCCTTGAAGCCGAAGGCGCGGGCGATCTCGGTCTGCGAGGGCGGCATGCCCTCGGCTTCGATCCGCTCGGCGATGAGGGCGAGGATTGCGTGCTGGGTGTCGGTCAGGTCCATGGTTAGTAGTAATACTACTAACGATCGATGGCGCGCAAGCTGCTTGACCTGAATCGAAATTAGTTTATGTTTTACGAAAAATTCTTCTTGGAGGGAATGGAATGTCTCAAGGAGCGAGCACGTTTGCGCATGCCACCCCGGAAGCGCTCATCCATCGTCATGGCCGCAACCTGATGCGGTTGACGGCCGCCGCAATGACCGCCGTGGCGCTGTACACGGTGTGGATGGCCAGCCTGCCATGGATGCAAGGTCTGCAACTCGACGATGGGCTGCAGCAGCATTACGGCCTGGTCATCGCCGATCCCGCTGCGCTGCATCCTGCGGTGAAAGTGCTGGTATCGCTGCATGACGCCATCCTCGGCATCGCCCTGCTGTTTCCGCTATGGATGCTGCATCGGCTCGGCCGGTGTTTCCGCCACACCAACGTGCTGGGCGTCAGAACCTCCATGGCGGTGCGGCATCTGGCCCACTCCATATTGGCCGGCCAGATCCTGCTGCAGGCACTGGCAGGTTTCTTTGTCGGGGTCGCCGGCGCGATCGCCAAGGTTGACGGATTCGAAGTGCTTCCGGCTTTTTCCGGCTACGACATCCACACGTCGTTCCTGGGCGTGCTTACCGAGATCCTGGCACCGCTCGTCGTCTGCATCACCCTGTACAGCCTGGCTTGGCTGATCCGGATCGGTGCCGAGGCCGCCGACGACGCCCGGGGCATCGTCTGATGCCGATCGTCGTCAACCTCGACGTGATGCTGGCGCGGCGCAAGATGCGGTCGAAGGAACTGGCCGACGCGATCGGCATCAGCGAGACCAACCTGTCGCTGCTCAAGCAGGGGCACGTGAAGGGGGTGCGGTTCGGCACCCTGGAGGCGATCTGCCGGGTGCTGGAATGCCAGCCGGGGGACCTGCTGGAGTACCGCCCGGAAAACGCCTGAACCTGCTCAGCGCCTGCCGCTGCGCCAGATCGACAGCAGGATCCACAGCCCGGTCAGGGCGGCGCCGACGAAGCCGAGCACGCCCAGGGCCAGCAGCCAGCGGCTGGGCACGCCGCCGCCGGCGCTGTGCATGACGATCGACGAGCCGATCACCAGCGCGGCGGTGACCACGCCCATGGTCAGGCGGTTGGCGGCGCGGTCGACCTGCTCGCCGAAGGCCTTGAGCGTGGTCACCTCCATCTGCATGTGCAGGCGGCCGCGGCGCGCGGCGCGCATCAGCCGGCGCAGCTCGCGTGGCATGTCGCCGGCCAGGTCCAGGGCGTCGAGCAGGCCGCGGCGGCCACGCCGGGCCAGCGCCCGCGGCGACCAGCGGTCCAGCAGCACCCGCTCCACGTAGGGACGCGCGGCGCCGGCCATGTCGAAGTCCGGGTCCAGCTGCCGGCCCATGCCTTCCAGGGTGAGGAAGGCCTTGACCATCAGCGCCAGGTCCGGCGGCAGGCCGAGGCCGTGGTCGCGCAGGATCGTGGTCACGTCGGTCAGCATCGCGCCCATGCGCAGGTCCTTCAGCGGCACCCCGCGGTACTGGTCGACGAAGGCGCCGATGTCGGCGTGCAGGCGCGACTCGTCGACCTCGCCTTCGCCCTCGCCCCACTCCAGCAGGACGTCGGCGACCGCGCCGGATTCGCGCTCCACCAGGCCGTGCAGCAGCTGCACGATCTGGTAGCGGCGCTGGGCCGAGACCCGGCCGACCATGCCGAAGTCGATCACCCCGATCCGCCCGCCGGGCAGGTAGAAGATGTTGCCGGGGTGCGGGTCGGCGTGGAAGAAGCCGTCCTCCAGCACCATCTTCAGCACGATCCCGGCGCCGGTCATCGCCAGCTGCCGGCGGTCCATCCCGGCCGCGTCCACCGCGGCCAGGTCCGGGCCGGGGATGCCGGCCAGGCATTGCTGGACGTTGAGGCGCTCGCTGGTCCATTGCCAGTACACCTTCGGCACCACGATCTCGTCGTGGCCCTCGAAGTTGGCGGCGATGCGCTCGGCGTTGCGGCACTCGGCGGCGAAGTCCAGCTCGCGCCGCAGGGACAGGGTGAACTCGTGCACGACCTGGGTCGGCCGGTAGCGGCGCAGGTCCGGGGCCTGGGCCTGCGCGATCTCGGCCAGGCGCGCGAGCAGGCGCAGGTCGGCCTCGACCGTGTCGCGGATGCCGGGGCGACGGATCTTCAGCACCACCGCTTCGCCGTCGGCCAGCCAGGCGCGGTGGGTCTGGGCCAGCGAGGCGGCGGCCAGCGGGACCTGCTCCAGGCGCGCGAATACCGCCTCGGGTTCGGCGCCGAGGTCCTCGACCAGCTGCGGCCGCACCCGCTCGAACGGCAGGGCCGGCACCGCGTTCTGCAGCTTGCCCAGCTCGGCGATCCACTCAGGTGGCAGCAGGTCCACGCGGGTGGCCAGCACCTGGCCGAGCTTGACGAAGGTCGGGCCCAGGTCCTCCAGCGCGCGGCGCACGCGCTCGGGCGGGGCCATGTGCGCCATCGCCTGCGGGTCGTGCCAGTGCAGCAGGCGGCCGGCCTTCTCCAGCGCCCCGGCCAGGCCGATCCGGCGGACCATGTCGCCGAAACCGTAGCGGATCAGGACCGAGGCGATCTCCTGCAGCCGGCCCAGGTCGCGGACGGTGCCCAGGGTCTCCCACATCACAGCAGGTCCGCGACGCCGGCCAGCGCCTTGCCCACGGTCTGCCGGCGCACCGCCTCGCGGTCGCCGTCGAAGTGGAACACCTGCGCCCGGGCGTAGCCGCCGCGCCGCTTCCATGCGATCCAGACCGTGCCCACCGGCTTGTCCTCGCTGCCGCCGCCCGGCCCCGCGATGCCGGTGACCGCCACCGCCACGCTGGCGCCGGAATGCACCAGCGCGCCGGAGACCATCTCGATCGCGGTCTCACGGCTGACCGCGCCGTGTTCCTCCAGGGTCTGCGGGCGCACGCCCAGCAACGCCTGCTTGGCCTCGTAGCTGTAGACCACCATGCCGCAGTCGAACCACTCCGAGGAGCCGGCGATGTCGGTCAGGCACTTGGCGATCCAGCCGCCGCTGCAGCTCTCGGCGGTGACCAGGGATTCGCGCGCGGCGCGCAGGCGTTCGCCCAGCGACTGGGCCTGTTCGCGCAGCTGCGCGTCGGAAGGGTCGGACATCGGGATCGGGGCAGACGGGGGGATGGCGACCGTTTTAGCCCAAACGCCGGCGCGTGTCTGCGGGCGGCGCCGAGTTGCCCCTTCCCCGCAGGAGGACCGCGCGGTGCCGGGGCACCGCGCGGCGCTCGCCTCAGTAGCGCACCCGCAGGGTCACCCCGTACAGCCGCGGCGCGCCGAGGAACGCGTTCCACGAACCGGACTGGATCGGCGCGTCGATGCCGACCTGCTTGTAGGTCTCGTCGGTCAGGTTCTGGCCCCACAGCTCCAGCATCCAGCGCTGGTCCGCCGCGCCGATGCCCAGGCGGGCGTTGACCAGGGTGTAGGCGTCCTGGGCCTTCTGCGGGTCCAGGTCCGAGCCGGTGTTGTAGTCGGACATGTACTTGGCGCCGATGTTGAAGCGGCCGGCCAGGCGTTCGCCGATGTCCCACTCGTAGGTCACCGAGGCGTTGCCCGACCACTTCGGCGCGAAGCTCATCTGGTTGCCCGGCAACAGGGCCAGGTCGGCGTCGGGCAGCGGATCGTCGCCGTACTCGGTCTCGGCATAGGTGAAGCCGCCCTGCAGGGACAGGCCGTCCACCCCGGTCTTCCACATCAGCTCGGCGTCCACGCCCCTGGAGGTCACCTCCGGGATCGAACGGACCACGAAGCTGGTGCCGAGGAAGCTGTTGAGCTGGAAGTTCTCGTAGGTCTGGTGGAACAGCGCGGCGTTGAGCAGCAGGTTGCCGCCGGCCCAGGTGGTCTTGGCGCCGATCTCGTAGCTGTCGACGAACTCGCCCGCGAACGAGGTGTCGTCCACCGGGACGATGCCCTGGGTGCCGCTGGACAGGCCGTTGGAGGACTGCACCCGGTCCAGGTTGAAGCCGCCGGCCTTGTAGCCGCGCGCCGCCGAGACGTAGGTCATCACGTCGTCGGACCAGTTGTAGGCCAGCTTCAGCGTGCCCGACCACTCCTTCTCGGTGCGCGACTGCGATACGTCGCGGCCGTTGTGGGCGACGTTGGCCCAGGGCAGGCACATGTAGCCGGCGATCGACGGCGCCACGGCCGGCACCAGTGCCGCCAGCAGCTGCTGCTGCAGGGGCGCCGGCAGGCTGGAGAAGCCGTTGATGCGCTGGGCCAGGGCCGCGCCGACGCGCGCGGCCGGGTTGGCCAGGGTCGCGCCGCAGGCGGTGCCGCCGTTGGGGTTGCTGAAGACCGAGCGCAGGTCCTTCTGCTCGCGGGTGTAGCGCAGGCCGATGGTCACGTCCAGGGCGTCGGTGGCGTGCCAGGTGTTGTTGGTGAAGATCGCCGCGCTGCGCGCCTGCTGGTCGTGGCGGTCCAGGGTGGCCAGGCCGGTGTAGTTGGTGCCATACGGGCGGCCGCTGACCTGCGACAGGAAGGTGGCCGGATTGGCCTGGTTGACCGTCAGCCCCATCGGCTGCAGTTGCGCAGCGATTCCGGCCAGCACCTGGCTGCCGACCAGGGTCGACAGGTAGGGCTCGTAGGCCGCGCCGTAGCGATAGGTCTCGTTGCGGTCCAGTTGCTCGTCCGAATAGAACAGGCCGACCATCCAGTCGACCTTCTCGGTCGAACCGGTCAGGCGCAGCTCCTGGCTGAAGGTCTCGAACGCGGTCAGCGACTCGTCCTCGTCCGGCGCGCGGTAGAGCACGTCGGCGGCGCTGTAGTCGAAGTCCAGGCCGTTGATCGACTGCCAGTCGCGCCAGGCGGTGATCGAGGTCAGGGTGGCGCCGCCGGCCCAGGGCGTCTCCCAGTTGATCTCGGCCTGCACGCCCTTGTCCTTGATGTCCTGCTCGGTGCTGCGGTTGGAGTAGGCCAGCCGCCGCTCCGGGTCCGGCACCGGGATCACGCCTTCCCCGCCCGGGGTCAGGGCGTTGATGATCGCCGCGGTCGGGCCACGGTGGGTGGTGACGGTGACGCAGCAGTTCTCCTCGCGGCTGGCGTAGTCGGCGGCGAGGGTGATGTCGAGGGTGTCGGTCGGCTCGAACAGCAGCTGGCCGCGCACGGTCTTCATGTTCTGGTCGCCGTCGTCGGTCTCCCGGCGCGGGCCGCCGCCGGTGCGCACCTCGTCCACCCCGTCGCGGCTGCGCAGGGCGGCGTAGATCCGCATCGCGCTGCGCTCGCCCAGGGCGTCGTTGTAGGCGCCGGCCAGGCCGACCGCGCCGTAGTTGCCGACCGTGACCTCGCCCTCCGCGCTCTGGGTGTAGCTGGGGCGGCGGGTGACCACATTGATCACGCCGGCCGAGGTGTTCTTGCCGAACACCGTGCCCTGCGGGCCCTTGAGCACTTCGATCCGCTCCAGCTCGCCCAGGTCGGTGAAGCCGACGCTGTTGCGCGGCCGGTACACGCCGTCGATGACGATGCCCACCGACGATTCCAGGCCGGCGTTGTCGCCGACCGTGCCGATGCCGCGGATGCGCGCGGTGGTCTGTGCCGCGCTCTGGGTGCTGGTCACGGTCAGGCCGGGCACCAGCACCTGCATGTCCTTGATGTCGCGCACGCCCGCGTCCTGCAGCAGCTGCTCGCCGAGCACGTTGACCACGATCGGCACCTCCTGCAAAGCCTGCTCGCGCTTCTGCGCGGTGACCGTGAGCGCCGACAGGGTGACCGGCTCCTTCGCTTCGGTCCCGGGCGCTTCGCGCGCCTGCTGGGCGCGTGCGGCCGGGGCGGCGGCCAGGGCCGAGAGTGCGGCGATCACTGCGATCGCCATTCCGGTGTACTGCAGATTTCCGCGTGCCATGTTCCTTCTCCCCAAGGATTTTTATGTAGGTGCGGTGCTGTCCGGCTGTCGCCGTGTTCTGCTTGCGTGCTGCGCTCTCTTCCTTCCGTGCCTGGTGCGTGGCGGGCGGCCCGCCGTTGCGTGCTTCGCGGGGCCCCTACATACGGGACCGTGTGTCCGCCCTCCGGACGTTATGGGAAAGCCGGTGCGGCCGCATCTTGCGATGCGGCGATACGCCCAGTCCCGTCCTGGGATGGGCGCGGCCGTTCAGGGATGCAGGCCCGGGCCGCAGCCTTCGCCGGCGCAGTCCCCGTCGCCCGCCGCCTCCATCTGCAGGGTGACATGGGCGATGCGGTGGCGGCCGGCCAGCAGTCGGGCCAGTTCGCGCCGCACCGCGTCGGCGTCGGCGCCGGCGGCCACGACCACGTGCGCGGTCATCGCCGGAGTGCTGGACGCCAGCGCCCACACGTGCAGGTCGTGCACCCCGGCCACCTGCGGGTGCGCCAGCAGGTCGCTGCGCAGCCCGGCCAGGTCGACCCCGCGCGGCACGCCCTCCATCAGCACGTTCAGCGCCTCGCGCGCCAGTATCCAGGTGCGCGGCAGCACCCACAGGCCGATCAGCACCGCCAGCAGGGGGTCGACCCACTGCCAGCCGGTCCAGCGGATCACCACCGCGGCCACGATCACCGCCAGCGAGCCGAGCATGTCGCTCCAGACCTCCAGGTAGGCGCCCTTGAGGTTCAGGCTCTGGCCTTGGCCGGCATGCAGCAGGTGCATCGCCGCCAGGTTGCAGGCCAGGCCGACCACGGCCACCGCCAGCATGCCCAGGCTGGCCACCGGCAACGGCGTGCGGAAGCGCTGCCAGGCCTCCCACAGGATCCAGCCGGCCAGCACGAACAGCAGGCCACCGTTGGCCAGCGCGCCCAGCGCCTCGAACCGGGCGTAGCCGTAGGTCCGGCGCGCGTCCGGCGGGCGTCGCGCCAGCCGCACCGCGACCAGGGCGATGGCCAGGGCCAGGGTGTCGGTGGCCATGTGCGCCGCATCCGACAGCAGCGCCAGGCTGTTGGTCAGCCAGGCACCGACCACCTCGGCCAGCAGGACCGTGGCTGTCAGGCCGAGCGCCCACCACAGGGGCCGCTCGAAGCGGATATCGCTGGGGACGTGGCTATGGCCGCCGGAACCGTGGTGGTGGCCGTGCGCGTGGTCATGTCCATGCCCCGCGTCGTCGGCATCGTGCTGCCCGTGGGCGTGGTCCGCGTGCCCGTGGCCGCGGTGGGAATGCGCACCGTGAGCGCCCTGCCCCGCACCTTCGCGGCCGGCATGCGCCTGCGGCGCCTGGCGCCCGGTATCGCGTTCGTGGTCCATGGCTGCGCACTATCCGGCCGGCCTGCGGCGGAGACTATTACATCGCCCCGCCTACAATCAGCGGCCCCTACAATCAGCGGCCCTTTCATCGCCGCAACGGTCCACCGCCGCACCGATGGCCAGACCCACCGCCAAGTCCGCAGACGCACCCGAACACACGCCGCTGATGAAGCAGTTCTTCGCGGCCAAGTCCGACTACCCGGACCTGCTGCTGTTCTTCCGCATGGGCGACTTCTACGAGCTGTTCTACGACGACGCGCGCAAGGCGGCGCGGCTGCTGGACATCACCCTGACCCAGCGCGGCAGCTCCGGTGGCGCGCCGATCCCGATGGCCGGGGTGCCGGTGCACGCCTACGAGGGCTATTTGGCGCGGCTGGTGGCGCTGGGCGAATCGGTGGCGATCTGCGAGCAGATCGGCGACCCGGCGCTGGCCAAGGGCCTGGTCGAGCGCAAGGTGGTGCGGATCGTCACCCCCGGCACGGTCACCGACGAAGCCCTGCTGGACGAGCGCCGCGACACTTTGCTGATGGCGGTGGCGCGTGGACGCAGTGGCTACGGCCTTGCCTGGGCCGACCTGGCCGGCGGCCGCTTCCTGGTCAACGAGGTCGAGAACGCCGACCAGCTCGAGGCCGAGCTGGCGCGGCTGGAACCGGCCGAACTGCTGGTCCCCGACGAGGACGGCTGGCCGCCGCTGGTGGCCGGCGCGCTGCGCCGGCGCCCGCCGTGGCTGTTCGATCCGGACAGCGGCCGGCGCCAGCTTTTGCGCTTCTTCGGCCTGCACGACCTCACCGGCTTCGGGATCGAGGACAAGCCGCTGGCGGTCGCGGCCGCCGGCGCCCTGCTCGGCTACGTCGAGGAGACCCAGAAGCAAAGGCTGCCGCACCTGACCTCGATCGCGGTGGAGACCGCCGGCGAGGCCATCGCCATGAACGCGGCCACCCGCCGCCACCTGGAACTGGATACCCGGGTCGATGGCCAGACCCGGCACACCCTGCTGGGCGTGCTCGATTCCACCGTCACCCCGATGGGCGGGCGCCTGCTGCGGCGCTGGCTGCATCGGCCCCTGCGCGACCGCGGCGTGCTCGGCGGCCGCCACCACGCGGTGGCCACCCTGATCGAGCGCGGCGCCGACGCGGACCTGCGCGAGCGCTTCCGCGGCCTGGGCGACGTCGAGCGCATCCTCACCCGCGTGGCCTTGCGCTCGGCGCGGCCGCGCGACCTGTCCACCCTGCGCGACGGCCTGGCGATGCTGCCGGCACTGCGCCAGGTGCTGGCGCCGCTGGATTCGCCGCGGCTGGCCGCTCTGGCCGCCGAGATGGGCCAGCACGACGAGACCGCGCACTTGCTGGCGGGCGCCGTCGCCCCGCAGCCGCCGCTGAAGCTGGCCGACGGCGGGGTGATCGCCGAAGGCTACGACGCCGAGCTGGACGAACTGCGCCGGCTGTCCACCCACGCCGACCAGTTCCTGGTCGACCTGGAGGCACGCGAGCGCGAGAGCAGCGGCATTGCCACCCTGAAGGTCGGCTACAACCGCGTCCACGGCTACTACATCGAGATCAGCAAGGGCCAGGCCGACAAGGCGCCGGTGCACTACACCCGGCGCCAGACCCTGACCGGCGCCGAGCGCTACATCACCGAGGAGCTGAAGGCCTTCGAGGACAAGGTGCTGTCGGCGCGCGAGCGCTCGCTGGCGCGCGAGAAGTTC
This sequence comes from Pseudoxanthomonas jiangsuensis, assembly GCF_010093185.1. Lineage (GTDB taxonomy): Bacteria > Pseudomonadota > Gammaproteobacteria > Xanthomonadales > Xanthomonadaceae > Pseudoxanthomonas > Pseudoxanthomonas jiangsuensis. The sequence goes on along the minus strand of NZ_PDWL01000038.1, from coordinate 10,148 downwards.
CTGTACGAGGCGCTGCTGGACGAGCTCGACCTGCGCCTGGAGCCGCTCAAACGCTGCGCCGCCGCGCTCAGCGAACTGGACGTGCTGGCGTCCTTCGCCGAGCGCGCCCAGGCCCTGGACTGGTCGCGCCCGGAACTGGTCGAGTCGCCGTGCCTGCGGATCGAGCGCGGCCGCCACCCGGTGGTCGAGGCCGTGCGCGAGGAGCCGTTCGAGCCCAACGACCTGGTCCTGCACGCCGACGGCGGCGACAATCCCGACGTCCCGCCGCGGCGGATGCTGGTGATCACCGGCCCGAACATGGGCGGCAAGAGCACCTACATGCGCCAGAACGCGCTGATCGTGCTGCTGGCCCACATCGGCAGCTTCGTGCCCGCCGCGCGCGCGCAGATCGGGCCGATCGACCGCATCCTCACCCGCATCGGGGCAGGCGACGACCTGGCCCGCGGCCAGTCGACCTTCATGGTCGAGATGGCCGAGACCAGCTACATCCTCCATCACGCCACCGCGCAGTCGCTGGTGCTGATGGACGAGATAGGCCGCGGCACCTCGACCTACGACGGCCTGGCCCTGGCCGACGCGGTCGCCGGCCACCTGGCCACGGTCAACCGCTGCTGGACCCTGTTCGCCACCCACTACTTCGAGCTGACCGCGCTGGCCACGCCGGAGAGCGGGATCGCCAACGTGCATCTCGATGCGGTGGAGCATCACGACAAGAACGGGGGCGACACGCTGGTGTTCATGCACGCGGTCAAGGACGGCGCGGCCGACCGCAGCTTCGGCCTGCAGGTGGCGGCCCTGGCCGGCCTGCCGAACGCGACCCTGGCGCAGGCGCGGCGCCGGCTGGCCGAGCTGGAGCAGCGCGGGCGCCAGACCCACGCCGCGCAGATGGCGCCGCAGGCGCTGGACGCGCCGCAGCAGTTCGGCCTGTTCGCCGCCGCGCCCTCGGCGGCGCAGGAGGCGCTGGCGGCGATCGATCCGGACGAGCTGACCCCGAAGCAGGCGCTGGAGGCGCTGTACCGCTTGAAGGCGCTGCTGTAGCGGCCGGGCGCATCGCGCCCGGCCTGCAGGAGAAGCGCTCAGGCGGCAGGCTGCGCCGCCGCCAGCGCGTTGTCGCGGGCGTTGGCGGCCACGGCCGCCGGCCTTTGCACGTGGCGCGAGGCGTAGGCCTCGAACACCGGGTTCTTCTCCAGCGCGCCGATCATCATGTAGTAGTTGAGGCAGGCGGCCATGTACAGGTCGGCTGCGGTGAAGCGGTCGCCGACCAGGAACTCCCTGCCGGCCACCGCCTGTTCCAGGGTGCGCAGCACGTCCTCCTCGCGGCCGTAGCCGGCGCTGCGCGCCGTGGCCAGCGCGCCGGCGGCCTTGCCGGTCAACAGCGACTCCACCGGGCCGGCCAGGAAGAACAGCCAGCGGTAGTAGCCGCCGCGCTCCGGAGAAGCGGCCGGCGGCGCCAGCCGCTTCTCCGGCGCCAGTTCGGCCAGGTAGGCGCACACGGCCGCGTTCTCGGTGACCACGGTGTCGCCGTGGACGATCGCCGGCACCTTGCCCATCGGGTTGATCGCCAGGTATTCCGGCGACTTCATCGTGGTGTCGAAGTCCAGGACCACCTCCTGGTACGGCAGGCCGGTCTCCTCCAGCATCCAGCGGGCGATGCGGCCGCGGGACATGGGATGGGTGTAGAAGGTCAGCGGAGCGGTCATGCGCGGTTCCTTGCGTCGGAAAGGACCGCCAGTGTGCGTCCGCCCTGCTGACAGCCGCTGTCAGCAGTCACGCCGCCGGGCGGCGCAGGCGCTCGCGCTCCCAGCGCCGCAGCAAAGCGTGCCTGTGCTCGGGATAGCGGCGGCCGGTGTCCTCCAGCGACTGGACCCGGTCGGCGCGGAAATGGCGGAAGTCGGCCCGCGCCTCGCACCAGGCCGCCAGCAGGCGCATGTCGGCCAGGAAGGCCATCGCGAACGGCCAGACCACGCGCTCGCTGGCGCGGCCTTCGCCGTCGCGGTAGCGCATGCGTACCGCGTGGCCCTCGCGGATCGCGCGGCGCAGCACCGGCAGCCACGGCTCCGGCGCGGCCGGGCTCCATTCCGGGGCGAACAGGCCGCTGGTCTCCACCTGCAGGCGCAGCGGCTCCGGCAGCACGCCGGTGACCCGGTCCAGGGCGCGCCCGGCGGCGGCGGCCAGTTCCGGATCCGCGTGCGAGGCGACCCAGCGCGCGCCCAGCACCAGCGCCTCCAGTTCCTCGGCCGAGAACGTCATCGGCGGCAGCAGGAAGCCCGGCCGCAGCCGGTAGCCCACGCCCGGGTCGCCGACGATCTCCGCCCCCTGCGCCCGCAACGCGTCGATGTCGCGGTACAGGGTGCGCAGGCTCACTCCGAGCAGGCCGGCCAGCTTGGCGCCCTGCACCGGCGTGCGGCGGCGGCGCAGTTCGTCGAGCAGGTGCAGCAGGCGGGCGGCGCGGACGGTCATGGCGGAGGCGCGCGGGAGGTCGCCCAGCATAGCCGGCACGCGCGCGAAAGGCGCCGCCGCCGCGCGCCGGCGACGCCATTGATCGCGATCAAGATTCGGCCATCGCCGGCGGCGCATAACGGAGCCGTCCCCGCCAGCCGTGAGGCCCGCCATGCGATCCCGTTCCCTCGCCCTCGCCTGTTCGCTCGCCTTCGCCTCCGGCGCCGCTCCGGCGCAGGCGCCCGCCCTGTCCGACGCCGAGGCGCTGCGCACAACCGCCCAGGCGCTGTTCCAGCCGGTACCCGCCAGCGTGGGCCAGGCCCGCGGCGAAGCCATCACCGCCGAGCAGGTCGAGCTGGGCCAGTGGCTGTTCTTCGACCCGCGCCTGTCGCGCAGCCACGTCATCAGCTGCAACACCTGCCACAACGTCGGCACCGGCGGCGCGGACAACGTGCCGACCTCGATCGGCCACGGCTGGCAGAAGGGCCCGCGCAACTCGCCGACCGTGCTCAACGCGGTGTTCAACATCGCCCAGTTCTGGGACGGGCGTGCGGCCGATCTGAAGGAGCAGGCCAAGGGCCCGGTCCAGGCCAGCGTGGAGATGAACAACACTCCCGACCGGGTCGAGGCCACCCTGCGCAGCATGCCCGGCTACGTGCAGGCCTTCGGCCGCGCCTTCCCCGGCGAGCGCGAGCCGGTCAGCTTCGAGAACATGGCCCGCGCGATCGAGGCGTTCGAGAGCACCCTGACCACGCCGGACTCGCGCTTCGACCGCTTCCTCGCCGGCCAGGACAGCCTCGACGCCGACGAGCTGCGCGGGCTGTCGCTGTTCGTGGACAAGGGCTGCATCGCCTGCCACGCCGGGACCAACCTCGGCGGCCAGGCCTACCATCCCTTCGGCGTGGTCGAGCGCCCGGGCGCCGACATCCTGCCGTCGACCGACAAGGGCCGCTTCGCCGTGACCCAGACCGCCAGCGACGAATACGTGTTCCGCGCCGCGCCGCTGCGCAACGTGGCGCTGACCGCGCCGTACTTCCACAGCGGCCAGGTCTGGGACCTGCGCCAGGCGGTGGCGATCATGGGCAACAGCCAGCTCGGCCAGGAACTGGACGCCGGCGAGGTCGAGGCCATTACCCGCTTCCTGCACACCCTGACCGGCCGCCAGCCGCGGGTCGAGCACCCGGTGCTGCCGGCCAGCACCGCCGCCACTCCGCGCCCGGAATGACCGGCGACCGTAGCGGACCCAGGAACCTGACAATCGATAGCTTCCCGGTATCGCAGCAGTTCGATCATTCGATTTAACCAATCGAAATAGTCCCGTTATGGTGATGCCGTCTTTCAAACACGCGCATCATCCGTCGTCATCGGTTGGTGTCATGCATCGATCGACCCCGGCACGCCGGGGCCGCCCAGGCAGTTGCGCGCAACGCCCCAGGAGGAAGGAAGCCATGTCGAACGAAGAAAAGAAGTGCCCGTTCCACCAGACCGCCGGCGGCGGCACGCGCAACCAGGACTGGTGGCCGAACCAGCTGCGCCTGGACCTGCTCAACCAGCATTCGGAACGCTCCAATCCGCTCGACCCCGGCTTCGACTACGCCGCCGAGTTCAACTCGCTCGACTACCACGCGCTGAAGAAGGACCTGCGCGCGCTGATGACCGATTCGCAGGACTGGTGGCCCGCCGACTTCGGCCACTACGGCGGCCTGTTCATCCGCATGGCCTGGCACAGCGCCGGCACCTACCGGGTCGGCGACGGCCGCGGCGGCGGCGGCCGCGGCCAGCAGCGCTTCGCCCCGCTCAACAGCTGGCCGGACAATGTCAGCCTGGACAAGGCCCGGCGCCTGCTGTGGCCGATCAAGCGCAAGTACGGGCAGAAGATCTCCTGGGCCGACCTGCTGATCCTGACCGGCAACGTCGCGCTGGAGACGATGGGCTTCCGCACCTTCGGCTTCGGCGCCGGCCGCGAGGACACCTGGGAGCCGGACCAGGACGTGTACTGGGGCCGCGAGACCACCTGGCTGGGCGGCGACGTGCGCTACGCCCACGGCGACCCGGGCGTGGTCAAGCCGGGCGACGAGGCGGTGCTGGTCACCGACGACAAGGCCGACGGCGACGTGCACTCGCGCAACCTGGAGAACCCGCTGGCCGCGGTGCAGATGGGCCTGATCTACGTGAACCCCGAAGGCCCGGACGGCAATCCCGACCCTTTGCTGGCGGCCAAGGACATTCGCGACACCTTCGGCCGCATGGCCATGGACGACGAGGAGACGGTGGCCCTGATCGCCGGCGGCCACACCTTCGGCAAGACCCACGGCGCCGCGCCGGCCGACAACGTCGGGGCCGAACCGGAAGCGGCCGACCTGGAGCTGCAGGGCCTGGGCTGGCACAACCGCTTCGGCCAGGGCAAGGGCGCCGACACCATCACCTCCGGCCTGGAGGTCACCTGGACCCAGACCCCGGCCCTATGGAGCAACAAGTTCTTCGAGAACCTGTTCGGCTTCGAGTGGGAACTGGAAAAGTCGCCCGCCGGCGCCCACCAGTGGGTGGCCAAGGACGCGCCGGAGGACGTGCCGCACGCGCACGACGCCTCGAAGAAGCAGCGCCCGCGGATGCTCACCACCGACCTGTCGCTGCGCTTCGACCCGATCTACGGGCCGATCTCGCGGCGCTTCCTGGAGAACCCGCAGGCCTTCGCCGAGGCCTTCGCCCGCGCCTGGTTCAAGCTGACCCACCGCGACATGGGCCCGCGCTCGCGCTACCTCGGCCCGGAAGTGCCCAGGGAAGAACTGATCTGGCAGGACCCGGTGCCCGCGGTCGACCATCCGCTGGTGGAGGCCGCCGACATCGAGGCGCTGAAGGCGAAGATCGCCGCCTCCGGCCTGTCCGTGGCCGAACTGGTCTCCACCGCCTGGGCCTCGGCCTCGACCTTCCGCGGCGGCGACAAGCGCGGCGGCGCCAACGGCGCGCGCATCCGCCTGGTCCCGCAGAAGGACTGGGAGGCCAACAACCCGCCGCAGCTGGCCCGGGTGCTCAAGGCGCTGGAACGGATCCGGATGGAGTTCAACCTCGACGCCGAGGGCGGCAGGCAGGTCTCGCTGGCCGACCTGATCGTGCTGGCCGGCGGCGTGGGCGTGGAGCAGGCGGCGCGGGCCGCGGGCGTCGAGGTGACCGTGCCGTTCCGGCCCGGCCGCACCGACGCGCGCCAGGACCAGACTGACGTGGAATCGTTCGCGGTGATGGAGCCGTTCGCCGATGGGTTCCGCAACTACCTCAAGGCCCGTTCGACGGTGCCGGCCGAGCACCTGCTGGTCGACAAGGCCCAGCAGCTGACCCTGACCGCGCCGGAGATGACCGCGCTGGTCGGCGGCCTGCGCGTGCTAGGCGCCAATGCCGACGGTTCGGCCACCGGCGTGTTCACCGACCGCGTCGGCGTGCTCAGCAACGACTTCTTCGTCAACCTGCTGGACATGGGCACCACCTGGAAGGCGACCGGCCACAACAGCTTCGACGGCCAAGACCGCGCGACCGGGGCGAAGAAGTGGACCGGCAGCCGCGTGGACCTGGTGTTCGGTTCGCACTCGGTGCTGCGCGCGCTGGCCGAGGTCTACGCCAGCGCCGACGGCCAGGCCAGGTTCGTCGACGACTTCGTCGCCGCCTGGACCCGGGTGATGGAGCTGGACCGCTTCGACCTGCGCTGAGGCCCTCCCGCAGTCGTCCGCATCGACCCGGGCCGGAAGCGGCCCGGGTTTTTTCGTGCGCCGCGCCACTCCCTGCGGAAACTGCCGGCCGCCCGCCAACCGGCGTATCGTGGTCGCCCCGACCGGCATCAAGGACACCGCCATGAACCAGCCTCTGCTGACCCAGGAACTGTTCTCCCAGCTGCAGGGCGCGCCGCTGCAGCAGCTGTCGAGCCAGCTGGGCACCGACCCTGGGCAGACCCGCGACGCGGTCGCCGCGGCGCTGCCCCTGCTGCTCGGCGCGCTGGGCCGCAACAGCGCCCAGCCGCAGGGCGCGCAGGCGCTGTTCGGCGCCCTGCAGCGCGACCATGGCGGCGGCCTGGACCTGGGCGGCGTGCTCGGCGCGGTGCTCGGCGGCGGCGGTTCGCGCCAGACCGACGGCGCCGGCATCCTCGGCCACATCCTGGGCGGCGGCCAGCCGCGCGCGGCGCAGGCGCTGGGCCAGAGCACCGGCCTGGGCAGCGGCCAGGCGATGCAGCTGCTGGCGCTGCTCGCGCCGATCGTGATGTCGTTCCTGGCCAACCGCAGCAAGTCCCAGGGCCTGGATGCCGGCGGCCTGGGCCAGCTGCTGGGGCAGGAGCGCGAGCAGGTCCGGCAGCAGGCCGGCGGCGGCGTGCTGGATGCGCTGCTGGACCGGGATGGCGACGGCGATGTGGACGCCGGCGACCTGCTCAACCTGGGCATGGGCCTGTTCGGCGGGCGCCGCTGAGCGCAGACGGCGGCGCCGGGCCCGGATGAAGCCGGGAAACCCGAACGCTCAGAGCGCGTCGATGTCGCCCAGCGCCTGGATCAGGCGCCGGGCGCGCTTGTCGGGCTTGTGTTCCGGCGGGCGGTAGCCATCGCGCATCGCCGCCCGCTGCAGCCTGTGCTGCTCGCGCCGCGCCTTCGAGGCCTCGCTTTCCTCGTACAGCGCCTGCGCCACCGGCGCCGGCCCGCGGGTGTCGCTGAGGCCGCGCACGACCACCTCGAAACTCTCTTCGCCGCGGGTCACCTGCAAGGCATCGCCCACGCGCAGGGCGCGCGAGGACTTGGCCCGCTGGCCGGCCACGTCGACCTTGCCGGTCTCCACCGCCTGCTTGGCCAGGCTGCGGGTGCGGAAGAAGCGCGCCGCCCACAGCCATACGTCCAGGCGCACGCTGGCCTGTGGATCCTGCGCGGGTGGGGTCATGGTCGGGGGCATGGCGGACAGATGGAGGCGGCGGCCGCCCGATCAAGTGGGCGGTGTCCGCGGATTTTCCTGCAGGGACACTATCGGGAGGCGCCACAACGCGAACGGCCGCCCGAAGGCGGCCGTCGCGGGTGCATCCGGATGCCGACGATCAGCCGGCGGCCTTCTCGGCCTTGGCCTTGGCCACGGCGGCCAGGTCTTCCTTGATGCGGGCGGCCTTGCCTTCCAGGCCGCGCAGGTAGTACAGCTTGCCGGCGCGGACCTTGCCGCGGCGCTTCACGTCGACCGAGTCGATGATGGCGCTGTGGGTCTGGAACACGCGCTCGACGCCGTAGCCGTGCGAGATCTTGCGCACGGTGAACGAGGAGTTCAGGCCGGCGTTCTTGATCGCGATGACCACGCCTTCGTAGGCCTGCACGCGCTCGCGGTTGCCTTCCTTGACCTTGACGTTCACCACGACGGTGTCGCCCTGGCTGAACTTCGGCAGTTCGCGGGTGATCTGGGCGGATTCGAACTCCGCGATGATGGACTTGTTCAGCTTGCTCATGGTGACCGACTCTGGTTCGGGTGGGCGTGTCGTATCCGACAACTCGGGCTGACGCAGTCGCAGGATCGCGCTGCGCGTCTTGTTGTTCTGGGTCCTGTCCGGAAGACCGGCCGGGCGGAGCCGCCCGCAGGAACCGCGCATTCTAGCCGAATCCCCCGGGCCGTGGCTAGCGGACCGGTCGCTCTCCCTGGGGGCCGGCCTGCGGGTCGTCCTGCTCCCGCAGCCACTCGTCCAGCAGCTTGCGGTCGGCCCTGGACAGCTCGCGGCCTTCCAGCAGGTCCGGCCGCCTCAGCCAGGTGCGGGCCAGGGCCTGCTGCCGGCGCCAGCGGGCGATGGCGGCGTGGTTGCCCGAGCGCAACACCTCCGGGACCGTGCCGTAGAGGTGCTCGACCGGGTGGCTGTAGTGCGGGCAGTCCAGCAGGCCGTCCTCGAAGCTGTCCTCGGCGGCCGAGGCGGCGTCGTTCAGCGCCCCCTCCTGCAGCCGGGCCACGGTGTCGACGATCACCGCCGCACCCAGCTCGCCGCCGGACAGGACGTAGTCGCCGATCGAGATCTCCTCGTCGACCTCGGCCTGGAGCAGGCGCTCGTCCACGCCCTCGTAGCGGCCGCAGAGCAGGGCCAGGCGCGGCAGCGCCGCCAGTTCGCGGACCCGGGCCTGGTCCAGGCGCCGGCCCTGCGGGCTGAGGTAGACCAGGTGCGGGCGCAGCGGATCGGCCGCGCGCATCGCCGCCAGGCAAAGGCGCAGGGGCTCGACCAGCATGACCATGCCCGGGCCGCCGCCGAAGGTGCGGTCGTCGACCTTGCGGTAGTTGCCCCCGGCGTGGTCGCGCGGGTTCCAGCCGTGCAGCGACAGCAGCCCGCGCTCGCGCGCCCGCCCGGTCACGCCGAAGGCGGCGCACTGCTCGACGAATTCGGGGAACAGGCTGACGATGTCGATGCGCATGGAGGACCGCCCGTTGAAGCCTGCCTTCAGAACTCCGGATCCCAGTCGACCGTGATCGTGCCGGAATCGAAGTCCACCGACCTGACGTAGTCGGGCTGGACGAAGGGCAGCATGCGCTCGCGCTCGCCGCGCACCACCATCACGTCGTTGGCGCCGGTGGACAGCAGGTGCGAGACCTCGCCCAGGGCCACGCCATCGACGGTGACCACGCGCAGGCCTTCCAGGTCGACCCAGTAGTACTCGCCCGGGGCCGGCGGCGGCAGGACCTCGCGCGGGACCCAGATCTCGGTGCCGCGCAGGGCCTCGGCCGCATCGCGGTCCTCGCAGCCGGGCAGCGTGGCGACCACGTGCTTGCCGGTGTCGCGGCCGCGCGCCCCGCTCAGCTCGCGCTCGATGCCATTCGCGGCGCGCAGGGTCCAGGGCTGGTAGCGGAAGATCTGCGCGCGCGGCTCGGTCCAGGACTCGATCTTGACGTCGCCGCGCACGCCGAAGGCGCCCGTCACCCGGCCCATCAGGATGAGCTTGCGCGGCTCCTGCGGCGGGGTGGGACGCCCTGCGTCTTCGTTCATGCGAAGGGGGCCGCCGGCGTACCGGCGGCCAGGCCGGTCAGGCGGCAGCCGCCTGGGCCTTGGTCGCTTCCTTGTACAGGTTGCGGACCTTGTCGGTCAGCTGGGCGCCGTTGCCGACCCAGTGGTCGACGCGGGCGATGTCCAGCACGATGCGCTGCTCGTTGCCGGCGGCGACCGGGTTGTAGTAGCCGACGCGCTCGATGTTGCGGCCGTCGCGGGCGCTGCGCGAGTCGGTGACGATGATGTGGTAGAACGGACGCTTCTTCGCGCCGCCGCGGGTGAGACGGATCTTGACCATGGTGTCTTCGTGTTGCCCAGTCGCCAGGATGGCGAGGTAAGCCGGCGATTCTAGCCGATGCGGCGGGCGGTTGGAACCCGCCCCCTGTCCCGCGCCGTGTCCAGCCGGCGCCTTCCGCCCCCCACTGAGCGGCCTTTCGCCCCCCATGCATGACCAAAGTCATGCCATGGATGAAAACGGCTCTCGTATGATCGCCTGACACCCCCGTCGCACCCATGGACCGTGCCCTGCCGGGCCCGCGGCGGCCCCCTGCGGACCCGGCGGTGTCGCGCCTGCGACACCGGTGGAACCGCGCCCGCCCCTGCCGCTGTCTCTTTTACACCTATCCGAGCCCCCGCGACGGACTCCCATCTCGTATTCCGTCTTCTGCTTGACAAAAACAAACAGAATCGTACAAATAGATACACGTCACCTATACGAACAAAAATATCATGGAGGCTCTTGCGT
>NZ_PDWL01000037.1 GCF_010093185.1 Pseudoxanthomonas jiangsuensis | reverse complement strand
GCTCGAGCACCTGCTTCACCGCCTCGCTGCGGAACTCATCCGTGTACTGCCTGTTGCTGCTCATAGACACCTCGGTCATTGCCATGAAGTATGGCCCCTAGGTGTCTACAAAAGCCTGGCCGGTCCACAGGAACTTTCGCAGGCGCGCCATATGGGCGCGTTTAGCGCCGGAGACGTCGTAGCGATTCAAGTCTCGGATGGATAGCGCCCGGCGCAGCCCGGCTGCCTGGGCAATATGTTGCCGAATCCGTTCTGGGACATCGGCTAGGATCACGAAGTAGCCCAGCCGCTGGAACATCTTCAGGTGAATGAGCACAGCCAACTGAGTGGTTGGCTGGGTCGCCATGCTACGTGCGAGGCGCACTTCGCCGCCGCTGGGCGTGTAAATCTCGTCCAGTTCCTTGGCCGTGGGATCAGGTTTCAGGCGCGGATACGCGGTCTCGTGCAGCGTCGCCATGCAGTGCCCTGGTCAGGGTTGAGGTCAATCCCAGTGACGCCCGTCCTCGGCGCGCACGGAGGCTTCCAGAAAGCAGTGGTGGTTATCGGCAACGCGATGCATCTCATCCAGCAGCATGGCCATCCTCTCGTCCATGTCCGCGGCGTCGACCACCGGCATCGTGAGTCGGTACTCGCTTCCCTCGGCATCAAGCCGATGGGCTTGAAACGGGGATAGGCACATCGCCTCAATGCGTGCCCGAGCGCGGCCAGCGCCCCTGCCTCGGGGCGTAAACGGGCTCACTAGCAGGCGCAGCGTCAGGCTCACGGTCGCGGCCGGCGCTGGCAGCGCCGCCGAGGCGAGCGCGGGGGGCGGCGCGGCCTGGAGGCCGGCTTCAACGCGTTGGCGGGCGAACGGATCGCGGCCCTGGATGTAACGCATGGCCGAGTGCACGTCTCGCCATCCGACGTACTCCATCAGGGCTTTCACGTCCCAGCCGTTGTCATTGGCCCAGCCCGCAAAGCCCCGGCGAAGGGAATGGCTGCTGTAGCCTCCCACGGCCTCCAGACCTGCGGACTGAAACAGGTCGCGCAGCAAGGGGATCAGGCTGTTCGGATGCAACCCTTGGCTGCCGACGTTGCCCCATTGATCGACACGCCGGAACAGCGGGCCTTGAGTTAGCGCGGCTGCCTGCACCCAGGCCTGCGTGGCACTGACCGCGCACAAGCGCGACAGAGCGGGCACCTTGTACGTATTGCCTGCCGACTGTCTGTCGCCCTTGCTGCGCGGCAGGAAGCAGATCATTCCCTGCTCGGGTACCAGTTCCAAGTACTCAATCTGCAGCCGGATCAACTCATCGCCGCGGAATCCTCGCCAAAAGCCCAGTAACACCAGCGCCTTGTCGCGCATGGCACGCAAGGCATACGCGTGGTCGGCGCGCTCCTGGGCCGCCAGCGTGGCTTGGTCCAGCCACCCGACTACTTGGGTCAGCTGGGCCAGCTGCAACGGCGTGGCCTGCTTTTGGATTCGGGGGTGTAGCGTCTGAATGCCCTTGAGGACCTTGCGTACCAGCGGCGTACGCGTGGGATCGACGAACCCGTGCTCGGCGTGCCAATGCGCCAGTGCTGCCAGTCGTTGCTTCAGCGTGTTGATTGCTGCCTTGGGGGCCTGCTCGGCCAGATAGCGGGCCACGCTATCGGGCGTCGCCGGCAGATGGCCACCCCATTCGACCTCGAAGTGGCGCAGCGCCGAGGCATAGCTGCGCTGCGTGTTCTGACGCGTGGCCGCTTCGAGGTAGCGGTCCACATCGCTCACGCCTGGCAGCACTCCGCCGACGCGCAACCGGCCGGTTGTCGCAGCGTAGAGAGGATCGTGCACTCGGCACGTTGTCCGCCATGGCAACTGGCGATCACCCGCTCCAGTTCCCGGGCCATCCTGCGCAGATCCTCCATCCGGGCCTGGATATCAGCCAAATGACTGCGTGCCAGCCGATCTACGTCCATGCAGGACATCTGGTCGTCCCCGGACAACTGCAGCAGGCTGCGGATCTCTTCCAGACTGAAACCCAGATCCCGGCCGCGGGTAATGAAGCGCAAACGCTCGATATCGGCAGGCTCGTAAACGCGATACCCGCTGCCGGTGCGACCAGGTTGGGGTAACAGGCCGATCCGCTCGTAATAGCGGATGGTTTCCAGATGGCACCCACTGGCCTCGGCGGCCTGACTGATCTTCATGTGGCGACTTGACTCTGTAGTAGCTACGGACTTTACCTTGCCCCCTGTCCAGCCGCCAGCCTCCCGCCCGCGCGCCTCTACCCGTGTCCGGAGCTCTCCATGTTGCGCTCACGCCTGATCCGGTATGCCGCGTATCCCGCCCTGATGGGCGCGGTTCTGGCCGGCACGGCCGCAGTATTGGCCGATGGCCTGCCGGCTTGGCCAACCTTGGCGATCCTGGCGACCGCGGGCATTGCCATGGTGGCGCTGCTGGAGTGGCTGCAGCCCTACGAGCCGTCTTGGCGCCATAGCCAAGGCGACCTCAAAGCCGACTTGATGCATGGCGCCGTCAACTTTGGCCTGCTGGCCGGCACCGCCTATGGATTGCATGCCTTTCGCGGCCTGCTGCCCGCCGGCAGCCTATGGCCGACCCAGTGGCCCCTGATCGGGCAGATGCTGCTGGCGGGGCTGGTGATCGACTTGGGCCTGTATGCCATGCACCGCTTCAGTCATCGGGTGCGATGGGCATGGAAACTGCACGCTATCCACCACAGCGCTGAGCGCTTGTATTGGCTCAATGGAGAACGTCGTCACCCGTTGAGTGCACTGCTGATGGCCGGCCCGGGCTTGGGGTTGACTGTCGCCTTGGGTGCGCCGCCGCTGGTGATCAGTGCGTGGCTGACACTGATGAGTGTTCAACTGGCTTTCCAACACGCCAACTTGGACTACCGCGTTGGCCCGCTACGTCGCTGGCTAGGCGTGGCCGAAGTACATCGGTGGCATCACAAGCGTGACTATGAAGATGCCCAGGTCAACTTCGGCGAGTTCTTCATGATCTGGGATCGTCTGTGCGGCACCTTCCTTGATCGCCCTGAAACGCTGCGCGCCGGCGAGGTCGGGTTGCGCGAGGAAACGATGCCTGCCAGCTATTGGGCGCAGATGTGCTGGCCGTTTAACGAGGCTCCAGATCAACGGGATACGGCCTTTGCGCAATATCTTTGGCAAGGCGATCAAGCGCTACAACAAGGCGATCTCACGACGGCCTACAAACGGTACGAATTGGCCCACGTGCTCTCGCAGCACCGCACGCGCTTGCACGTGCGTAGTCATTGGGCGTTCGCAAGATGGGCGTGGCAAGCCCACGACATGCGCGAAATGGCTGGACAACTGCTGCGCCTGATGGCCGCTGCGACCCTGACATGGGTGTGGATGCCTAAAGGCAATACCGGTGGCGCTCGGGTAAACGCCTTGCGCACGATGCCGATTCCTTCAGAACTGCGTAATTACATGGAGAACACCCGATGAGTGACTGTGGCTGCCATCACGAGGCCAAGAACGCCCAGGAGCGACGTGTACTGTGGATTGCCTTGGTCCTCAACGCGGCCATGGCCGTCATTGGTGGCATCGCCGGCTGGATTGCCCATTCCACAGGTCTGCTGGCTGACGCGCTGGATATGCTGTCTGATGCCACCGCGTACGCCATTGGATTGGTGGCCATCGGACGCACGGCCCGCTTCAAGGCCAATGCCGCTTGGCTCAGTGGCAGCATTCTGCTGGTGCTGGGTATTGGCGTGCTGGTGGAGGTCGGACGACGGGTACTACAGGGCGCCGAACCACTCAGCGGATGGATGATCGGCACCGCGCTGCTATCGCTTGTAGTCAACGTCATCGTGTTGCGCATGCTCTCGCCGCTGAAGTCCGGGGAGGTCCATCTGCGAGCAACGTGGCTGTTTACCCGAGCCGACGTGGTGGCCAACATCGGCGTCATTCTTGCGGGCGTACTGGTGTGGTGGCTGGCCAATCCCTATCCCGACTATGTGATTGGCACCCTTATCGGTTTGTACGTGATCAAGGAAGCCATCGAGATCCTGCGTGACGCACGTCGGGCCAGCACGCAAGTGGGCAAGCCGACCGCGTGAAGATGCGTGTGCGAGCTCTGCCCGCGTTCCGCTGGCTGCTGGCGCTGAGCCTGGCACTGGGTGCCATATGGCACCCGGTGCTTACGGCGGTGGGCGAAATGCACGAGGCAGCCCATACGTGGTCCGGCGCTCACGCAGTGCTGATGACGTCCCACGCGGCCGCTGATGAGAGCGCCTTGGGCAAATCGCTCCATCAGTTGCATCAACTCGCGCATTGCTGCGCGCACGCAGTCGCCGCTCCGGCGATGACTTGGGCGCCACCTCCTGCTCCGCAGCAGCAGGCCGTAGAGCCACACGCGGTGGAGACGGTGCCCACAGGGCCATTGGTCGATCCGTTCCGACCGCCTATTGCGGGCCAAGCGCTGGCGTAGGCCAGTCCTTAACCCTTGGTCTGAACTTCTGGAGTGTTGCTATGCAAGTGCGACGTGCGGCGCTGGCCGCTTGGTTGCTGCTGGGTGCAGGGATACCTGCCTGGGCGGTCGACCCCATGACATTGGACGACGCATTCGACCGCGTTGCCCAAGCCCATCCAGACCTGCGCCTGGTGCAGGCACGTACCGCGGTACTGGCGGCCGAGCACGAGGGCGCCAATCAGCGCCCGCCTTGGACATTGGGTGCCGAGGTGGAGAATGCCCTGGGTACCGGAGATGCGAGAGGCTTGGACAGCGCCGAGTTCACCGTGAGTCTGAGCTCGGTGCTGGAGCGAGGCGGGAAACTGGATGCGCGCAGGGCCCTGGCGCAGAGCCGCATCGATGCGCTGGCTGTTCAGCGGGAAGCTCGTCGGCTGGATCTGTTGGCTGAAACGGCGCGGCGCTATCTGGCATTGGTTGCAGCGGACAAGGCCGCCAAGATTGCCCAAGTCGATATCCAACAGCGCCAGCGTACCGTGGCCGCTGCTCGTCAACGTGTGCAGGCCGGCGCCTCACCCGAGTCGGTGCTGTTGACTGCACAGGCTGCCTTGGCAAGAGCCGAGCTGGCCCAAGCAAGGGCCTCCCAGCAAGCCAGCGCTGCACGCCAGCATCTGGCCGCCCTCTGGGGGGGGCGTGAACCCGTGTCGGCGCCGGTCGCTGGCAACCCGCTCGCACTACCGGCGATCGGTTCTCTGGAAACCCTTTCCTCAGAACTGCAGCGTTCTCCCGAGCTGGCCCAGTTTGTCGACGAGCGGCGCATTGCCGAAGCACGTTTGAATCTGGCTCGCACAGCAGGCACGTCGGATCTGGCTTGGCAAGTCGGCGTGCGTCGGATGCAGGACACAAGCGACACCGCGCTCGTGGGGGGCATCTCGCTGCCTTTGGGTGCTCGAAGCCGGGCGCAACCAGAGATTCGTGCCGCTGAGGCGGAGTTGGAAGTGCTTTCGATCGAACGTGAGGCGCAGGGAATGGCGTTGTATTCCACCCTGGTCGAAGCCCACGGCCGTTACACCGTCGCCCGTGACGAAGTGGCCCGTCTTCAAGACGATGTGCTGCCCAAGCTGACCAAGGCTGAGCAAGCGGCCGAGCGTGCATATCGCGCTGGGGCCATCGGCTATCTGGAATGGGCGCAGCTGCAGTCCGAAAGGACCGCAGCTCTGCAGCAACAACTGGACGTCGCGCTCGATGCGCAACGTGCCCTCATCGAAATCCAACGGCTCACCGGCCAGGCCATGGTTGCCTCTGCCGCTGCCGCCACCTCCGGAGAGTTGACCCCATGAGCCGTTTCCCCTGGATCGCGCTAGCCCTGACATTGGCCCTGACGGCTTGTAGTGGCCCGGCACCCAATGCCCGTGGCGAGGCCGAAGAAGGCCGTGAGGCCGAAGAACAAGGCGAGCATGAAGAACTGCCCCAACAGACCACGATCGAGGCCCAAACGGCACAGTCCGCCGGCATCCGCGCCGCCCGCGTGGGTCCTGGCCAGATCGCCGATGAGCAGGAAGTCCAAGGGCTGCTTACGCCGGTCGAAGGTCGCATCGCCCTGGTGACTGCACGTTTCCCCGGTCCTGTGCGTGCCGTTCGCGTAGGCGTGGGCGACCAGGTCAAGGCAGGACAGGTGCTCGCGACGGTGGAGAGCAACTTGAGCCTGACGACCTATTCCGTTACCGCCCCCATAAGCGGCGTGGTGATGGCGCGGACCGCCTCGGTCGGCACGTCTGCCGCCGAAGGCGCGCCCTTGTTCGAGATCGCAGATCTGTCCACCTTGTGGGTAGATCTGCATATCTTCGGACGGGACGCCGGGCACATCGAAGCTGGTGTGCCGGTGACCGTGAGCCGATTGAGTGATAGCGTTTCCGAGCAGACGACCTTGGAACGCGTGCTGCCCGGCACCGCCACGGCCAGCCAAAGCACGATCGCACGCGCGAGCTTGCGCAATGCCGATGGACGCTGGCGGCCAGGTTCCGCCGTTAAAGCACGCATTACCGTTGATCGCGCAGAAGCGGATCTGGTAGTCCCCGTGACCGCGCTGCAGACCGCCGAAGATCGGGACGTGGTGTACGTGCAACAGGGCGAGGTCTATCACACGCGCCCGGTGAAGCTAGGCCGACGCGACGCCGAACGGGTGGAAGTCTTAGAAGGCCTGAAGGCCGGTGAGCAGGTGGTGGTGGCCCAGAGCTTCCTGGTCAAGGCCGACATCGAGAAGTCCACCGTCGAAGAAGAAGAGTGAGGCCCGCCATGCTCGAACGCCTCATCCATTTTTCCATTCGCCATCGCTGGCTGATGCTGGTACTGACCGCAGCGCTTATTGCGCTCGGCGTGTGGAGCTATCGTCAGCTGTCCATTGACGCCACGCCCGACATCACCAACGTCCAGGTCCAGATCAACACCCAGGCGCCAGGTTACTCGCCGCTGGAAGCCGAGCAACGGGTGACATTCCCCATTGAAACGGCGATGGCCGGCTTGCCCCAGTTGGACTACAGCCGCTCGTTGTCTCGCTATGGGTTATCGCAGGTGACGGTCGTCTTCAAGGATGGGACGGACCTGTACTTCGCGCGCCAGCAGGTCGCCGAGCGCCTGCAGCAAATCACGTCTCAGCTTCCTGAGGGGCTAGATCCTGAGATGGGGCCGATCTCTACCGGTCTAGGTGAGATCTTCATGTACACGGTGGAAGCCGAGCCCGATGCCCGCAAGCCCGATGGCTCCCCGTACACGGCCACGGACCTGCGGACGCTGCAGGATTGGGTGATCCGCCCGCAACTGCGCACCACGCCTGGGGTGACCGAGGTCAACACCATCGGTGGCTTTGAACGGCAGATCCACATCACTCCCGATCCAGCGCAACTGGTAGCCCTGGGATTCACGCTCCAAGACGTTGTTGGCGCGGTGATGCGCAACAACCAGAACGTGGGAGCCGGCTACATCGAGCGCAACGGGCAGCAGTTCCTGGTGCGCGTACCGGGCCAGCTACGGGATGTGGACGCGGTCGGCAGCATCGTGCTGGATCGTCGTGATGGCGTCCCGATCCGCGTGCGCGATGTCGCCACCGTTGGCGAAGGCAAGGAGCTGCGCACCGGCGCGGCCACGCAGAACGGGCATGAGGTGGTCGTCGGTACGGCCTTTATGCTGTTTGGCGCCAACAGTCGCGACGTTTCTCGGGCCGCTGTGGCCAAGCTGGAGGCTGCCAACGCCAGTCTGCCCGAAGGTGTGCACGCCAAGGCGGTGTATGACCGCACGGCGTTGGTAGATCGCACCATAGGGACCGTTGCCAAGAACCTGATCGAAGGCGCGCTTCTGGTGGTGGTGGTGTTGTTCCTGTTACTGGGCAATGTCCGGGCGTCGTTGATCACCGCAGCTGTGATCCCGCTGGCCATGCTGTTCACCATCATCGGCATGGTGCGAGGCAACGTATCGGGCAATCTGATGAGCCTGGGCGCGTTGGACTTCGGGCTTATCGTGGATGGTGCGGTCATCATCATCGAGAACTGCCTGCGTCGTTTCGGCGAGGCGCAGAATGCGCTGGGCAGGCAACTCAACGATCAAGAGCGATATGACCTGACGGCTTCGGCAACGGCGGAAGTCATTCGACCGAGCCTGTTCGGCCTGGGCATTATCGCGGCCGTCTATCTGCCGATCTTTGCCCTCTCCGGCGTCGAGGGGAAGATGTTCCACCCCATGGCCATTACCGTCGTCCTGGCGCTGACCGGCGCGATGATGCTGTCGCTGACGTTCGTGCCAGCGGCCATTGCAACCTTCCTGCGTGGACGCGTGGCCGAGCACGATAACCGACTGATGCGCTGGTCACGAGCTCGCTACACGCCGCTGCTGGATTGGGCGCTACGCCGTCGATTGGCCGTACTGGGCGGCGCCACGGTACTGGTGGTCGCGTGCGGCATCCTGGCCACGCGGCTGGGATCGGAGTTCGTGCCCAGCCTGGATGAGGGCGACATCACGCTGCAGCCGATGCGGATTCCAGGCACGAGTCTGGAGCAATCGGTGGCGATGCAGGAAACATTGGAGAAGCGATTGGCGCAGTTTCCCGAGGTGGCCAACATTTTCTCCAAGATCGGTACCGCCGAGGTAGCCACCGATCCGATGCCCCCCTCGATGGCCGACACGTTCCTCATGCTCAAGCCGCGGGATCAGTGGCCAGATCCCCGCAAGCCCAAGGCAGAGTTGATCGAAGAACTGGAGCAAGCCGCCAAGAAAATCCCCGGTAGCAACTATGAGTTCACCCAGCCCATCCAGATGCGCACGAACGAACTGATCTCCGGCGTCCGCTCGGACGTGGCGATCAAGGTCTATGGCGATGATCTGGATCAGCTCGCACGACTTGCTGGCCGCATCGAGCGGGCAATGCGTGAAGTGCCTGGTGCTGAGGACGTGAAGTCTGAGCAAGTGAGCGGACTGCCGTTGCTCACGGTAACCCCAGACCCGGTAGCGCTGGCACGGTATGGATTGAATCCAGGAGATGTGCAGGAGACGGTGGCCACCGCTATCGGTGGTCAGGTAGCGGGCCAGTTCATTGAAGGCGATCGTCGCTTCGCTCTCGTGGTCCGGCTACCCGAAACGTTGCGCTCAGATCCGGCGGTGCTGGCAGACCTGCCGATTCCGTTGCCCGAGGACAATAGTCCCGATGAGTCCAGCCGTGAGGCGACATGGCGTGGCGGTAGCCCTCGGACCGTGCCGTTACGTGAGGTCGCTACCATCCAAGTCGAGCGTGGACCGAACCAGGTGAACCGCGAGAACGGCAAGCGACGCGTGGTCATCACGGCCAATGTGCGCGAACGCGATCTGGGAAGTTTCGTGGGAGATTTGCGCACCAAAATCGGCGAGGAAGTGAAGATGCCGGAAGGCTACTGGGTGGCCTATGGAGGCACGTTCGAGCAATTGATCTCCGCCAGCCAGCGCCTTTCCGTAGTCGTTCCGGTCACCTTGGCTCTCATATTTGCTCTGCTGTTCATGGCCTTTGGGTCGGCAAAGGACGCTGCGATCGTGTTCAGCGGGGTACCGCTGGCGCTGACCGGCGGCGTCATCGCGCTGGCGCTGCGCGGAATTCCGTTGTCCATCTCCGCCGGCGTGGGCTTCATCGCCCTATCGGGCGTGGCGGTGTTGAACGGCTTGGTCATGATTGCCTTCATCCGACGCCTGCGCGAACAAGGCGATCCGCTGGATGAGGCCGTGCGCGATGGTGCGCTCGGCAGGCTGCGTCCGGTGCTGATGACCGCGCTGGTGGCTTCTTTGGGCTTCTTGCCGATGGCTCTCAATGTCGGTGCGGGTTCGGAAGTCCAGCGGCCCCTGGCGACCGTGGTGATCGGTGGCATCTTGTCCTCGACCGCCTTGACCCTGTTTGTATTGCCCGTGCTGTACCGGTGGTTACACCGAGAGCGCGACCGGCCCGTTCTCCCGACCACGGCGCTCGCATGAGGCAGCATCATGCCCAAGCCTGACCTGGAAATTGTGCGTGCGGCGATGTTCGCCGATCCCGGGGTGAAGGCGGTCGACGATCTGCGGTGGATGCCTGCCGCATCCGGGCTGGGCATTCAGGCCACGGTGACAGTGGCCTCATCGGCGGTGGACCTGGCCACAGTGCAGGCCGTCGTGGGCCAGATTCTCGCCACTCAGTTCGGCGTAACAGAACTACACCTGACATTCAACGATCCCGGGCCGGCACCGGCGCAACCGACCCGTGGGCCTATCGAAAAGAGGTAAAGCGGAGGGCGGCATTGCCGCCCTCCGAACCCTCAACCAATCCAACCGAAGGCAAACACCGTTCCCAAGGTCGTGCTGAGCGCTGCTACGCCCCACAACCCAAACGCTGATCCGTCGCAATCGCGTGCAGGTGGCGGCCAGCCTGGGGTCGGCTGGGCACGGAGGAGCGCGTGCTCGCCATAGCAGTGCGCCAGAGAGCGCCAGCAGGCCAAAGGCCAGGCCGAACACCAACGCCTTGTGCAGCCCACCGGGCGCGCCGGCAGCGTGGGAGCAGCACCCGACTAGTCTCGGGACTCATAGACTTGGTGCCCTGGCCAGGCGCAGGCGCCTGCCAGGACAAAGGCCACGCTTTGCCGGGCCCGCGTGAACGCCACGTAGTACTTCGCCGGTGAGGTGATACGGGAGGCGTCAGCGGTGCGCAGGAACTGGGCCAGGGGGCCATTGGGATAGATCAGCACGCGGGAGTATGTCCGTCCCTTGGCTTGTCCAAAGTTGACCGCAGGATAGCCATCGCAGGCTTCCCGCCGGTCGTAACGCAGGACGGTGGGCGCGAACTGCAGTACATATTTTTGCACCAGAGTGGGTGCCACCACATAAATGCCCTCATGCCCGGTCAGCTCGCTATTTCCTGACTCGGTGCGCGGCATCTGCGGATACAGCGCATCGGCCAGATCACACAGCGACTGCGCACAGCGGTGGCTGATCACCCGATGCTGGATCTGACACAAGTTCCGCGCCTGCCAGGCTTGGAAAAGCCCCATCATGGCCACACCACGGTATTGCTGGTGACGCGGAGAATGGTTGGTGGCGTAGGTCGCCTGGCGGGTATCACCCACCAGCGTGATCTCGATGCCGCTGGAGAGCAGGCGCTCGACCAGGTCCAGGTCGTAGCCGGCCAAGTCCTGGACCTCATCGATGTAGAGCTCGTCGTACATGGCCGCCAAACGCTCGATGACACGGCCTTGGGTAAGCTCATCGCAGCGCACGGCAAAGTCAGCGGCGCGATCGGAATATATTCGATCGCCGGCCAGATAGTGACGAGCCACCTGACTACGGGGAGCACGATTGTTGGTCCTGCCCTCAACGAAGAGGATGGACTCCACGCGGGGCTGGGCACACAGCGCCGCCTGATAGGGCCGAATGCACTCGCGCAGCAGAAAGCTGTACCAACTGTAGAGCGACACGTGCGCCGGCACGGCGCCAGCCTGCCGTTCAAACGCGCGCCTGATCTCTTCCAGGTTCTCAAGCGTGTAGGTCAGGATGGCGATCCGGCGTTGCGGGCGCGCCAGGGACTGGCGCACCAACATCGTCGTCTTGCCCGAACCGGCCGCCGAGAGCAGTACCTGATTAGGCGATGGCACGCTGGACATAGTCCGGAAACACGATCGAGTGGGGACTATTGAAGATGGCCAACGCTGTATCGGTCTTGTTGCCCTTCATGAACTTCAACAGCGCCGCCTCATCGGCGAACGTTTTATCCAACACCAGATTCAATTGCGCCAGCGTATTTGCCTTGATCAATTGTTGCTCCAGCGAGGGTGCGTCCTCATCGGAGTCATAGTAGATGTAGTTCAGGAAATCAGCGTAGCGTTCCTGCAGCAGGGCTACGTCGCCGTCGTTGTCGGTAACGACAGCGGTTGGGATATCCAGGCGTTGGGCGATCTGCAGAAATCGCTTGAAGGCCAGGGAGTTGACCGAGATCACGTCCACGCCACGGGCCAACGGCGACACGCCGTGGTGATCCTTGAAGGCTCGCTGGACGATCAACTCGTCCGAGGGGCCCTCGACAAGGATCGCCTGCTTGGCCAGGATCAACCGCAGGGTGTCATGACCCGGCAGCTTCATGAAGTAGTCGTGCGTATCGGTCGGCAGTTGGTCCAGTTTTATGTGTCCGCGTGCACTGAAGAGGATCACGTTGTCCACGCCGAGCTTGTTCAACACGAAGCTGCTATGCGTTGCAATGATGACTTGCTGGGCGGTGGACAGAGCTGCGATCTTGTCGATCAGTTGGGTCATACTGGAGAAGGACAGATGATTCTCGGGCTCTTCTACCAGCAGCACGTGCGCAGCACCGGCCGCGCGCATGGCCAGTTTCATTTTGACCGCACTCTGTTCGCCTTTGCCGGCGTGGGTGAAAGGAAGATCGTCCAGGTAGGGAGACAGACTGGCCTCCCACGTCGACCGCGCCGAGGTGTCCACACCCACGGTCAGCGTCTTATTGCTGACATCGCCCGCATTTTCGGCCAGGAACGTGTTGATGGCCGCCACGTCCGTTTCCTGGGAAAAGCTCTGCCGCATGCGGCGATAACTCAGCGACAAGGCCACGCGCTGAGCCGGAGAAAGCACCTGGTCGATGATGCTGCCGATGTAGCGATCCGTGCCTGAAAAGGTCTTGGCACTGGTGGTATCGATTATCGTGGAGTCGAATGGGATGCTGCGGGCGGTGACGCCATTGTTGGCGAAGGAATACCAGCGGACGGTGTAGTACTCCACCGGCAAGCTGCCCCCCTGGTGCTCGCGCAAATAGGCATCGAACTCGGGGCGATAGTCTTCGTTGAGTTCGATCAGCAGCCGAATGCCGGCCATGTCAGCGCCGAGGGAGTTGTTGGTACCCCGCAATGAAGCCAGGGTGGCATCCCGTCCGAGGTAAGCCTCGATCACGATCCGCGGAGGCGAACCAGGCTGTCCATCCCGCAGACGTGCCAGATACTCGTCGACAGCCGGTTGGTGGAACAGGTAGGGGGTGATTTCGTAGGCGATGCCTCGTCCGTGCAATTGGCCGGTCACGACAGCATGAATAGCTTCCAATAGCGTGGACTTGCCGACCTCGTTGTTGCCCACGATCAGGTTCATGTGGGGGTTGAGCGGCAAATCCAGGTGGCCAAACGCCTTGAAGTTCTCGATGACGACTCGTTCGATCGGCATGGTTCATCCCTGTACGACTGCAGCGCGAGCACGGCGCCCGGAGCCATCCGGACACGCCGGCATGGCGTTCATACTAAACCGGGCCAGTGGGGCGGATTTCGTACGGGTGAGACACCCCGGAGGCGGCTGGCGGCCGATCACGCGGGATAATTCAACATTATCCCGCCTGAGCAAAGCCGCCGCCGAACGGCCGCCTGCACTCTTTATTAGTATGTAATTACATGGTATGTAATACATTACGAAATAATTGGAGAACAGCATCATGGCGCGCGCAGGACTCTACAAAGGGGATGTCCAGAAAGCGCGTGACGCGCTGCTGGCCCAAGGCAAGAAGCCTTCCGTGGACGCGGTTCGGGTGGCTCTGGGCAACACGGGCTCCAAGACCACGATCCATCGCTACTTGCGTGAACTGGAAGAGGAGGAGGGCGGCGGTCCGTCACGTGCGGTGGCCGTGAGTGAGGCCTTGCAAGACTTGGTCGCGCGCCTGGCTGCGCGACTTCAAGAGGAGGCAGAAGCGATCCTCACCAGGGAGCGAGAACGCCATGGGGCCGAACTCCAGCGTCAGCAACAAGCGCTTTCCACCGCCCAACAGGAAGCCGCTGCCCTGGGCAGTCAGCTGCAGCGCACTGAGACCAGCTTGACGCAAGAGCAAGCCGCTCACGCCCTACTTCAGCAGAATCTGCGCGACAAGGTCGCGGAAATCGCCCAGTTGAATGAGCGCATCGCCGGCATGACGGTGCGGCTGGCTGATTACGAGGCGCATACGCGTTCTCTGGAGGACAAGCATGCCCACGCCCGGGAAGCGCTCGAGCACTACCGCGCTTCAACCAAAGAGCAGCGCGAGCAAGAGCTTCGCCGTCACGAGCATCAGATCCAAGAGCTGCAAGTAGCCTTACGTCAGGCCAATGAAGCCTTGGGCGCGAAGAATCAGGAGCTGTTGGTGCTTAACCGCGACAATGGCCAATGGCTGGAGCGCCATGGGCGGATTGAGCGTGAGCTTGTCCAGTTGAGGCAGGTCCACGAAGGCCAACACAGCGAGATCGTGGCGTTGCGCCAGACCGCAACGGACCACATGGCACTGCAGGAGCGCTGGAAGACTGACGTCAAGGCCTTGGATGCCCTGCGCAGCGAGCTAGCTCAAGTCCAAGACACCCTTGCGCAGGAGCGTGAGCGCCGCCAGAGCGCTGAAGCCGATGCGTTGCGTGCCAACGCGCGTCTTGAAGCGCTGGAGCCCCTGCTGAATCAACTGACGCCGGCACAAAATACGGTGAAGAGAACCCGGCGCAGCAGTACGCAGGGTGGGGGAGCGGACTAACGAGGCTACTCGTTTGCCTGCTAGCGGCCGGGATAGCGCTCCCCAGTCCAGTACGCCCATTCCATAGGTACGACCCAGTCTACGAACAGCTTGGCTACTGAGGACTCCGGTGCCAGATGGTAGGGCTTGAACATGCCTTGCTGGGGCGAACTGGTCATCAGGTAGCGCAAGCGCTTCTTGACCTCTTGAAAGATGGCCTCGCGCACATGGGCGCTGTCGTGCACGCCAAGACGCATTGCCACCGACGCGCCTTGGCGTACCGCCGCCCAGCAACAATAGCGCCACTGCGCGATCGGCAGACCCCGCGGTCCGGATTGAAACACGAACCCCACATCACGTGCCCAGCCTGGGTCGAAGTGATGTTTGAGCAATTGCTGCTCTAGAAACTGCTCGGTCTCCCAGAGTGCAAGTTCATCCCACAGCTCTAGTTTTGCGTCCGCCAGTTCTACATCGTGTGCCATATCACCGAGTTGGTCTTCCAGCACCGGGAGCAGGTGCCTGCGCTCGTGGGTAGACCAGGCGAAAGCCCATTGCAGATCTTCGATGGGCGTGACCTCGGCATCGGGTCGGATCTGCCATCGATCCGCTGGCCAGGGAACTTGGATCAGGGCCAAGTCTCGCAAGGCGTCCAGCACCAGCAAGGTGGAGCGGCGTGTGGGCGCCACCGGTATGCGTCGTAGCTGCGCGGCCAGCAGCGCGGCAAGGAAAAGGGTGCCACGAAGCCCCAACGCCTCGATGCTGGCGACCCCAGATGGCGTCATTGACGAGGTTCCGGGCATGCGGGTTCCGGGGGTGAGGGAGCGGCGTGGCTCCTGGCGATGGCAGCGCTACCGGGGTCGCCGGTTGCCTCAAAGCTAAGAATATCTTAGTATGCAAGGCAGGGTACATCCGCCATCCTTATGGGGTCTCCATGGGGTGCGCGCGTGACTTTGTCAGTCGACTCAACACCGACCTTCGCTCGACGCCTCAAACAAGCCCGCCTGCACACGGGTTTGTCGCAGAAGGAGTTGGGCATCCGGGCCGGTCTGGATCCTCACGTGGCCAGCCCCCGAATCAACCAGTACGAGCGTGGCAAGCACGAGCCCAAGCTGGAGACTGCTGAGCGGTTGGCTCAAGCGTTGGGGATCCCCGCCGCCTTCCTCTACACCGACGATGATCTGCTGGCCAAGCTGCTCCTGCGCTGGGGCTCGCTAAGCAAGCAGCAGAAGCGCGAGTTGGTGAAGCTGATCGAGGCCACACCCGAGAAGTAAACCGAACAAGCGCTCACCACAAGGGCAATTCTTCGCCTCAACCCGCCTTTTGGGCGCTCCTGGAGGGAGTCGCAGTGGCCGTGGCTAGTGCGACTGAGAAGTCGCGGCATCTCAGGCCTGCTTGAGATTTTGTTCACGACCGATACACACGCGCCTTGTCTAAAGCGATTTATCATGTCGCCCGTGTCAGCCTCCTCACTTCTACTGCGACTGTTCCTGATCGCCATGCTCGTGCTTAACGGCGCGTGGTCGGCGTTTGCCTCGGTCAGTATGAACCCGGTCATGGAAGAGCAGGCCAGCGAAGTGGCTGCCGCGGTGCAAGTCGATGAAGACTGCGTCGCCCATCACAGTGCTGAGCATCATCCCGATGCCACATCGATTGAAAAGGCTGGCACGGGGCATGGCGACCATGCCGGTCCCGACTGTTGCAAGTCTTCTGCGTGCCGGTGCGCCTGCGTACACGCGTGCGCGAGCGCACTTCCTGCGCGCCTGCATGTTTCGGTGCAACTGGCTTTGGGCCTGGATGTCATGCCGCTGCCCCTCGGGCATGCGGCACCTGCCTTGCCTCATCTGATCCGACCACCGATCGGCTAAGCGTCCCTAGGCGCCGCAATGGCGCCGTTGGTGTGGCTTGCATGCCTGTTTAGGCCAGCCGCCCGCTCTGTACCACCGCCCGCCGGTGGCAACACGACGCTTGGAGCATTTTCATGTCGCATGATGATTTTCGTGGTCCACACGGTGGACCGCTGCTGCCTTCGCGGCGGCGATTTGTCCAGGGCTTGGCCTTGGGAGGCGCAGTCGCAGGATTAGGTTTCTGGCCCAAAGCCAGTTGGGCGCTCAAGGGCCCGGGACAACCCAACGTACTATCGGGCACCGAGTTTGACCTGACCATTGGCGAGACGCCGATGAACTTCACCGGCAAGACCCGCACCGCGATCACGGTCAACGGGTCCGTTCCGGCGCCGTTGCTGCGTTGGCGGGAAGGCACCACGGTCAACCTGCGTGTCTCCAATGCATTGCCCGCTAACTCCCTCCATGGCGCGGACACCTCCATCCATTGGCACGGCATCATTTTGCCGGCCAACATGGACGGCGTGCCGGGCCTGAGCTTTGACGGTATCGGACGTGGTGAGACCTACCACTACCGGTTCACCCTGCATCAGGGCGGCACCTACTGGTACCACAGCCACTCGGGGTTCCAGGAACAAGCCGGGCTCTATGGCCCGATCATCATCGACCCATTGGAGCCGGAGCCCTTCAGCTTCGATCGCGACTACGTCGTGATGCTGAGCGATTGGACAGACCTGGACCCGACGGCCCTGTTCGATCGTTTGAAGAAGATGCCGGGCCATGACAACTACTACAAGCGCACGGTCGGCGATTTCGCGCGCGATGTGAAGCGCAATGGTCTGTCGGCCACGTTGGAAGATCGCAAGATGTGGGGCGTGATGCGAATGACGCCCACGGATCTGTCCGACGTCAACGCCAACACCTACACCTACCTGATGAACGGCACGACCTCTCTGGGCAACTGGACCGGGTTGTTCCGCAGTGGCGAGAAGGTGCGTCTGCGTTTCATCAATGGCTCTGCCATGACGTACTTCGATGTGCGTATTCCGGGGTTGAAGATGACCGTGGTCGCGGCGGATGGCTTGTACGTCCATCCGGTTTCGGTCGACGAGTTCCGCATTGCAGTAGCAGAAACCTTCGATGTGATCGTGGAGCCCTCCGGGCAGGACGCATTCACCATCTTTGCCCAGGACTCCGGTCGCACCGGCTACGTCAGCGGCACGCTCGCCGTGCGCGAAGGACTACGCGCGCCTCTTCCGTCTGTGGATCCCCGGCCGCTGCTGACGATGGCAGACATGGGCATGGATCATGGATCGATGGATATGTCTGGCGGCAGCAAGGGCATGGAAGGCGGCTGTGGTGCAGCCATGGGCATGCCCGGCATGACCCCACCTGCCAGCGGCAATGAGGCCTCGGCCCATGCGGGTCACGCGATGCCCGCCGCCGGCGATGGTGCCATGGCCGGCATGCAGCATGGGGGCATGCAATCACACCCTGCCAGCGAGACCAACAATCCGCTGTTGGACAACCAAGCCATGAGCGTGACTTCGCGCTTGGACGATCCGGGCAATGGCCTGCGCGATAACGGCCGTCATGTACTGACGTATTCCATGCTCAAGAGCACCTTTGAAGACCCTGACGGACGCGACCCCGGTCGCGAGATCGAACTGCATCTGACCGGACACATGGAGAAATTCTCCTGGGGTTTCAATGGTCAGAAGTTTTCCGATGTCGAGCCGCTACGGCTGAACTACGGCGAGCGCATGCGCATCGTATTGGTCAACGACACGATGATGACCCACCCGATCCATTTGCACGGCATGTGGAGCGATGTGGAAGACGATAGCGGCA
Organism: Pseudoxanthomonas jiangsuensis; assembly: GCF_010093185.1. Lineage (GTDB taxonomy): Bacteria > Pseudomonadota > Gammaproteobacteria > Xanthomonadales > Xanthomonadaceae > Pseudoxanthomonas > Pseudoxanthomonas jiangsuensis. The sequence continues at coordinate 6,702 of NZ_PDWL01000037.1, read as the reverse complement.
ACTTCATGGTGCGCAAGCACACGGTGGACATGCCGCCAGGCAGCCGACGTACGTATCGCGTGCGTGCCGATGCGTTGGGCAGCTGGGCGTTCCATTGCCACCTGCTTTATCACATGGAAGCCGGAATGATGCGCACGGTGAGGGTCGAAGAATGAACATCAATAGACGCGATACCACCCTGACTGCGCTGACGCTGGCTATCTCGCTGGCCCTGGCCAATGCGGCCAGCGCCCAATCTATGCAGCACGGCTCCATGCCGATGGAGCAGGGCGCGCAGACCCAAACTCAGGATCACTCTGCACATCAGGCGCCGACATCAAAACCTGCGCCAGCCCAAAAGCCTGCAACACCGGCCAAGACGAGCGAAGCGACGATCGATCATGCGGCGATGGGCCACGCCGCGCCGCAGGCTAAAGCAGCCGAGCCTGCCATGCAGGGCATGGACCACTCGCAGATGGGGCACAGCTCGCCCGCGAGTACACCTGCAGCGCCCAAGGCGCAGACGCAGCCGATGCAGGGCATGGATCACAGTCAGATGGCACAGCCCGCTGCGTCCGACGCCTCCAGCACGTCCACGCCTGCGATGCAGGGGATGGACCATTCGCAGATGGGCCACGGTTCGCCCGCATCCGCTACGCCAGAAGCTGGCATGCAATCGATGGAGGGCATGGACCACAGTCAGATGGGACATGGGCCTGTCGCACCAACGCAGCCGCGCACCCCGATTCCTGCGGTGACCGAGGCTGATCGTCAGGCGGCCATCGCGCCCGCACACGCGCATCCGGTGCATGACAATTCGATCAAGAGCTACGTACTGCTCAATCGCCTGGAAGCCTGGGATGCCGATCCGGGCACCGGGCTGGGTTGGGAGGGTCAGGGTTGGATCGGTACGGACCTCAATCGCGTCTGGTTCCGCAGTGAAGGCGAACGCACAGATGGTCAGACCGAGTCGGCTGATCTGGAAGTGCTCTACGGCCGCAGTATCTCCACGTGGTGGGATGTGGTGGCCGGTGTGCGCCATGACTTCAAGCCGGGGGCTTCGCAGAACTTCGCCGCTATCGGCGTACAGGGCTTGGCACCGATGAAGTTCGAAGTATCCGCCACAGCCTATCTCGGCGAAGGCGGCCAGACTGCTGCCAATGTCGAGGCCGAGTACGAATTGCTGCTAACCAACCGGCTGATCTTGCAGCCGCTGGTGGAAGTCACCGCCTATGGCAAGAACGATCCATTGCGCGGGATAGGTTCGGGTCTGAGTACCGCTGAGGCGGGGCTACGACTTCGTTATGAGTTCACCCGAAAGTTCGCTCCCTACATCGGCGTGGTGTACGAGCGCGCGTTTGGCAATACCGCAGACATGCGACGCGAGCATGGCGAGTCCTTTGAAGACACGCGCTTGGTCATCGGCCTTCGTACCTGGTTCTGAGCGGAACTGACAATGAAATCCAACAAAAAGATGTGGGTATGGCTCGGTGCCGGCGTGGGATTGGTTGCGGTCGCGGCAACTGCCACGGTCTCTCTGGGCGTGTACAACGTGGCCGCCGACGATCCGCATAGTCGCCCGGTGTATGCGCTACTTGAAACGGCGCGCGAGCGTTCCATTGAGGTGCGCGCCGCCAAGCTTCAGGTTCCCACGAACCTGGGTGATCCTGAGCGTATCCGCCAGGGTGCGGGCAACTACAACGCCATGTGCGTGACCTGCCATCTGTCGCCAGAGGCGGCGGCCACCGAGATGAGCAAGGGCCTGTACCCCGCGCCACCGAACCTAAGCAAACAGCCGGTCGCTCCAGCTGAGGCGTTCTGGGTGATCAAGCACGGCATCAAGGCCAGCGGCATGCCCGCGTGGGGCGGCAGCATGGACGATGAGTTCATCTGGAACATGTCGGCCTTCCTGCAGAAGCTGCCCACGCTGGACAAGGCCGGCTACCAGGCGTTGGTGGCCAGCAGTGATGGTCATTCACACGGCGGTGGTGAGACCGGCGGGCACTCGCACGGCGAGGAAGCGGGTGCAGATCACCATGGCAGCGGTGATGGAGCAGAGATGGGTGACGGCCATGACCAGGGTCATCAAGCCGGTGGCATGGACATGGACATGAGCAAAGCTAAGGAAGGCACCACGCACGTGCATGCCGACGGCAAGACGCACGTGCATGCGGCCGAGCCAGCCAAGCAACCCGCGCAGGCCACATCCGAAGGTGAGCATGATCAGCACTCCTCCATGCCAGCCAAATCAGCCGAGCCAGCCCCCAAGGCCGATGACGGCCACGACCACCAGCATTGATTCCTTCATGGAGCTGCCCCGGCTCCACGCCCGAGCGCCTCGGCGCTCGGGCATCTCTTGAGGACGCATGATGAATACTTCTCGCAGCTGTCTCTTTCTGCTGACCACGGCCTTGTCGCTGACCGCATGCGCGCGCCCCGAATCGGCTGTCAGTACAGAGGCGGCATCGGCCGCCCAATCTCCGACAACGTCGGCTGCGCAGCAGGTCGCTCAACCGCAGCGTCCGTTGCCGTTGGTCAAAATACATAAGAGTGCGACCTGCGGTTGCTGCCAACTGTGGGTGGAGCATCTGGAGAAAGCAGGTTTTACGGTTGAGGTGCACAACAGCGAAGACCTCAACCCGATCAAGGCGCGCTTGGGCGTTCCTTATGGACGCGGCTCGTGCCATACCGCCGAGATTGATGGCTACATCGTCGAAGGTCATGTGCCGGCGCAGGACATCCTGCGCCTGCTTCGTGAGCGCCCGGTAGGCCGTGGATTAGTGCTACCGGGGATGCCCGCCGGTTCTCCTGGTATGGAGATGCCCGACGGACGTGTTCAACCCTATACGGTGGAATTTGTACTGCCCGACGGCACCACGCAGCCTTACGTCCTGCACGGTCAACGCAGCTGACAGTTTGCTCGCGATCCCTTCTTCCAGACCAGAGTGATCCATGTCCCCTCATTCCCACGATGAAGCCGGCAAGGCGATGCCGCAGGGTGCCAGCGATGGTCCAGACTCGGTGCGTGATCCGGTATGCGGTATGCAGGTCTCTGCGGCAAGAACGCCGTACCACGCCCTGCATGGCGGAACGAAGTATCACTTCTGCTCAGCCAAATGCCGAGAGCGGTTCATCACCAATCCCGTCCGCTATACGGACGATGCTCCCCAGCAAGTTGAAGTGACCGCCCCAGCAGCGGTGGCCCAACCCAGCGGTACCCACGCCACGGTCTACACCTGCCCGATGCATCCGCAGATTCGTCAGCCAGGTCCCGGCACCTGTCCGATCTGCGGCATGGCGCTGGAGCCGGAGATGCCCTCGCTGGAGGAGGGCGACAATCCAGAGTTACGCGATTTCACCCGACGCTTCTGGTGGACGTTGCCTTTGACGTTGATCGTCCTGGTCTTGGCCATGCTGGGACATCGTCTGCCCGGCTTGTCCACGCAGGCACGCACCTGGATTGAGCTCGTGCTGAGCGCTCCAGTGGTGCTCTGGGCGGGGTGGCCATTCTTTGAACGCTGCCTGCAGTCCATCGGCAATCGCAGCCCCAACATGTGGACGCTGATCGGCATCGGCGTGGCCGCCGCGTTTGGCTACAGCGTGGTGGCCACCGTGGCACCGGGCCTGTTTCCGGACTCTTTCCGCGAGCATGGACGGGTAGGGGTCTACTTCGAGGCGGCAGCGGTCATCGTCTCGCTCACCCTGCTCGGACAGCTGCTGGAACTGCGGGCGCGTTCCAAAACCTCGGCGGCCATCAAGTCCCTGCTGGGATTGGCGCCCAAGACGGCTCGCCGCGTCAAACCCGATGGGGGCGAAGAGGACGTTGCGCTGGATCACGTGCACGTGGGCGATCTACTTCGCGTACGACCGGGCGAGAAGGTGCCGGTCGATGGGGAAGTCATCGAAGGTCGCACCAGTGTCGATGAGTCGATGCTGACCGGTGAACCCATTCCGGTGGAGAAGACTGTCGGTGATCACGTCATAGGCGCCACGCTCAACGGGACGGGCGCCCTGGTCATCCGGGCGGACAAAGTGGGATCCGGGACGGTACTGGCGCAGATTGTGCAGTTGGTAGCCCAAGCCCAGCGCTCCCGCGCGCCGATGCAGCGTATGGCGGACAAGGTGGCGTACTGGTTTGTCCTGGCCGTGCTGGCCACGGCGGTGCTCACGTTCTTCGGATGGGGCCTGTTTGGACCCGAACCGTCCTGGACCTTTGCCGTCCTCAATGCCGTATCGGTTCTGATCATTGCGTGCCCGTGCGCCCTAGGTTTGGCTACCCCAATGTCGATCATGGTCGCCACCGGCCGCGCTGCACAGGTCGGGGTCCTGTTCCGCGATGCTCAGGCGATCGAACAGCTACGTCTGATCGACACGTTGATCGTGGACAAGACCGGTACGTTGACCGAGGGGCGTCCAGCCTTTCGCGACACGCTCTCCTACGCCGGCTTCGATGCTGATCAGATCCTCAGCTTGGCTGGCAGCTTGGAGCAGGGCAGTGAGCACCCCTTGGCCGAGGCCATCGTGGCTGAAGCCCAGCGACGTGGCTTGAACCTGGTGGCCGCCCAAGATTTCGATTCGCTCACCGGTCAAGGCGTTCGCGGGCGCGTGTCCGATCAGGATGTTGTGCTTGGCAACCAAAGCTTGATGGCATCGATAGGGGCTGATGTTGCGCCCTTGCAGAGCAGCGCTGAGCGTCTGCGCAAGGAAGGCGCCAGCGTGATGTTCCTGGCGGTCAATGGACGATTGGCCGGTGCCATTGCGGTAGCAGATCCCATCAAAACCACGACCTTGCCTGCCTTGAACCTGCTACGTGCCGATGGCCTGCACGTGGTGATGGCCTCCGGTGACGCACAGGCGACGGCCGAGGCCGTGGGGCGCACGCTGGGCATCGACGATGTGCGTGGCGGCGTCAAACCTCAGGACAAGGCCGAACTGGTCCAGCAACTCAAAGCCCAAGGGCGTCGTGTGGCCATGGCTGGCGATGGCATCAACGATGCGCCGGCCTTGGCGGCAGCCGATGTGGGCATCGCGATGGGGACGGGCACGGATGTGGCCATGTCCAGCGCCCAGCTCACCCTGGTCAAGGGTGATCTGAGGCGCATCGTGCAAGCCCGTGCCATCTCGTCTTCGACGGTGGCCAACATGAAGCAGAACCTGGGCTTCGCCTTCGTCTACAACGCCATCGGCGTGCCTATCGCCGCCGGCCTGCTGTATCCCAGCTTCGGCCTTTTGCTCAGTCCGATGATGGCGGCCCTGGCCATGAGCCTGAGCTCGGTTTCGGTGGTCACCAATGCCTTGCGTTTGTCCGGCTCCACCGTTGTTGCCACCCCCCACCCTGACCGCGCCGATGAGCCTGCGCGCGGCCATTCCTGTCACTGATGGCTCATATCCCACAAGGAGTACTGCAATGAAGCGTTATGCCTCCCTCTCGATGATGGCCCTGTTTCTGATGGCGGGCGCGGCCTTCGCCGGCGGCCAGACCACCACGCCCACCACCGACCACGGTCAGCACAAGCCGATGGACCACAAGAAGCAGGAGCATGGACAGCACAAGCCGGCCGCGGCCGATGCCGATTTCACCAAGCTCGATACCAACAAGGATGGCGCGCTGTCCGAGGAAGAACTGGCCAAGCACAAGCTCGCGCCGCACTTCGGCATGCTTGATGGCAACAAGGACGGCAAGCTGAGCCCGCAGGAATTCGCTGCCGGCAAGGGTATGTAACTGCTATCTCCCCGGGGGCTGGTTCCTTGGCCCCCGGGATTCGGCGATGTTCTGCCATTCCCACGGAGATCGACATGTCTTCTTCGCACGGTAAGCACGAAAGCACGCACACGCAGCATTCAGAGCAACACGCCTCGCACGGAAGTTCCGGTCAGACGCATCAGGGCCACTACGGTCGCTTGCTGCTGATGATGGCCTTGTCGTTCCTGGCCATGTACGCCCTGATGTATGCCATGGTCGATCAGTGGGCCAACGTCTATCACAACGTCAACCAGTTCTACATGGCGGGCCTGATGGCCGCGCCGATGCTGTTGATCGAGCTTTGGCTCATGTCCAGCATGTACCCCGATCGTCGGCGTAATCTGATCCTGGCCGGCGTGACCGTGGCGTTCATGCTGTTCTGCTGGTGGGGAATCCGCACGCAGGCTGCGGTGACCGATCGGCAGTTCATCCGCTCCATGATTCCTCATCATGCTGGCGCCATTCTGATGTGCGAGGAAAACCGCCTGAAGGATCCTGAGCTAGTCAAGCTCTGCCAAGACATCATCACTTCGCAGACACAAGAGATCGCCAAAATGAAGCAGCTTCTCGCCGAGCGGTCCCGCTAACGCCCGGCAGTCCTTTGCGTCCGCTATAGGATTAGACGCAGGATCTCTCTGTGTTGATCGCAATAAATGGACCGGCCAGCCTTTCGTAGACATCCGGTTGCCATAGTTGATGGCAATGACCGAGGTGTTTATGAGCAACAGCAAGCGGTACACGGATGAGTTCCGGGCCGAAGCGGTGAAGCAGGTGATCGAGCGTGGCTTCACGGTAGTGGACGTCGCCTCGCGGATCGGGATTCCCAAGCACACATTGTATGGCTGGGTGCAGACGGCCAAGAAGACGATGCCGGCCGCTGGAGCCACGGTTGCGCCGAGCGAGTCAGCCGAGATCCGCCGGCTCAAGGCCGAGCTGCGGCGGGTGACCGAGGAGCGCGACATCCTAAAAAAAGCCGCCGC
>NZ_PDWL01000036.1 GCF_010093185.1 Pseudoxanthomonas jiangsuensis | reverse complement strand
CCCCCCCTTCAGAACCGCGTCGGCGTGCGCGCCGAAGTGGCCTACCGCGCGGCCTGTGACGCCCAGAGCGTGGCAGCCCCGAACAAAGACTGGTTCGGCAACTTGCTGGCTTCGGTCGGCGGCGGTATCCCGCTGGGCCCGGCCCCGACCTCCGCCCCGCCGCCGGCCCCGGCTCCGGCCGCCCCGAGCTGCGCCGACCTGGACGACGACGGCGACGGCGTCAACAACTGCGACGACAAGTGCCCGGGTTCGCAGGCCGGCCAGGCCATCGGTCCGGACGGCTGCCCGGTCCCGGTCTCGATCGACCTGAAGGGCGTGAACTTCGACTTCGACAAGTCGACCCTGCGTCCGGACGCGGTCGCGATCCTGGCCGAGGCCACCGAGATCCTGAAGCGTTACCCGGATCTGCGCGTGGAAGTGGCCGGCCACACCGACTCGAAGGGCACCGATGCCTACAACCAGTCGCTGTCGGAGCGTCGCGCCAAGGCCGTGTACGACTACCTGACCAGCAACGGCGTGGCCGCTTCGCGCCTGGTCGGCCCGAACGGCTACGGCGAGAGCCGCCCGATCGCGCCGAACACCAACCCGGATGGTTCGGACAATCCGGAAGGCCGCGCGAAGAACCGTCGCACCGAGCTGAACGTCCAGAACTGATCGACGTTCCACTCGTGGTCGAAAGCGGGGCCCGGCATTGCCGGGCCCCGTTTTTTTTCGCCCGGCGGAATCGGGCGAACGCGATCGTGCGCGTGATGCCGTGCGATCGGCCGCACTTGCGCCGCTTCGTCCTTGAATCGGCCGGGGGCGCTGCCTACACTCGGGCGCACTTTCCCGGAGATCCTTCCATGCGCGCCTTCGCCGCCGCCGGACTGCTCGGCCTCACCTTCGTCCCGGCTGCCGCGTTCGCCGCGGCCAACTGCGCCGGCCCCAACGTGCCGCAGCCCTTGCCGATGTCCGCCACCGCGGTCGCGCCGGTGGCGGCCGAACTGGGTTCGCGCACCTCGCAGCTGGGCATGCCCTCGGGCGTGCTGGCGCCGGCCGGCGACGCCGCGCAGTCGCTGGACCGGGTCCTGCTGCGCCTGCGCATCGAAGGCTGCCGCAACGTCGCCAACGCCCTGCCGGCCGCGCCGGCCGCGGCCAATCCCAACGATCCGGCCGCGTACAAGCCGCAGACCGCGTTCGACAACACGCCCTGGCGCTTCGACATGAGCCAGGGCGGCAAGCGCATGACCGCCGACGAGTTCGACGCCTGGATGAAGGCGCGCGGCGTGCGCGTGGCCCGCGGTGCCGGCAACGCCGCCGCCCCGGCGGCCGCATCCGCACCGGCGACGCCGCCGGCGCCGGCCGGCAAGGACTGACGGCGGCCAAGGCCATGGGCGCGACGCCGCCGCGTCCGCCGCGTTCCCCCTCCAGGCAGGTCCGGGCAGGCGCGATCCCGGCGCAGGCCGGACCGCGCCACGGGCTGGCCCGGGTGCTGTCCAAGGCCGGGCTGTGCTCGCGGACCGAGGCGGCGCGCTGGATCCGCGAAGGCCGGGTCAGCGTTGACGGCCGCGTGGTCCGCGATCCGGAGCATCCCCTGCGCGACGGCATGCGCGGCGTCCAGGTCCAGGGCCTGGAACCGGCGCAGACCGATGTGCAACGCCGCTACCTGCTGCTGAACAAGCCGCGTGGGCTGGTCACCACCACCCGCGACGAGCAGGGGCGCGACACCGTCTACCGCTGCTTCGACGGGGCCGGCCTGCCGTGGCTGGCGCCGGTCGGGCGGCTGGACAAGGCCAGCGAGGGATTGCTGCTCTTCAGCAACGACCCGGCCTGGGCGGCGCGGATCCTCGACCCGGTCCAGGGCCCGGACAAGACCTATCACGTCCAGGTCGACCGCATTCCCGATGCGGCGCAACTGCAGGCGTTGCAGGCCGGGATCGAGGAGGCCGGCGAACGCCTGCGCGCGCGCTCGGCCACGGTGCTGCGCCAGGGCGGGCGCAACGCCTGGCTGGAAGTGGTGCTAGACGAGGGCCGCAACCGCCAGATCCGGCGGCTGCTGGCGGCCTTCGACATCGGCGTGCTGCGGCTGGTGCGGGTGGCGATCGGCCCCTTGCGGCTGGGCAGCCTGGGCAAGGGCCAGTGGCGGGAACTGGAGCCGTCCGAGCGCGAGGCGCTGGCGGCGACCGGGATGGGCGGCGAAGCGAGGTGAGCGCTCGCGGATGTGGCCTGGCCGATGCGCGACGCCGGTACGGGTTTCCCGCGGCGATGCGGGGCTACACTGGCCCGTCAGCCGCCTGCCGGAGCCCTGCATGTCCCCGATCCGTCTCTGCCTCGCGGCCGCAGCCGCCTCGGTGATTGTCCTGCTGCTGCCGGGGTGCGCGGGCGGCAAGGCGCGGCCGACCGCGGCGGCGGCTGACGACGAGGTGATCATCGTCCGCCGCGACGACCCGCTGGCCTATCGCTTCGACATGCAGCAGAACGGCAGGCGGATGAGCGCCGACGAGTTCGACGCCTGGATGAAGGCGCGCGGCATCCGCATCGCCACCGGCGCACCGGCGTCGGCGAAGAAGGGCAGGGCCGCGCGCGGCGGCCGCGACTAGCGGGGCGCGCGCAGCCTCAGCCGCCGATCACGTCCAGCTCGCGGCCGATGCGGATGAAGGCGTCGATCGCCCGGTCCAGCTGCCCGCGGGTGTGGGCGGCGCTCATCTGGGTGCGGATCCGCGCCTGGCCCTGCGGCACCACCGGGAAGAAGAAGCCGATCGCGTAGATGCCTTCCTCTAGCAGGCGTTCGGCGAAGCGCTGCGCCAGCGGCGCGTCGTACAGCATCACCGGGCAGATCGGATGCACGCCCGGCTTGATCTCGAAGCCGGCCGCGCCCATGCGCTCGCGGAAATACGCGGTGTTCTCCTGCAGGCGGGCGCGCAGTTCGCCGGCCGAGGCCAGCATCTCGAACGCCTTGATCCCGGCGGCGACCACGTGCGGCGGCAGCGAGTTGGAGAACAGGTAGGGCCGCGAGCGCTGGCGCAGCAGTTCGACGATCTCGGACCGCGCGGTGGTGAAGCCGCCCAGGGCGCCGCCCATGGCCTTGCCCAGGGTGCCGGTGAAGATGTCGATCCTGTCCATCACGCCCTTGACCTCGGCCGAGCCACGGCCGCTGGCGCCGAGGAAGCCGGTGGCGTGGCATTCGTCGATGTGGACCAGGGCGTCGTATTTCCTGGCCAGCGCGGTGATCTCGTCCAGCGGGGCGATGAAGCCGTCCATCGAGAACACGCCGTCGGTGGTGACCAGGATCGTGCGCGCGCCATCGGCGCGGGCCTGCTGCAGCTGCTTGTCCAGGTCGGCCATGTCGCAGTTGGCGTAGCGGTAGCGCCGGGCCTTGCACAGGCGCACGCCGTCGATGATCGAGGCATGGTTGAGGGCGTCGGAGACGATCGCGTCGTGCTCGTCCAGCAGGGGCTCGAACAGGCCGCCGTTGGCGTCGAAGCAGGCCGCGTAGAGGATGGTGTCCTGGGTGCCGAAGAAATCGGCGATGGTCTTCTCCAGTCGCTTGTGCAGGTCCTGGGTGCCGCAGATGAAGCGCACCGAGGCCATGCCGAAGCCATGGCTGTCCAGCGCGGCCTTGGCCGCGGCGACGATCTCCGGGTGGTCGGCCAGGCCCAGGTAGTTGTTGGCGCAGAAGTTCAGGACCCGGCGGCCGTCGGCCAGCTCGATTTCGGCCGACTGCGGGCTGGTGATGATCCGCTCGGACTTGAACAGGCCCTGGGCGCGCAGGGCGTCGAGCTGCACGGCGTAGCGGGCGAGGGCGGCTTCCGACATGGGCAAGGCCTTCACTGGAAAGGGAAAAGCGGGATCTTACCCGGCCGTCCGCACTTCAGACGGCTCATGCGTATCCGCTATAAGCATCGGCCCCTAAGTCATTTCCCGACGCCAAGCTGAATAGGGACCATCCTTCTCGCCACAAGGCCGCTACTGGCCACGAACACGGGGAACCGACCATGCAGCATCGAAGCAACGCAACACGGGGCACCGGCGCCAAGCCGGCCGTCGTCTGGCTGGCAGGGGCGATCGCCTTCGCACTGGCGCTGCCGGCCTTCGCCCAGGGCAAGCCCACCGTCGAGGAACTGCTGCGCCGGCTGGAAGCGCTGGAGCAGCGCTACGGCGGCGCCGGCGCCACCACCGTCGACGGCCAGGAACTGGACCTGGCTGCGCTGGACCAGCGCCTGCGCGCGCTGGAGCGCAACCTCGAGCTGCAGGCCGAGGCGCGTGCGGCCAAGGAGAAGGAGGCCGCGGTGGTGACCGTCAACGACAAGGGCGCCGCGTTCAAGTCCGGCCAAGGCGACTTCGAACTGAAGATCCGCGGCCTGCTGCAGGGCGACGGCCGCTTCTTCGTCGCCGGCGAGCCGGCCGGCGCCAACGACACCTTCCTGCTGCGGACCGCGCGGCCGATCATCGAGGGCACCCTCGGCAAGTGGGTCGGCTACCGCTTCGCTCCGGAATTCTCCGGCGACAGCGCAACCATCGCCGACGCCTACGCCGACCTGAAGTTCTCGCCCGCCGCGACCGTGCGGATGGGCAAGTTCATCGTGCCGATGGGGCTGGAGCGGCTGCAGTCGTCTTCGGCGCTGCCGGACATCGAGCGCGCCCTGGTCAGCGAACTGATCCCCAACCGCGACCTCGGCGTGCAGCTGCAGGGTGAGGTGGCCGGCGGCAAGGTCGGCTATGCGATCGGCGTGTTCAACGGCACCGTGGACGGCCGCGACGCGGTCACCAGCAATCCGGACAACGAGTTCGACTACGTCGGCCGGGTGTTCGTCGAGCCGTTCAAGGGCGGCGATGGTTTCTGGTCCGGCCTGGGCTTCGGCATCGGCGGCAGCGTCGGCGATACCACGGGCACCGGCAACAACTTCCTGCCGCGCTACCGCACCCCCGGCCAGCAGCAGTTCTTCAACTACCGCAGCGCGGTGGCCGCCGACGGCCGCCGTAGCCGCTGGTCGCCGCAGGGCTACTTCTACCGCGGCAGCTTCGGCCTGCTGGCCGAGTACGCCTCCTCCAGCCAGGAACTGCGCGTGGGCACCACCCGCGACGAGCTGGAAAGCACCGCCTGGCAGGCCACCGCCAGCTGGGTGCTGACCGGCGAGGACGCCAGCTACCGCGGCGTGGTCAAGCCCTCGCGTCCGTTCGCGCCGGGCAAGGACGGCTGGGGCGCCTGGGAGCTGGTGGCGCGCTACGGCGAACTGGAAGTGGACGATGCCGCCTTCCCGGTGTTCGCCGACCCGTCGGTGGCCGCGCACAAGGCCGATGCCTGGGTGGCCGGCGTCAACTGGTACCTCAACAGCAACCTCAAGCTGGTCGTGAACTACCTGCAGACCGGGTTCGAGGGCGGCGCCACCGGTGGCGCCGACCGCGAGACCGAGAAGGCGGTGTTCACCCGGCTCCAGGTCGCGTTCTGATCCGCTCCCTCCCCCACGACATCGGAGCCACGCAATGACCACTCCCCGCCGCACCCGCCGCCGGTTCGCGTTCCTGCTGGCCGCCGCCGCCTTCGGCCTGACCCTGGCCGTCGGCGCCCTGGCCAAGGACGTGAAGCTGCTCAACGTTTCCTACGACCCGACCCGCGAGCTGTACCGCGACTTCAACGCCGCCTTCGCCCGGCACTGGCAGCAGGCCAAGGGCCAGAGGGTGGAGGTCGAGACCTCGCACGGCGGCTCGGGCAAGCAGGCCCGCTCGGTGATCGACGGCCTGGAGGCCGACGTGGTCACCCTGGCCCTGGCCTACGACATCGACTCGATCACCGAGCGCACCCGCGCGTTCCCGGCCAACTGGCAGCAGCGGCTGCCCAACAACAGCGCGCCGTACACCTCGACCATCGTGTTCCTGGTGCGCAAGGGCAACCCGAAGAGGATCAAGGACTGGCCGGACCTCTTGCGCTCCAACGTCTCGGTGGTCACCCCCAACCCGAAGACCTCCGGCGGCGCGCGCTGGAACTACCTGGCGGCCTGGGCGTTCGCCGCCAGGATCTTCAAGGGCGACGAGGCCAAGGTCCGCAACTTCATGACCGCGCTGTTCCGCAACGTCCCGGTGCTCGACACCGGCGCCCGCGGCGCCACCACCACCTTCGTCCAGCGCGGCATCGGCGACGTGCTGCTGGCCTGGGAGAACGAGGCGTTCCTGTCGATCGAGGAGCTGGGCCCGGACAAGTTCGACATCGTGGTGCCCTCGCTGTCGATCCTGGCCGAGCCGCCGGTGGCGCTGGTGGACAGGAACGTCGACAAGCACGGCACCCGCGAGGTCGCCCAGGCCTATCTGGAGTACCTGTACTCGCCGGAGGGCCAGCGCATCGCCGCCAAGCACTACTATCGGCCGCGCAACCCCGAGCACGCCGACCCGGCCGACATCGCCCGCTTCCCGAAGGTGGAGCTGGTGACGATCAACGGCGCGTTCGGCTCCTGGGCGCAGGCGCAGAAGACGCACTTCGCCGACGGCGGGGTGTTCGACCAGATCCAGGCCGCCAAGTAACAGGCCTGCAGCGCGCGCGGCGCGGCCGGGGCGACCCGCCGCGCCGCCCGTGCGTCCCGGCGGCGGCACGGCCGCGCCGGGTGGTTCCCGACCGGTTTCCACGAAGCGATCCCCGATGTCCAGCGATGCGAGCGCACTGAACGTTTCCCCCACGCCGCCCCCGGGCGGCGCGGCCGCGCGCGGGCGCCGCCACCGGGTCATGCCCGGCTTCGGCCTGAGCCTGGGCTACACCCTGGCCTGGCTGGGGCTGATCGTGCTGATCCCTTTGGCCGGCGTGTTCCTGTATTCGGCCCGGCTGGGCTGGGACGGGCTGTGGCAGATATGGACCGAGCCGCGGGTGCTGGCGGCGCTGCGGCTGAGCTTCGGCACCTCGCTGGCGGCGGCGGCGTTCAACGCGGTGATGGGCACGCTGGTGGCGTGGGTGTTCGTGCGCTACCGCTTCCCCGGCCGGCGGTTGTTCGACGCCATGATCGACCTGCCGTTCGCCCTGCCCACCGCGGTGGCCGGCATCGCCCTGACCGCCCTGTACGGACCCAACGGCTGGCTCGGGCAGTGGCTGGAGGCGGCCGGGATCAAGGTCGCCTACACCCCGCTGGGGATCACCGTGGCGCTGGTGTTCATCGGCCTGCCGTTCGTGGTCCGGGTGGTGCAGCCGGTGCTGGCCGAGGCCGAGCGCGAGCTGGAGGAGGCCGCGGCCACCCTGGGCGCCGGGCGCCTGCAGACCGTGTTCCGGGTGGTGCTGCCGTCGGTGTGGCCGGCGGTGCTGGCCGGCTTCGCCCTGGCCTTCGCCCGCGGGGTGGGCGAGTACGGCTCGGTGATCTTCATCGCCGGCAACCTGCCGCTGGTGTCGGAGATCGCGCCCCTGCTGATCACCATCAAGCTGGAAGAGTTCGATTACGCCGGCGCCACCGCGATCGCCACGGCCATGCTGCTGCTGTCGTTCGCGGTGCTTCTGCTGGTCAACACGCTGCAGGCGCGGCTGTCGCGCCGCGGCAGCCGCGGAGGCCACTGAGATGGCGCTGGAACCGGGTGGTACCTTGCAGGGCGTCCTTGCCGTGGATGCCGGGGAGTTGCCGGTGGAACGCACGCATCGCCGCGAGCAGTCGCGCCTGTCCTCGCCGACCCAGGAGCCGCGCTGGGTGCAGTGGCTGCTGATCCTGGGCGCGCTGGGCTTCCTGCTCTCGTTCCTTTTGCTGCCCCTGCTGCTGGTGTTCGCCGAGGCGCTGCGCGGCGGCGTGGCCGCGTTCATGGCCGCGGTGCGCGAGCCCGACGCCCTGGCCGCGGTCAAGCTGACCCTGCTGGTGACCGCGATCGTGCTGCCGCTGAACCTGGCCTTCGGCGTGGCCGCGGCCTGGGTGGTGAGCAAGCACGAGTTCCCGGGCAAGCGCTGGCTGGTGACCCTAATCGACCTGCCGTTCGCGGTCTCGCCGGTGGTCGCCGGCCTGCTGTTCATCCTGATCTTCGGTGCCCACGGCTGGGCCTATCCGCTGATCGACCAGGGGGTGGAGCTGTCTCTGCCGGTGCTGGGCCAGGTCCACCTGCAGCTGCCGAAGATCGTGTTCGCCCTGCCGGGGATCGTGCTGGCCACGGTGTTCGTGACCTTCCCGTTCATCGCCCGCGAGCTGATGCCGCTGATGGAGCAGCAGGGCACCGACGAGGAACTGGCGGCGCTGAGCCTGGGCGCCAGCGGCTGGCAGACGTTCTGGCGGGTGACCCTGCCCAACATCCGCTGGGGCCTGCTGTACGGCGTGCTGCTGTGCGGGGCGCGGGCGATGGGCGAGTTCGGCGCGGTGTCGGTGGTCTCCGGCCACATCCGCGGCCGCACCAACACCCTGCCTCTGCACGTGGAGATCCTCTACAACGAGTACGCCTACAGCGCCGCGTTCGCCGCCGCCTCGCTGCTGGCGCTGAGCGCGCTGGTCACGCTGGTGGTCAAGACCTGGCTGGAGTGGCGCCACGGCGAGTCGCTGGCCGCCAACCACCGCCATTGAGCCAAACCGCATCGGGTCGAGGAACACAGATGGGCATCCGGATCGAACACCTGCACAAGCGCTTCGGCGCCTTCACCGCGCTGGACGACATCAGCCTGGACATCCACAAGGGCGAGCTGCTGGCCCTGCTCGGGCCGTCGGGCTCGGGCAAGACCACCCTGCTGCGGGTGATCGCCGGGCTGGAGCACGCCGACGGTGGCCGGATCCTGTTCGGCGGCGAGGACGCCTCGCGGCTGGGGGTGCAGGAACGGCGGGTCGGCTTCGTGTTCCAGCACTACGCGCTGTTCAAGCACATGACCGTGGCCGACAACATCGGCTTCGGGCTGAAGGTGCGCAGCGGCGGCGAGCGCTGGCCGGCGCGGAAGATCGCCAACCGGGTCGAGGAACTGCTCTCGCTGGTGCAGCTGCAGGGCCTGGGCGGGCGCTATCCGGCGCAGCTGTCCGGCGGCCAGCGCCAGCGCGTGGCCCTGGCCCGGGCGCTGGCGATCGAGCCGCGGGTGCTGTTGCTGGACGAGCCGTTCGGCGCGCTGGACGCGCAGGTGCGGCGCGACCTGCGCGCCTGGCTGCGGCAGATCCACGAGCAGACCGGGCTGACCACGGTGTTCGTCACCCACGACCAGGAAGAGGCGCTGGAACTGGCCGACCGGGTGGCGATCCTCAACGGTGGCCGGATCGAGCAGCTGGCCACCCCGGCGGAGGCCTACGACCGGCCGGCCACGCCGTTCGTGTATTCCTTCGTCGGCGCGGTGAACCGGCTGCGCGGCCGCCGGCGCGGCGACCGGATCGAGGTCGCGGGCCTGGCTTTGCCGGCCGCGGCGACGACGGGCGAGGGCGAGCTGGACCTGTACGTGCGCCCGGAAGACCTGCGCGTGGGCGAGGGCGGCTGGGAAGCGGTGGTGGTGGGCAGCCAGCGCAGCGGCCCGCGCCTGCGGGTGCGGGCGCGGCTGGAGGGCGGACAGGGCGACGAGGTCGAGGTGGAACTGCCGGTGGACGCGCAGCAGGCGCATCCGCCGGGCAGCCGGCTGGAGCTGCTGCCGGTGCGGTACGGGGCGTTTCCCGCGGGTTGAGCGGCTCTGCGGCTTGAATGAGCGTTGCGAGTATGGCCATGGCATCCCCGCGATGCCTGCCGCCGCTCATATCTGGTGCAAATTGCCCTGTGGTGGTGCGAAAACCGAGGGGCCTGCGGGAATTTCGCCAAACCGGTCCCAATCCGCTTGACGGCCCGGATTGGGCCGCAGCACTATCGGCCCGCGGTTAAGAACTCGTGAATCGGTGGTTACGCTTCCGCTACGCCATCGGGCGAAGCGCGAAGGCGGGACCGCGGCGCGAGGCGGGAACCGACGATCGCCCCCCACCCAGGAGACCCCCGGATGAAGATTGCCAAGCTCACCCTCGCCGTCGCGCTGCTGTCGGCCCTGCCGTTCGCCGCTTTCGCCCAGGAAGAGGAAGCCTCTCCGCTGACCTGGTCCGTCGCCGGCGTGTCCGATTACGTCTGGCGCGGCGTCTCGCAGACCAATGAGGACCCGACGCTGCAGGCCGGTCTGACCTACAGCCACGACTCTGGTTTCTATGTTGGCACCTGGGGTTCGGGCGTGGACTTCGGTCCGGGCGACCCGAGCGTCGAGATCGACTACTTCGTCGGCTACAACTTCGACTTCAGCGAGTCGGTCAACTTCGACGTCATGCTCAACCGCTATACCTACCCGGGCGCGAGCGGGTCGAACTTCAACGAGTTGATCACCAAGACCACCTTCGCCGAGGCCTATAGCCTGACCGTAGCCTACAGCAACGATTTCGGCGGCCTGGACACCGACGCCTGGTACGTGGCTGGCGGCGCCAGCTGGGGCCTGCCGAACGACTTCAGCCTGGACGCCAGCGTCGGCCGCAGCCTGTTCGAGGACGACTACTCGGATGATTACACCGACTACAGCATCGGCGTGAGCCGGAGTTGGGGCCTGTTCTCGGCCGCGCTGGCCTATGTCGGCACGGATGGCAGCGGGCGCGACATCTTTGGCGATGTCGCGGACGATCGCGTGGTGCTGACCCTGAGCCTGGGCAACTGATCGCGGCTACGCACTGCACCCGGGAAAAAGGCGCCGCGAGGCGCCTTTTTTCTTGTCAGCCGACCGCTTCTCAGGTCCAGCTCAGCACGACCTTGCCGGCCTTGCCCTGTTCCATCAGGTCGAAGCCGTGCTGGAACTCGTCCGCCGGCAGCTGGTGGGTCAGCACCTTGCCCAGCGGGAAGCCGGACAGCACCAGCTGGGTCATCTTGTACCAGGTCTCGTACATCTTGCGGCCGTAGATGCCCTGCACGGTCAGGCCCTTGAAGATGATCCGGTCCCAGTCGCAGCCGGCGCCCTTGGGCATGATCCCGAGCATGGCGATCCTGCCGCCGGGGTACATGCATTCGAGCATGTCGTTGAACGCGCGCGGGTTGCCGCTCATCTCCAGGCCGACGTCGAAGCCTTCCATGTGCAGGTCGGCCATCACGTCGCGCAAGGACTGGTTGGCGACGTTGACCACCCGGGTGGCGCCCATGTCGGCGGCCAGCTTCAGGCGGAAGTCGTTGACGTCGGTGACCACGACATTCCGCGCGCCAATGTGCTTGCAGATGCCGGCGGCGATGATCCCGATCGGGCCGGCGCCAGTGATCAGCACGTCCTCGCCGACCACGTCGAACTCCAGCGCGCAGTGCGCGGCGTTGCCGTAGGGGTCGAAGAACGCGGCCAGCTCCGACGGGATCGGATCGGGGATCGGCCACAGGTTGGAGGCCGGCATCACGATGTACTCGGCGAAGGCGCCGTCGCGGTTCACGCCGATGCCTACGGTGTGCGGGCACAGGTGCGGGCGGCCGCCGCGGCAGTTGCGGCAGTGGCCGCAGACGATGTGGCCCTCGGCCGAGACCCGCTGGCCGGGCTTGTAGCCGGACACGCCCGGGCCCAGCGCGGCGATCCGGCCGACGAACTCGTGGCCGATCACCAGGCCGGGGCGGATGGTGCGCTGGGCCCACTCGTCCCACAGGTAGATATGCAGGTCGGTGCCGCAGATGGCGGTCTTCTCGACCTTGACCAGGACTTCGTTGGGGCCGGGCACCGGCACCGGCACGTCCTCCATCCACAGGCCCTTGGCGGCTTCGCGCTTGACCAGCGCCTTCATGGTTCGGGACATCGTCGCGGCCTCGGCAGGGAAGGTCGGCATTATAGGTTGCCGGGGAAACCATTGCGTCGAGAGCTTGTTGTAGGAGCCGGTCTTGCCGGCGACCGTGGAGGCGGACGGATCACTGGCACCCGGTTTCACGCAGGCACATCCGCCATGGCGGTCGCCGGCAAGACCGGCTCCTACAGGAGAAGGACATAGGCCATAGGTCATGGCCCGGCGGCGTGGCCGGGCTGGCTAGAATCGGGAATCCTTTCGGCTGGAACCATCCCATGCGCCTGCGCCCGCTCTCCCTGTCCGTCCTGGCCGCCCTGGCCTTCGCTCCCGCCGCCTGGGCCGGCGAGGGCATGTGGGTCCCGCAGCAGCTGCCGGAGATCGCCGGGCCGCTGAAGAAGGCCGGGCTCAAGCTCTCGCCGCAGCAGCTGGCGGACCTGACCGGCGACCCGATGGGCGCGGTGGTGGCGCTGGGCGGCTGCACCGCCAGCTTCGTCTCGCCCAACGGCCTGGTGGTCACCAACCACCATTGCGCCTACGGCGCGATCCAGCTCAATTCCACCCCCGAGAACAACCTGATCCGTAACGGCTTCAACGCCGCGACCGTGGCCGACGAGGTGAGCGCCGGCCCGAACGCGCGGGTGTACGTGCTGGACGAGATCCCCGACGTAACCGCCGACGCCCGCGCGGCGATCGCCGCCGCCGGCGACGACGCGCTGGCCCGCACCCGCGCGCTGGAGGACTTCGAGAAGAAGCTGATCGCCGCGTGCGAGGCCGAGCCGGGCTTCCGCTGCCGCCTGTACAGCTTCTCCGGCGGCAATACCTACCGCCTGTTCAAGAACCTGGAGATCCGCGACGTGCGCCTGGCCTATGCGCCTCCCGGCAGCGTGGGCAAGTACGGCGGTGACATCGACAACTGGATGTGGCCGCGCCACACCGGTGACTTCGCCTTCTACCGCGCCTACGTCGGCAAGGACGGCAAGCCGGCGGCGTTCTCGCCCGACAACGTGCCCTACACGCCGAAGCACTGGCTGAAGCTGGCCGACCAGCCGCTGGGCGCGGGCGACTTCGTGATGGTCGCCGGCTACCCGGGCTCGACCAACCGCTACGCCCTGGCCGCCGAGTTCGACCACACCGCGCAGTGGACCTACCCGGTGGTCGGCGGCCACTACCGCGACCTGATCGCGCTGGTGGAGGCGGCCGGCAAGAAGGACGCCGACATCCAGGTCAAGTACGCCAGCACCATGGCCAGCTGGAACAACGTGGCCAAGAATTACCAAGGCCAGCTGGAGGGCTTCCGCCGGATCGACGCGGCCGGCCAGAAGCGGGCCGAGGAAGCGGCGGTGCTGGCCTGGCTGAAGGGCCAGGGCGGCAAGGGCGCCGCGGCGCTGGCCGCGCACGATCGCCTGATCGCCCTGCTGGAGCAGTCCAAGGCCACCCGCGAGCGCGACCTGGCCCTGCGCATGTTCAACGGCACCGCCATGCTCGGCACCGCCACCCAGCTGTACCGGCTGTCGATCGAGCGCGCCCGGCCCGACGCGCAGCGCGAGTCCGGCTACCAGGAACGCGACCTGCCGGCGATCGAAGGCGGACTGAAGCAGCTCGAGCGCCGCTACGTGCCGGCCATGGACCGCCAGCTGCAGGCCTACTGGCTCAACCAATACCTCAAGCTGCCGGCCGCCCAGCGGGTGCCCGCGGTCGACGCCTGGCTGGGCGGCAACGACGCGGCGGCGGTGGAACGCGCCCTCGACCGCCTGGCCGGCACCAAGCTGGGCGGCACCGGGGAGCGGCTGAAATGGCTGGCGGCCGACCGCGCCGCGTTCGAGGCCAGCACCGACCCGGCGATCCAGTACGCGGTGGCGGTGATGCCGACCCTGCTCCAGCTCGAGGAGCAGGCCAAGACCCGCGCCGGCGAGAACCTGGCCGCGCGCCCGCTCTACCTGCAGGCGGTGGCCGACTACAAGAAGAGCCAGGGCGGGTTCGTGTATCCGGACGCCAATCTCTCGCTGCGCATCACCTTCGGCAACGTCACCGGCTACGTGCCGAAGGACGGCGTGGAATACACCCCGTTCACGACGCTGGAGGGCGTGGTCGCCAAGGAGACCGGCGCCGATCCGTTCGATTCGCCCAAGGCGCTGCTCGACGCGGTCGCGGCCCGGCGCTACGGCGGCCTGGAGGACAAGCGCGTCGGCTCGGTCCCGGTGAACTTCCTGTCCGACCTGGACATCACCGGCGGCAATTCCGGTTCGCCGGTGCTGGACGCGCACGGCCGACTGGTCGGGCTGGCGTTCGACGGCAACTGGGAATCGGTCAGCTCCAACTGGGTGTTCGATCCGAAGATGACCCGGATGATCGCGGTCGACCAGCGCTACATGCGCTGGATCATGCAGGAGGTCTACCCGGCGCCGCAGCTGCTGCGCGAGCTGGGCGTGGCGCCCGCCGCGCGCTGAGCCGGCGGCCTGCCCCCGTCCGCCGGCGCGTCCGGCGGACGACGGGAGCGCGCCGTCCGTGGGCGGTCCCCGGCGCCCGGTGCCGGGTTATGATGCGCGCCCCCGCCGCGCCGGTGTCCGGTGCGGCGGTCCGCACAACCGGGGAATCCCATGCGCATCCTGCTTGCCCGTCACGGCGAAACGCCGTGGAACGCCGAAGGCCGCTACCAGGGCCAGATCGACATTCCGCTTTCGCCGGTGGGCGAGTCCCAGGCCCGTGCGTTGGGCGAGCGCCTGCGCGAGGTCGACATCACCCGCGCGGTGGCTTCGCCGCTGTCGCGCGCGCGCCGCACCGCCGAGCTGGCGCTGGGCGAGGGCCGTACCGACCTGCTGCAGATCGATCCGGACGTGCAGGAGATCGCCCACGGCGAATGGGAAGGCCTGCTGGCCGCCGAGATCGGCGAGAAGGACCCGGCCCGCCTGCGCGCCTGGCGCGAGGAGCCGGACACGGTGCTGATGCCCGGCGGCGAATCGCTGCGCCAGGTGCTGGACCGTTCCTGGCGCGGCCTGGCCCGCGCCACCGAGGGCCTGGGCGACGACGACACCCTGCTGCTGGTCGCCCACGACGCGGTCAACCGGGTCCTGCTGTGCAGGATCCTGGGCCTGCCGATCGGCAAGCTGTGGACCTTTCGCCAGGCCCCGACCACGCTCAACCTGCTCGAAGGCGCCGACGTCGACAGCCTGGAAGTGGTGCGCCTGAACGACTGCGCCCACCACACCCCGTTCTTCGGCGAGGCCAAGCACCGGGCGCTGTGAGCGCCGTGACCGGAGCCGCCCTTCGGGGCGGCGTCGGCACGGTGGCGCCGGAGCCCGGCGCGTGATGGGAAGATGGCGCGCATGAACCTGGCGCAGTGGCTCGAACACATCGAACGGCAGCATCCCAGCGCCATCGCGCTGGGCCTGGAGCGCGTGCGCGAGGTCGCCGCACGCATGGGCCTGGGGAAGCCGGCGGCGCAGGTCGTCACCGTCGCCGGCACCAACGGCAAGGGCTCGACCGTGGCCTTCGTCGAGGCCATCGCCCGTGCCGCCGGCTGGAAGGTCGGCGCCTACACCTCGCCGCACCTGTCGCGCTACAACGAGCGGGTGCGCATCGATGGCGAAGATGCCTCCGACGAGGCGCTGGCCGACGCCTTCGCCGCGGTCGAGGCCGCGCGCGGCGACGTCCCGCTGACCTACTTCGAGTACGGCACCCTGGCGGCCTTGTGGCTGTTCCAGCGCGCGTCGCTCGACCTGGCGGTGCTGGAGGTCGGCCTGGGCGGGCGCCTGGACGCGGTCAACATCGTCGACCCCGACGTGGCCGTGATCACCACCGTGGACATCGACCACACCGACTGGCTGGGCGCCGACCGCGAGGCGATCGGCCACGAAAAGGCCGGGATCGCCCGCGCCTGGAAGCCGCTGGTGCTGGGCGAGGTGACCGCGCCCTCCAGCGTGCTGGCGCATGCGTATGCGATCGGCGCCGGCGTGATCCAGCTGGGCAACGACTTCTTCCACGAGCCGGCCGGCGAGGGTCGCTGGCGCTGGCGCGAGGTCGGCGCCGAACTGGACCTGCCCGACCCGCAGCTGGCCGCGCCGGTGCAGAGGGCCAACGCCGCCACTGCGATCGCTGCCTTGCGCGCCCTGCCGCATTCCCCGCCGGAGTCCGCGTACGCAGCCGGCGTGGCCGCCGCCGGCCTGCCCGGGCGGCTGCAAAGCTTCGATCGCGGCGGGGTGGAGGTGGTGGTCGACGTCGCCCACAACCCGCAGGCCGCGCGCGAACTGGCGGCCTGGCTGCGCGCGCGGCCGGCCGCCGCCGGCACCGCCGCGGTGCTGGCGGTGCTGGCCGACAAGGACGCGGCGGCGATCGTCGAGCCGCTGGCGGCGGAGATCGCGCGCTGGCACCTGGCCGGGCTGGAAGGCGCGCGCGGGCAGGACGTGGGTGCGTTCGCCGCGCGCCTGGAAGGGACCGCAGCGGCCGGCGGCAGCCGCGACCCTGGCGTCGCCGCGGCGCTGGCGCGCGCGCTGGAGGCCGCGCCGCCCGGCGGCCGGGTGCTGGTGTTCGGTTCCTTCCTCACTGCCGCCGCGGCGCTGGACGCCCTGCATTCAGGCCGCTGACGGGCTGGCGACGCGGGCGCGGCCTATACTTCCGCGCACTCCAACGCGTCGTCCGCGAGCCGAATGGATACCACGCTGAAACAACGCCTGATCGGCGCCGTCGTGCTGATCGCGCTGGCGGTCATCTTCCTGCCCATGCTGGTCCAGGGCCCCGCCCCGGACAGTGGCGTGGCCGACGTCTCCCTGCGCGTGCCCGACGCGCCGGCCGGCGACTACGAAACCCGCGAGCTGCCGCTGAACGTGCCTGCCGCGGCCGCCGGCCAGGCCGCCCTGCCCGCGGCCGAATCCGCCACGCCCGCCGCCGAGGGGACGACCGCGGCTCCGGCTGGGGCCGCAGCGACTTCCGCGCCGGCGGGCGCGACCCCCGACCCGGCGGTGGCGGCCGGCAACTGGGCGGTCAGCTTCGGCGCCTATGCCAGCGCCCGCGACGCCGACGCGGTGCTCTCGCGCCTGCGCCAGGCCGGGCTGAAGGGCTTCAGCGAGCAGGCCACCGTCAACGGCCGCCAGGCCTGGCGGGTGCGGGTGGGACCGTATCCGGACCGCGCCCTGGCCGAGGCCGGGCGCCTGCAGGCCATCCGCATCCGCCAGGACGTCAACGCCCAGGTGATCGCCCTGGATGCCGGCGACGCGGCCGCACCGGCGCCGTCCGCTGGCGCCTCGCCGTCCGCGGCGTCCACCGCGCTGGCCGGCAGCCAGCCACAGCCGGCTTCGCCGGCGCCGGCGGTGCGCAGCGAGGCCTTGCCCGCCGATCCGGTGCCCGCGCGCGCGACGACCACCGCCACCACCGCGCCGCAGCCCGCGCGCCCGGCGGCGACCCCGCCCGCAGCGACGCCGACGGCCACTCCCGCACCCAGCCGTCCGGCCGCACAGCCTGCGGAGCCCGGGGCCAGCAGCATCGGCTTCGCGGTGCAGATGGGCGCCTTCTCCCGCGAGTCGGACGCCACGTCCCTGCGCGACCGCCTGAGGGCGGCCGGCTACAGCGCCATTGTCCAGCCGGTGCGGACCGACAAGGGCACCCTGAGCCGGGTCCGGGTCGGGCCGGTGGCCACCCGCGCCGAGGCCGAGCAGCTGAAGTCGCGCCTGGCCGGCGGTTTCGGCCCCGGCATGGTGGTCAGCCACCCGTGACCGCCACCGGCCCGCGGACGCGGCCAGACGCATGAACGCGATCGACCTGGTCTTGCTGGCGGTGATCGCCGCCTCGGCGCTGTTCGGCGCGATGCGCGGCTTCATCGGTGCGATCGCCTCGATCGTGGCGTGGCTGGGTGCCGGCTGGGTCGCCTTCCACCACGGTGCCGAGCTGGCGTTCTGGTTCAGCGACGACGGCCAGCCCGGAGCGACCGAGTTGCTGGGCGGCTATGTCGTGGCCTTCGTCGCGGTGCTGGTGCTGGTCGGCCTGGTGGGCTGGGTCGCGCGCAAGCTGCTGGCCTCGGTCGGGCTCAGCGCGCTGGACCGGTTCCTGGGGCTGTTGCTGGGCCTGGCCCGCGGCGTCCTGGTGGCCTGCATGGGGGTGCTGGTGATGGCCTTCAGCGACCTGCCGCAGGAGCGCGCCTGGGCGCAGTCGAACCTCGTGCCGGTGCTGGTCCCGGGCGCGCAGTGGCTGGCGCGCTGGCTGCCGGACTGGGCCGCCGGCGAGCTGGATTTTGGCAATGGCCGGCCCAGCGGCGATAATGCCGGCCTCGAGCAGACGATCATGGGCCGGGCAGGTGCCGCGGCCGAAGCCCTGGGCGGAGCCTTGCCCGCCCCGGCCGGCGGGGACGCAAACCCGCCCGGCGCCGAGGCGCCGCCTCCTTCTTCCCCGTCCAACCCCGGTCACTGACCGTCGCGGAGACCTGCAACATGTGCGGCATCGTCGGAATCGTCGGCAACCAGAACGTTGCCGGCCAGCTCTATGACGGCTTGACCGTCCTCCAGCACCGCGGCCAGGACGCGGCCGGCATTGCAACGGCCGACGGCACCCGCCTGCGCGTGCACAAGGACAACGGCCTGGTCCGCGACGTGTTCAGCGCCAAGGCGATGAGCGTGCTCGAGGGCCGGGTGGGCATCGCCCACTGCCGCTATCCCACGGCCGGCTCGGAGGGCATGGACGAGGCGCAGCCGTTCTACGTCAACTCGCCCTACGGCATCGCCCTGTCGCACAACGGCAACCTGATCAACACCGACGCCCTGCGCGAGCAGGTGTTCGCCCAGGACCGGCGCAACATCAACACCGGCTCGGACAGCGAGGTGCTGCTGAACGTGTTCGCCCACGAGCTGGACACCCAGCGCACGCTCACCCCCGAGGCGGCGATCCGCGCGGTGGCCGGCGTGCACCGGCGGGTGAAGGGCGGCTACGCGGTGGTCAGCGTGGTCCTGGGCCTGGGCCTGGTCGCGTTCCGCGACCCGCACGGCATCCGCCCGCTGGTGCTGGGCAAGCGCGAGCACAACGAGGGGGCCGAGTACGTGGTCGCCTCCGAGTCGGCGGTGCTGGACATCCTCGGCTTCGCCCGGGTGCGCGACGTGCAGCCCGGCGAGGCGCTGGTCATCACCCCGCGCGGCGAGCTGTTCTCCGAGGTCGTCGCCGCGCCGGCGCAGCAGGCGCCGTGCATCTTCGAGTACGTGTACTTCGCCCGCCCGGACTCGATGATCGACAACGTCTCGGTGCACAAGGCGCGCATGCGCATGGGCGTGAAGCTGGGCGAGAAGATCCTGCGCCTGCGCCCGGACCACGACATCGACACCATCATCCCGATCCCGGACACCTCGCGCGACGCGGCGCTGGAGATCTCCAACGTGCTGGGGGTGAAGTACCGCGAGGGCTTCATCAAGAACCGCTACGTCGGCCGCACCTTCATCATGCCGGGGCAGGGCGAGCGGGTGAAGTCGGTGCGCCGCAAGCTCAACCCGATCAACCTGGAGTTCCGCAACCGGGTGGTGCTGCTGGTGGACGATTCGATCGTGCGCGGCACCACCAGCCAGCAGATCGTGCAGATGGCCCGCGACGCCGGCGCGCGCAAGGTCTACCTGGCCAGCGCGGCGCCGCCGGTGCGCCACCCGAACATCTACGGCATCGACATGCCTTCGGCCGACGAGCTGATCGCCCACGGCCGCACGGTCGAGGAGATCGAGAAGGAGCTGGGCTGCGACTGGCTGATCTACCAGGACCTGGAAGACCTGGAGGCGGCGGTGCGCGAGGGCAACCCGCAGCTGCAGCGCTTCGACTCGTCCTGCTTCGACGGCAAGTACGTGACCGGGATCGAGCCGGGTTACTTCGAGCGGATCCAGCAGATGCGCAGCGACGAGGCCAAGAAGAAGCGGCGCGCGGCGTCCTGATGGCCGCCGCGGGTCGCTCCGGTTGGCCCATCCCATGACCTCCCTGTTCGAAGCCGCGGCCGAGTGCCTCGCCGCCGCCGACCCCGACGAGAAGGTCGCGCTGACCCACCGCCATGCCGCCGCCTTCGCCCGCGGCGAACTGCACATCCCGGCGGACGCGCCGCCGCCGGACCCGATCCGCATGCCGGGACGGCCGCCGAGGCCGCGGCTGGTGCATCCGCGCGAGCTGCCCAAGCGCGGTCTCGGCAGCGACGAGGGCCGGGCCGCGTTCCTGCATGCGATCGCCCATATCGAGCTCAATGCCATCGACCTGGGCTGGGATGCGGTCTACCGCTTCCGCGGCCTGCCCGAGGGTTTCTACCGCGACTGGGCCCGGGTGGCCGACGACGAGGCGCGCCATTTCGTGCTCCTGCGCAACCGCCTGAGCGAGCTGGGGTTCGACTACGGTGATTTCGATGCCCACAACGGCCTGTGGGAGATGTGCGGGAAGACCGCACACGACGGCCTGGCGCGGATGGCGCTGGTGCCGCGGGTGCTGGAGGCGCGCGGGCTGGACGTGACCCCGGGGATGATCGAACGCCTGCGCAAGCAGGACGACGCGCGCACGGTGGCGATCCTGGAGACGATCCTGCGCGAGGAGGTGGCGCATGTGGCCGCCGGCTCGCGCTGGTACCGCTGGTATTGCGAGCGCGCCGGGGTCGAGCCGCGCACGCGCTTTCGCGAGCTTTTGCAGGAATACGCCAGCGGCTATCTGCGCGGGCCGTTCAACATCGAGGCGCGGCTGCTGGCTGGTTTCGACGAGGACGAGTTGGAATCGCTGCGCCAGGTCGAGGCGGTGCAGGCGAATCCCCTGTAGGAGCCGGTCTTGCCGGCGACCATGGCAGTGAATTGCCATTGCCAACGATTTCTCCGCATGGCGGTCGCCGGCAAGGCCGGCTCCTACAAGACGGCAGGTCAGCGGACGATCGCCAGCGCCTCCAGCGCCATTCCGTCCTTGTCCACGCGCAGCACCGAGCCCTGCTCGTACCAGTCGCCCAGCACGATCCGCCGGCAGTCGCGGCCGCCGGCATGCAACGCGTGCACCGCGGGCCGATGGGTATGGCCGTGGATCAATGTGTCCACGCCGAAGCGCGCCAGGGTCGCCTCGACCGTCGCCGGAGTCACGTCGGTGACCGTCTCGAAGCCGGCGCGGTCGCCGGCGATCATCTCCTGCTGCCGGGCCATGCTCGCCTGCCGCGCCTGTTCGGCGAAGGCCAGGCGCGCGGCCAGCGGCTGCGCCAGGAAGCGCGCCTGCCAGGCCGGATCGCGGGTCTGGGCGCGGAAGGCCTGGTAGGCCACGTCGTCGCTGCACAGCAGGTCGCCGTGCATCAGCAGCACCGGCCTGCCGTACAGCGACACCACCGCCGGGTCGGGCAGGATGCGCATGCCGGCGCGCGCGGCATAGTCGCGGCCGAGCAGGAAGTCGCGGTTGCCGTGGATGAAATACACCGGCACCCCGGCATCGGCCAGCGCACGCAGGCCAGCCGCGACCTCGGCGCCGGCCGCGGAAGGGTCATCGTCGCCGACCCAGGCCTCGAACAGGTCGCCGAGCACGTACAGCGCATCGGCGCCCGCGGCCTCCTCGCGCAGGAAGCGCAGGAACAGCGCGGTGATCGCCGGCCGGGCCGGATCCAGGTGCAGGTCGGAGACGAACAGCGTGGTCATGGCGGGATTGTAGGCTGCCGGCTCCATTAATGAGCTGCCCGGCCGCCTTTCGCCGAGAGGCCAGCCAGACCCGAAGCGTCGTGGTGCAAGGCCTGCCGACGGGAAGTAAAGGAGGAGGTCCTGGCCGCAGGCCAGGGCCGGGGGACATGAGCGGCGGCAGGCCTTGTGCCGCGGCGCCGCGGCGCGACCATCCCCACGGCGCACCCATTCCCGTTGCGGCTTCACTGCGGTGCAATGCCCTGTGAGTCGCTGGGTCCCGGCGTGCACCGGGACGACGGCAGTTCGCGGTGGCAAAGGGACAGCCGCCGGTACGGAGGCGGCTGTCCCATGCAGGTAAAATGCCCCGATTCCTCCCGAAGTCCGCCTCCCCATGACCTGCCGCACCCGCTTCGCCCCCAGTCCCACCGGCTACCTGCACATCGGCGGCGCCCGCACCGCTCTGTACTGCTGGCTGGAGGCGCGCCACCGCGGCGGCCAGTTCGTACTGCGGATCGAGGACACCGACCGCGAGCGCAGCACCCAGGCCGCGATCGACGCCATCCTCGAAGCGATGGACTGGCTGGGGCTGGACTACGACGAAGGCCCCATCTACCAGACCCGGCGAATCGAGCGCTACCGCGAGGTCGCCGAGCAGCTGGTCGCCCAGGGCAAGGCCTACTACGCCTACGAGACCCGGGAAGAACTCGATGCCATGCGCGAGGCGGCGATGGCGAAGCAGGAAAAGCCGCGCTACAACGGCGCCGCGCGTGAGCTCGGCCTGCCGTACCGCGACGACCCCAACCGCGTCATCCGCTTCAAGAACCCGCTCGAGGGCATGGTCGCGTTCGACGACCTGATCAAGGGCCGGATCGAGATCGCCAACGCCGAGCTCGACGACATGGTGATCTTCCGCCCGGACGGCTACCCGACCTACAACTTCGCCGTGGTCGTGGACGACTGGGACATGGGCATCACCGAGGTGGTCCGCGGCGACGACCACATCAACAACACCCCGCGCCAGATCAATCTCTACGAAGCCATCGGCGCGCCGGTGCCGAAGTTCGGGCACATGCCGATGATCCTGGACGAGCAGGGCGCCAAGCTGTCCAAGCGCACCGGCGCGGCCGACGTGATGCAGTACAAGGATGCCGGCTACCTGCCGCACGCGCTGGTCAACTACCTGGCGCGGCTGGGCTGGTCGCACGGCGACCAGGAGATCTTCAGCCGGGAAGAACTGGTCGCGCTGTTCGACGTGCGCAACTGCAATTCCAAGGCCGCGCGTCTGGACATGGCCAAGCTGGGCTGGGTCAACCAGCATTACCTCAAGACCGACGATCCGGCCTCGATCGCACCGCAGCTGGTCTACCAGCTGGAGAAGCTGGGCCTGGACCCGGCCGCCGGCCCGGCGCCGGCGGACGTGGTCGTGGCCCTGCGCGAGCGGGTGCAGACCCTGAAGGAAATGGCCGAGAAGGCGGCGGTCTGGTACCTCCCGCTGGAAAGCTACGACGAGGCCGCGGTGGCCAAGCACCTGAAGGCGGGCGCCGAAGCGCCGCTGGCCAAGGCGCGCGAACTGCTGGCCGCTTTGCCGGAATGGACGGTGGAAGGCGTCTCTGCGGCGCTGCACGACGCCGCGGCGGCGCTGGAGCTGGGCATGGGCAAGGTCGCCCAGCCGTTGCGGGTGGCGATCACCGGCACCCAGGTCAGCCCGGACATCTCGTACACCGTGTACCTGGCCGGGCGCGAGCAGGCCTTGAAACGGATCGACGCGGCGCTTATCAAGATTCCGAAGGATTGAACCGGAGGGGCCATGGGCGCCAGCCACACCTGCACCGACCCGCACCACCACGTCGACAGCGCCGAGGCGTTCGTGCACGCGGTGGAGCGCGCCTGCGGCGAACGCGGCCTGCGCCTGACCCCGATCCGCAGCAACGTGCTGCGCCTGATCGCCGACGCCGGCAAGCCGGTGAAGGCCTACGAACTGCTGGAGAAGGTCCGCGAGGGCAAGGGCGCCGGCGCCGATGCGCCGCCGACGGTGTACCGGGCGCTGGATTTCCTGATGGCCAACGGCTTCGTGCACAAGCTCGAGTCGGTCAACGCCTTCGTCGCCTGCCACCATCCCAACAGCGCCCAGCATTCGGTGCCGTTCCTGATCTGCGACCGCTGCCACAGCGCGGTGGAGCTGGAGGACAGCGAGGTGGTGACCCAGCTGGAGGCGCGGGCGAAGGCGCTGGGCTTCCAGCCGCAGGCGCAGACCCTGGAAGTGCACGGCCTGTGCGCGCGCTGCGCCGAAGCCGGTTGATCATCCTGCCCCGCTTGCAGGCGCCGGCAGGTCGGCGCCTGCAGTGAGGGAACGCGGATGCGGGATGGATTCCGCATCCGCTGTGGCACGCCGGGCTCAGAACCAGGCGCGGATGCCGAACGCCACCGCCCGTCCCGGCAACGGCGCGTACTCGCGCAGCAGCGAGGTGTGCGGGCGCACCTCCTCGTCGGTGAGGTTGCTGCCGTCCAGGAACAGCTCCCAGCTGTTGCCGCCGGCGCGGTCGAAACGATAGGCCAGGTGCGCGTCGACCAGGGTGTAGGCCGGGCTGGGTTCCTCGTTCTGCGCCACCTCGTCCTGCTCCTGGTAACGCACCGCCCCTAGCGAGGCGCGCCAGCCGCCGAGGGCCCAGCCCAGATCGGCGCCGAAGCGGCCGGGCGCGATTCGCGGCAGGTAGCCGCCGTTGGCCAGCTCCACGTCGTAGTCGTGGGTGTGGTCGCCGTGCGGCACCGAGACCTCCGCCTGGCGGCTGCCGCCGCCGTCCAGTTCGGCGCGGACGCGGTCGGCGAACAGGCGCAGATCCCAGTTGCCGCTGGCGTTGTCGGCCAGGTGCAGGACCGCCTCGGCCTCGGCGCCGGTGAAGGTCGCGTCGGCCTGGGCCCACAGCCGCACCGGGGTTTCGTGCTCCTCCACGCCGGTGTCGGCCAGGTAGATGAAGTCGTCGAAGCGGCTCTGGTAGAGCGCCAGCTTCAGGTCGTAGCGCTCGCCGTGGGCGTGCATGCCGATCTCGGCGCGCAGGGCGCGCTCGGTATCCAGCGCGGCGTCGCCGATCTCGATCGAGCCGGTAGCCACGTGCAGGCCGCCGGCGTACAGCTCCTCCTGGGTGGGCGCGCGCTCGGAACGGTCCAGGCCGAAGCGCAGGTCCAGGCCGTCGTTGAGCTTCCAGATCGTCGCCGCCGACAGGTTGGTGGCGTCGAACTCGCGGTCCGGATGGGCGCCGTCCGGCGCGAGCCGGACCTGGTCGTGGCGCGCGCCCAGTTCCAGCTTCAGCGGGCCGAAGGTCTTCTCCTGCAGCACGAACAGGCCCCAGTTGTCGGTGACCGTGACCGGCACGAAGGCCTCTTCGCCGGCGGCGGCGAAGTCGACCCGGCCCAGCTGCAGGCCGAACGCGCCGCGCCAGCCCGCCACTTCCTTCTGCACCGCCTGCAGGCGCGCGTCGTAGCCTTCGCTGGTGAAGCGGGTGCCGACCTCGCTGCCTTCCAGCTCGACGTGCTCGTAGTCGCTGTAGGCGCCGTGGAAATCGATCCGCTCCAGGAACGAAGCCGGGTCGTACACGCCACCCTTCAGCTCCAGCCGGTTCTGGACCATGTCGATGCGCACGTGCTCTTCGCCGTGCTCGTCTTCGTCGTGGGCTTCGTCTTCGTCATGGTCGTGATCGTGGTCGTCTTCGGCATGCACGTGCGCGCCGGCGGGAATGCCGTAGTTGCTGCGGTAGGTGCTGGCGGCCAGGCCGAGGTAGCCGCGCTCGCCCAGCCAGGTCGCGCCGACGGCGCCGGCGCGGGTCCTGACCGAGCTGTTCTCCAGCCGGCCGGGGGTGCCTTCCTCGTCTTCGTGATCGTGGTCGTGGTCGTCGTCGTGATCGTGGTCATGGTCGTGCCCGGCCGCGGCCAGGCCGGGGATGTCGTAGTCGTCGCCGTTGCGGACCAGGCCGTCCACGTGCAGGACCAGGTTGCCGCCGCTGACCCCGTCCAGGCGGAACATGCCGCTGCGCTCGTCGTTGACGGTGTTGCCGCGCACCTCGGCGCGGCCGCTCAGCGCCTCGTCCGGCACCTCGCGGGCGATGCGGCCATCGACCACGTTGACCGCGCCGCCGATCGCGCCGCTGCCGAACAGCAGGGTGGCCGGGCCCTTGAGCACCTCGATCTGGTCGGCCAGGAACGGCTCGACGCTGGCGGCGTGGTCGGCGCTGACGGTGGAGGCATCCATGCTGCCCAGGCCGCTGGCCAGCACCTGCACCCGCGGGCCGTCCAGGCCGCGCAGGATCGGCCGGCCGACGCCGGGACCGAAATAGCTGGTCTGCACGCCGGGCAGCTTGGCCACGGTCTCGCCCAGGGTGGCGGTCTTGGCCTGGTCCAGGGCATCGCCCTGGAGCACGTCGACCGGGCGGGCCAGGGTCTCGGCGTCGCCGGCCAGCGGCGAGGCGGTGACCTCGACCGTGGGCAGTTCGGTGGGCTCGTGGGCGCCGGCGGCCAGCGGCAGGAGGGCGCCGGCCAGGGCCAGGGAC
>NZ_PDWL01000035.1 GCF_010093185.1 Pseudoxanthomonas jiangsuensis | reverse complement strand
GCTCAGCTCCGCGATCTTGGCTGGCGTGCTGTTTGGTCTGTGCATGGCCGCCTACTTCCGCCACCTGGCCCGCAAGCACCGCCTTCCTTCATGGAGCGCGTACACAGATGCGCAGCCGTGAGCGCATCTAACAACTCATTCAAGCCGAACCCGCTTCGCGGGTCGGCTTAATTCCAGCGTTAGGCAACACAATGGAGTGAATCGTGACTTTGCCAAAAAACAAGCAAATTATCGGCTTTGTTGGCTGGCTCGCGGTCAGTTCCATTGCCGCCGGCATTGGCAGCGCCGCGTCCATACAGGCTAGTCCTTTCTATACGCAACTCATACGGCCCGATTGGGCGCCGCCGCCCAACCTGTTCGGCCCTGTCTGGACAATCCTTTACGCGCTTATGGGCATTGCGGCATGGCTGGTCTGGCGTGTCGGAGGGTTTCGTGCTGCACGTACAGCCCTCACTCTGTTTCTGGCGCAACTCGCAATCAATGCGCTCTGGAGCTGGTTGTTCTTCGGGTGGCACTTGGGCGGATTGGCTTTTGCGGACATCATTTTGCTTTGGGTGCTTATCGTTGCAACGCTTATTGCATTCTGGCGCGTCAGGCCATTGGCGGGTGCGTTGCTCATCCCGTATTTGCTTTGGGTAAGCTTCGCCTCCGCGCTCAACTATTCAGTGTGGCAACTCAACCCGCAGATTCTGGGGTAGCGGGGTGTGTTGCCTAACAATTCGTTCAAGCCGAACTTGCTTCGTTACGGCAACAGCGTGGCATAAGAAGCTTGCCACGCTGTTGCCTCCACTACGCAAGTCGGCTTAACTCAGGCGTTGGCTGCTCACACACATGGCCGCAATTTTCGCATTCACTTGCTCTTGCTGCGGACAGCAGCACGAGGGATCGCCGAGCTTCGGGTACAAAGCCCCGATGCACTTTGACCATCTGTCAGATCATGACAAGAAATCTCTGGCCACAATCAATGATGATTTGTGCAAGATCGAGCACCCGGAAGGTACAGACTACTTTGCCCGCGTTGTCCTAGAGCTACCAATTCAAGGCGGTGAAGAACCCTTTCTTTGGGGTGTCTGGGTCTCCCTAAGCAAAGAAAGCTTTGAGAAATACACATCCACCTGGGGCGAGCACGATGAATCTGACAGCTACTTTGGCTGGTTCGCCAATCGCCTGCCGCACTATCCAGACACCATCAACCTCAAGACAAATGTCCGGCCTCGCAACGGTGGAGCGCGCCCTTACCTTGAGCTGCAGCCAAGCGATCACCCGCTATCTGTCCACTACCAGCATGGCCTGACTGTGCAAGAGGCCCAGGAGATTGCGGAGGAGGCTATGCATGGGCGCAGCTAACAATTCATTCAAGCCGATGCCGCTTCGCGGCACGGCTTAATTCCGGCGTTAGGCCGCTAGGGGAAGCCCATGGATGTCGAAACGGTCAAAGAACTGTGCTCCGGCTATCCAAACGCCTCGTCGAAGCTCTACGGTCCGCCGAGCAACGTCCTGGTCTACTACGTGGCTGGAAAGAAGTTCGCCTACTTCAAAACCAGCGAGCCGGAGCAGTGGCGCTTCAGCTTCCGCACGTCCGCTGAGCGCTTCCTCGAGCTCACCGATGTTCCGGGGTTCAAGCCGGCACGCTATTTGGCTCGGTTTCACTGGGTCACAGTCGTCAACGTGGCTACCGTCCCGGACGCAGAGCTCCGCGAGTTGATCACCTCTTCCTACGAGCGTGCGCTCGCTAGGCCCAAGGGTCGGCGGTCCGGCATCAGCAGGGCGCGGCCTAACAATTCGTCCAAGCCGACGCCGCTTCGCGGCGCGGCTTAACTCAGGTGTTAGGCCTCATGGAAGAATCAGCAATCGCTCGGTACATCTGTGAAACCTTCAGCGGCATCGTGCCAGTCGCCGCGTGGGGCGAAACCTCGTTCTTCTACAACCCCGGGCGAGCACTGCCGCGAGGTGTGTACTTCGCCACGCTGAAGGCTAAGGACGGCGATAACGACAAGGCGTCGAGCCTGAATCGCCCTGGTGTCTTCCGGCTGAACATTGGCATCAGCAAGCCCACCTACCAGTCGCTCTTTGGCGAGCCGCCGGCTCGACCGCCGGCGGGTGGGATCGTCGCTACCGGTCATGATTTTGCCGCGCAAGATATCCTTACGCCCCATCCCGTGTATGGCTGGATGGCTTGGGTCAGTGTCGTGAACCCTAGCCCTGAAACGTTCGAGAAGGTCAAACCACTTCTCGCAGAAGCGCATGGATTGGCTGCTGGCAAGTTCAACAAGCGGGTTTCGGTGGCATGAGCCTAACAATTCATTCAAGCCGACGCCGCTTCGCGGCTCGGCTTAACTCAAGCGTTAGGCGCTGACCGAATCTCACAGTGACGAAAGGCACTCGCCGTGTCCCACGTGAGGCGTACAGCATGAAGCACTGGTTCAGGGCGGGCGAGGCATGCCAAATTCTCTGGTTGTAGTGCACATCGCAGCAGGTTCGGTTGCGCTTGCTGCTGGTGCAGTGGCGCTTTATAGCCTCAAGGGCGCGAAGCTGCATCGCAAAAGCGGAATGCTTTTTGTTTTTGTCATGCTGGTCATGTCTGCTACTGGCGCAGTGATGGCGGCTCTAAAGCCAGAGGCAATTTCTGTTATTGCCGGTGCGCTTACGTTCTACCTTGTCATTACAGCTTTGCTCACCGTCCGGCGCCCCGCTGCTAGCGCTCGATGGATTGACTTTTGCGCAATGTTTGTGGCGCTGGCAATCGGTATTTCCGGCATCTATTTCGGACTCGAGGCTCTTAATAGTTCCACTGGCACAAAGGATGGGTTCCCCGCACCGCCTTACTTCATCTTTGGTTCGGTGGCACTGCTGGCTTCGCTCCTTGATCTGCGCATGTTGCTCGCGCGAGGCATCAGAGGGCCACATCGCCTTGCACGCCATCTATGGCGCATGTGTTTTGCGCTGCTCATTGCTGCGGCATCATTCTTTCTGGGCCAAGCACAGGTGTTCCCGGAGTCCATCCCCTTTGTCCTTCTAACGATTCCTGTGCTCTTAGTGCTGCTTCTCATGCTTTACTGGCTGGCGCGAGTCTTTTTCACTCGGCGGTATGGACGCGCCTAACAATTCATTCAAGCCGACGCCGCTTCGCGGCGCGGCCTAATTCAGCAACTGTCTTGAAGCATGCCGCTCAAGCCAGCGCCAGACCCTCGCTCCGCAGCTCGTCGCGCCGCCTGGCATTGATGATCCCCAGCAGCTTCCGCATGCACGCGACCAGCGCCACCTTGCCGAGCTTTCCGCGGGCCCTGAGCTGTTGGTAGTGCGCCTTCATCATCGGATCCCAGCGCACGGCCGAGAGCGTGGCCATGTAGAGCGCGACGCGGACCGCGGCGCGGCCGCCGCGGATCCTTCGCTTGCCCTGGCCCTGTCCGCTGTCGCGATTCATCGGCGCCACGCCGGTGAGCTTGGCGATCTGCCTGCGGTCCAGATGTCCAAGCTCGGGCAACAGCGCGAGCACGGTGGCCTGGAACACGGGCCCAAGCCCCTTGCTCGAGCGGAGTGCCGGGGTGCCATGCTCGTTGATCATCGTCTTCACCGTCTTCTCGATCGCGGCCAGCTCGCGAGCCAGGGCGACGACGGTGCGGGCCGCGAGTTTCCTGACCGGGGGTGGCGCCATGGCGGCCTGCTGCTTGTGGGCTTGAAGGGCCACGATGACCTGGCCGCGTCGGCGCAGCCAATCACGGAGCTGGCGTTGCCACGGCGGTGGCGCCACGTAGGGTCGCAGCCGATCGGCGAACAGCCGGGCCATGAGCGCGAGCATCCGCGCGTCGATGTCGTCGGTCTTGGCCAGCTCGCCGGTGGCGCTGGCGAAGGCACGGGCCTGCCGCGGGTTAACGCGGGCGATCCACAGGCCGACATCGCAACAGGCCTCGAGCAACGGCTCCTCGTAGCCGCCGGTCGCTTCGACCACGATCCGGGTCGTCGCCACTGCCCGCAACCTCTTGATCAGCCTGACGATCCCGGTGCGGTCATTGGTGAACCTGGCCACGCCTGGGTGCCCATCCAGGGCCAGGTCCAAGCTGGCCTTGCCCACGTCGATCCCTGCTGCCGTCATTGCGCTTCTCCGCTACAGTTGAGTGGCCGAGAGCATCGCGCCCGAGGCCCACGCTTATCAGTTCGAGGGCAACCTCGATCAACTGTTCGGGCGCAGGGCGCGAGATCCGGCGTGCGGCCCCTGCTGAATTACGGTGGTGCTGACACCGAGGCGTTATCGGGCGCGCACGCCGGGCTCTCGGCTCTTAGGCTAGGGGAAACTCAAGACATAAGGCGTTAGCCGTCATGGACACATCGATCCGACCCATAGAGTTTGACTCGGCCGCCGAGGCTCTGCTCAGTTCCTGCCACTTGCCCACCAGCGACCTGTCCGGATCGTCCAAGGTGTTGTTGTTCGGCCATGCGCCTGATGGCACTTTGACCGGGATGGTCGGTCTGGAGATACACGGAGCAAATGCGCTGCTTCGCTCACTTGCCGTTACAGAGTCACACCGCAGCACAGGACTTGGTGCCAAACTTGCTTCATGCGCAGAGCAGCAAGCTGCGGTGCTGGGTGCACATGCCGTGTACTTGCTTACCACCACCGCAGACAAATTTTTTGAGCGTCGCGGATACGTCCATGCCAGTCGCAATGAGGCCCCGGCATCCATCGCCCGCACCAGCCAATTCTCGGAGTTGTGCCCGTCGTCATCGGCTTTCATGGTCAAGCGGCTTAACGGCTAACAATTCGTCCGAGCCGACGCCGCTTCGCGGCGCGGCTTAACTCAGGTGTTAGGTGCCACACACACAGATTTCCGGGAGCTGAAATGACACTCATGAAGTCGCCTGTTGCGCGAGCAACAATGCTCATCCGCAGACCCGTCGAGGAGGTGTTCAATGCCTTCGTCGATCCCACCGTGACCACCAGATTTTGGTTTAGTCGTTCCAGTGGGCAACTAGTTCCCGGTAAGACAGTAACCTGGTACTGGGATCAGTACGGCGTCTCGGGGGAAGTGACGGTCACGGCGCTGGAGAAGAACCAAAGAATTGCCATTGAATGGCCCACGCCTGTTGAATGGACTTTTACGCCTAAAGGCAATGACACAACATTTGTTTCTATCGTCGCCTCAGGCTTCACGGGAACCGATGATGAAAAGGTTGCGCAGGCACTGGATTCCACTGAGGGATTCAATCTCGTAATCTCTGCCTGCAAGGCATTGCTTGAGCACGGAATTGATCTTCGGCTTATCTCTGACAAAAACCCTGATGCCGCCGTCAGTGGCACCTAACAATTCATTCAAGCCGACGCCGCTTCGCGGCGCGGCTTAATTCAGCAACTGTCTTCCGACCAGTGGTCAGGCTGGCGCAGCGGCCTCCCGCAGCAACTCATCGCGCCGGCGTGCATTGATGATCGTCAGCAGCTTGCGCATGCAGGCGACCAGCGCGACTTTGGCCAGCTTTCCACGGGCGCGCAGTTGTCTGTAGTGCGCCTTCATCGTCTCGTCCCA
Source organism: Pseudoxanthomonas jiangsuensis (assembly GCF_010093185.1). Lineage (GTDB taxonomy): Bacteria > Pseudomonadota > Gammaproteobacteria > Xanthomonadales > Xanthomonadaceae > Pseudoxanthomonas > Pseudoxanthomonas jiangsuensis. Next base: position 22,299 of record NZ_PDWL01000035.1, on the reverse strand, counting down.
GCGCACCGCCGACAGCGTGGCCATGTACAGGGCCACGCGCACCGGTGCCCGTCCGCCGCGGATCCGGCGTGCGCCACTGCTCTGGCCGCTGTCGCGGTTCATCGGTGCTACCCCGACCAGGCGTGCGATCTGTCGGCGCGTCAACGCGCCCAGCTCCGGAAGCAATGCCAGGCTGGTGGCCTGGAAGACCGGCCCAAGGCCCTCGCATGAGCCCAGGGACGGCGTTGCATGCATATCCAGCAGGGCCCTCATCTGCTGATCGATCGCCGCCAGTTCGCGGCGCAGGGCGGCAAGGGTCGCCGCCGCCATCGACCGGATCGGCCCGGGACACATCGCCATCTGCTGGCGATGCGCCTGCAGCGCCGTGACCACCTGGCCGCGGCGGCGCAGCCAGTCCCGAAGCTCGCGCTGCCAGGGAAGCGGGGCGCGATAGCGCTGCAACCGATCGGCGAACATGGTCGCCATCAGGCACAGCAGCCGGGCGTCGATGGCATCGGTCTTGGCCACGTCCCCGGCCGCCCGCATCACCCCAGGTCGTCCCTCGATGGCCACGTCCAGGGATGCCTTGCCCACGTCGATACCCACTGCCGTCATGCCCGTTCTCCGCTAGAGTTGGCCGGTCGAGAGCATCGCGCCCGAGGCCCACGCTTATCAGTTCGAGGGAGACCTCGGCCAACTGTCCGGGCGCAGGGCGCGAGATCCGGCGTGCGGCCCCTGCTGAGTTACGGTGCTGCTACACCGAGGCGTTATCGGGCGCGCACGTCGGGCTCTCGGCGCCTAAGCTAGGGGAAAGCCAAGACATAAGGCGTTAGAGCTCACAAGACATGTTCTCGCTCGCCGTAATAACGTTCGGCTTGGCCATGGTGGTGATTCTGGCCTTCTGGCTACTGTTCTTCTTTGTCGTGCAGGTTCGTATTGCTGATAGGAAACTTAGCGTACAGGAGACATCACGCTTCGGATTTCTTGTTACGCGGTGGCCCCATGAGGAGATGCAAGCCTATTTGGCGAGTCTTGAACCAGACGAGGATAGGCGACCTATAAATATATTTCTGAGACATGCAAATCTTCTTGTCCGGACACTTATGGGGGTGTATCTCTTTCTCCTCATAGCTCTCATGGTCACGGGTCGTGATCTCTAACAATTCATTCAAGCCGAAGCCGCTTCGCGGCTTGACTTAACAGGCGTTAGGCCTCGTAAAGACATGACCTACATCGACATCCATCTGGTCCCTGTTCCCCGCGCAAACAAGCGTGCATATGAGGATATGGCCGCCCTTGTGGCCAAAGTCCTCAAGGAGTATGGGGCGCTACGGGTCCTGGATTCATGGCTGGACGAGTCGGGGCCTGATGCGGCGACCTACCACGGCGAAAGTGCAAACCCTGAAAGCCAGGAGTACGGGAGTTTCATGGCGTCCGCGGGAGCGAACCCTGATGAGATGGTCGCCATGTGTCTGATTGAGTGGCCCACCAGAGCCATCAGGGACATGGGAATGAAAGGTCTGACGAGCGACTCTCGAGTACAGTTCGAAGGCCAGGAACCAGTGTTTGACGGAAAGCGATTGATCGCAGCCGGGTTCAAGCCAATCCTGGTCGGAGGCGGCGAGGCGTAATTCTTCGCGTGGAAGTATCCGCCGCGTGGCTGGGAGGTCGTTCACCCGCGGTCGGAGTCCGACCGTGTCCTGGAGGTCTATCCATCGCCGCCGCGCACTCCTGACCGGGCAACATTGGACGCCTTGCCAGCTTCGATCCGTCCGCACCTGTCTTCGTCGGCAGTGTGGCCCGGCGAGCCATTCGTGCCGAACTTGTTTCATGGCTCAGCTTGACCCTGGCGTTGGAGCCACGGGGCCCATGGATCACACTGTACGTAAGGAGGCATATCCCATGAAGATCGATTACGTCTATGCGGCAGTCTTCGTTTCCGACATGGACGCGTCCGAAGCCTTCTACTCCAAGGTCTTCGGCCGTGTGCCGGACGACAGGCCGATACCCACGCTCATCCAGTGGCGGAGCGTTGGCGGCAATGCCGGAATCCAGCTCTTCCACGATCCGGGCAAGTCCGGGAACTCCCAGATGACACTCGTCGTCTCCGACCTGGAGGGAACGCAGGACGCTCTTGGCCAGGCCGGGATAGGCGCCAGCGAGACCGTGACCGGGAATTTCGGCAAGATCTCTTCCATCAAGGATCCGGATGGCAACGTCGTTGTCCTGGCCGAGCCTCCCAGGTCCTAGGCCGGCAAGCGTGGAGATGCCTTCCAGCCCACCAGGAGAACCAGCATGCAGCGCGTGACCGGAATCGGCGGCATCTTCTTCAAGGCGGCCGATCCCAAGGGTCTGGGCGCCTGGTATCGCGAGCACCTCGGCCTGGACGTGGCCGGCTGGGGCGGCGCCGTGTTCCAGTGGGGCGGCCCCGGAAGCCCGCACGGCGCGACAGTCTGGAGTCCGTTCGCGCAGGACACGGGATACATGACGCCCGGTTCGGCGTCCTTCATGGTCAATTTCCGGGTGGCCGACCTGGATGCGCTGCTCGCGGCGCTGCGTGCCGAGGGCTGCCACGTCCTGGACAGGACGGAGACCTCCGAGCAGGGGAAGTTCGGCTGGGTGATCGATCCGGAAGGCAACAAGGTCGAGCTGTGGGAGCCTGCGTCCGGCCAGTAGGACTCCCGCTATGGCGATCGCCCGCGGGACCGCCATGCCGGAGGCATGGCGGCCACCCCGGTCAGAAGCGGTTGTCGCCATCCAGGATCTTGCCCAGGCCGCCGAGGATCGAGCCTTCGCCGCGGTCCTGGCCGCCGCCCTGCGGCGCGGCGGCGAGCATGCGCCCGGCCAGGCGCGAGAATGGCAGCGACTGCAGCCAGACCTTGCCCGGGCCGGTGAGGGTGGCCAGGAACACGCCTTCGCCGCCGAAGAACATGCTCTTGATCCCGCCGACCGGGCGCACGTCCATGTTCACGCTGGCGTGGTAGCCGACCACGCAGCCGGTGTCGACGTCGATGCGCTCGCCGGCGGCCAGCTCGCGCTCGACCACGCAGCCGCCGGCGTGGATGAACACCCAGCCGTCGCCCTCGAGCTTCTGCATGATGAAGCCCTCGCCGCCGAACAGGCCGGTGAGGATCTTGCGCTGGAAGTGCACGCCCACCTGCACGCCGCGGGCGCCGGCCAGGAAGCTGTCCTTCTGGCAGATGATGCGGCCGCCGTGTTCGTCCAGCTTCATCGCCAGCACGGTGCCCGGGTAGGGTGCGGCGAAGGCGACCTTGGCCTTGCCGCCGCCGGTGTGGGTGAACAGGGTGGTGAACAGGCTTTCGCCGGTGATCACGCGCTTGCCGGCCGACAGCAGCTTGTCCATGAAGCCGCCGCCCTGGCCCTCGCGCGAGCCATCGCCGAACAGGGTGTCCATCTGCACGGACGAGTCCTTGAACATCAGCGCGCCGGCTTCGGCGATGGCGCTCTCGCCCGGGTCCAGCTCGATCTCGACGAACTGCATCTCCTGGCCGTGGATCCGGAACTCGATGTCGTCGGCGCGGCTGCGGCCGCCGCGCGGCAACGGCGGCGGCACCGCCGCGGGATCGGCCGGGGTGCCGTCGACCAGCTCGGCGATGCTGCGCACCGGCAGCCAGTCGCCCATGCCCTCGCGCCAGGCCAGCAGGGAGGGATTGCGCGCGGCCTCGGCGCGGGCGGCCTCGTCGTCGAGCGGGCCGATGCGGCGGTTGCTGGAGGAGTCGTGCAGGTACCACTGGCTCATGGCGGCGTCCTTGGCGGTTGGATGTGCGGCGAGTCTAAGCGCGGGCGATGGCGGCCGGGGGTGCCGGAAGTGGGGGCGTCGCGCCGCCGGTCAGCCGGCATTGGAGCGGCGGCATCGGCCTGCCCCCCCGGGAAGCGGTAACCGGCGGGTTCAGAGCGCGCCGGGCAGTGGCTGGGCCAGGGCGGCCGCCTCGGCGGCGCAGTCGCTGCGCGGAGCCCGGCCCTGCTTTCGGACCCGTGCCAGCTCGTCGGTGGCGGCAGCGACGTCGGCCCGGAACGCCGGCTCGGCCTGCAGCCGGGCGAAAGTGCCGGCGCCCATGAACCGGCCCTGCAGCACGTCGCTCTGCCAGTGCACGTTGCACACCAGCCGGCTCTCGCCGAAGCTGCGGCCGCGCGCGAGCAGGGCGTCGCTGCGTTCCGGTGCGGCCTGCGCCAGCGCCAGCGCCCAGGTCCAGCCGATGGCGGTGTGCCCGGAGGGATAGGAACCGCTGTCGCGTAGCCCGGTCTCGTCTTCCGGCGTGCAGGTCGGGGCGTCGTTCTCGACGAACGGACGCATGCGCCGGTAGCGCAGCTTGGCCGCGCGCGTGGACTGCGCCGCGTCCACCAGGCTGCGGCGCAGCAGGCGCCAGGTGGCGGGGGTATGTACCGGGTCGATCTCCACGCCCAGGGCACAGGCGAAGAGGCCGGCGGCCTGCGGGAAGTCCAGATCGGCGTCGCGCCGCGCCAGTTCGAAACGCGGGCTGTCGCGCATGGCCAGCGCCGCGGCCGCCACCGCATGGTCTTGCGCCAGGGCGGCGCTGCCTGCGGCCGGCGGTGCGGGGACCAGGGCCAGGCTGTCGGGGATCGCATCCGCGGCCAGGTAGCCCGTAGTGGCATCGGCCTGCGCCACCGCCGGCGCGACCGGTGCCGGCGTGCTGGTGCAGGCGGCCAGCCAGGCAGTGGCGAGCAGGGCCAGGGACAGCGGCGGCAGGCGGTGGGTCATCGTGCGTGATCGGGGTCCGGGATCGGTGTGACGGCAGCATCCAGCGCCGTGCGCAGCGTGTCGAGCAGTTCGTCGCCAGCGTCCTGCCGGTGTTCCCAGTACATCATGCCGCCCAGCCCGCGCTCGCGCACGAACGCGGCCTTGGCCGCCAGCGACTGCGGGTCGTCGTAGCTGACCAGGGTGCGGCTGGCCGCATGCCACAGGTACGGCGCCTGCGCCTGCGCGTCCCAGTGGCGTTCCCAGCCGTCGCGGCCGGGCAGTTCGCGCAGCTCGCGCCACGGCTGCGGTTCGGCGTAGTCGCGGTAGGGCTGGTTGAGGCCGTGGCCGGCCGTGGCGGCGCCGGCAAAGGCGCGGCTGTAGAACGCCACTCCGAGGTTGATCTTCGCCGCGGGCACGCCGGCGGCCAGGAATTCGTCCACCGCCTGCACCGAGGAGCGGCTGCCGGCCGGCGCACCCGCCGAGCGGTACAGGCCGGTGTGGTGGCCGGTGAGCGGGGCGAAGCTGGCGTGGAAGTCGTAGGTCATCAGGTTGATCCAGTCCAGCAGAGGCGTGATCCGCGCCAGGTCCAGGCCGCGCGCGGCCTCGCCGTCGGCCGCGGCGATGGTCAGCAGGTAGCGGCGGCCGCGCTCGTGGCCCAGCGCGTCCAGGCGCTCGCGCACGGCCTGCAGCATCGCCACGAAGTTGCCGCGGGCCTCGGGACGGTGGCTGATGCCGGGGCCGGGCAGCGTCGGGTATTCCCAGTCGATGTCGATCCCGTCCAGGTCGTGCTCGCGCGCGATCCGCACCGCGCTGTCGGCGAAGCGGGCGCGGGCCTGCGGTGTCAGCGCGGCCTCGGAGAAGTGGTCCGCGCCCCAGCCGCCGATCGACAGCAGCACCTTCAACCCGGGATTGTCGCCGCGCAGCGCGACCAGGCCGGCCAGCGAGGCGGCGGCCGTATCGCCCGGCAGGTAGACCTCGCCCTGTTCGTCGACCAGGGCGAAGGCGAAGTTGATCGCATCCAGTTTGCGGGCGCTGATCGGCGGCAGCTGCGGGCCGTCCATGACGTAGCCGATCACCTTCAACCGCACGGGCGGAGCGGCTTCGGCGGCGGCAGGCGAGGCCGTCGCAGCGGCGCAGGCCAGCAGCGCGGCCAGTGACAGGGCGAACCGGAACAGGCGCATCGGAAGCGGACGGAATGCGGCGCGCATGGAACCTCCTCGAACTACGGGGCGGCCACTATAGGCGGGAAAATCCGCGTGCTCGACGGTGCGTGCGATGTTGTCCGGCGATGTCCGAAGCGACGTCCTCGGGATGCTGGTGGCGCGACAGGTTGCGGTCACCACGCTGCCGATGCATGGGGCATCGCGTCATCCCGAACGCATTCCAGGAGACTCACGATTCCGGAGGTTGCCTCGGCCGCGGAGTGAAGCGCAGGACCACGCCGCGTACCTGACCGCTTGGGTCGCGGCGCCACAGCACCGGCACCGCCTGCGGCGAGGGCGGTTCCAGTTCGGCATCGGGCTCGCCGGCCTGTTCCTCCTCGTCCTCCCAGCTGTAGCGCGGGCGCGGCGGGATCGGATCGCGCCTGCGCAGCAGCAGCCCGGCCAGGGCGCCGGCGACCGCGCCGCCCAGGTGCGACTGCCAGGACACACCCGGTTCGTGCGGCAGCACGGTCAGCAGCATGCCGCCGTAGAACAGGAAGCCGATCATGCCGGCGGCGATCGAGGCGCGGTCGCGGCGCAGCAGGCCGAGCACGAACAGCATGAACATCAGGCCGTGGGTCACGCCGCTGGCGCCGAGGTGGCGGCTGCCCGGTTCGCCCAGCAGCCAGGCGCCCAGGCCCGAGCCCAGCCACAGCAGGGGCAGCGCCCAGGCGGTGGCGCGCGGATACACCGCGCCGGCCAGGGTGCCGAGGATCAGGATCGCCCCGGCGTTGGCGGCCAGGTGTTCGGGCGAACCGTGCAGCAGGGGGGCGGTCAGCAGGCCCAGCCATCCGCCCGGGTCGCGCGGCGCAACCGCCAGTGCGCCCAGGTCGAGCCCGGACTGGACGCTGAACACCATCACCAGCAACAGGACGAACGCCAGGCTGAGGTTGAAAGCGCGCAGCACGCGTCGGCGGTCGCGGCCGGGAGAAACTTCGCCGCCATCGGCGGGCGGATGCGGAATGTCCATGCCGGAATGCATGGCGGTGGCCGCGGGCCGAATCAAGGCGCCGGGCAAAAAAAAGGGCGCGGCTGGCGCCGCGCCCGACTGTACTCACACCCTGCCGGGAGAGAGAGCAGGAGAGAGACCGTGCCTTGGAACGTACAACACTTACTTCACCTCGAACTCCTTGGTCTGGACGACGTTGCCGTCCAGCGAAACTTCGACCTTGTACTTGCCCGCAGGCAGGCCGTCCGGCTTGTTGATCTGGAAGGTGGTGGTGCCGTCGCCGGTCAGGTTCAGGTCGCGACTGTCCTCGGAGACGGTCTGGCCGTCCTGGTAGGTCCACTTCGCGGTCAGCTTGCCGGGCACGCTGGCGGCCGGATCGCTGGTGCGGGTGGCGACCGCGGCGTAGATCGTGTCCTTCGGCGAGAAGGTGGTGGCCGGGGTGGCGACGCGGTTGTCGGCGCCGACGGCATTGCCCAGGTCCACGGTGGTGACGCTGGCGGTGGCGGCCACCGGCGCGGGCTCGGTCATGGGAGCCGGTTCGGTGGTGACCGGCGGCGCCGGCGCCGGCACCGGCTCGGGCTTCTTGCACGCGGCCAGGACGAGCGTGGCCGACAGGGCCGCGGTCAGCGGGTAGATCAGGCGGTTACGGCTCATGCGTGGGAGTCCTCTGGTTCGGGGGCGGGCCGGGGACGGTTCAGTCCAGGTCAACGGCAGGAATCTTCAGGACCTGGCCGGGCTTGATCCGGTCGGGGTCGTCGAGCTGGTCGCGGTTAGCCTCGAAGATCTTCGGCCAAGCGCTGGCCTTGCCGTAGTACTGCTTGGCGATCGCCGAGAGCGTGTCGCCCTTTTCGACCGTATGGGTCTGTTCGGGCGGGTTGACGATTTCCTCGGTCGAGGTCACCGCGCTGCGGACGTTGCTGAAGTCCGCGCGCTCGCCCTCCGTGCTGGTGACGTCGCTGCGGACGTTGGAGAAGTCAGGCTTGTTGCCGCTGCTCATGCGCGTGACCCATGGGGAAGGCGCGGCCACGATCCCATAGCCCCTGTTAATAAAGCATCTGAAGCTTGTGAAGCCTTTATTGGGACGCGGCCCGGTTATTGACGCGGGTCACGCAATGCGCGCGGCGCCGGCAGTCCGGGCGTGGCCCGCCAGGGATTGATGTCCAGGCCGCCGCGGCGGGTGTAGCGGGCCTCCACCGACAGCGCCTGCGGCCGGCAGCGGGCCAGCACGTCCAGGAAGATCCGCTCCACGCACTGCTCGTGGAAGCCGGCGTGCTCGCGGAAGCTGACCAGGTAGCGCAGCAGGCCCGTGCGCTCGATCCGCGGGCCGCGGTAGTGCAGGTGCACGCTGCCCCAGTCCGGCTGGCCGGTGACCGGGCAGTTGGACTTGAGCAGGGCCGAGCACAGGCGCTCCTCGACCGCCGCGTCCGGGTCGGCGGCCAGCAGCTCGGGTGCGGGCGGGCCGTAGCGGTCGAAGTCGGCCTCGATGTCGTCCAGGCACTGGCCGTCGTCCCCGGCCGTGGCCAGCGGCGGCAGGCCGAAGGCGAAGGCCACCGGCGCGCCGGCCGCGCGCGCGAGGTCGTCCATCACCCGCACCCGCAACGCCTCGGCGCTGTCGAAGCGGGCCCCGTTGAGCGAGTTGAGGTAGAGCTTGAGCGACTTGGACTCGACTAGGTTGGGCGAGTCGGCCGGCACCTGCAGGGTCGCGGTGGCGACCCTGGGCTTGCCGCGGCCGTCCAGCCAGCCCAGCTCGAAGGCGTGCCAGCGGTCGTGGCCGGCGAAGGGCGGCGGCGCGGTTGGGTCCAGGCCCAGCTCGGCGCGGGCGCCGGCGCGCGGGATCGGGAACAGCAGGCCCGGATCGTAGGCGGTGGGATAGGCGACCTCGCGGCCGAGGCTGGAGTCTTGCGCGGTGTTCATGGCCACATTCTAGGCGGGCCGGCCCGAACCGCAGGTGGACGCGGGCATCAGGCCCGCGGCGCCAGCGCGATCATAGCGATCGCCACCACCGCCAGCGCGATCGCGACCCGGTTCAGGGGCGAGGTCTTCTCGCCGAAGGCCAGCACGCCCACCGCCGTGCCCAGCACCACCACGCCGATGTTCATGCTGGCGAACACCACCGCCGGGCTGTCCGGCAGGGCCTGGTGGGCGCGCACATAGAACACGATGTTGCCGAAGTTGAGCAGGCCCAGCAGCAGGCCGGCGCCGGCATGGCGCAGGTCCAGCCGTACCTGGTGGCGCAAGCGCCGCCACAGCTGCCAGGCGGCCATGCCGGCGAAGGCCAGGACGAAGGCGACCAGCAGCGCCGCGCTGGCCGGGGTGCCGGAGACGGCCAGCCGCTTGAGCATCACGTCGACCACCGCGAACCCGGCCCAGACCGCCAGCAGCAGGAGCCAGCCGCGGCGGTCGGGCGTTGCCATGGGCTCGGGCCGGGCGAGGATGCCGATCACCGCGACCAGCCCCAGCGCGAGTCCGGCCAGTTTCATCGGTGCGGCGGTCTCGCCGAAGAACAGGAAGGCGGCCGCCAGCGACAGCAGCAGGGACAGGCGCTGGGCCACGTCGGTGCGGACGATGCCGGCATGGCGGACGCTGGCGGCCAGCACCAGGAACAGGATCGGCAGCGCGGCGGCCAGCACCAGCAGGGTGCCCCACGGCGCGCCGGGCTGGCGCAGGACCGCCGGCGGCGGCTGCAGCAGCCAGGCGCAGAGCAGGGCTGCGGCCAGGTAGTTCCAGGTCACCATCTGCGCCACGTCCCAGCCGCGCCGCGGCGCCAGCTTGAGCAGGACCGAGACCAGCACGCTGCAGGCCACGCTGAGCAGGATGAAATGCATGGGGCCGATGCAGGCGGAAGGGACGCCCATTGTAGGAGGGCGTTCCAGGCCGGGCTGTATCATGGTGGCCATGGCCAATCCCGCATTTCCCGATACCGCGAAGACCCTGGTGCTCGACGGCCCGGCCGGCGCGCTCGAGGTCGCCGTCGACCTGCCCGAGCCTGCCGAGGCGCGGCCGCTGGTGGCGGTGGTCTGCCATCCGCTGCCGACCGAGGGCGGGACCATGCACAACAAGGTGGTGACCATGGTCGCCCGTTCCCTGCGCGAACTCGGCGCGACCACCGTGCGCTTCAACTTCCGCGGCACCGGCGCCTCCGAGGGCGCGTTCGACCACGGCAAGGGCGAGCGCGAGGACCTGGGCGCGGTGGTCGAATGGGTCCGCGCCGCGCGCCCGGACGCGGCCCTGTGGCTGGCCGGCTTCAGCTTCGGCTCGTTCGTCAGCCTGTCGGCCGCGGCGCGGCTGCAGCCGGATGCGTTGATCTCGATCGCGCCGCCGGTGTCGGGCCGCGGCTGGGACTTCTCCGCCATCGAGATTCCCGAAGTGCCGTGGCTGGTGGTCCAGGGCGACGCCGACGAGATCGTCGACGCGCAGGCGGTCTATGCCTGGATCGAGGGCCTGGCGCGCAAGCCGCAGCTGGTGCGGATGATCGACACCAGCCACTTCTTCCACCGCAAGCTGATCGACCTGCGCGGCGCGATCCAGCACGAGGTCAAGGCCTGGCTGCCGGACGCATGAGCACGCCCGCCGCGCCGCGCACGCCCTCGCAGGCCTATGCCGAAGGCGCCGCCGCCGGCCGCTGGCGCGACGATCCGGCCCAGCATCCGGCGCTGCGCGAGCTGGACCGGATCCAGCGCGAGCTGCTGGCCGCCGCGCCGTCGGGGCTGATGGCCAGGCTCGGTTTCGGCGGGCGCCCGGCGCCAGTGCGCGGGCTGTACCTGTGGGGCGGGGTCGGTCGCGGCAAGACCTTCCTGGTCGACCTGTTCTACGACGGCCTGCCGCTGACGCAGAAGCGTCGCACCCACTTCCACCGCTTCATGCGCGGGGTGCACGAGCAGCTGCGGCTGCACGCCGGCCAGGCCGATCCGCTGGCGAAGATCGCGCGCGAATGGCGCGGCAGCCTGCGGGTGCTGGTGCTGGACGAGTTCTTCGTCACCGACATCGGCGACGCGATGCTGCTGGGGCGGCTGCTGGAACGGCTGTTCGCCGAGGGCGTGACCCTGGTGACCACCTCCAACACCGCGCCGCAGAACCTCTACCGCGACGGCCTGCAGCGCGAGCGCTTCCTGCCGGCGATCGCCCAGCTGCGCGAGCACTGCGTGGAGCTGGCCGCCGATGGCCGCGAGGACTACCGCCTGCGCGCGCTGACCCGCTCGCCGGTGTACCGCGCGCCCCTGGACGAGGGCAGCGAGGCCTGGCTGGGCGAGCGCTGGAAGGCGCTGGCCGGCAACGCGCCGGCGGCGCGCACGCCGCTGGAGGTCGAGGGCCGGACGATCACCGCGCGGGCCGCGGCCGCCGGCGTGGCCTGGTTCGACTTCGCCGAGCTGTGCGAGGGACCGCGCTCGACCGCCGACTACATCGAGATCGCGCGCGAGTTCCAGATCGTCCTGCTGGGCGGGATCCCGCGCTTCGACGCGCTCAACGAGGATGCGGCCCGGCGCTTCGTCAACCTGATCGACGAGCTGTACGACCGCCAGGTGACGGTGGTGGCCACCGCCGACGCCGCGCCGGTGGCGCTGTACGAAGGCAGCCGCCTGGCCGGTGCGTTCGAGCGCACCGCCTCGCGCCTGATCGAGATGCAGAGCACCGAGTACCTGGCGCGCACGCATCGCGGTTGATGGTCTGAGCGGCTGCTACGGGGAGGCGCCCGGGCCGGTGTGCGGGGTGAGGATCAGCTCCGCCAGGTCGTATCCCTGCGCGCGCGCGCTGTCGAGGAAGTCGCGCCGCACCTCTTCGGCCAGGGTCGGCTGGCGCGCCAGCAGCCACAGGTACTTGCGGTCCGGCGAGCCGACCAGGGCGGTGCGGTAGCCCTCGTCCAGGCGCAGGATCCAGTAGTCGCCCTTGGTGAAGGGCACCCACTTCAGGCCGTCGGGCATGAAGCTCACCTCCAGCTTCGCGTTGCCGCTGCCATCCACCACGGTGGCCTCGCCGACCGACTGCTGCGGCTCGCCCTTGCCGTCGCGGGCGCGGTTGTCGACCTTGACCGTGCCGTCGGGCTGCAGCGAATAGGTGGCGGTGATGTCGGTGTAGTCCTCCGGTTCGTGGCGCATCGGCAGGCGCGCGATCTCGTACCAGGTGCCCAGGTAGCGGGCCAGGTCGACGGAGGGGACGGTGCTGGGTTCGGTTGTATGCACGGGCATGGCCTCGGAACGGGCGGGGAGCCACGTTCTAGGCCAGCCGGCGTGAATCCGCCGTGCGCGGTCAGCGCACGAACTCGAGCGCCTCCAGGTCGAACGGGCCCTGTTCGGCGCGCACCACGAGGGTGTTGCGGCCCGGCTGCAGGGCCAGGCCGGCGAACTCCGCGCCGTCGCGCCCGGCCTTCACCGCCTTCACTTCCGTGCCGTTGAGCAGCAGCGAGACCCGGCCCTGGCCGCGGGTGGCCAGGCGCAGCGCGTAGCGCCCGCCCTGGGCCGCCTCGAAGGTGTAGCGCAGCCATTCGCCCGCCTCCAGGCCGGCCACGTGCAGCCCGCCTTCGGCGCCGCGGCCCAGGTCCACGCCATCGTTGCGGTAGGCCATGGCCGGGTTCCAGACCACCCGTTCGCCGCCGTCGGAGACGTGGTGATTGGCGGGAGTGAGGTCGTGGTAGGCCACGCCGTCGCGGCCCATGTCGAAGTCGATCGCGGCGATCCGCCCGCCCCGTGCGTCGACGACATGCGCCCTGAACGGCACCGCGCGGTCCGAATGCGGCGCGCGCATCAGCGCGTCGACCACGTCGGGGTGGAAGCGGTTGTTCTCGTGGCGCAGGTCGTGGCTGGCCAGGCGCATCAACGCCTCGCGCGCCGCCTCCGGCGCCGGCCGCGGGCCCTTGCCGTTCCAGTAGGCCAGCACCTTGCGGTAGCCGTCGTTGGCCTGGACCTGCAGCGGGTTGTTGTAGCGCAGCTTCTTCAGCGGCCACCAGGCCCAGCCGATGCCCTCGCCTTCGACCAGGGCCACGGTGCGGGCGAACCAGTCGTTGGAGTTCTCGCCGGTCTCGCCCAGCCACAGCGGCATGCCGTGCTTTTCCGACAGGGCGAGCAGCTCGGCGATGCTGGCGCGGTCGGTGTGGTTCCAGTACTTGTGGAAGCTGATGGCGAGGTTGTCGTCCCACGGGCCTTCGTCGAGCACGCCGCGGTAGTTGTTGCCCCAGCAGTTGCCCTCGATCACGATCAGATGGCGGCGGTCGACCTCGCGGATCGCGCGGGTGGTGCGCACCAGCAGCTCGCGCAGCGGGCCGTTGCCCTCCTCCTTGCAGCCGTTGCGGTCCTCGCGGTCCGCGAAGCCCCAGTTCGGCTCGTTGATGATGTCGTAGGCGGCGATGTGCGGCTCGTCCTTGTAGCGCTCGGCCAGCCGCCGCCACAGCGCCACCATCTTGTCCTGGTGGCGCGGGTCGTCCCACAGCGAGGGCGCGTCGGGATCGCGGTCGGAGATGTTGATGTCGTTGCCCTGGCCGCCGGGCGCGGCGTGCAGGTCCAGGATCAGGTAGAGGTCGTTGGCCCTGGCCCATTCCAGCAGCTGGTCGGTGCGGCGGAAGCCTTCCTCGACCCAGGTCTGGCCGCCCGCCACCGGCTCCTGTTCCACCGGCAGGGTGTACAGGGCGTAGTGCATCGGCAGGCGGACGGAGTCGAAGCCCCAGCGCGCCAGCGCGTCGATGTCGGCCTTGGTGGTGTGGTTGTCGCGCCAGGCCTGATAGAAGGCCTCGGCCTGCTCCGGGCCGACCAGGTCGGTGACGCGGGCGTGGATGCTGCGCTGGGTGCCGGTGCCTTCGAGGTCGAGCATGTAGCCTTCCTGCAGCATCCAGCCGCCCAGGCCCATGCCGCGCAGGACCACCGGACGGCCGCTCTCGTCGACGATCTGCCGGCCCTGCGCGCGCAGGAAATCCTTGGCCGTGGCCGGTGCGCTGCCGCCCAGTGCGAACACCGCCAGCAGGAAGGCGCTCAGACGCATCGATGTACTCCCCCGTGTGGCGGCCACCATGGCGCGCCGGGGGGAGGGTTGTACCAGACTCTCCGACGCTTTTCCGACCTGCGCGGAGCGAAGCTGGGCAGCCGTGGCCATCCCGGCTGCCCCGAATCGTCCCCGGAAACATCGCATGCCTGGATCACCGAGCCATATCCCGCGGGGCGCCATGGGGACCTTCAGGGCGCTGGGATGGTCGCTGGCCGGCCTGCGTGCGGCATGGCTGCACGAGGCCTCCTTCAGGCTGGAAGTCGTGCTCGCGGCCATCCTGGTTCCCCTGGCGTTCGTGGTCGGCGAGGACGCCATCGAGCGCCTGCTGCTGTTGCTGGCGCTGCTGGCGGTGCTGGTGACCGAACTGCTCAATTCCGCCATCGAGACCGCCATCGACCGGCACGGACTGGAGCGTCACGAGCTCTCGGGCCGGGCCAAGGACCTCGGCTCGGCGGCGGTGCTCGGCGCGATCGTCGCCGCGATGTGCACCTGGATCGCGGTGCTGGTCGCGTGATACCGGCCGCTGCGGAGAGCCGGCGGGCACGGACGTGGTCCCTGCGCGATGCCGGCGTCTGGATGCTGATCGCACTCAGCCTGGCGGCAGGCATCGGCATGCGCGCGCCGTCGCCTCCGGACGAGCCGCGGTTCGTCCTCGCCGCCCGGGCGATGGCAGGCTCCGGCCAGTGGTTGCTGCCGCACCGGGGCACGGAGCTGTACGCCGAGAAGCCGCCGGTCTTCATGTGGCTGCAGCTGGCATCCCGGGCGCTGTTGCGCGACTGGGACATCGCCTTCCTCGTGCCCTCGCTGCTCGCATCCCTGCTGACCCTGTGGCTGACCTGGGACCTCGGGCGCAGGCTGTGGGGGCGCCCGGTCGGGCGCCATGCGGCCCTGGCCCTGTTCTGCACGATCCAGTTCGGGCTGATGGCCAAGCGGGCGCAGATCGACATGGTCCTGGTGGCGATGACGACGGTGTCGCTGTGGGCGATGGTCCGGCACCTGCTGCTCGGCCCGGACAGGCGGTGCCTGCTCCTGGCCGGGTTCGCCGCCGGCCTGGGCACGGTGACCAAGGGCGTGGGCTTCCTTCCCCTGCTCGTGGTGATCCCGTGGCTGCTCGTCCGGCTCCGGGATCCCGGGCGCAGGCCCGGCGGCGCCGCATGGCAATGGACGCTGGTTCCCGCCGGATTCCTCGCCGGCGCCGGTGTCTGGCTGCTGCCGCTGGGCATCGCCCTGCTGCGGCCGCATGGCGCCGAACTCGACGCCTACGCCCGCGAGATCCTGCTGCGCCAGACCGGCACGCGTTACTTGGATTCCTGGCATCACCTCAAGCCGGGCTGGTATTACGCGCAGGTGATCCTCACCCTGTGGCTGCCGGGCAGCCTGCTGTTGCCGAAGATGGTTCCGGCCTGGGCCAGGCGGACCCGCCGCGGCGACGCCCGGCACATCCTGCTGCTCGGATGGGTGCTGCTGGTCCTGGTGTTCTTCAGTGCCACGCCGGGCAAGCGCGAGGTCTACATCCTGCCGGCATTGCCGGCCGTCTGCATTGCCGCCGCGCCACTGCTCGGGGGGATGCTGCGCATGCGCTACGCCCGCCTTGCTTTGCAGGGCTATGTCGGTGCGGTCGGCGTGGTCGCCGTCGTGCTGGGTGCGGTCCTGCTGTTCGAGCCGGCCTGGCTGGCGTCGAGCCTGGCCGGCCGCGATCTGGACCACGACGCCGTCCATGCGCTGGGCGCCTGGATGCTGGGGCTGGGCGCGGGGCTGGCCTGGATGCTGGATGCGAATGCGCGGCGTCCCGGCCGGGCGACGGTACTGGCCACCTGCCTGATATGGATCGTCTACGGCGCGGGATTCATGCCGGCCTTGGATCCTTTCGCCTCTTCCTCGCGGCTGATGGGGCAGGTCTACCAGCGGATCGGCCCCGCCGCGCAGCTCGGGCTGGTCGACTGGCGCGAGCAGAACTTCCTGCAGGCGCCGAGGACGCCGGTCGACTTCGGCTTCAAGGTGCCGGTGGCGGAGCAGTGGCGGCGTGCGTCCGCATGGGCCGAGGCCGCGCCCGCGCAGAGGTGGATCCTGGCCAACGCGAAAACCCTGCCCGGCTGCGTGGACCATGCGGCGGTGGTGGAGGCCGGGCAATCGAACAGGAACACCTGGGTGCTGGTTCCGGGTGCGGCCGTGGAGGCTTGCCAGCCGCGCGCGTTCCCAATCAACTAGACCGCGCGGCGTTGCGCGCCGGCAACCGGACGTACCCCTACCGGCGGAACGCCAGCATCGCCAGTCCCGACAGGACGAGCAGCATGCCCAGCCAGTCGCGGCCGGAAGGCTTCTCGCCAAGGAAGACCACCGCGAACAGCAGGACCAGGACCACGCTGGTCTTGTCGACCACGGCGACCTTGGCCAGTTCGCCGACCTGGATCGCGCGGAAGTAGCACAGCCACGAGGCGCCGGTCGCCAGCGCCGACAGCACCAGGAAGGCCTTGGCCCGGGCGGGCAGGGCGAACGGATCGGCCCATGTGCCCGTGATCACCACGAACGGGACGACCAGCAGCGCCACGATGATCGTCCTGAGCGCCATTGCCAGGTCGGAATCGACGTCGCGGACCCCGGCCTTGGCGAACACCGCGGTGAGTGCCGCGAAGCAGGCCGACAGGCCCGCCCAGACGAGCCACGCAGGGAGGGCGATGTTCATGGTCGTCCGGTCGAAGGCGCGGAGGACAGCGTCAGCCGGGCCACCGTCCCGCGGCCGGGGCCGGACTGGATGTCGAGCGTCCAGCCCAGGTGCTCGCACAGCCGGGCGATCAGGTCCAGGCCGATGCCGCCGCCCATCCGCTCGCCGCCGCCGCGCGCGAGCCTGGCGTAGATGGCGCTGATCTCCTCGGGCGTCATGCCGTGGCCGGGATCGGAAATGACCACCGTCGCGGGCGGCTCGATCCGCAGCTCGATCGTGCCGCGGTCGCTGTTCTCGATGGCGTTGCGCAAAAGGTTGCCGATCGCGGTCTGCACCACCGGCAGCGAGGCGACGATTTCCACCCCGGTCGAGCCGGCGATCGTGATCGCCAGGTCCTTGCCCTCGGCCAGGTGGGCGTGCTGGTCGACGATCTCCGCGACCGTCTGGTCCAGGGAGAGGCGGTCGGCCGTGCCGGCCAGGCGGGAGGGATCCTTGGCCAGGACCAGCAGCAGGGCGATCAGGCGTTCCACGTCGCGCGAGGTCTGCCGGATGCGGGCCAGCTGTCCGCGCACGGCCGGCGGGATCGACGGCTGGCCAAGCGCGAGTTCGCTGGCGCCGGCGATGACCGAGATGGGCGTCCTCAGCTCGTGGCTGGCCGTGTCGATGAAGATCCGCTCGCGCTCCACGAAGCTGTCGTTGCGGCGCAGGTAGTCGTTGATCGAATCGGCGATCACGACCAGCTCGGTGGTCGCCGAGGCCGGCACCGCAATGCGTTGGCCGGGCTGGTCCGGCTTCAGCGCCTCGATGCTGCCGGAGAGCATGGTCAGCGGGCGGACCAGCCGGTTCACGCCCCAGAACACCGCCAGGCTGATCAGGACGACCATGGTCAGGGTGGAGCCCATCACCGTGATCCACATGTCGAACTCGCGCTGTTCCAGGTCGGTGATGTCCAGCGCCAGCGCCAGCGGACCTTCTTCCGTCTGGCGGATGAGCACCACCCGCACCACGCCATCGATGACGACCTCGTCGTGCACGCCCGGGGCGAGCCCCTGCAGCGCCGCCGGCAGCGGCCCGTGCCGGCCGTCGAACAGGACCATGCTCGAGGTGTCGATCCACCGGTACTGCGGATCGGAGGTGATCCGTTCGACCACGTGGTCCAGTTCCGAATCGAGCAGGGTCTGCCACACCAGGGCCTCGGCATGCTCGTTGACCATGACGCCGTGGGCGAACACGGCGAGGGTGAGCGCGACCGTGTAGCCGAGCAGGCCCAGCAGGATCCGCCTGCGCAGGCTGGTCCTAGCCGCCATCGCCGTCCTCCCGCGCCGGGCCGGGTGCGGCGAGGCGGTAGCCGATCCTCGGGATCGTCTGGATCAGCTTCTCTTCGAAAGGACCATCCACGCTGCGCCGGAGCTCGTAGATGTGGGAGCGCAGCATGTCACCGTCCGGCGGGTCGTCGCCCCAGAGCGCGTATTCGAGCCGCGCCCGGGTCACCGCGCTCGGGCTGGCCTGCATCAGTACTTCCAGCAGCTTGCGGCAGGCCGGGTAGAGATGCAGCGGCCGGTCCTGGCGGGTGGCTTCCAGGGTCGCCAGGTCGAGCCTGAGGTCGGCGACCTGCAGGATCCTGCCGCGGCGCCGGCCGTTGGCGCGCGCAAGCAGGGCCTCCAGCCTGACTTCCAGTTCGGGCAGGTCGAATGGCTTGGTCAGGTAGTCGTCGGCACCGGCGCGGAAGCCGGTGATCTTGTCCGGAAGCTCATCGCGGGCGGTGAGCATGAGCACCGGCACGTCGATGTCCGCCTCGCGCAGCCGGTGCAGGAACTGCGGGCCGTCCAGCCGCGGCAGCATCCAGTCCAGGACGATGACGTCGAAGCCGTGGCTCACCGCCAGGTGCAGCCCGGTCAGTCCGTCCGGCGCGGCGTCGAGCACGTGGCCGCGCGCCTCGAAGTACTCGAAGAGGTTGGCGACCAGGCTTCGGTTGTCTTCCACGACCAGGATGCGCATGGGCGATGCGGAGCGGGTATCCGGACGGGGCGTCCGGCAGCGTGAACCGGGCTTCATCTTAGGGCATGGGGCCTGCGGCGATTCCGACCGCATTCCGACATATCCGTCCCGATCATCGCCCGGCCAGACACGCAATGCCGATGGTCCCCCGATGCAGGTTCCCGCCAACGCTCCGCCGCTTCTCCGCACGCCGCAGCCCGGAATTCCCGGCGCATGCCCGCCCGCCGTTTCCCTCTGGCTGCACCTGCTGCCGCTGGCCGGCCTGGGCGTCCTGCTGGTCTGGGCCGGGCCGCTGGGCGGCGACCAGTGGCTGGCCGACCGCCTGTACGCCTGGGAAGGCCATGCCTGGTCGCTCCGCAATGCCTGGATCACCGACACGGTCATCCATGTCGCGGGTCGCAACCTGAATGTCGTGGCGTGGCTCGTGCTTTTCGGATGCTGGGTACTCGCGTGCCTGCCGTCGTCGCGCCGGCGGGCCTTGCGCCGGCCGCTGGGCTATCTCCTGCTGGCCACGCTGGTCTCGTGCCTGGCCGTTTCCTGGATCAAGTCCTGGTCGAACATGGACTGTCCGTGGGACCTGCTCCGTTACGGTGGGCAAAAGGCCTTCGTCGGCCTGGTCGAACTCAGGCCGCTGGGCATGGGCCGCGGGCGCTGCTTTCCTGCCGGGCACGCCAGTGGCGGCTATGCCTGGATGGCGTCGTACTTCTTCCTTCTTGCGGTCGCACCGCGCTGGCGCTGGCTGGGACTCGGCATCGGCGTGGGCCTGGGCCTGGTCTTCGGGATCTCGCAGCAGCTGCGCGGGGCGCATTTCCTGTCGCATGACCTCTACACCGCGGGGATCTGCTGGCTGGTCGCCTTCGCTCTCTACCTGGCGATCCTGCGTCCTGCGGCCGATGCCGGACGGATGGCGCGCAGCGGGGACGGCATGCCATGAATGCGATCTCCCGCAATGCCAGGCGGCGCACGGCGGAGGCATGGCGGCTTCCGTGGCAGGTGTGGAAGGGCTTCCGTCCGGTCCTCAGCCAGGAAGTGCTTGCGCTGCTGACCGGCCTGTTCCTGACCCTGACGGCCAACCTGGCTTTCCTCACGGAAGTGCGTGCGACCGGCGCCCTGCACGGCGCCGGTGGCGCCCTGGCCGGCATCTGCCTGTTCGTGCTCGTGCTCGCGCTGAACACCCTGCTGGCGCTGCTGCTGTTCAACCGCTGGTCGGTCAGGCCGGTGCTGGCCGTGCTGTTGCCGGTATCGGCCGCCGCCGCCTACTGCATGGACCACTACGGCGTGTACCTCGACACCGGCATGGTGAGGAACGTGCTGCAGACCGACCTGCGCGAATCCTCGGAGCTGGTCTCGCCCGGCCTGGTCCTGCGGGTGCTGGTGGCGGGGCTGCTGCCGGCCATCCTCGGCTGGAAGGTGGTCCTGGTCCGCCGCAGTGTGGGCAGGGCGATCCTGGTCCGGGCCGGCGCCATCGTGCTGTCGGTGGCCGTCGCGGCTGCAGCGGCGCTGCTTTCCTTCCAGAGCATGTCGGCGCTGATGCGGAACCACCACGAGATCCGCCACCTGATCACGCCCGGCAACTACCTGGTCTCCCTCGGCCGCGTGCTGGCCGACGATGGCGCCGCGCGCAATGCGCCGCGCAAGGAGCTGGGCGCCGGCGCGCACGTGGCCGCGGCGCGCGCCGGGCAGCGGCCCAGGCTGCTGGTGCTGGTGGTGGGGGAAACCGCACGGGCGCAGAACTGGGGGCTCAACGGCTATCCGCGGCAGACCACGCCGCAGCTGTCGCGACTGGACGTGGTCAACTTCCCTGACGTGACCTCGTGCGGGACCTCCACGGAAGTCTCCCTGCCGTGCATGTTCTCCGTCTACGGGCGCGAGGACTACACCAAGGACAAGGTCCGCAATTCCGAATCCCTGCTGCACGTGCTCGACCACGCCAGCATTTCAGTGACATGGCTGGACAACCAGGGCGGATGCAAGGGCGTGTGCAAGGACCTGCCCTTCCAGTCCTACGAACATGCGGACGATCCGGACCTGTGCACCGCCGAAGGCTGCCTGGATGGGATCCTGTTCAAGGGCCTGTCGAGGCGGATCGCTTCGCTGCAGGGTGATGCGGTGATCGTGCTGCACCAGCTCGGCAACCACGGACCGGCCTACTACAAACGGTACCCGGCCGGGTCCGGGAAGTTCCTGCCCGCCTGCGAAAGCTCCGCGCTGAGTGACTGCAGCCGCGAGCAGGTGGTGAACGCGTACGACAACGCCCTGCTCTACACCGATGACCTCCTGGCCCGGACGATCCGGCTGCTGGGCGAGCAGGCCGGGCGGGACACCGCGCTGCTGTATCTCTCCGACCACGGCGAATCGCTAGGGGAAGGCGGTCTGTACCTGCACGGGATGCCGTACGCGATCGCCCCGGGCGAGCAGAAGAAGGTGCCGATGCTGATGTGGTTCTCGTCGGGTTACGCCGGCAGCCTGGCGCTCGACCTGTCGTGCATGAAGAGCAAAGCGGCCGCCGGCGAAGCCAGCCACGACAACTATTTCCACACCGTGCTCGGACTCATGCAAGTGGCGGCGCCCGAGTACGACCCTGGCCTGGACCTGCTGGACGGTTGCCGCGCGGACCGGGGCCGGTAGCGCGTGGCCTTCGGCCGGCCGGCCCTCCGGCCGGCGTCCCTCAGGACAGCCAGGAGCAGACCATCCCGGCCGCGGTGCCGCCGACCGCCGAGACCAGACCGCGCTGGAACCAGAACGCCGCAGGCGTGGGAGTGCGCTCCAGCACCGAATCGTCGGGCGCCAGGCCGACCATGGAGAACAGGTACAGGACGCTGCCCACGACCGGATAGCCCGCCGGGCTGCCCAGCGACAGCTGCAGCGGCCAGTGCGTCATGCCCAGGATCCCGGCCAGGCCGCTCCAGATCCACCCCTGTCCATGCAGGATCAGGGGCCTGGCGGCCTTCATCAGCACGAAACTCGCCCAGGCCAGCGCGACCATGAAGACGAACGCGGCCGCCAGGCCCGCGATCCCGTGGTCCGCCGCCAGCAGGCCGTTCACGGACGGGCCACCAGGAGCGACGGGATGCGAGGTCTGGACAGGAGAAGCGGAGCCATCGGACGGGAACAGGACGCGGTGGAGGTGGCTCAAGGATGGAAAGCGGCATGTCGGGGAACGGTCGGAGACCGCGTGGGCAGGGCAGGCCACAGGCGCCGGGGCTTGACTGGCGCAGTCGCCGCGGCATCGGCGGGGGCTTGCAACCGGCGCGCCGAGGGGCTCCACCTTATGCCCCAAGGGCCTGCCGGCATTCCCCGATATCTGGTGTTGACCGGGTCCGATGACCCCACTATCTTGGGTCGGTCGGTGCCGGCACCCCCCAAGGGAACCGGTTTAAAAGGGAAGCCCGGTGGGCCTGCGAAGGCGAGTCCGGCACTGCCCCGCAGCGGTAACCGGGAACGAACCCGCCAACGCACTGGAACCTCGGTTCCGGGAAGCGACGGGGGAGGCGGAAGGCCAGTCCTTCCATACCCGGCAGTCCGAAGACCTGCCGACAGCCGCGCGAAAAGCACGCCGCGCGGTGCCGGCCCTGGAGTCTCCGGAGGGAGATGGCTGGCGAAGCGAAGTCCGCCGCGGTCCGTCCGCGGTCGCCGGCTTTGCGACGCCGCTTTCCGATCCTCCGCTCCCAGCCCGGCCTTCGCGGTCCCGCGGGAGGGCCGTGGGCGTGCACCACGCAACGGAGGATGCGATGACGCACCAGGACACCCTTTCCACCGAGGCGCAGGCCCCCGCCGCCGCCTTCACCCCTGACTCTTATCCACATCTGAGCTGCCGCCG
>NZ_PDWL01000034.1 GCF_010093185.1 Pseudoxanthomonas jiangsuensis | reverse complement strand
CCCCCCGCCTCGGCCGCGCCGTGGGCGCGCCGGCCCACCCGCCAGGTCCTGGTCGGAGGGGTCGCCGTCGGCGGCGGCGCGCCGGTGGTGGTGCAGTCGATGACCAATACCGATACCGCCGACATCGCGTCCTCGGTCAGGCAGGTCGCCGAGCTGTGGCGCGCCGGTTCGGAACTGGTGCGGCTGACGGTCAACACCGCCGAGGCGGCCGCGGCGATCCCGCGGATCCGCGAGAAGCTGCTGATGATGGGGGTAGATGTCCCCCTGATCGGCGACTTCCACTACAACGGCCACCAGCTGCTGGCTGGCGAGCCGGCCTGCGCCGAGGCTTTGGCCAAGTACCGGATCAACCCCGGCAACGTCGGCTTCGGCAAGAAGAAGGACACCCAGTTCGCCTCGATCATCGAGGCCGCGATCCGGTACGGCAAGCCGGTGCGGATCGGCGCCAACTGGGGCTCGCTGGACCAGGCCCTGGCCGCGCGGCTGATGGACGAGAACAGCGCC
Source organism: Pseudoxanthomonas jiangsuensis (assembly GCF_010093185.1). Lineage (GTDB taxonomy): Bacteria > Pseudomonadota > Gammaproteobacteria > Xanthomonadales > Xanthomonadaceae > Pseudoxanthomonas > Pseudoxanthomonas jiangsuensis. The sequence goes on along the minus strand of NZ_PDWL01000034.1, from coordinate 27,424 downwards.
CGCGCCGAACCCTGGGACGCCGGCCGGGTGTTGCGCGAGGCGCTGATCCTGTCGGCGGTGGATTCGGCCGCGCGCGCGGTGGAGCTGGGCCTGCCGGCCGAGCGGATCGTGCTCAGCTGCAAGGTCAGCGGGGTGCAGGAACTGATCGCGGTCTACCGCGACCTGGCCGCCCGCTGCGACTACGCCCTGCACCTGGGCCTGACCGAGGCCGGGATCGGCAGCAAGGGCATCGTGGCTTCCGCCGCGGCCTTGTCGGTGCTGCTGCAGGAAGGCATCGGCGACACCATCCGGATCTCGCTCACCCCCGAGCCGGGCCAGCCGCGTACCCAGGAAGTGGTGGTCGCGCAGGAACTGCTGCAGACCACCGGCCAGCGCGCCTTCACCCCGATGGTCACCGCCTGCCCGGGCTGCGGCCGCACCACCAGCACCTTCTTCCAGGAACTGGCCAAGACCGTGCAGGAGCACGTGCGGGCGAAGATGCCCGAGTGGCGCGTCTCCCACCCGGGCGCGGAGAACCTGTCGCTGGCGGTGATGGGCTGCGTGGTCAACGGCCCGGGCGAGTCGCGCCAGGCCGACATCGGCATCTCCCTGCCGGGAATCGGCGAGGCGCCTTCGGCGCCGGTGTTCGTCGACGGCGAGAAGAAGGTCACCCTCAAGGGCGAGAACATCGCCGCCGAGTTCGTGGCCCTGATCGACGAATACGTCGAGAACCGCTATGCCCGCAAGGCCGGCTGAGGATCCGTCCCGGCCGTCCTCGCTCGCCGCCGCGCTGCGCGGCAACCTCGGCCGCCTGGCCCTGCTGTTCGCCGGGGTCCTGCTGCCCCTGTGGCTGTTCGCCGAACTGGCCGACGAAGTCCACGAACTGGAAGAACTGGTCTTCGACGATGCGCTGCTGCTGTGGCTCAACGGCCTGGCCGGGCCGCGGCTGGACGCGTTCTTCGTGTTCCTCAGCCGGATCGGCTACGCCTGGGGCGTGGTCCCGTTCGACATCGCGCTGTCGCTGGCCCTGCTGGCATGGAAGCGCTGGCGCGAGGCCGCGTTCGCGATCGTGGCCCTGGCCGGCTCGGCCCTGCTCAACCTCAGCGCCAAGCAGTTCTTCCAACGCGACCGGCCCTCGCTGTGGGAATCGATCGCGCCGGAGAGCACCTTCAGTTTCCCCAGCGGCCATGCGATGGGCTCGATGACCCTGGCCGCGGTGCTGGTGCTGCTGTGCTGGCACACGCGCTGGCGCTGGCCGATGCTGGCCGCGGCGCTGGCGTTCACCGGCCTGGTCGGGCTGTCGCGGCTGTACCTGGGCGTGCATTACCCGTCCGACGTGCTCGCCGGCTGGGCCGCGGGCCTGGCCTGGGTGGCGGGCAGCTACCTGGTGCTGTTCCGGCGCCGGCGGCCGTGGCGCCGGCATCGGCGTTGAAGGGCGTTTCCTGCGCCGGTCGTCAGGGCGCATCCTCCGCTGGCCACAGCCCCGGCACCGCATCGACATGCCGCGCCAGCACCTCGGCGATCCGGCGATGGTCGGCGGCGGAGGGGTGCCAGTGGCAGGCGTCCATCGCCAGGCCCGCGACCGTGGCGAAACCGATCCGGTCGTCTCCGCCCTGGCGCAGGGCCGCGGCGACCTTGCCGGTTTCCGCGGCGATCTCGCCGTCGGCCAGGTCGGTGGCCCAGAGCAGGAAATAGGCCTGCGGATAGCGCGCGCGCAGCATCCGGACGAAGCCGGCATAGATCTGTTCGTAGTCCTGGTGCAGCGCCTGGCGCGTGGCCCAGCGCTCGCCCGCCGCCAGCGGGGTGGAGAAGTCGTTGGTGCCCAGCGCGATCACCACCAGCTGCGGCTGCCAGTCCGCTGGCCCGGCCTCGCGTACGGAATGATCGAACAGCAGCCATGGATACGCCTGCGGCAGGGTGTCGCCGGGCATGCCGCCGTAGTTGCGGACGATGCCGCGGCCGGAGATCGCGTTGACCCGGTAGTCGGCGCCGTAGGCCGCCGCCAGCCGCGGACCGAAGGCGAGGGTGGTGTCGGTGGTTTCCCAGACCTGGGCATCGCTGCAGTCGCGCCCGCTCGAGGCGGTGCCGTAGCCGACCGTATGCGAGTCGCCGATGAACTCGATCCGGCGCGCCGCCTGCGGCAGGGGCAGGGGCGCGCTGCCGGACGGCAGCAGGAAACCGCCGAAGCGGTTGGGACCAGCTTGGCTTTCGGTCGCCGCATCGATCCGCACCCGGTGCTCGCCCGGGCCCAGGCCGGCGATCCGATAGCGGCCCGGTGCCGGCTTGCGCAGGCTGGCGATGCGGGCGCCATCGGCCTCCACGTGCAGGATCACGTCGCCCGGTCCGACCTCGAACAGCACCCCGTCGCCGCTGAAGCGGGTCTGGAAGTGCACACCCGGCCACTGGTAGGCGAGGCCGTCGTCCGTGCCGACGGTGCGCCCGCCCACGACGATCGGTGCGGGCACGGCGTCGGTGCCTTCGCCGCTGGCCACCGGCGAGACCGAAGGCTCCGCCGCCCAGGCCGGCAGGCTGCCGGCGAACAGCAGCACGGCCATGCACAGGGCGAAGGGAAGGGACTTCATCGGCGGCGCTCCTGCGGATCGGGGAGCCGATCGTAAGGGATCGGCCGGCTTCGCCACCGTGAGCCAGGAGCATTGCGGGCCGGCCGAAGCGGAAAAGCGAAGGCCCGGGAGTGCCCGGGCCTTCTGGTGTAGTGGTGCCAGGGACCACCAAACGTCCCTAGAAAAAATCATGTTAATCAACAACATGTAATCTTTCAGAATTTTGTGTTGCCCCCGCTGTTGCCCCTGCGATAACTCGGATTCTGCTGGACGGTCTTGGACAATCACGATCCGGACCGGAGTGACCATCGCTTGAACTGAGCGGGTCGGCACTTAGCCGGCCAGCCCTTTAAGCCTTATTGAGCGTGCGGGTCGCTTCGCCGGTGTCGACCGGATCCTCGCCGAAGACGAAGGGCTTGACCTTGAGCCACCAGTCCGGCGTTTCGGTCGGCAGGTTGTCGTTCGATCAGGCGCACAAGCGGGGCGGGCAGGGGACACCGACAGATCGCTAACCGAACTCCGTGACCCACCCCCGAATCCCGGGCCATCAGCCAGTAGAGAATTCGGCGGTGGTAGGAATGGGGCGCTTAGTCGCTCTGGTCATCGTTGTTCAGCCTTATGAAGGAATGGGCGATGTTCACCATTCCTGTCTTATGGCTTGCGACGACCCGATCTGGAACATCGACTATTTGGTCTTCGTTCATTCTTCGGGCGCGCAGTTAGTCCATGCGCATCATTAAAAGAAATTTCAAACACATACCACCCTTGCGAAGCCGGTGGAATCCGGCTTCGCGTCCAGGCGCTCCGCACTGAAGCGCCTGCCAAAGGTGAACGGATGTGAGCAAAGGCAAGATCGAAGCGATCTACTGTGTGCTGGTGGTTGCAGCGGCGATGCTGGTTGGCATCGTCAAGTGCTCCAGTTGCAACAGTCCCCGGATCTGATCACCTGATCCAATCCACTACAGGCATCTCGCACAAAGCCCGGCATTGTCCGGGCTTTGTGCGTTTATGCCGCCAATAGCGAGGAAACGACAATGCATTTGGTCGAGACGATGGCCTATGCCGGGCAGAAGCCCTGGCATGGCCTGGGTAACCGGCTGGCGCCGCAGCAGCCCATCGAGGTCTGGAAGCAGCAGGCCGGCATGGACTGGAAGATCGAAGAGGCGGAAGTGCGCTACGTGGCCGGTAACAACGCCATTGGCGTCATCCACGCCTACCCGGAGCAGAAGGTGCTGTACCGCTCCGACACCCGCATGCCGCTGTCGGTGGTGTCCAAGCGCTTCCAGGTCGTGCAGCCGGGCCAGATCCTGGAGTTCTACCGGGACCTGACCGCCAGCAATGGCTTCGAGCTGGAAACCGCCGGCGTGCTGCGCGAGGGCCGCAAGTTCTGGGCGCTGGCCCGGACCGGACAGAGCACCACGCTCAAGGGCCGGGACAAGGTGGACGGCTACCTGTTGCTGGCCACCGCCTGTGACGGCACGCTGGCCACCACTGCACAGTTCACCTCGGTCCGGGTGGTCTGCAACAACACCCTGTCCATCGCATTGGGCAACGCCACCGGGGCGATCAAGGTGCCGCACCGCAGCCAGTTCGACCCGGATGTGGTGAAGCGGCAGCTGGGTATCACAGTGTCGTCCTGGGATGGGTTCGTGGCCCGGATGAAGGCGCTGGTGGAACGGCCGGTGGATCCGGATTCGGTGGAAGGGCTGCTGCGCCGGGTGCTCACCTACGCCGCACCGGACGGCAAGGCCATGGTGGTCAACGAGCAGGCCATGGCCAACGTGCGCTCGCTGTACGAGGGCGGCGGACGGGGTGCTCTGATGGCCTCCAGCCGTGGTACGGCGTGGGGCCTGCTCAACAGCGTGACCGAGTTCGTCGACCACCATCGCCGCGCACGCAGCGACGATCATCGCCGGGATGCAGCTTGGTTCGGGGCCGGTGCCCAGATCAAGCTGCGGGCTTGGGATGAAGTGATGAAGCTGGTGGCCTGATGCAGGCCCGGTCACGTGTACGTGCGCCGACCGCCGCCCGGGCGGTCTCCTCAATCGGGGCCCGGGCGCGGGAGGACCGGGTCATCGCGCGGGCGCTGCGGCTGCTGGAGCGGAGGATCCTGAGCCAAGGGGCCTGCCTGGGTGATGTGGCCACCTGCAGCGCCTTTTTCCGCATGCGGTTGGGAGGTGAAGGGCGGGAGCACCTTGAGGTCGCCTTCCTCGATACCCGGCATCGTCTGCTCGCGGTGGAGCGGCTGTTCTCCGGTTCCATCGATGGGGCCGAGGTGCATCCGCGCATCGTGGTCCAGCGGGCGTTGGCGTTGAACGCTGCTGCGGTCCTGCTGGCCCACAACCATCCCAGCGGCCACGCCGAGCCCTCCGAGGCCGATCGTGTCCTGACGACCCGGCTGAAGGCCGCCTTGGGGCTGGTGGATATCCGGCTGCTGGATCACTTCGTGGTGACGGCGGGGGAGGCGACCTCGATGGCAGCTCGGGGACTGATATAGGCGTGCAATCTGGGTACGGCATAGCGCCCGGCCTGCGGGCCGGGCACTTCTCGGGAGAGAACGATGGTGAAGGTGGCCGATACGCTCGATCTGGCCTACGTGGCCATCGGAGCGAAGCAAGCGCTGGTTGACTTTGGCGACATCGATAGCTCCCGCTTCGAGGGGGAGCAGGGATTCATCCAGGCATGCATCGATCCGGTCGAGTGCCTGGATCAGGCCTGGCAGGCGCAGGAGGGACAGTTCCCGGGCGTGTGGTGCTACGAGGTGGCGGAGCCGTTCGGATATGCCTACGCCACCCATCTGCTGCGGGGTGGTGAGTCGGCGGGGGCGGGCCGAATCCTGCGCGGCATTGTGGATGCCGCGACTGAACGGGGCTGAGCTGACGTCAGTCCTTATCGGTCAACTCGCTCAGTGCCTTGGCCTGGTCCTGCTTCGGCAGTTGCAGCAGCTTGGCCAGCTTCGGCAGCAGGGCTGGATCCTGAAGTAGTGCCGGGATGAGTGTGGCCAGGACATCGCGCTGGCCCTCGTCGGCCTGGGCCAGCGCCAGGATGGAATCGGCCATGGCGGCATCGTCGGCCAGCAGATATGCCACGGGCACGTCTAGGAGCCGGGCCAGCAGGCCCAGGTTGTCGAAGCCAATCGCGGTGACCTGGTGCTCGTAGCGGTTGATCCGCGAGGAGCCCTTGTCCTTACCCAGGCCCATGCGATCGCCCAGGGCACGTTGGCTTAGGCCACGCAGCTGCCGCGCCTGGACCAGGCGAGCGGCGAACAGTGAGCGGGGCGAGGACTCGGACACCGGGCATCGCAGCGGCGGACGTGGCCCGAATCATGACGAAGCCTCTATTGGTGTGGCAGACTCTATTTACCAGATAGAGGTATGTTCTGTGTCAAGAAAGTAACTGCCCTGCTGCATGCAGGAGGGCGAAAAGGAACAGGGGACGCAGGAGCACATGGATCCATACGAAGTTCTGGGAATCCGTCCGAACGCCGGGCGCGATGAGATCGAGCTGGCCTACAAGGGCCGACGTAGTCAGTACCACCCGGATCGCTACGCCCAATCCGATGCAGAGACGCAGGCATGGGCGACAAGCAAAATGCAGGAGGTCAACCAGGCCTATCGGGTGCTCAACGAGTCGCAGACGCGGGCGGACTTCGACCAGCGCGCGACTTCAGCGCGTTCCGGGAGTCGGCCGCCTCCGGTGCCCGAGCCACAGCCCTCAGCCGAGGTCGGTGCTCCGGACGTGGCGTCCATTCTGTTGAAGCCGGAGTGGGAGTGGTTCCACGACAACGTGTATGCGCGGCCCAAGATCCCGCGCAAGAAGCTGGAAGGGGCTATTTCCTCGTATGCGCTAAGTGTCTCGCCACGCGATGTTCTTGTACTACTGGACGACACCTTGTTCGGCGGGGCGAAAGAAGGCCTGCTGGTCACCGGTGATGCGATCTACTGCAAGCAGAAGTTCGATGCGCCACGTCGAATGCTACTTCGGGATATCCGGCTGGTAGTTTCCGGATCGGGCAGCCGGATCATGATCAACGGCAGTGAGTTCTTCAAGTTTGCCGTGATCGACCAGGTAGCGATTAACCTCTTCGCCTCGCGCTTGGCGACCGCGCTCACGTCGTCGTCGCCACCGGACGATCGCGCTTCGGGCAAGGCGAATCGGGCGAACGCGAACTCCGGTGCAGAACGTCTGCTAGCCATTCATCGTCGAGCCCTGCATGCGATGCGGTCCGACCTAGGCGAAGAAGCACTTCTCATCGATCGCCTCATCGATCGCCAGATGCCTTGTATCGCCGAGCAATACTTGGAACTTAAACGCGTCGTGGAAAATTTTCCAGCGCCCAAGCGTGGGTCGGTGGAAATGGACGTTATCGAAATTTCGCTGACGGCGTTCCTGATGCTCCACTACTACGGATTCTCCAAAATTCCCGAGGGGCTTAAGGAGTCAGTTGGGGACAGCTTCACCCGACTCCATAAGGTCAGCGAGGTCTACAAGGAAGAGTTCTTGGCGGCGACATCCCTGGAGTTCGGGCGGGAGTGTGGCTTTGATGAAGAATCACTTCAGATGATGCCGGCCGTGTTCTTCCACAGTGATGGGGCGGCGGGTGGATTCGATCTGAAGATTCCACGCAAGGACGCATTGCTTTTGGTGTTGTCACAGATGGGGATATCTGAACAGAGCGCCAGGAGGATCATCCGGCAGTTCGAGGGACACACTGAAACTTGGCTAGAAGCACTTTGTGCGTCAGAAATGGACTCGGGGGAGCGGGCCGAGTATGAGCGCGCACGGACAAGGCATACGACCAAGCCTGAGCCGCCACCACAGAAGCCACCAATGCGGCGGGCCACGCTCAGAGAGGCGCTACAGGGGCTGCGGTTCAACGCAGAGCCGTTCGAGCGGGTATTCGTGGCCCCGAACATTCCGCTGAAGAAACTCAATGGCGCCTTGGACAGCTATGGTGAGGGTCTTGAACCGAAAGAGGTGATCGCGCTGATAGATAACACCCTGTTCGGCGGCGCGGCTGACGGAGTGTTGATCACTGAATCGGAAATCCGGACCAAGGCGCCATTCGAGCCATCCAATACGCGTCTTTGGAGCACGGTGTCAGAAGTCGCCGCTGACGGAAAGTACGTCTACATCGAAGGTCGTCGCTTCGCCGAGCTAAATATGCCCGATCAGCGTGACGTGAGGCAGCTATTCGGAGCACTGAATCGGCACCTGCAGGGCGTGGCTGATCAACGATGATCCCGCATGGCGGTGTGCCAAGACTGTGACTTAAAACAAAAGTAAACCGGGGGGAAATGAATGGGTCGTCTGCTTCTTGGATTCTATGTGTTGCTGATCTTTGTCTTTGCGATCTACGGAAACTGGTGGGGTGACAATGCCTACAAGGGGTTCTGGTTCAATCTCGGTGGTGCCGTGTTCTGGCCAGTCATCCTGTTCCCGGGGCTCGGCAAGGTCATTGGCGGTATATTGATGGTGGCGTTTGTCGGATTCCTCGTCACGAGGAGGGGTTGATCATGGCAATCGGATGTTCAAAATCTATCTTTCTTATCTTGGCATGCATCGCACTTACTTCATGTGATGGGAAAATAAGAAGTGAAATGGTGGCGGGATGCGTGAACGGAGGAGGGACGAAGAAGACCTGCACCTGTTACTACGAAAAGATGAAGGAAAGGTACGGTGTCGATACTTTGGAGGCAATGCGGGATCGCGGCACTGTTCCTCCGGATATCCGCGAAGAAACGATTCGAGCCACAGCGCAGTGCAGTGGGCTCGACTCAGCGACGCTGAAGGAGCTCGGCATCGAGGATTTCGGGAGCGAGGAGAAGCCAAATGGACCTGCTGTTCCGTCAGATCCCAATCCGCAAGCTGAAGCTCCGACGCCGGCCCTTGCGCAAGAACCCGACAAAGTTGTCAGTGCATCCGATGATGCGGCAATCGAAAGTGCCATTGCGGTCACGGCCAGTACCGTGATGGGCGACGAGTTCAAAGATGCTCGCCAGGTGGTTGCAGGAGACATCAACGGTGACAAGGTTGACGACTCGGCCGTCCTGTTCTCGATCGAGATACCTTCTGAGAACACGTCCACGCAGTACCTGGCCGTATTCCTGAGGCAGCCCGATGGGTCGCTGAGGTTCGCAAATGCGTTGCCCGTGGGTGGAGTCGGGAGCTCGACCAGCGACTTCGTCATCGCGGATGAGACGATCAGGTTGACGTCCCTGACGCTGGGTCCAGATGACTCCGATTGCTGCCCTACACTAGAGCAGAAGACCAAGTATCTGCTGCATAACGGCAAGCTCAAGCTGGTCAACTGAGTCGGGAGCCGCAGGCTCCCCCTTGACCAGTAGCGCATTCAGCGTTCGGAGCACAACACCAAGGCCGCCTCGTGCGGCCTTTCTTCTTTCAGGAGCATCCCATGGCTCGGATCTGTGTAGCAGTCCGAGCCAGCGGTGGCGCGGACGATAGTGGTGCTCAGTGGATCGAGATGGATGACGCCGACGCGGTGCGCTGTGCGATTGCCAAGGGGTGTCCAGCATTGGGGCAGGAAGATGCCCATACCTGGTCTGTGCTGGCCTACGACGGCCTGCCCGACTTCGGTCCGCGCCCGGACTTGGATGAACTGCTGGCCTGGCTGGACGCCGTGGACGAATACGGTCCGCCGTTCGAGGCGCTCTGGGCCTCCGGGTCCTTCGACCGCGTGTTGCGGGCGACCGAGGCGTTCGCCGATAGCTATCAGGGCACCTATGCCGATGCCGCCAGTTGGGCCTATCACACCTTCACCCTGTTGGGACGACGAGTCGACGCTCAGGTCGATATCGAGGCCTACGTTCGCACTTCGGTCACCAGTGGGCAGGTCCGCTTTATTCCAGCAGTCGACGGCGGGATCCATGTGTTCTGGAACGATTGAATCACCGGATACCCCGGCCGGGATATCCGGCCACACGAAATGCCGCCACACAGGCCGCCCTCAGGGGCGGCCTTTTCATTTGGGAGATCACGATGGGACGTAAGACGGCCTTGCGCCTGGTAGATACCCGCACGCTCGATCGCGGACAGTGGCTGGAAGTGCGAAAGGGCGGCATCGGCAGCTCCGATGCCGCCGCGGCGGTGGGCCTGAGCCCGTACACCAGCCCTCTGGAACTGTGGACCCAGAAGACCGGCCGCGCGGCGGCCAACACGGACGTCGCGGACGACCTGGATTCGCCGATGTACTGGGGCACGCTGTTGGAGCCTTATGTGGCGGCGAGCTACATGCGCAAGACCGGCCGCAAGGTCCGCAAGGTCAACGCGGTCCTGCAGCACCCGACCTTTCCTTTCATGTTGGCCAACATCGATCGGGAGATCGTCGGTAGCCCCGACGTGCAGATCCTGGAGTGCAAGACCGCCGGGGAGTTCGGCTCCCGTCTCTGGCGCGATGGCGTGCCCGAGCACGTCCAGCTTCAGGTCCAGCACCAGCTGGCGGTCACCGGCAAGGCGGCGGCGGATGTGGCCGTGCTGCTCTGCGGGCAGCAGCTGGAGATCCACCGCATCGAGCGCGACGAAGACGTGATCGCCCGCGTGATTGTGCTGGAGGCCCGGTTCTGGGAGTGCGTGGAGTCCGACACGCCGCCGCCGGCCGATGGAAGTGCCTCGGCAGACCGGGCCCTGCGTCAGCTGTATCCGGGCGGTGTCGACACGCTGGACTTCAGCGAGGACCGGCGCCTATCCGGGGCCTTCGCGGAGCTGGTGACGTTGCGGCGTGAGTTGGAAGCCAAGGAAGGCCGCGCTGAGCTGCTCAAGCAGACCCTGCAGCAGGCTATGGGTGATGCGGCCCGCGCCGTGTTCGCCAGCGGCGAGGTGACCTACAAGCGGTCCAAGGACGGCACTCGCCTGGACGCCCAGCGCTTGACCACCGATCACGCCGAGCTCGTGGCTGACTACATGGTACCCAAGCCCGGCTCGCGTCGGTTCGTGATCGTGGACTGATCCCAAAAATCCCAGGAGTTCGAGATGCTGAAAGGTTTGGCTATCACTCCGCCCGTGGTCGGGCGGATATCTATTGGCCGGGTGGTGGAGCGCAATGGCAAGCGCCTGCCGGAGAAGGACGACCAGTTCACCCTGACCAGCCAGGTCCAGAACCGGGATGGCTGGGTGCTGCACCCGTTGGACGAAGTGCTCAAGCGTGAGGCGGGCGGCAAGCTGCGCACGCTGCCGGTGCGGCTGCTGTTCAATGATCCCGCCTTGAACCTGCGTGCCGACTACTCGCTGTTTGACCGGACTTCAGGTCGACCGATGTGCGTGGGCAACGGCGAGACCTGCCGGCGTGTAGGCGACGAGGGCATCGAAGGGCTGCCGTGCCCCGGTCCGGACGCCTGCCGGTTCGGTGCCGGCGACTGCAAGGCCTATGCCCGGTTCAATGTGGTGATCGATGAGGGCCAGGACGACACGCTGGGCAGCTTCGTCCTGCGCACGACCTCGTTCAACACGATCCGCACGCTTGCCGCGCGCCTGCACTACTTCAGTGCGGTCTCCGGTGGGCGGCTGGCGTGCCTGCCGCTGGAGCTGAAGCTACGCGGCAAGTCCACGACGATGAGCCGCCGGGCGGCGATCTACTACGTCGACCTGGTGGTGCGCTCCGGCCTGAGTTTGGAGCAGGCCATCGAGGAGGCGAGGGCCCTGGAACTCCGGCGGCAGGACGCCGGCTTCGACCAGGCGGCGCTGGATAAGGCGGCACGTCAGGGGTTCGCCAACGGGGCGTTCGAGGAGCTGGACGAGGACGTGCCGGCAGTGGTGGAGGAGTTCTACCCAGAGAGTTGTGCGCCGGTGGAAGCAGAGACCGTTCAGGCGGTCCCGGCGACGAACCTGCGGGGCAAACTAGAAGGCATAGTCACGCGAATGGGGGCCGGGTAGTCCCGGTCGTAGTGCCATCGGACGAGGCCCGCAGGGCCAATGAAAGACGTGGTTCCAGAGGAGGATGCAATGCTGAAGGCAATCGGCGGTGTGGTTGTGTACGGGTTCGCCATGTTGGGTTTGGGGGTGTACGCGCATCGCGTGCATGCCAAGCGGACCGAAGAGCGATCGGGGTAGTTGAGTCCGTCGGCCCGCCTTCGAGCGGGCCGACGGGTGTCGCTGTTGCTTCTTTCTTTGCCCTCTGGCGGGTTGTCTTCCCGAAGACCATGCCTCGATGGGCCCCTTAAAGAAGCACCCTGTATCCCCGGGCATCAGCTTGGGATGAAGGCAGGATGCGATATTCCATGCCACTGGCGACGGCCATCTGGCTGGCGAAGTCCTTTTTTGCCTGCACGACCGCATCTTCGATCTGGTTATCGGCCTTTACTTCGACGATGACGTACTTCAACGAGCCGTCAGACTCTTCTCGTTGGAACACGAAGTCCGGGTAGTAGCTGCGGACCGTGTGGGACTCCGGATCGATGTACTGGACGAAGAACTCGGATTGGCCGTGCGTAAGCATGCCGGTGAAGTAGAGCTTCCTGACCTTCTTCTCCCGAAGAAGATCCCAGAACAACTGGCGCTCGGAGCCCGAGTCGAAGCAGTAGGCATCAAGGTGGAAGCTCTTGGTTCTTTCTTCATCGGACAATGACGCGTCATCGCGTCTTGCGATCTTGTCCCTCGCCGCACTGACCTCGTAGTAGCCCTTGTCGGGAATCTTGATGAGCTCAACCTCGTGCTCTTCCTTCTCTTCGGACGGATCCAGTTCGTACAGCAGGCGGAACAGGCGGGGAATGATCTCGTCGTATAGAAGCTCGTTGAACTCGTTGGTCATGGCGACGAGCTCATCCGTGCCTTCCTGAGTAGAGTCCAGAATGTCCTCGATCTCCAGGGGGCTTCGATTCATATAGCGGGAGACTTCAGCGACCAGGGTCATGCGCGAGAACGCACGCTTCACGCGTCTGTCAGTCAGGTCGAATGTGCGGCTGTCCTTTGCGCGAGCGGCGTCAGCAGTCGTCAGGCCTTCCTGTTGGGTTTCAATCAGGCGGTACTTCTCGATCAGCGAACCCCATGCGTCTTTATCGGATCGGTCCAGGCCCAGCGGCTGGCCCGGTTTGACTTTCAGTTCCCGGATGCTGTGCAGCTTGCGCACGCGAACAAGCTTGATCTTGACCGGAGGAGGGACGACGTGCACCAGGACTGCATCCTTGTCCTTGCCCTTCTTCTGCAGTTCATCAGCCGTGATGCGAAAGTTCTGCTGAAGCTCGTCATTCAAGATTGCCAGGTTGTCATCGGACAGATAGACGTGACCGGTGTGCTGTGCCTCGCCGATGGCGCGCAAGCAGCGCATGGAGGCTTGCAGGACAAAGATCTTCGACTTTGGTTCTCGGAAAAGGCCGACAGAGAACAGGGAGCGACAGTTCCACCCCTCCCGGCCTTTGTTGACCAGGAGAATGAACTGCTTCTCCGAGTCGGTCGTGTCGAGTCGGTTGAACTCGCGGATATCGTCGTTGGAGGTGACCTTGTCGTCACCCACGTTGACCAAGATTCTGGATGCAGGGATGCCATGTTTGCGCAGGGCATCCTCAACGGCCGGACGGAGCTCCTGTGTCAGCTCGTCCACCGTCGACGCAAAAAGCGCGATTTTGGGAAGCATCCCCTCCGGCCGGATTTCCCGTGTCTCGGTCAGGAAGCTCTCAATGGCGATGTCGACAAACTCGCTCGTACGGGTGTTCGCGTAGCCGTGCAGAACGACCTTCTTCAGGAAGCCCTTCTCTATGGATTCAGATAGGCCGTAGGCATAGACAACTTCCGGAAGCACGTCGCGGCCCACGTAAGGCGTGCCCGTGTAGTTGAAACAAGCGACTACATGAGTGCCGGCATCCTTCAGGCTCTTGGCGAGCACGTCGATGGTGGTGCGCAGGCTGGTGTCGTTCTCCTTCTGGCCGATACCCATGTCCTTCGCCAGCGTCTTGCCGAAGGCGTGATGGGCTTCGTCCACGTAGATGCCCAACTGCTCCAGCCGGCGCAGCTTCTCGAAACGCTGGTTGGTGGTCAGATCGGCCTCATCCTCGGGCTGGTCAAAGCCATAGAGGTCGGCGTTCTCGTCGTACACGCTCGAAGGCGTCAGGGTTTCCGCAGTGGCCCCGAACAGCTTGTCGGTGGCGTTCTTGTCCTTGTGTTGACGCTTGAGAATGATCTTCTGTGTGTTGGAGACGATGACGTTGAACTTGGACCTGTCCATCGTATCCAGCGAGGTACCGGCATCTTCCAGATAGTGGAAGTGCAGATTGGCCGACATCCATGCTACGTACTCCGGCGGAACGACCAATGCGAGGTCGAAGCCCTCGATCTCTTTCAGTGATTGCAGTACCGTCTTGTCCGGCGCGAACACCAGGGCGTTGTGGCAGAACTCGGTCGCCTTTGGGAATTTGTTGGCGAGCAGGAACTCGTAGAAGATGCAAGTCGCCATCAGGATGGTTTTGCCAGTGCCCATCGTCAGCGCGAAGATGTAGTTGGGGTACATCCGGCTGTTCCTGCGCATCCGGTCGAACAGAGCTTTGTAAGAGGTCAGCTCCAGCTCGTCGGAGTCGCCGAACTGGAACATCTCCTGCCCGGCGGTGCCTCGGAATGAGCCGAACTGACGCCCCTCGAACTTGCCGGTGCGCTCGTACCAAGCCCTGAAGATCTCCTCGACTTTGGCGTTACCTAGGAACTCCTTCAGGAAGACATACGTTTCCAGGGCCTCGAACTGTGGCTGGCGCAGGAAGGCCTTGGGATTCCTCTCCGGGTCGTTGAAGTCAAGGAATTTGCGGGTAAGCTCGCGGTAGTTCTGGCGAACCTTGCCCTTATTCGACTGGTAGAACTGCCAAAGGAAGCGGAAGAAGGCGAAGTCAAGCGAGGCGGCCACGCCCGTCGTGGTTTCCTTGGCCTTGCGCGTGCCCTTAGCCATTGTTGATGCTTCCTTCCCACGATTCGGACAGCAGGTCGGTGATCTTCACGCGGATGGTGCCCGCGTCGGAAGGAACCTTGTACTTGCCGGCCACCAGCTCGTTCTTGTCAGGAATGTCCACCGAGGCCGGTTGCAGCACTGCGCCGTCGTAGTTCCAGTCGATCAGCACCGATTCGACCAGCTCACGCCAATCGCCCGCCGATTCTTTCTGCAAAGACAGCTTTTGCAGCAGGTTCATCGGGTAGAAGCGCTCGATGACCAGCTCACCGTTCTTAATGACTACCTTGGCTTCGGAATCGCGCTTGAACTCCAAGTTGGACTTGTCGCGCAGGATGTCTACCACTTCCACGTTAATCAGGTAGGGCTTGGCGGCTAGCACCAACTGGGCGGCCAGGTCGGACTCGTGGCCCATGCAGACAAGCGTGACCTTTTCGACCGGACGCGTGGGCGCTTCGGCCTTGCGGCGTTCCCAAGCCTTGTAATCGAAGCCTGCGATCAGCTCGTTGAGATCGGCACGAGTGGCGATGCGGTTGACCGGCATGATCTTCACCATGCGTCCGTCCTTCTCACCATCGAACACGGTACTGAATTCCAGCTTCTGGATTTCCAGTGCTTCAAGCAGTAGTTCTCTTGCTTGAGTCGGATTCCGGAAGATGTCGTAGTTGTTGACGTTGTAAACTTCGAGCCCGATAAACCGCCTCTCTTCATCCAGAAGGAGCTGCTGGCGAAGGTCATCTGCGGAGCCGCTCAATCGCTTTGTTGACGACTGAACTGCACCAAGGTTGATGTCGGCGGCAATAAACCTCCGACCAAGTTTCTGCGCTACGACCGCAGTGGTTCCCGATCCGACAAAAGTGTCTAGAACAATCCCTCCAACTGGGCAGCCAGCGGTAATTATTCTTTCAAGCAATTGCTCGGGCTTTCGGGTTGGATAGTCGGATCCACCCTTCATTCGACCACAATCAGTCCAGATTGTCTGCAATAGACGGCCGTTACTTTCCTCTAGAAAGAAGACCTTGCAGCGAGTCGAGCCCTTGCTCGGATCTCGAAGATACAGATCCCCACGCTCCAAGGCCTGATCCATTTCCTCGGGAGAAGAATAAGCCCAAACGCGATTAGGTGACGGCCTGACTCCACGCCACTCGAATTGCCGCTTAGAGTCCTTCCCTTTGTAGGTTGTATTCTCTACCTTGAAGCGCTTGCCAAGCTTCTCCGTTTCTTCCGAATAATCTACCACTGAGCCATCATTCAAGCGAACCAGGCTATATTCGCTAAGTGCTGAAGCAGAAAGATCGCCCGCAGCAGCCTGCCAGTCGTAGAACACCTTATCCTTCTTCTTCGCGACCCAGAATACGGTGTCGTGAATTATTCCAAGTCGACTCTTGGCATCGTTATGCGGGTCAGTCCGCTGCCAAATTACCTCGTTTAGGAAGTTATCAGGACCAAATACTTCTTCAAGCAAGCAACGTATGTGATGACTGCGATGCCAGTCGCATTGAACCCAAATGCTGCCTTCTTCTGTAAGCAACTCACGCAGAAGAACTAGCCTTTCATACATGAATTGCAGATACTCATCGTTGGACCAAAGGTCGCCATACTGCTTCTCTTCAAAGGCTGCGATGTCGCCCGTGATCGTCTTTCCTTTGAGGTGAATCTTTTTCCGATAGTCTGCTTTTGAGTCAAATGGCGGGTCGATATAGACCATGTCGACCTTGCCCCTGAACTGCTTCATCAGATGACTCATCACCTGAAGGTTGTCGCCCCAGAAAATCTTGTTGCGCCACCCGTCCACTTCCTCGCCAAAGACTTCCTTCAGCTGCGCCGGATAGAACTGAGTCGCAGTGAATGGGCGCCTTCCGCGCCAGTTCAGCATGGGGTAGCCCTTGATCGGCTCGAACGCGTACTTCTCGACGTTCGTAGTGCCGCCATCAGGAGTGGCGAGTTGCAGGCTGTCCTGCGCGGGCGGGGTTGTTTTGCTCATGTATCAGTCTTCCTGAATTTCCAGTTCTTGTTGTCGCAGTAGGCGCGCATGTCGCACTCGACACACAGTTTGGCCGGCCGCGCAGTCATTCGATAGTCCTGTCGCTCGATGCGGGCCACGATGTCATCAAATCGCGCGATGGTCTTACCGATGGCGCGGTCGTCCTTGGGGAAGGACACATAAGGGTTGCCGCCTTCCTCGCCGGTGTAGTACAGGTGCATTCGGCTCACCTTCTGCCCGGTGCGCTCCTCGACCAGATGGGCGTATACCTCCAACTGGCTCTGGTACTGCTTGAGCCGCTCCTTGTCCTTCTCCATGTCAGGCTTCTTTTCCGACTTGAAGTCGATAATTTCTACCGTGTCGTTCTCGCCACGGATCAAGTCCACGCTGCCCTTGAGGATATAGCTTTCCTTGACCAACGAAATATCGACCTCGGCCTCCCTGATCCTGTCCCAATGGCCCTTCTCGCGCTCGTAGTAGCGCAGGACGTGGTTCAGCGCCGCTCGCTGCGAGCTGGCTGCCAGGTACACGCGTTCCTTCTTCGACAGCGTGGCGTAGTTGGCTGAGAACCATCCCGCGATCGCGCTCGCGTCCAAGGTGCCTTCCTCGCCACGCAACACCGTCTTGTGGATGTCCTCAATGGTCTGGTGCACCAGCGTACCGAACAGTATCTGGCTCTCGCGGGTAGGCGCGAAGTCCAGTTCTTTAAAGAAGCGGTACTGTTCGGCGCAATTCTCGAACACGGTTATATGGGAGGTGAAGGAGTACTCGCGCTTGAGGTTGATCTCCTTCACCGGCTCGTAGTCGAGCTCACCCAGGTCCACATCCCTCCACTTTGGAAGCGCATCGAACATGCGCTCGAAGTACTTCGACGGCGCGCGGCGCTGGCCCTTCCCTTCGCGTTGTTGCGCGGCCAGCACCAGCAAATTCTGCGCACGCGAAAAGGCTGTATAGAACAAGCGCCAGAAGTCGAAGGTTTTGATGTGTTCCAGCGGCTCGAACGTTGCCTTGGACAGATAGCCGCCTTCCTCCAGCAAGATATCCATGTCCTTGTGCTGCTTGCGAGGTGAGGCCTCCATTGAGCCGCACACCACCACCGGGAACTCCAACCCCTTGGACTGGTGGATGGTCAGGAACGAAACGCAGCCTTTGGGCGCGTAGTCGGACACATCCTCGTATTCGCCAATGCCGCCGTCCATGAGGAAGCGCAGGTACTGGTTGAACAGGTCGCGCAGGTTCCTTTCCAGCCACTCCGGGTTCAACACGCTGACGTAGTGCAGGTACTCGAACTTGGTCAACAGGCTGGAAAAGGTGGCCAGATTGCGGGCCGCACGCCCCTTGTCCACGCCCTGGGTCGCTTCCTCACCCAAGTAGCGCGAGAAAAGGGGAAACTGCAACAACTGGTAGAACAGGCTGGAGAAGGCGTAGTCCGTAGTCTGGGCGAGTACGACGTGGCGCTTGGCCAACGGTCGTGCCCACTCCAGCAGGGCCTTGTTCTCCGGCTTACGCAGCTCGTCGGCAAACTGCTTGAAGCACTCGTTGTCGTAGTAGTTCCAGATGGGCAGGCTCGCACCCTCTTGCCACCCCCGCACCTTGGAGAACTGCGGGAAAAGGAAGATCAGCGCCCCGATCATCAGCCGGACTTCTTCGCGCTCGAAAAACAGGTTGGAGCGTGGCGAATAGACCGGCACGCCGGCCCCTTCAAGAAAGCGGGCCAGGTCCTGGGCGCGATCGCTCTTCACTGATTGGTACAGAAAGGCAACCTGGTTCCAGTCGGCCAGTTTGCCTGAGTCCTTCAGCCCCGTGAGGAAGGCCAGCACCTCAGCGTGCCAGTGGGCACCTTCTCCAACGGGATCGGTGGCCTTGAGCTTGAGGACGGCTGGCACCTTCGGGAACTCAGCCTCGCGCGGCAGGATTTGCTTGTCATAGCGGAAGCTACGCTGGCCGTCGTCCCACGCCTGTTCGCGCATCCATTCGTTGTAGAAGCGGATGATGTCCGGGTGCGAGCGATAGTTGACTGCCAGCTTGACCTGCTTGCATTGGCCCTCGGCGAACAGTTTGGGGAACTCCAGAATGTTACGGATGGTTGCGCCGCGGAAGCGGTACAGGCCCTGGTCGTCATCGCCGACCACGCACAGGTTCTTCTTCTCGCCGGCGAGCAGCAACAACAGCCGCTCCTGGATGGTGTTGGTGTCCTGGTACTCGTCCACCATCAGGTAGGCCAGCTTGGCCCGCATTTCCTCTAGCACCTGCGGGTGCATTTCCAGCAGCTGCAGCGCCTCGAACTGGATGCCGGAGAAGTCCAGCGCATTGTGCTCGGCCAGAAGCTCCTGATAGCGGCGGAAAAGCAGCCCCAGCGCCTTGACCTCGACCTCAGGTGCTTGCGCCAGCACGTCCGCGTCCAGGGCTTCTTCGCGGACCTTGTTGAGCCAGTGCAACAAGTTCTCGGACTGGTTCCAGCGGCCAATCCCGTCGTCGCCCATCACCAGATTGGCGTCTGCGATAGCGCGAAACTCCTTGACATTCTGGTACAGGAAGTACTGCTGGTCGAACTGGTCGAACAGAGTGAAGCTGCGCTTGAGCCGGGTGTACTCCTCGTTGTCTTCCAGCAGCCGTAGGCAGATGGAGTGGAAGGTTCCCAAATACATCTCGTTCACGTTGAACTTGATGTCCAGGCCGGAAAGCCGGTTGGAGATGCGGGTGGTCAGCTCCCGTGCCGCCTTGTCAGTGAAGGTGACGACCAG
The DNA here is from genome assembly GCF_010093185.1 of Pseudoxanthomonas jiangsuensis. GTDB lineage: Bacteria > Pseudomonadota > Gammaproteobacteria > Xanthomonadales > Xanthomonadaceae > Pseudoxanthomonas > Pseudoxanthomonas jiangsuensis. The sequence goes on along the minus strand of NZ_PDWL01000034.1, from coordinate 8,278 downwards.
CAGTGATTCGGGGGCAACGCCCTTCTGGGTAATGAGGTAAACGATGCGCTCGACCAGAGTGAAGCTCTTGCCCGAGCCTGGCCCGGCAATGATGAGCACCGGGCCCTCCGTAGTCAGGATGGCTTCGCGTTGCTGCGGGTTGGCGGCGCTCAGTAGCGTTTTCTCATTCCCCGACATCAATGTCCCCCTGAAAGCCACCGGATCGAGCGCCCGCCAGGGCATCCTTCCTTGCGGGCAGAGCAGGCGTCAATGGTCGCATGACGTGGCGAGATTGGACACTAGTCGGATACCTTCGTCGATACTAGGAAGGGGAATGGACTCAGGGGGGAGCGAAGTGGCTTCAAACTACGAAGAGATTTGCCGTCAGAACCGGGAGGACTACGGAAAAAAAGGCGCCAAGAAGTCCGGCGACCTTGCCGCCGGCCTCTATGACGACGACACCCACTTCATCTACGAATTGCTTCAGAACGCAGAAGACGCTCTCAGGCGGCGAGGCGAGGGCTGGAGGGGACCTAGGCAGGTCAGCTTCACCCTGGCTGATGACCGCCTTGCGGTGTCTCACTATGGCCATCCGTTCACCGAGAAGGATGTCCGTAGTGTCTGTGACATCTCCGAGAGCACCAAGGACGAGAACTCGATTGGCCGCTTCGGGTTGGGTTTCAAGTCGGTGTACAAAGTCTCCGATCTCCCGGAGATCCATTCTGGTGACGAAGACTTCGTCATCGAAGGCTACGTTTTCCCCCAAAAGGCTGGCAGGACGCGGCGTGATGCCGACGAGACCCAGATCGTCCTGCCACTGAAGGCGGATGGGACCGCGGTCAAAACCCGTATTGCCGCTGGCCTCAAGGCGCTGGGCGCTACCTCTCTATTGTTCCTGCGCCACATACGCGAGGTTGCCTGGAGCATCGACGGCGGCGAGTCCGGCGTGTACCTGCGGGATGAGCCGGAGGCCCTGGGCGACAACGTCAACCGTATCAAAGTCATAGGCCAAGCCTCCGGCGTTGCCGATGTTGATGAGGATTGGCTGGTGTTCCACCGGGACGTGGGCAAGGGTCGGGTCGAGTTGGCCTTCTCGGTTGTTGCTGAAAGCGACAAAGGCACATGGACGGTGCAGCCGCTCCCATCGTCGCCGCTGGTAGTGTTCTTCCCGACGGCCTATCCGACGAATCTTGGCTTTTATGTGCAAGGCCCGTTCCAGAGCACGCCGAGCCGCGACAACATCAGAAGTGACGAGCCTTGGAATCATCACCTGGTTGCGGAAGCGGCTTCGTTGCTTGTCGAGGCAATGGCATGGCTGCGGGACAACAATCGGCTGGACATCAACGCCTTGCGCTGCCTGCCGCTGGAAAGGACCAAGTTCCCTAAAGGGGGCATGTTTACGCCCCTGTTTGAGGCTGCGCTAGCCGCGTTCAAAGCGAGTCCCTTCTTGCCGAATAACGACGGGGGTCATTCGCTGGCCGAAGAGAGTAAGCTGGGCCGAACATCGGAGCTGCGTGAGTTGTTCGACAGCGAACAGCTGGCATCGCTGTATGAGGAAGGGGAGGTCCATTGGTTGACCGGCGACATCACGCAAGATCGCGCCAATGACATTCGGCAATTTGTCATCAAGGAACTTGATATCGAGGAGGTCCATCCTCGCGACATCTTCCCGATGTTGACCGCGGATTTTCTTGAGTCACAGTCCGACGCATGGATCGTGCGCGCGTACGAATTTTTGAAAGATCAGGCCGCAATTAGGCCGCTTCTGGTGAGTACTCCGATTGTTCGATTGGCTAATGGGACGCATGTCGCGGCTAGGACGGATGGCCAGCCCAACGCCTTTCTGCCTACGGGGGAGGACACCGGATTCCCAACAGTGAAGTCATCGGTGTGCACGTCCGAAGCGGCAACCGAATTCTTGGCTTCGCTTGGATTGCATGCCCCTGATCCAGTCGACGCAGTTATTCGGAAGGTACTCCCGAAGTATCAGGTTGACGGAGACATCGATGTCTCCAGCTACGAGGAAGACATTGCCCGAATCCTTTCCGCGTTCAAGACGGATTCCGCATCCAAGCGTTCGTCCCTGATCGACGAGCTCAAGAAATCCCACTTCGTCATGGCAATCTCTGCCGGCGATGGAAGCGACTATCTAGAGAGGCCTGGACGGATCTACATCGCCACTGATCGCCTGACAAGGCTTTTCGATGGCATTGACGGCGTTTCCATTGTGGATAACGACTACGATTGCCTGCGCGGGGAGGATGTCCGCGAGCTGTTGGAAGCATGCGGGGCGCTGCGGTGTCCGAGGCCCGAAAGGACACCTTGGGAGGCTCCGTGGAGCGATCGTCTGAAAGCGCTTCGCGCTCGTTCAGGCTACCCGGGAACCTCGGGGCAGAATGATTACGTTGAGGACTGGAATCTTCAGGGCTTTGCCAATTTGATCGAGTACTTGCCGAGTCTCTCGGTGGAAAAACGAATCGAGCGTTCCCGTTTGATCTGGGAAAGCCTTGGTGACCTGGAAGAACGTCGAGGGCGAGGGGTCTTCGAAGGGTCCTACACATGGACGCATCACGGTAGGCGAAATTCCCCTCCCTATCCGGCAGCCTTTGTCAGGGCGCTCAACGAAGGAGCATGGGTGCCTGATGCGAACGGCGATTTGGTTCCGCCCCGGCTTGTTGTATTTGAGAGCCTTGGCTGGAAGACGAACCCGTTCCTGCAGTCCAAGATCACCTTCAAGCCGAACGCCTTCGACCGGCTGGTACAGGAAGCCGATGTCGACCCTTCGGCACTCGACATGCTTCGGAAATACAAGATAACTGGGGCCGAGTTGGCTGCGTTGATGGCCGAAAGACTCGGCGCAGCTCAGCCCTCTGATCGCGGCACTACATCGTCGGATGTTGACGGCCCGATGGAGTCTGCTGGTACTGAGGAGGCCGGTGCTGAAACGGAGCGTACCGTCTATGATGAAGCCGCGGACTTATACGGCGAGGGTATGCCTGATGTTCCGGAGGGGTCGCATGAGTCGGACGGAGATGATGACGCGCAACCTGGTCATTCCGGTCGTGGCGCAAGTTCGGGCTCAGGAAGTGCCTTTGGAGTAGGTGGTGGCAAAGGCGGCTCCAGTGGTGGTGATCGCGCCGGAGGGCGCGCCGGTGGTGGCACGTCAACGACAACACGCGAGCACGGAGGACGCGCATCCGGAAGCTTGGGAGGGCGGCCGTTTATCTCGTATGTCGGCACCCATCCAAATGTAGAGGAGGTGGATCCCGATGGTCTTAGTCAGTCGCAGCGGATGGACATCGAAGCGGCGGCCATCAAGCACATCCTTGAGGTTGAGCCCTACCTGGATGCGACCGAATCTGGCAATGTCGGGTTCGATCTGTTGGCCAAGGATGAATGCAACCAGCCCGTACGCTGGGTCGAAGTCAAAGCAATGACTGGTTCCCTGGAGCATCGTCCAGTTACTTTGTCTCACACCCAGTTCGATCACGCGATCCAGAAGCGCGAGGCGTATTGGCTTTATGTCGTCGAGTTTGCAAAGACGCCAGAAAGAAGGCGAATCTTGCGGATCCAGGACCCTGCGGGGAATGCAAGATCATTCACCTTTGACAAGGGGTGGGCTGGGATTGCGCTGGTGAAACCGCCCAGCTGAGGTGTTGAAATCCAGGCGCCCGGAGGTGTCAGGATTTAGCGGATAGTGCGAGAGGGTATGCTCTTGGCGCACGGGAGGTGTGGATCGGCCAGAGTTCCGTAGACACTGAGCGCCCCATGGGTTCACATCCGCTTGCCCGGGAAACTAGTTAGAAGGCCAATCCTGACCTGGGTGCGTTTTCTAACCAGCCGATGTCGCTGGCGAAGGATCTGGACACCGCCAAGCTTGACGCCATAACGCAGGAGGTCGCGCTGGGTGACGTGTTGGCCAATGCGGCACGTCTCATGGCGGGGCCCATCCGCGTTCGACTCGTGGTCGATGTCAATCGCTGACAATGGCCTCTCGCAGGAAGCGCCGGAAGGGGATTAGGGGCCTTTATCGGGGGTAGGTCAGGGGGCAGCTGTCGACCCAAAGCGGACCTTCAGTAGCACTGCAAACCACTACTCGGGAACTGCTAGCGCCTCGACGTTCGCTTCGCCGAACAGCTGCGTGGCCGTCGTCAATGCTGTGGCGGACAAAGTCTGCGTCGCCAGCACCGCGAGCCGCTTCATGGGCCGGGAGATTGAGACGTAAAAGAGATTGCGCGCGCGGTAGAAACCCTTGGTGTTCGCTGTAGTGAGCGCCTTGGTCTCGACAAGTTCCAAGAGCTTCGGCCAGTTGTAGTGGTTCCACCCGCCACCGAGCACGACCAGCACGTTCTCGAACTCCGCTCCCTTCACGCTGTGCTGGGTAGCAAAAGGTGTCTGCTTGTCGATGAACCGAGCCAACGCCGTCATTTCGGAGTAGGCAACATCGCGCAGCGATCGATGGCGCTGCAGTCCCGTCGCGTCCGCCGGTATCGGCTCGCCATTCAACTGTCTGAGCTCTTGCTCGCGGCGAAGCACGCGATCGGGAAGCGCAGGTCGCTTCGTTGCCTGAAGGTGATCAAGGACTTCGCCTATGGTGCCCTCGTTCCTTAGTGTCATTAGCGCGTCCATGTCGTCACGCCAAGACTGCTTGTCCGCCTGCGTGTTGATGGCAGGACGCGCACCGTAGAGACGGAAGAGCTCACCATAATTGGATGCTTGATACGCCTCCGCCATCGGCTCAAGGGTCTCAGCGAAGAACTTGATCGAGGGATCTTCCTTCCTCGCGAACGCGTCGTTGCGTCCGGAAAACACTTTGGCAATTGAGGGGTAGCCCTGCTCTGCCGCCAGCGTGTTGTGGGTCAGCATGAGCACCTTGGTTTTACCCAGATCCCATCCTTCACCTTGCAGGCGCTGCATGAGCGATTCCCGTACCGTACGGGCGAGCTCGGGAAAGAGATCGGCCTTCGAATGCGGCGTGTTCGTCCTCGCGCCAGTGAACAGATTAGTGTGGAAGAACCTTGCCTCGCCGGCCGCTTCAGGGTCGGCCACTGCCTGCGTCAGTTCCGGCCGGAGCCGATTGAGCACGTCAACGATGGCGGGCGCGGAACGGAAGTTCGATCCCTTGTCGATCGCCTCAATTGGGTAGGCGGCGAGCTCGTACTCGCTGTTGTATATCGTCTGCCAATGATCACCAAACAGCCCGATGAGGGGACCCTCTTTGGGCGTAAAAAAGTAGTCGGTGATAGCCATCATGAAGTCGCGGTCGGTGTCTTGGTATTCGTCGATGAAGACGATTGGAAACTGCTGCTGGAATAGGAGCTGGAACTTGGGCTTTGCGAGAAGCTGCGACATGTACAGGGGAATGTCGTCATGGGCGAGCGTGATGCGCTTGTCGTCCACACCGAAGAAGCCAAGTTCGTATTCCACTAGCTTCGACCCGACGCCGCCCGCCTCTTCTAGCTTGCCCCTTCGGCTCTCCGATGCTGAGACGAGTTCGCGAAGCGCCTTCTGGTACTGGCGTAGAAAGGCCCAAGAGAATGCGTGGATGGTCTCGACAAGGATGGCGGGGTGACCTTCCACCTCACGCGCGATCTCCTCGCGCGCGACCTCCGTATAGGTGATGCAAGCGATCTTGCGTCCGCTTTGCATCAGCTCGGTGCCTCGCTCCGCGATCATCCGCTTCAACGCGGCGACAAGGGAATAGGTCTTGCCGGCCCCTGCGCCCGCTTCCAACCGAAAGCTGCAGCCTTCATCCAAACATGTCTCGATCTTTGCCTGTGCCCGTTTGGCAGCGGCGAGAGCAGGGCTGTCCTGGACTCCGTTCATACTGCCGCCTCCCTGGCAGCAGCTTGGACGGGCGGCACGACCGGTGGATCTTCGGCTGCGGGCGGAGGTGGTTCAGAGAGCCATTTCAGGCCATCGATCATGTACCGCGGCACCTTCCAATTCTTTTCGCGGATCGCGAAGCGCAACGCTGTTTCTGACTTGGGCAGGTCCTGCGCGATATCCCAAGCGTCCTCTGCCTGACCGTTGCCGTCGGCAAGCTGAAAAATCTGAGGATTCGCGAGCACCAGCGCATCCTCATAGGTGCGCGCACAGATGTTTGATCCGGGCGTTTCCGGCACCTGGTAGGCGATGCGGCGATAGCCGGAAAGCTTCTCTGTGTCGGTTTTGGCGAGCAATGTTTTCATGTCAAAGTCGGGAGCAGGCCTGGCCTCGGCTTCGCCTTCGTCCTTCTCGCCAGGTGGCTTGAACCACTCACGGATTGCTGCATTCGATGTCCTTTCGCCCAGCGCGACCGGGCATTTCTCCCACACCTTTCGATCATTTCCTTTCCTGTCCTTCTTGGTAGCGGACCGTACGGCATCGAGGTCAGTAACGACCAGCGTCTTCAGCTCAAGGAAGTCCAGCAGTGGATAGAAGATGTGTGCATAGGCGCCGCCCACCTCGACTGTGGTGATGTACTGCTTAGCCAACTTATGCTCTTCATCCAAGTCGGCATCGACAATCTCGCAGAGTCTCGGCATCAGCACCCGCTCGGTCGTACCTTCCACGAGGATCGCCTTGTCCGCGAAGTAGAGGTCGCACTTGGTAAGGGTCATGTACTGGTGCAGGAACTCCTGCTCGGGCTTCGAGATCGCCGCCATGCCCTTCTTGAAATCCTTCACCTTCGTCCGGCGCCCCGATGCCGGCACCGGTTGCTGATTCAGGAAATAGCGTATCGCTTCAAACGGCGCGGCATTCGCCACATGCGAGGAATGCGTCGTAATGACGAACTGTACCTGCCATGCCGGCTCGTCTGGATACTTCGCCGACAGCTTGCCCACCGCGGCGTTCAACTGATTGATGAACACCTCCTGCATCTGGGGGTGCAGGTGCGCTTCGGGTTCCTCGATAAAGATGAGATGGGTTGCTGGGCGTGTCGGTCGCGCGCGGTAGAGTTTATGGTGACTCTCCAGCTGCAGTAGCATGTAGATCAGGTTGCGTGTGCCAAGCCCGTTATAGCCTTCAGGCAAATGCACGCCGTCGGCGCCGGCATAGACCACCCTGGTATGGTCCGACAGAAGCGCATCGACATTGAGCGATGTCTCCGGCTGCAACACGGTGTCGTTCATGCTCGGAAAGCCCAGCACGTTCATCGCTGGCAGCAGTGCTTTCAGCATCGTATCGAATTCCGACTGCACCTCCCGTTCGATACCCTCAACTGAGGATTTCAGCTGGGCCGCGAGCTGCTGGTCTGCTGCGGCTGCAGTCGGAGTGGATGCGGTCTTGAACAAGGTGCTTAGCAGCTTGCCGATGACATCGGTGTCGCCGTGCTTGGCATGATCGAGCGTGCGTTGGGCGCGCACCACGTTGCATTGGAGCAATGCGGCGAGGTGTGTCGTCCCTTCGAACTGCCGAACATTCGCTGGGTCCGTTGGATCGATAGCACTGATCTGAACACTATAGGCCTTGGGTATCGCCTCCTTGAGATGCCTCATGAAATGGATTTTCGGGTCTACGCCGTCAGGAGCCTCCGCAACCTCGAGCAGCTGCTGCAGCGATGGGAGGGTGGGTGCGTACTCCAGTTTTGCGATGGCGGCCGTCGAACCCATATCGAGGTCGATGATGAATGCTGATAGTGGCCCTAAGGAGTGGGCGGCACTGTCATAGGCGAAGGTCAGGGTGACCGTGACCCTCGGAAGGGTGGAGAGGACCTTGTCCGGGTCTTCCCCTTTCTGCCTGAGCTCCCTTGCTTCGAAGAATTTGCTGCGGGCGCCAGCAGAAAAATCCTCCAGCCTGAACTTCGCGCCGACGTCGCCAGCGAAACGCTCGAACACGTCGGTGAGAGATGTTTTTCCGCTGTTGTTGCGACCCACGATAACCGTCGATCCCGGCTCCAGCATGAGCTCGACATCCTGAAGCAGGCGAAAGCCTTCGACTCTGACCTTCTGTATGCGCATGTCTCTCCTCCCCAAAGGCTGAGGAGAGCCTAATTCATTCTTTCGTCGGGCACGAAGCAGGCCGCTCCGATCGGAACCCAAGGGTCCCTGCGCTTGGGCAGACATTTGGTCTGTTCCAGCCGGTGTTGAGCCATCGGCCACTCCTCCTGTCAGTGACTGCTAATGGCCGAAAGCGGACCTCACCGAGTGAAGCCGGTTAGTCGGGTTTATCGGGGTTAGGGCGGTCGAGATGTGCTCCGGCCCGCCACCGGCGGCGGGCTAACCCCCAGCTTCCAATGGCGTCTCATGCCCTGAACCTGACGGGGCCTACCCTGCCGGCATGGAACTACGCTGGCCCCCCATTACTGGTCCCGCCG
>NZ_PDWL01000033.1 GCF_010093185.1 Pseudoxanthomonas jiangsuensis | reverse complement strand
GGCAACGGTTCAGGGCCGGGGGCGGCTTGACCCGGACCGGGGCGGTCGACTAGAATTCCGCTTCTGTCCGCCCTCGATGGCGGCAGGTCCATAGAATAACTACAGAACCGAGAGGCTCCACATGTACGCAGTACTGGTCACCGGCGGTAAGCAATACCGCGTGGCGCAGGGCGAAACGCTCCGCGTCGAGAAGCTCGAGGCCGAGGCCGGCAGCGAGATCAAGTTCGACAACATCCTGCTGCTGGGCGACAGCGACGGGATCAAGCTCGGCGACGCCCTCAACGGCGCCAGCGTGACCGCCAAGGTCGTGGCCCATGGCCGCGCCGACAAGGTCCGGATCATCAAGTTCCGCCGCCGCAAGCACCACATGAAGCGGCAGGGCCACCGCCAGCACTACACCGAAATCGAGATCACCGGAATTTCCGGTTCCGGCAACAAGTAAGGAGAAGCAGTCATGGCACATAAAAAGGCTGGTGGTTCGACCCGCAACGGCCGCGACTCCAACCCGAAGTACCTGGGCGTGAAGCTGTTCGGCGGCCAGGCCGTCGAAGCCGGCAACATCATCGTCCGCCAGCGCGGCACCCAGTTCCATCCGGGCGCCGGCGTCGGCTTGGGCCGCGACCACACCCTGTTCGCGCTGGTCGACGGCAAGGTCGAGTTCGCGGTCAAGGGCGCGGCCAAGCGCCGCACCGTCAGCGTCGTCGCCTGAACGAACCGCCTGCCGCGCGTGTCGCGCGGCACGGTCCGGATCCGGCAGTGATGCAGCGAAAGCCCCGCTCCGGCGGGGCTTTCTGTTTCAGGCCGCATTCCAGGCCATCATTCCAGGCCGTCGTTTCCGTCTGCGGGAACGATGGCCAAAAGCGGTTACGCTTCCGGCGACCCCGCAGCGCCGCGTCAATCCCCGTCCCCTCATTCCCGGTTCCCGCCTGCCATGAAGTTAGTCGACGAAGCTGAAATCGAAGTCATTGCCGGCAATGGCGGCAACGGCTGCATCGGCTTCCGCCGCGAGAAGTTCATCCCGCTGGGCGGGCCGGACGGCGGCGACGGCGGTGGCGGCGGCAGCGTCTGGCTGGTGGCCGATGAGAACCTCAACACCCTCGTCGACTTCCGCCACGAGCGCATCTTCCGCGCCCAGCGCGGCGAGAACGGCATGGGCCGGCAGATGTACGGCAAGGGCGGCGAGGACAAGGTCGTCACCGTGCCGGTCGGCACCGTGGTCACCAATGTCGATACCGACGAGGTGATCGGCGACCTGACCCGCCACGGCGACCGCCTGCTGGTGGCCCGCGGCGGCAAGGGCGGGCTGGGCAACATGCACTTCAAGAGCTCGGTCAACCGCGCCCCGCGCCAGGCCACCCCGGGCGAGCCGGGCGAACAGCGCCAGCTCAGGCTCGAGCTGAAGCTGCTGGCCGACGTCGGCCTGCTCGGCTTCCCCAACGCCGGCAAGAGCACCTTCATCCGCGCCGTGTCCGCGGCCACGCCGAAGGTGGCCGACTACCCGTTCACTACCCTCTATCCGAACCTGGGCGTGGTCAGCGTGGAGGCCCACCGCAGCTTCGTGATCGCCGACATCCCCGGCCTGATCGAGGGCGCGGCCGAGGGCGCCGGCCTGGGCGCGCAGTTCCTGCGCCATCTGCAACGCACCCGGCTTCTGCTGCACCTGGTCGACCTGGCGCCAATGGAAGGGGGCGTGGAAGGCGTAAGCCCGGCCGAGCAGGTGCGGGCGATCGAGCACGAGCTGGGCAAGCACGATCCGGAACTGCTGGCCAAGCCGCGCTGGCTGGTGCTGAACAAGGCCGACCTGATGTTCGCGGACGAAGCCGCCGAGCGCGCCGCCCAGGTGGTGGCCGAGCTGGGCTGGGAGCAGCCCTGGTTCCTGGTCTCGGCGCTGGGCCGCGAGGGCACCTGGCCGATCATGCTCGAGGTGATGGCCTTCCTCGACCGCCAGCGCACGGCCGCCGCCGAGGCGGAAGCAGATGCGGCCGGCTGAGGCCGCAGCGCGGACGACAAAAAACCCGGCCATGGCCGGGTTTTTCGTTGCGTGCGCCGCGATGCCCTGCGGCCACGGGGCGGACGGTGCGGCGGCCGGGCCGCGCACCGTCGTGCCGGGGCTGCGCTCAGGCGGCCTTGATCGCCTTGATCCGGGCGGTCAGGCGGCTCTTGTGGCGGGCGGCCTTGTTCTTGTGGATCAGGCCACGGGCGCTGAAGCGGTCCAGCAAAGGCTGGGCGACGGCGAAGGCGGCTTCGGCGCTGGCGGCGTCGTTGGCGTCCAGGGCCTTGAGGACCTTCTTGACGGCGGTACGGAGCTGCGAACGCTGGGCGGTGTTGCGCGCGTTGCGCACGACCGTCTGCTTGGCGCGCTTCTTGGCGGACTTGATGTTGGCCACGGCGGTGGATTCCTGGATAACGGGTTTACGGAAATGGTGGGGCGTAGAGAACGCGAAATTATGGATGGTTCAACCACTTGCGTCAACCTCCGCGGGTGTGGCAGGCCGGGGCGGGCGGGAGCCGGCCGATGAGCGGTCCGCGCCTGCTGCGCTCCAGCGCGGTGTTTTCGGCGATGACCTTCCTGTCGCGGGTCTCGGGACTCGTCCGCGACCAGGTCTACGCCGTCGTGTTCGGCGCCAACCCGGCCATGGACGTGTTCGTGGCCGCGTTCCGGATCCCGAACTTCATGCGCCGGCTCTCGGCCGAGGGCTCGTTCTCGATGGCCTTCGTGCCGGTGCTGGCCGAGTACAAGGAGAAGCACGGTCCGCAGGCGGTGCGCGAGCTGGTGGATCGGGTGGCCGGCGCGCTGATGGCGGCGCTGCTGCTGGTCACCGCCGTGGTCCTGCTGGCGGCGCCGGGGCTGGCGCGGCTGGTCGCTCCGGGCTTCGTGCCGGGCAGCGCGAAGTTCGAGCTGTTCGTGGAGATGCTGCGGCTGACCTTCCCGTACGCGCTGTTCATCTCGCTGGCCTCGCTGGCCGGCGGCATCCTCAACACCTGGCAGAGGTTCGCGGTCCCGGCGCTGTCGCCGGTGCTGATGAACCTGGCGATGATCGCCGCCGCGCTGGGGCTGGCGCCGCTGATGGACGGCTCGATCAAGGTGTTGGGCTGGGGCGTGTTCGCCGCCGGAGCCCTGCAGCTGGCCTTCCACCTGCCGTCGCTGGCCAAGCTCGGGCTGCTGCCGCGGCCGCGGCTGGATTTCGCCCATGCCGGCGTGCGCAGGATCCTGACCCTGATGGTGCCGACCCTGTTCGGCTCCTCGGTAGTCCAGTTCAACCTGCTGTTCAACACCATGGCCGCCTCGTTCCTGGTCGGCGGCAGCATGACCTGGCTGTACTACAGCGACCGCCTGCTGGAATTCCCGCTGGGCATGTTCGGGGTGGCGATCGGCACGGTGATCCTGCCGCACCTGTCGAGCCGGCACGCGGCCACCGATCCGGACGGCTTCTCGCGCGGACTCGACTGGGGCTTCCGCCTGTGCCTGCTGATCGGCCTGCCGGCCTGCGCCGGGCTGATCCTGTGCGCCGGGCCGCTGATGGCCACGCTGTTCCAGTACCGCAGTTTCGGCGAACTGGACGCGCGCATGGCCAGCTGGAGCCTGATCGCCCAGTCCACCGCGGTCCCGGCCTTCCTGCTGGTGAAGGTGCTGGCGCCGGCCTTTTACTCGCGCCAGGACACCCGCACCCCGGTGCGCGCAGCGGTGGTCGCGGTGCTGGTCAACGCGGCCTGCACGGTGGGCCTGTTCGCACTGCTGCTGTATGCCACCGCGGCCGGCCGGCAGGCGCTGGAGGCTGCCGGCGGCGACTGGCGCGCGGCGCTGGCGCAGATCCACGGCGCACATGCCCTGCTGGCGCTGGCGATCGCGGTGGCCGGCTGGGTCAACGCCTTGCAGCTGGCCTGGCTGCTGCGCCGGGCCGGGGTCTACCGGCGCCGGCCGGGCTGGGGCCGTTTCCTGTTCCAGATCGGGGCGGCCACCGTGGCGCTGGCGCTGGTGGTGGGGGCGTTCCGCCTGCTCTGGCCGGACTGGTCCGACTGGGCCTGGTGGGAGCGCGGCTGGCGGCTGGCGGCGATGGTCGGCGGCGGGGCCGCGGCCTACGCCGGAGTCCTGCTGGCGCTCGGCCTGCGGCCGCGCGAACTGCGCGGTTGAGCGCTCTGGACCGGCCCGGAGCGGCTGCGCCGGCTATACTTCGGCGTTCGGCCCCGGGCCGGCGCCGGTCGGGCGCCGCGGGGGCGCTTCCAGCGGTCATTACGAGTAGATGAGCAGGCTGTTCCGTTACGTCGATGGCGGGTCCCTGTGCCCGCGCGGCAGCGTGGTCTGCATCGGCGCCTTCGACGGCCTCCACCTGGGCCACCGGGCGCTGGTGCGCCATGCGGTCGCGCGCGCGCAGGCGCTCGGGCTGCCGGCGGTGGCGCTGAGTTTCGAGCCGCTGCCGCGCGAATTCTTCGCCCGCGGCAATCCGCCGCCGCGGCTGACCCTGCCGCGCGACCGGATCGAAGGCCTGCTCGGGCTGGGGTTGGAACGGCTGGGCCTGCTGCGTTTCGACGCGGCGCTGGCGGCGATGCCGGCCGAAGACTTCGTGCGCCGGGTGCTGGCCGGACGGCTGGGCGCGCGCGAGGTCTGGATCGGCCCGGAATTCCGCTTCGGCCACCGCCGCGGCGGCGACCTGGCCCTGCTGCAGGCGATGGGCGTGGAGCTGGGCTTCGAGGCCGGGCAGATCGCGCCGGTGCACGCGCACGGCGAGCGTGTCTCCAGCACCCGCATCCGCGAGGCACTGGTCGCCGGCGACTTCGCCCACGCCGCGGCCCTGCTCGGCCGGCCGTACGCGATCGGCGGGCGGGTGGTGCGCGGGCGGCAGCTGGGCCGCACCCTGGGCTTTCCCACCGCCAACCTGCGCTTCCCCAAGACCCCGGCGCTGTCGGGGATCTACGCCACCCTCGTGCACGGCGTGGATGCGCGGCCGTGGCCGTCGGTGTCCAGCTTCGGCACCCGGCCGACGGTGCAGGGCGTGGAGCCTTTGCTGGAGGCGCACCTGTTCGACTTCGCCGGCGACCTGTACGGGCGCCACCTGGAAGTCGAGTTCGTCGCCAAGCTGCGCGACGAGGAGAAGTTCCCCGACCTGCCGGCGTTGACCGCGCAGATGCACCGCGACGCGGCGCAGGCGCGGCGGATACTCGCCGATCTCCCGCAGCAAGCCATGCCTGCACGTGCGGGCAACGAAGCAAGCGCGGCGCCTGCGCCGCACTCCGAACATCATCAAGCCGCCGCGCAACGGTAGAAGCCGTGACCCAAGACTACAAACCCACCCTCCACCTGCCGGCCACGGATTTCCCGATGCGCGGCGACCTGCCCAAGCGCGAGCCGGACACCCTGGCGCGCTGGGAGGCCGACGGCCTGTACGCGCAGCTGCGCGCCAATGCCGCCGGCCGGCCGCTGTTCGTGCTGCACGATGGCCCGCCGTACGCCAACGGCGCGATCCACCTCGGGCATGCGGTCAACAAGATCCTCAAGGACATCATCGTCAAGTCCAAGTACCTGGCCGGCTTCGACGCGCCCTACGTCCCGGGCTGGGACTGCCACGGCCTGCCGATCGAGATCGCGATCGAGAAGAAGTACGGCAAGGTCGGGGTCAAGCTCGACGCCACCGAGTTCCGGCAGAAGTGCCGCGAGTACGCCGAGTCGCAGATCGAGATCCAGCGCAAGGACTTCAAGCGCCTCGGCGTGATCGGCGACTGGGACAACCCATACAAGACCCTGAACTTCCGCTTCGAGGCCGACGAGATCCGCGCGCTGGCCAAGATCTACGACAACGGCCACATCAGCCGCGGCGTGAAGCCCGTCCACTGGTGCTTCGACTGCGGCTCGGCCCTGGCCGAGGCCGAGATCGAGTACCAGGACAAGGTCAGCCCGGCGGTGGACGTGGCCTACGCCGCGCGCGACGCGCAGGCGGTGGGCAAGGCGTTCGGCGTCGAGGTGCCGGCCGGCGTCGAGGTCGCGATCCCGATCTGGACCACCACGCCGTGGACGCTGCCGGCCTCGCTGGCGATCTCGCTGGGCCCGGAGCTGGAATACGCCCTGGTCGAAGGCCCGGACCGCGACGGCCGCCGCCGCTGGCTGGTGCTGGCCGATGCCCTGGCCGAACGCGCCCTGCAGCGCTACGGCGTGGCCGGCGTGGCCGTGCACGCCCGGGCCAAGGGCGCGGCGCTGGAAAACCTGGCGTTCGCCCATCCCTTCTACGACGAGCGCGACATCCCGGCGATCCTCGGCGCACACGTCTCCGACGAGGACGGTACCGGCGCCGTGCACACCGCGCCCGGCCACGGCCAAGACGACTACGTGGTCGGCAAGGCCTACGGCCTGATCGAGAAGTACACCGCGGCCCAGCTCAACCCGGTCGACGGTCGCGGCGTGTACCTGCCGTCCACGCCGGCCGCGCACGGCGTGGAACTGGCCGGCCTGCACATCTGGAAGGCCAACGACGTCCTCATCGAGGTGCTGCGCGCCAGCGGCGCCCTGCTGGCCGCGACCAAGCTGGAGCACAGCTACCCGCACTGCTGGCGGCACAAGACCCCGATCGCGTTCCGGGCCACGCCGCAGTGGTTCATCTCGATGGAGCAGGCGAACCTGCGCGCCGACGCGCTGGCCGCGATCGACACCGTCACCTGGTACCCGGAGTGGGGCAAGGCGCGGATCAGCGCCATGGTCGAGGGCCGCCCGGACTGGACGATCTCGCGCCAGCGCACCTGGGGCGTGCCGATCGCGCTGTTCGTGCACCGCGAGACCGGCGAGCCGCACCCGCGCAGCAGCGAGCTGATGCGCCAGGTCGCCGACCGCGTGGAGCAGGGCGGGGTCGACGTCTGGTACACCCTGGACGCGGCCGAGCTGCTCGGCGCCGAGGCCGGCGACTACGAGAAGATCACCGACATCCTCGACGTCTGGTTCGATTCCGGCGTCACCCACGAGGGCGTGCTGCTGGAGCGCGGCCTGGGCAAGCCGGCCGACCTGTACCTGGAAGGCAGCGACCAGCACCGCGGCTGGTTCCAGTCCTCCCTGCTGACCGGGATCGCGATCGACAAGGCCGCGCCGTACCGGCAGTGCCTGACCCACGGCTTCACCGTGGACGAGCACGGCCGCAAGATGTCCAAGTCGCTGGGCAACGGCATCGAGCCGCAGGACATCATGAAGACCCTGGGCGCGGACATCCTGCGCCTGTGGATCGCCTCGGCCGACTACAGCAACGAGATGTCTTTGTCGCAGGAGATCCTCAAGCGCAATGCCGATGCCTACCGCCGGCTGCGCAACACCGCCCGCTTCCTGCTGGCCAACCTGCACGGCTTCGAGCCCGAGCGCGATCTTCGCCCGCTGGAGGACATGGTCGCGCTGGACCGCTGGATCGTGCACCGCGCCTGGGAGGTGCAGGAGAGGATCAAGGCGGCCTACGCCCGCTACGACTTCGCCGGGATCGTGCAGGCGCTGCTGAACTTCTGCTCGGTCGATCTCGGCTCGCTGTACCTGGACGTGACCAAGGACCGGCTGTACACCATGCGCGAGGATTCGCGCGGCCGCCGCAGCGCGCAGAGCGCGATGTACCGGATCGCCGAGGCCTTCGTGCGCTGGATCGCGCCGGTGCTCAGCTTCACCGCCGACGAACTGTGGGCCTACCTGCCGAAGCGGACGGACGCGGGCGAGCGCGAGGCCAACGTCCTGTTCGCCACTTGGTACGAAGGCCTGGCGCCCTTGCCGGAGAACGCCGAGTTGGGCGCCGCCGAGTTCGAGCGCCTGCTGGCCCTGCGCGAGCAGGTGGCCAAGGTGCTCGAGCCGATGCGCGCCCACGGCCAGATCGGTGCGGCTTTGGAGGCGGAGATCACCCTGACCGCCGGCGCCGACACCGCCGCCCACCTGCAGCCGCTGGCCGAGGAGCTTCGGTTCCTGTTCATCAGCGGCGACGTCACCGTGGTCCCGGCGCAGACCGACGACATCTTCGTCAGCGCCCAGCCCACGGCCAAGGCCAAGTGCGTGCGCTGCTGGCACCACCGCGCCGATGTCGGCGCCGACCCGGCGCATCCGGAGCTGTGCGGGCGCTGCGCCAGCAATGTCGAAGGCCCCGGCGAAGACCGGCGGTGGTTCTGAGCATGGGCAGGCAGAGGCCGCGGCCCAACGCGATGTCCTGGCTGGCGCTGTCGGCGCTGGTCATCGGCCTGGACCAGTGGAGCAAGGCCTGGGTCCTGTCCAGCCTGCCCGAGTACACCGCGGTGCCGGTGATCGACGGCTTCTGGAACTGGTACCGCACCTACAACACCGGCGCGGCCTTCAGCTTCCTGGCCGACGCCGGCGGCTGGCAGGCGATCTTCTTCACCGTGCTGGCGTTCGCCATCTGCGGCCTGCTGGGGTGGTGGCTGTGGCGCACCCCGCGCGGCGACTGGCGCCAGGCCCTGCCGTTCGCGCTGGTGATCGGCGGCGCCCTGGGCAACGTGATCGACCGCCTGATCCACGGCCACGTGGTCGATTTCATCCAGTGGTACTGGCGCGGCCATTACTGGCCGTCGTTCAACATCGCCGACTGCGCGGTGGTCGGCGGCGCGATCGGGATCGCCCTGTTCGGGCTGTTCGACGGCAAGAAGAAACGGGAACAGGGCTAGAATCCAGCCGATGGACGTCATCCTCGCCAACCCCCGCGGTTTCTGCGCCGGCGTCGACCGCGCGATCGAGATCGTCAAGCGCGCCATCGAGACCCTGGGCGCGCCGATCTACGTGCGCCACGAGGTGGTGCACAACCGCTTCGTCGTGGACGACCTCAAGCGCCGCGGCGCGGTGTTCGTCGAGGAACTGGACGAGGTGCCGGACCGGTCCACGGTGATCTTCAGCGCGCACGGGGTCTCCCGCGCGGTACGCGAGGAGGCCGACCGGCGCGGGCTGAAGGTGTTCGACGCGACCTGCCCGCTGGTGACCAAGGTCCATTTCGAGGTCGCCCGGCATTGCCGCGCCGGCCGCGACGTGGTCCTGATCGGCCATGCCGGGCACCCGGAGGTCGAGGGCACGATGGGGCAGTGGCTGCGCGAGAACGAGGGCGGCGCGATCCACCTGGTCGAGGACATCGACGACGTCGCCACCCTGGAACTGGGGCAGCCGGAGAACGTGGCCTATACCACCCAGACCACGCTGTCGGTGGACGACACCCGCGGGATCATCGAGGCCCTGCAGGCGCGCTTCCCGGCGATGCAGGGGCCCAGGCACGACGACATCTGCTACGCCACCCAGAACCGCCAGGACGCGGTGCGCGAACTGGCCGGGCGCTGCGACCTGGTGCTGGTGGTCGGCTCGCCCAACAGCTCCAACTCCAACCGCCTGGCCGAGCTGGCCCGGCGCGAGGGCGTGGAGTCCTACCTGATCGACGGTGCCGACGAGATCGACCCGGCCTGGGTGGCCGGCAAGCGCCACATCGGCCTGACCGCCGGCGCCTCGGCGCCGCAGGTGCTGGTGGACGGGGTGATCGCGCGCCTGCGCGAGCTGGGCGCCGACGGCGTCAGCGAACTGGAGGGCGAGCCGGAGGACATGGTCTTCGCCCTGCCCAAGGAACTGCGGCTGCGCCTGGTCGGCTGAGCGCCCGCGGCTTTCAGCCCATCTTGATCCCGTAGGTGCGCAGCCGCTTGAGGATGGCGTAGAGGATGTCGCTGCGCGCGCCGTAGGCCTGCCGCGGCGAGGATACGAAGCCGGTCGCGTTGAGCACCAGCCGCCCGGCCGCGTCGATGCCGTCGATCTGCACCGAGGGCGCCGGCGCCTCCAGCAGGCCCGGGTGTTCGGCGAACGCCTCCAGGATCAGCTTGCGCACCAGGTCCACGTCGGTGGTCAGCGGCATCGGCAGCAGGATCTTCACCAGGCCCTGGGCGTTGGCGTAGGTGCGGTTGCGCACGATCTTGGTGATCAGCTCGGAGTTGGGCACCAGCACCGTGGTCCGGTCGCCGGTCTGGATCTCGGTGGCGCGCACGTTGATCCGGCGGATGTCGCCCTCGGCGTCGCCCACGATCACCCAGTCGCCGACCTTGACCGGGCGCTCGGCCAGCAGGATCAGGCCGGAAATGAAGTTCTGCACGATCGCCTGCAGGCCAAAACCAATACCCACCGACAGCGCGCTGGCGATCCAGGCGATCCGCTCCAGGCCCACGCCGATCGCCGCCAGCGCCATCGCCACGGCCAGGACGAAGCCGGCGTAGCCGAGCAGGGTCACCACCGAGCTGCGCATGCCCTCGTCCAGCCGCGTGGTCGGCAGGTAGCGCTTGCCGAACCAGCGCTGGGCCACGCCCACCAGCACGCTGACCCCCACGAACACCGCCAGCGCCTGGACAATGTTGCGCGGGCTCAGCACCAGCTCGCCGATCCGGATGCCGCGCACCACCGCCAGCGCGCGTCCGATCAGGTGGTCGGCATCGGCGCCGTAGGGCATCAGCAGGGCGACCACGGCCAGCATCGCCAGGCCCACCCGCAGCGCCGCCGAGAGCACCACCGCGACCTGGTCGACGCGGCCGGCGGCGATGCCGAAGCGCTCGGTGAGCCGGCTGCCGGCCGCGCCCTTGGACGTCAGCAGGGTGGTCACCACGTCGTCGACCACGCGCATCGCCAGGTACAGCGCCGACAGCACCACCAGAACCCAGGCCAGCTGCTGCATCGCGAAACTGGCGAAGGCGACGAAGCCGGTCGCCAGCGCCAGCGCGCAGACCACCGCCACGATCCAGCCGAGCAGGATGGCGGCGTTGATCCATGGGGTGAAATGCGGTTGCGCGGCTACCGCCTCCGGCACCGTCTCCCTGCGCGAGGCCAGGTGCCGGACCCGCAGGAGCGCATTGAACACCACCGCCAGCAGCAGCAAGGCGGTCGCGGTGCTGGCCGCCACCGTCAGCGCCAGGCTCGCGTTGGCCACGGTCAGCACCCGCTCGGCCGCCGCGCCCAGGGTGACCACCAGCGCCATCGCCCACGGGAATGGACGCAGGGCGTGCGCGGCCTCGTCGGAGATAGCCGGCAGCCGCCACGACGGGCGCTTGTGCGAGAGCAGGGCCCGGCCCAGGCCGACGATCAGCGCGGCGAAGGTGACCAGTCCCACGAAGGCCCCGGCCAGGCCGTCGATGCGCGCCGGCGGATCGTCGCCCAGGAGGCCGCGGAGCAGGGTCGCCGCCAGCCAGGTCGCGACCAGGGAGACCAGCACGCTGGCCAGGGCCGGGCCGGAGCGGCGCAGCCGGCCCGCCGGCAGCCAGCGCGTGGCCAGGCGCTGCAGCAGGCTGCGGTTGATCCAGCGCGCGACCACGGCGACCAGCACCGCCAGCGCCAGCAGCAAGGGCGCGCGCGCCGGCTGGGCCCGCAGGCTGCCGGCGAACGCGGTGGCGGCTTCGTTCCAGACCCCGTCCAGGCGCGCGCGGTCGCGCTGTTCGCTGCTGATCAGCGCGCGCCAGAAACGCGGCAAGTAGGGCGGGGTGGTCCGCTCCCACAGCGTGGCCCGGAAGCGCGCCTGGCGCAGCCCGGCGATCCGGTCCAGCAGCTGGGCGCTTTCCACCGAGGTCAGGCGGGCGGTGCGGATCTCCGTATCCAGCGCGTTGCGCTGCTTCTGCAGGGCCAGGCGCTGGCGGGCGATCTCGACCGGTTCGGTGCCGCCCTCTGCGGGCGCGTCGCCCAGTCCCGCCAGGCGTGCATCCAGGCTCTCCAGCTCGGGACTGCGCTCGGCCACCACCTGGTCGGCCCCGGCCTGGATCGCCAGGACCGAATCGCGGGCGCGCAGCAGGTCCTCCTCCTCGTGGCTGCGCTCCAGCCCGGCGTCGATCGCGGTCAGCTCCGCCCGGGCCTGGGCCATGTCCGCGGGCGCCTGCTGCGCCGACGCGGCCCCGGCAAGGGCGAACAGGCACAGGAACGTCAGCGACAACACGGAATGGCGCATGGATGGCGGGGATGCGGGGGACGGAAGGCCAGAACTTAACATCGGCATCGTGACCGGCGGCTCACGCCGCGGCATCGTGACCATCGTTCTCCGATCCAGGAAGGACTCCCCTGCAAGGGAACTGGCCCCGATCCCGGCAAGCGGTTAAAATCCGCGTCCGCCCCGCGCCTGCGCGGCGGTTCCCGCCGGAATAGCTCAGTTGGTAGAGCGGCGCATTCGTAATGCGTAGGTCGCAGGTTCGACTCCTGTTTCCGGCACCACTACCGCGACCTGCGTGCGGCTCCGCCCGCGACGGAATCGCATGCCGGAACGCCCGCGCCCGCAAGGCCCGCGGGCGTTCTGCTTTGCGACCTCAGCGCCCGCCGGCCACGCGCAGGGGCCAGCCCGGGCCGGGGCCGCCCGCGTGCGGCAGGGCCAGCGCGCGCTCCAGGAAGCGCTCGGCGGTCACCGGCCGGCCCAGCAGGTAGCCCTGCAGGTAGTCGCAGCCCAGTTCGCTCAGGTGCCTCTGCTGGCCGTCGGTCTCCACGCCCTCGGCCACCACCTGTAGGTCCAGGGCGCGGCCCAGGGCCACGATCGAGGAGACGATCGCCGCGTCGTCGCTGTCGTGCTCTAGGTCGCGGACGAAGCCGCGGTCGATCTTCAGCTCGGTCGCGGGCAGGCGCTTGAGGTAGAGCAGGCTGGAGTAGCCGGTGCCGAAGTCGTCGATCGAGATCTTGACCCCCAGCGCGGCCAGCTCGTGCAGGATCGCCAGGCTCACCTCGACATTGCGCATGGCCATGTTCTCGGTGATCTCCAGGGTCAGCTTGCCGGCGGGGATGCCGTGCCGGCGCAGGGTCGCCTCCACCGTGGGCAGCAGGGAGGGCGCGGCGAACTGGGCCGGCGACAGGTTCACGGCGATGGTCCAGTCGCCGTGCCCGGCGTCGTGCCAGAGGCGCAACTGGGCGCAGGCCTGGTCGAGCACCCAGTCGCCGATGGCCACGATCAGGCCGCTGCGTTCGGCCAGGGCGATGAAGGCGTCCGGGGCGAGCACGCCGCGCAGCGGGTGGCGCCAGCGCAGCAGGGCCTCGGCGCCGGCCAGCCGCGGCGGCCCGCCGCCGTCGCCGGCCTGGAACTTGGGCTGGTAGTGCAGCATCAGCTGGTCGCGCTCGATCGCATGGCGCAGGTCGCCCAGCAGGCTGAGCTGGCGGTGGGTGGCGCTGTTCATCGACGGGGCGAAGAAGGCGTAGCCGTTCCGGCCGGCGTCCTTGGCGTGGTACATGGCCGCGTCGGCGTGGGCCATCAGCTCGCGCTCGTCGGCGCCGTCGGCCGGATGCATGGCAATGCCAATACTGGTGCTGACCGCCAGTTCGAGGCCGTCGATCTGCACGGGCACTGACACCGCCTCGATGATGGTCTCGGCCAGCACCGCCGCGTCGGACGGCCCGTCGACGTGGGCCAGCAGCACGAATTCGTCGCCGCCCAACCGCGCCAGGGTGTCCTGGCTGCGCAGCACGGCGCGTACGCGGCGCCCGGTTTCCACCAGCAGGGCGTCGCCCTTCTGGTGGCCGTAGGCGTCGTTGACCGCCTTGAAGCCGTCCAGGTCCATGAACAGCACCGCGAACGGCCGCCCCGAGCCGGCCGAGGCCTCGATCGCGTGCTCCATGCGGTCGCGCAGCAGCATCCGGTTGGGCAGCCGGGTCAGCGGGTCGTGCAGGGCGGCCTGGACCAGCTCGCTGTTGGCCTGGGCCAGGGAGGCGGCCAGGCGCGAGGTGCGCACCTGCAGCTGCCGGTCCAGCACCGAGACCACCAGGGTGATGCCCAGGATCGCCACCGTGGTCACGATCACCAGCACCGCCAGCCAGTCCGCCGGCAGCGCGCGGGCGCCGGCCGCGCCGCACATCGCGCCGGGGGCGAAGCGCGCGGCGGCCATGCCGGTGTAGTGCATGCCGACCACGGCCAGGCCCATGATCACCGCCGCCGCGGCGCGGGCGAAGTAGTGGCGGCGCTTCTCCCCGCGCAGGCGGAAGGCGATCCACAGCGCCGCGGCCGAGGCCGCCACCGCGACCAGGATGGACGCCAGGAACCAGCCTCGGTGGTAGTCGATCGACGGCTGCATGCGCAGGGCGGCCATGCCCATGTAATGCATCAGCGCGATCCCGCAGCCCATCAGCAGGGAGCCGCCGGCGCAGGCCGGCCACGGCATCCGCGAGCGGGTAGCCAGCCACAGGGCGAAGGCCGAGGTGGCCATCGCCGCCAGCAGCGAGCCCAGGGTGATCCCCAGGTCGTAGCCCAGGGCGATCGGCAGGCGGAAGGCGAGCATGCCGACGAAGTGCATCGACCAGATGCCCAGGCCCATGGCGCAGGCGCCGCCGGCCAGCCACCAGCGCCCGGCGCGCTGGCCGGCGGCGGCGACGTGGCCGGCCATGTGCAGGGCGGTGTAGGAGGCCAGGATCGCGATCAGCAGCGAGCACAGGACCAGGAGATTGCTGTAACTGCCGGACATCGCGGGGGACTGCGGAATTCAGGTGCGCAGTTGGGATCGGCCGCGGCCGGCGGTTCTGGAGCCTGGGCGTACGCGGGCGTATCGCCGCGGTTAAGCCGCCCGCGCCGTTCCGTGACCGCGGTCGTCGCCAGGTGAGCCTGAGTGAGCCGCGGGCCCTCCCTGCGTTCCGGCGGCGCGGGTCGCGGCTGCTGCGACGGCCTCCGGTATCCTGCCGTCTTCACCTCCGGCGGGATGCGACGGGAACAGCGATGGGCAAGGCCAGGACCGCCTACGTCTGCGGCGAATGCGGCGCCGAGTACAGCAAATGGCAGGGCCAGTGCGGCGAATGCGGCGCCTGGAACGCCCTGTCGCAGGTGGTGCTGGAGCCGGCCGCCGCTGCCGGCGCCGCCGGTCCGGCGCAGCGCCGCGCCGGCTGGGCCGGCAAGGTCGATCCGCCGAAGGTCACCGCGCTCAAGGACGTCAGCCAGGCCGCCGAGGTCCGGGTCTCCACCGGCATCGGCGAGCTGGACCGGGTGCTGGGCGGGGGCCTGGTCGAGGGCGCGGTGGTGCTGGTCGGCGGCGACCCGGGGATCGGCAAGTCGACCCTCCTGCTGCAGGCGCTGGCGAAGATGGCCGCGCAGCTGCCGGCGCTGTACGTCACCGGCGAGGAGTCGCTGGCCCAGGTCGCCGGCCGCGCGGTGCGCCTGGACCTGCCGCTGGACAACCTGCAGGCGCTGGCCGAGACCGGGATCGAGTCGATCCTGCAGCACGCCATGCAGGCGCGGCCGAAGCTGATCGTGGCCGACTCGGTGCAGACCCTGTGGACCGAGTCGCTCACCGCCGCGCCCGGCTCGGTCAGCCAGGTGCGCGAGAGCGCGGCGCGGCTGGTGCGCTACGCCAAGGAGACCGGCACCGCGGTGTTCCTGGTCGGCCACGTGACCAAGGAGGGCGGGATCGCCGGCCCGCGCGTGCTCGAGCACATGGTCGACGCGGTGCTGTACTTCGAGGGCGAGAGCGGCAGCCGCTTCCGGGTGCTGCGCGCGTTCAAGAACCGCTTTGGCGCGGTCAACGAGCTGGGCGTGTTCGCGATGGGCGACAAGGGCCTGAAGGAAGTGCCCAATCCTTCGGCGATCTTCCTGTCCGGCAGCTCGCGCCAGCCCGGCAGCTGCGTGATGGTCACCCGCGAAGGCACCCGGCCGCTGCTGGTCGAGGTGCAGGCGCTGGTGGACAGCTCGCCGCTGTCCAATCCGCGCCGGGTCGCGGTCGGTCTGGAGCAGAACCGGTTGGCGATGCTGCTGGCGGTGCTGCACCGGCACGGCGGGGTGGCGGTGGGCGACCAGGACGTGTTCGTCAATGTCGTGGGCGGCATCCGCGTGCAGGAGACCGCGGCCGACCTGCCGGTTTTGCTGGCGGTGCTGTCCTCGCTGCGCGACCGGCCGCTGGCCGACAAGACCGTGGCCTTCGGCGAGGTTGGCCTGTCCGGCGAGATCCGGCCGGTGCCCAACGGCGAGGAGCGGCTGCGCGAGGCGGCCACCCACGGCTTCCGGCGCGCGATCGTGCCCAAGGCCAACGTGCCCAAGTCGGCTCGCTACAAGGAGATGGAAGTGATCGCGGTGGACCGGCTGGCCGACGCCCTGGAGCAGGCGTGAGCGCTCCGGTGTCGCCCGCGCCACGCCCGGGCGTGGCGCTGGAGATCGCCCGCGCTTGGTCGCTGCTGCTGCATCCGTTCGCGGTGTTCGTGGTCCTGGCGCTGGTGGCCGCCTGGCGGCTGTCGCCGCAGGCGATGGCCCGCGCGGGGCTGGGCATGGCGGTGGGGGGCGCGGGGGGCTGGGGCTTCGTCTGGCGCCGCTGGCGCAGCGGCCGCTGGAGCACGGTCGATGCCTCGCGGCCGCAAGAGCGGCCTTGGCTGTATGCGCTGTCCCTGGGCCTGGCGGGCGGCTATTGGCTATGGCTGGGCGGGCGGGCCTCGCCGCTGTCGGCAGGCGTGCTCGCGGTCGTGGGCATGCTGTGCGTGGCCGGCCTGGCCAACCGCTGGATCAAGCTGTCGCTGCACATGGCCAGCCTGGCCTTCGTCGCCCTGCTGTCGCTGTGGCTGTACCGGCCGCTGGGCATCGCGCTGCTGCTGGCGCTGCCCTTGCTGGCCTGGTCGCGCCTGCGGCTGGGCCGCCATTCCCCGGCGGAGGTGGCCGGCGGAGCGCTGCTGGGCGCGGCCTTCGCCGCCGTGACCCTGCTCTAGTCCGCGCCGGCGATGGCCGGAGTGCCTGCCTGCGCATGCGCGGCGGCAGATGCCGACGCGGACGGACGCGGCGGTCGTGGGGCCTGCATCGCCTGCGGCGCACCGGCGTCGGCCAGCAGCAGGAGCCGGCCCTCGCGCACGGCCGCGGCGGCCGCCTGCGGGGTGCCGTCGCCGGCCACCGCGCCCTCGACCACCGCCGCATCGCCGTGCTCGGCCAGGGCCAGTCCGTACTCGTCCTCGACCAGCGCGCCGCTGTCGACCAGGGCCTGGACGTCGGCGGCCGGGATACCGATGCGCAGGTGGCCGTCGGCGCCCGCGTCCAGGGTCAGGCGGCGACCGGAGCCGCCGCTGTCGCCACCGGAGGCGTCGTCGTCCTCCGCCGGGGCAGGCCCGTGCGGGAGCGGACGCGGAGCCGGATCGTCGCCGGCCTGGGCGATGCCCGGCTTCAGCCAGTTCGCGCCGGTATCGGACGGAAAGCGGTCGTATCCGGCCATGAAGTCGCCATCGGCGATGTCCAGGCTCGAGGTGACCAGGCGGCCGACGTCGATCCGTGCGCCCGGGGCGAACAGGACGCCGGCGCCGTTGACCAGGTAGACCTGGCCGTTGGCGCGCAGCTGGCCGGCGATGCGCGAGGCGTCGCCATCGAGGACCCGGTTCAGTGCCACCGCCGACGCGGAAGGTTGCAGGAACTGCACGCTGGCCTCGCTGCCGATGTCGAAGCTGCGCCATTCCAGGATCGCGCGCTGGCTGCGCTGGGTGACCGTCAGCGTCTTCGCCTGGCGCGCCAGGCTGGCCTCGCCGGCGACCACCCGGCCGCCTTCCGGCAGGGCGCCGGGGTCCTGGGCGGCCGCGGCCGGCGGCAGCAGGGCGGCGAGCGCGAAGGCCGCGCCGGCCATCCGGCCATGCCGCCATGCCGGCGGCGTGCCGCAGCGGTGATGGCCGCTGCGGCCGGCGGGCGGGAAGGCGAAGGCAGTCGCGGGAGGGGTCTGGTTCATGGCGGGAAGCGCTGGCGCAGGTTGAACCATAGCTGCGGGGTGCGCCGGGTGCCATCCTGGTTGCCGTCCTCGAGGACGCCGGGGTTGCCGCCCAGCGGCGCGGCCAGGGCGATGCTGGCGCTGAGGCCACCACGGCTCCAGCGCAGGCCGGCGCCGAAGGCCGAGAGCCGGTAGCGGTTGTGCCGGGCGCCGTCCATGTCCCAGCCGTCCCAGGGATCCTGGCGCTGGCGGATCGTGCCGGTGTCCAGCGACAGGTGGCCGTCCAGTTCGCCCTGGCGCGGCCACGTCCAGACCCTGTGCAGCTCCAGCTGCAGGACCACGCCGCTGTCGCCGGCGGCCTCGTTGACCGGGTAGCCGCGCACGCCGGTCGGGCCGCCGAGCACGAACTGCTGCGAGGAATCCAGGTTGCCGTCGGCCCACTGCCCGTTCAGGCGCGCACGCAAGTAGCGGTCGGCGTCCAGCCAGCGGTCGTGGCGCAGTTCCAGCCGCGCCAGCGCGAAGCGGCCCTGCACGCCGGCGCCGGCCGCGTCGTACAGCTGGTCTTCCGGCAGTCCCAGCCGGGTGCGGCCGCGGCCGAGGTCGAGGATCCAGGCGGTATGGCCGCCGCCCCGCCAGCGGTCCACCGCGTCGCCGTACAGGCTCAGGGCGAGATCGTCGACGTCGCGCCGGCGCAGCGCCTGGCCGAGGCTGTCGTCCTGCTGGCGGCGGCGCGCCCAGGCCAGTTCCATCTCCAGGTTCCAGCTCTCGCTGCGCCGCAGGGGATAGGTCAGGCCGGCGCGATGCAGGCGCGAACGGCCGGTGGCATCGAGCGACTCGAACTCCTTGCCCAGCCGGTAGCGCAGCGAGGTGTAGGCGATGCTGCCGCGTAGGCCGCTGCTGCCCAGCGGCAGGGCGTAGCTGGCGCCGGCGTATTCCAGGTCGCGGCCGCGCATGCCGCTGGCGCTGAGCTGGTCGCCGTAGCCGCTGGGATTGTCCACGGTGAGCCGGGCGATGGCCTGGGTGCGCCCGGTGTAGCGGCTGCCGTCGTTGCCGATGGCGACGCTGCCGCCGAACAGCGGCAGGTCGTCGACCTGCAGGACCAGGTCGCTGGTGCCGGGCGCCTGCCCGGCCTGGAGCACGCCGTCCACGGAGACGCCCGGCAGATCGTTGGCCAGCAGGAGGCCGCGCTCCAGCCGCTCCAGCGGATAGGGCGCGCCGGGCTCCAGGCCGCGGCCGGCCAGGCGGGCGATGAAGTCGCCGCGCGCGCGCCGGCCTTCGTCCTGCACCCCCAGCCGTCCGAACCGGGCCTCGACCACGACCATGGCCACGGTGCCGTCGGTGATGTCCTGCTCGGGCAGCTGCACCCGCGCGAACCAGCCGTTCGCGCGGTACAGGGCGACCACGGCGCGCTGCGCGGCCCGCAGCTCGGCGAAGCGCAGCGGGCGGTCGCGCCAGGGCGCCAGTTCCCGCTGCAGTTCGTCCACCGCGACCAGGCGGGCGCCCTGGATGTCGAAGCGGCGGACGACGAATTCCGGACCGGGATCGGGCACCGCCGCCTCGGCTTCTTCGCCCGGGGGCGGAGGCGACGCCGGCTCGGCCAGGGTCCGCTCGGCCTGGTTCTGCAGCGTGCCGGCGTCCGGCGGCGGGGCGGCGGCGGCGGCGCCCGCGCAGGCCAGCAGGACGGCGCACAGGCCCGGCATCCACGACGGAGCCGGCCGCATCAGGCCTGACCCAGCACCAGCTCCAGCACGAACTTGCTGCCGAAGAACGCCAGCAGCAGCAACGCCATCGCGGTCAGGGTCCAGTGCACCGCGCGGATGCCGCGCCAGCCGTAGCGCCAGCGGCCCAGCAGGAGGCCGCCGAACACCAGCCAGGACAGCACGCTGAGCACGGTCTTGTGGACCAGATGCTGGGACAGGAAGTCCTCGACGAACAGCACCCCGGTCAGCAGGGTGAGGGTCAGCAGGGCGAACCCGACCGCGATCGTGCGGAACAGCAGGATCTCCAGTTCGGTCAGCGGCGGCAGGGTACGCAGCCAGGCGTGGAATTCGCGCCGGCGCAGGGCGCGGTCCTGCAGCCACAGCATCACCGCCAGCAGCGCGGCGATGGCCAGGGTGGCGTACGCCAGCAAAGCCAGCCAGGCGTGCAGCTGCAGCCGCCAGTCCAGCGCCGGCGACGGCGCGTGCCCGTGGCCGTGGTAGGCCGCCAGCAGGGCCGCGGCCAGCGGGAAGGCGAACACGCCCAGCGCGGCCATCCGCCCGCGCGCGCCGACCACCGCGGTCATCGCCGCCATGCCCAGGCTGACCAGCGACAGGGCCGAGAAGAAGTGCATGTCCGGCCCGCCCGCGGTGCGCCAGGCCACCGCCAGGTGGTAGCCGCCGTGCAGGAGCACCGCCACCAGCGCCGGCGCCAGCCACGCCCGCGACGGCTGCGGCCGCGCCCCGGCCACGCCGCGGAACAGGAGCAGGGCGGCGGCCAGGTAGGCGGCGACGGCGATGAGAACGATTGTCATCGGTCGAGTTTCGCATACGGGACGGGTGCGGAGGAGGGGCGGGCGCGGCCGGCGGCTATAATCGGCGGCCGTTTTCCCGTTGCCCGGTCCGCCCCATGTTCGAATCCCTGACCCAGCGCCTGTCCGGCACCCTCGAGCGCCTGCGCGGCCGCGGCCGGCTGACCGAGTCCAACATCAGCGAGGCCGTGCGCGAGGTGCGCATCGCCCTGCTCGAGGCCGACGTCGCCCTGCCGGTGGTCCAGGCCCTGATCCAGCGGATCAAGGTGCGCGCGGTCGGCCAGGAAGTGCTGAAGTCGCTGACTCCGGGCCAGGCCCTGATCAAGGTCGTGCGCGACGAGCTGACCGCGGTGATGGGTTCGGCCGCCAGCGACCTGAACCTGAATGTCCCGGCGCCGGCGATCATCCTGATGGCCGGCCTGCAGGGCGCCGGCAAGACCACCACCGTGGGCAAGCTGGCCCGGCACCTGAAGGACAAGCGCAAGAAGAAGGTGATGGTGGTCAGCGCCGACGTCTACCGTCCGGCCGCGATCGAGCAGCTCAAGACCCTGGCCGAGCAGACCGGGGTGCTGTTCTTCCCGTCCGACGCCGGGCAGAAGCCCGAGGACATCGTCCGCGCCGCGATCGCCGACGCGAAGAAATCCTTCGCCGACGTGCTGATCGTCGACACCGCCGGCCGCCTGGCGATCGACGCGGCGATGATGGCCGAGATCAAGGTCCTGCACGCGGCGGTCAACCCGGCCGAGACCCTGTTCGTGGTCGACGCCATGACCGGCCAGGACGCGGCCAACACCGCCAAGGCCTTCGCCGAGGCCCTGCCGCTGACCGGCGTGGTCCTGACCAAGACCGACGGCGACGCCCGCGGCGGCGCGGCGCTGAGCGTGCGTTACGTCACCGGCAAGCCGGTCAAGTTCGTCGGTACCGGCGAGAAGCTCGACGGCCTGGACGTGTTCCACCCC
This sequence comes from Pseudoxanthomonas jiangsuensis, assembly GCF_010093185.1. Taxonomy (GTDB): domain Bacteria; phylum Pseudomonadota; class Gammaproteobacteria; order Xanthomonadales; family Xanthomonadaceae; genus Pseudoxanthomonas; species Pseudoxanthomonas jiangsuensis. The sequence goes on along the minus strand of NZ_PDWL01000033.1, from coordinate 9,028 downwards.
GACCGCGTGGCCGCGCGCATCCTCGACATGGGCGACGTGCTGTCGCTGGTCGAGCAGGTCGAGCAGAACGTCGATCAGGAGAAGGCGGCCAAGCTCGCCGCCAAGGTCGCCAAGGGCAAGAAGTTCGACCTCAACGACATGCGCGACCAGCTCGAGCAGATGCAGAACATGGGCGGCATCGCCGGCCTGATCGACAAGCTGCCCGGCCTGGGCCAGGTGCCCGAGCACCTCAAGCAGCAAGTCTCGCAGAGCCGCGAGGTGCCGCGGATGATGGCGATCATCGGCTCGATGACGCCCAAGGAGCGGCGCAACCCGGACCTGCTCAACGGCTCGCGTCGGGCGCGCATCGCCCGCGGCTCGGGCACCACCCCGGCCGACGTCAACAAGCTGCTCAAGCAGTACCAGCAGATGGAAAAGATGATGTCGAAGATGGGCCGCGGCGGGATGAAGGGCATGATGCGCGGCCTGCAGGGCATGATGGGCGGCATGGGCGGGAGAGGCGGCCTACCGTTCCGCTGAGGGTCCGCACGCCGCCGGGGAGGGAGGCATGGACACGGTGACACCGGTACATCTGCTCGACGGCCTACCGGCCGACGCGGAAGGAGCGGCCTTGCGCGCGCTGGCCTTGACCAACTACGGCCATTTCACTTCCCTGCAGGTCCGCGGCGGGCGGGCGCAGGGCCTGGCCCTGCACTTCGAGCGCCTGCGCCTGGGCAACGTCGAGCTGTTCGACGAGCCGCTGGACGAGGACGCGGTCCGCGGCTGGATGGCGCAGGCCGCGGCCGGCGGCGACTGCTCCCTGCGGGTCACGGTGTTCGCGCGCGGCTTCGACCACCGCCAGCCGTTGCGCCGGGTCGCGCCCGACGTGCTGGTCTCGGCGAGCGCGCCGGCGCCGGCGCCGGCAAGCCCCCTGCGGGTGCAGGTGCGGCATTTCTTCCGCCCGGTGCCGCAGCTCAAGCACGTCGGCACCTTCCCCCTGTTCCACCATCGCCGCCAGGCGCAGATGGCCGGGTTCGACGATGCGCTGTTCGTCGACGGCGGACAGGCGCGGATCAGCGAGGGCACGGTCTGGAACATCGGCTTCTGGGACGGCGTGCGGGTGGTCTGGCCGCAGGCGCCGGCCCTGCGCGGTACCGCCGAGCGCCTGCTGCAGCTGGGACTGGCGGCGAATGGCGTGGCCCAGGAAATCCGCCCGGTAAGCGTGGACGAACTGCCGGCCTTCCGCGCCGCGTTCGCCTGCAATGCGAACGGCGTGCAGCCGGTCGTCGCGATCGACGAGCTCGACTATCCCGACGAACCCGAACTGCGCGCCTTGCTGGATGCCGCCGCCGCGCACGCCCCCTGGGAGCCGCTGTCCCCGTAGGCGTTGGGAGACCGGCGGGCCAGCCTGCGGCGCAGGCGGTCCAGGGCCAGGAACACCGCCGGCGTGGTGTACAGGGTCAACCACTGGCTGACCAGCAGGCCGCCGACGATCGCGATGCCCAGCGGCCGCCGCAGCTCCCAGCCCTCGCCGGTGGCCAGCATCAGCGGCAGGGTGCCGAGCAGGGCGGCGAAGCTGGTCATCAGGATCGGGCGGAAGCGCAGCCGTGCCGCGTCCAGGATCGCCTCGTGCGCGCCCTTGCCTTCGCGCTGCGCGGCCAGGGCGAAATCGACCATCAGGATGGTGTTCTTCATCACCACCCCGACCAGCAGGAACAGGCCCAGCAGGGAGATCAGGTCCAGTTCCGCGCCGAACGCCAGCAGGGCCAGCAGCGCGCCGATCCCGGCCGAGGGCAGGATCGACAGGATCGCCAGCGGCTGCACGAAACTCTCGTACAGCACGCCCAGCACCAGGTACACCGCCAGCGCCGCGCCCAGGACCAGCCACATCTGGCGGTCGCGCAGCTGCTGCAGGCTGCCGGCTTCCTCGCCGAGCTTCCCCTGCACCTCGGTGGGCAGCATGATCCTGTCCATCGCCCGCTCGATCGCCGCCGTCGCCTCGCCCAGCGACACGCCCGGCGCCAGCGAGAAGCCAATCCGCGTGGCCACGAACTGCTCGCGGTGCTGGATCCGGTCCGGCGCCATGCCGTATTCCCAGCGTGCAAAGGCCGACAGCGGCACCCGCCGGCCGTCCTTGCCGATCACGTACACCTGTTCCAGCGTGGTCGGCGACTGGGTGTAGCGCGGATCCAGTTCCATCACCACCCGGTACTGGTTGAGGCTGTCGTACAGGGTGGCGACCTGGCGCTGGCTGAAGGAGTTGTTGAGCACGGTGGCGACCATGCGCATGTCCACGCCCAGCCGGGTGGCGGTCTCGCGGTCGATGTGCAGCTGCACCTGGCGCATGCCCTCGTCGCCGCTGGAGTCCACGTCCACCAGCTCCGGCAGTTCGGCCAGCGCGGCCTGTACCTTCGGCGTCCATTCGCGCAGCGGGACGATGTCGCCGGACATCAGCTGGTAGTCGTAGTTGCCGTCCTCGTTACCGCCGCCGAGCTTGATGTCCTGGTCCACGTTCAGCCACATCACCCCGCCGGGCACCTTCGGCATGGCCTTGCGCAGGCGGTCGATCACCTCGCGGCTGGAGATCCTGCGCTCGGCCAGCGGCTTCATCTGCACCATCACCCAGCCGTTGTTCACGCCGGTGCCGCCGCCGATGAAGCCGGCGATCTCGGCGATCGCCGGGTCGTCGGTCAGCAGCTTGCGGTAGGCCTGGATCTTGGGCTGCATCACCTGGAACGAGAGGCCGTCGTCGCCGCGGATGAAGCCGCGCACCTGGCCGGTGTCCTGCTGCGGCACGGTGCCCTTGGGTACCTGGGTGAGCAGCCAGGCGTTGAGTGCGACGGTGGCCAGCAGGATGCCCAGGCCCAGCGGCACGTGGCGCAGGGTGGTGCCCAGGGTGCGCAGGTAGGCGCCGCGCAGGCCCTCGAACAGCATCGTGCCCAGGCGCTGCCAGGGCGTGACCACCGGGCTGGCGTCACGGGCACGCAGCACGCGCGCGCACAGCGCCGGGCTCAGGCTCAGCGACACCAGCAGGGACACCGACATCGCCGCCACCAGGGTCAGCGAGAACTCGCGGAACAGGCGCTCGACGAAGTCGTCCAGGAACAGGATCGAGACGAATACCACCGCCAGGGCGATGTTCATCGACAGCAGGGTGGCGCCGACCTCGCCGGCGCCGCGCAGGGCCGCCTGCAACGGCGACAGCCCGGCGTCGATGTGGCGGTCGATGTTCTCCAGGACCACGATCGCGTCGTCCACCACCAGCACCGCGGCCACGATCAGGGCCATCAGCGACAGGGTGTTGAGCGAGAACCCGGCCAGCCAGATGATCGCCAGCGCGCCGAATAGCGACACCGGGATCGCCAGCGCCGGCACCAGCGCCGCGCGCCAGCTGCCGAGGAAGCCCAGCACCACCAGCACCACCAGGCCGATCGCCAGGACCAGGGTGAACTCGGCCTCGCGCAGGGTGGCGCGGATCACCGGCGAGCGGTCCATCGACACGGTCATGTCGATCGAGGCCGGCAACAGCGCGCGCAGGGTGTCCATCTGGGCGTGGATCGCGTCCACGGTCTGGATGATGTTGGCGCCGGGCTGGCGGCTGACGATCAGCAGGACCGCGGCGCGGTCGTTGTGGAAGCCGCTGGCGTAGCGGTCCTCGGTGCCCTCGCCGACCTGGGCCACGTCGCGCAGGTGCACCGGGCGGCCGTCGCGCCAGGCCACCACCAGGTCGCGGTACTCGGCCGCGGTGCGCAGCTGCAGCCCGGCCTCGACCTGCCATTGGCGGTCGTCGCGGGCCACGCTGCCCAGCGGGCGCAGGGCATTGGCGTTGCGGATCGCGCCGGCGACCTCGTCCAGGGCGATGCCGTACTGGTTCAGCGCCGCCGCATCCAGCGACACCCGCACCGCCGGCAGCGAGCCGCCGCCGACCTGGACCTGGCCCACGCCCGGGATCTGCGCGATCTTCTGCGCGATCACGGTGGAGGCCACGTCGTAGATCTGGCCCGGCGTGAGCGTGTCCGAGCTCATCGCCAGGCTCATGATCGGCGCCTGCGACGGGTTGATCTTGCGGTACTGCGGCATGCCCGGCATGCCTGCCGGCAGCTGCGCGCGGGCGGCGTTGATCGCCGCCTGGACCTCGCGCGCGGCCTCGTCCACGTCGCGGTCCAGGCTGAAGCGCAGGTCGATCCGGGTATTGCCCTGGCTGCTGTTGGAATCCAGCCGGGTGATGCCGGGGATGCTGCCCAAAGCGCGTTCCAGCGGGGTGGCCACGGTGGCGGCCATCGACTCCGGGCTGGCGCCGGGCAGGCCGGCGCTGACCTGGATCGCCGGGTAATCGACCTGCGGCAACGGCGCCACCGGCAGCCGGTACAGCGCCAGCAGCCCGACCAGCACCACCGCCAGCGCCAGCAGCACGGTCGCCACCGGGCGTTCGATGAACACCCGCGACAGGTTGGGCGAGTCGGGCGCGTGCTGCATGTCAGGCCGCCGTGGCGCCGGCATCGTCGCCGGCGTGCGGAGCCGCGGCGCGCTCGCGGCGCACGAAGCGGTCGAAGAACAGGTAGATCACCGGGGTCGTGAACAGGGTCAGTACCTGACTCACCAGCAGGCCGCCGACCATCACCAGGCCCAGTGGCTGGCGCAGCTCGGCGCCCGAGCCGCTGGCGAACATCATCGGGATCGCCGCGAACAGCGCCGCCAGGGTGGTCATCAGGATCGGCCGGAAGCGCAGGAGCGCGGCGCGGTGTATGGCTTCCCGCGGGGCCAGGCCCTGCTCGCGCTCGGCCTCCAGGGCGAAGTCGATCATCATGATCGCGTTCTTCTTCACCAGGCCGATCAGCAGGATGATGCCGATCACCGCGATCAGGTCCAGGCTGCGCCCGGACAGCAGCAAGGCGACCAGCGCGCCCACGGTGGCCGAGGGCAGGGTGGAGAGGATCGTCACCGGGTGGATGAAGCTCTCGTAGAGCACGCCCAGCACGATGTACATCACCAGCACCGCGGCCAGGATCAGCCACAGGGTGCTGGACAGGGAGGCGCGGAAGGCCTGCGCCGCGCCCTGCAGGCGCAGCTCGACGCTGGCCGGCATGGCGATGTCCGTGCGCGCCTGCTCGATCGCCGCCACCGCCTCGCCCAGCGAGGCGCCGGGCGCGAGGTTGAACGACACCGTCGCCGCCGGGAACTGGCCCAGGTGGCTGACCTGCAGCGCCGCCGGCCGGGTCTCGATCCGCGCGATCCCCGACAGCGGCGTCTGCCCGCCGTCGGCGGTGGCCACGTGGATCCGGCCGATCGCCTCGGGGCCGAGCTGGAAGCGCGGGTCGGCCTCCAGCACCACCCGGTACTGGTTGGCGTGGGTGAAGATGGTCGAGACCTGGCGCTGACCGAAGGCGTCGTACAGGGCGTCGGCCACCGCCGAGACCTGGATGCCCAGGCGCGCGGCGGCGTCGCGGTCGATGTCCACCCAGGCCTGCAGGCCCTGGTCCTGGAGATCGCTGGCGACGTCGGCCAGGGCCGGGCGGGTGCGCAGTTCCCGCAGCAGTTTCCCGGTCCATTCCGACAGCTCGGCCACGTCCGGAGTGGTCAGGGCGAACTGGTACTGGGTGCGGCTGACCCGGTCCTCGATGCTCAGCTCCTGCACCGGCTGCAGGTACAGGTCGATGCCCGGCACCTGCGCGGCGCGGTGCTTGAGCCGCTCGATCACCTCGGCCGCGCCGCTGCCGCGCTCGGCGTGCGGCTTGAGCTCGATCAGGAAGCGGCCGCTGTTGAGGGTGGCGTTGCTGCCGTCCACGCCGATGAACGAGGACAGGGTGGACACGTCCCCGTCCTCCAGGATCGCCGCGGCCAGAGCCTGCTGGCGCCGGGCCATGGCCTCGAACGAGATCGACTGCGGCGCCTCGCTGATGCCCTGGACCAGGCCGGCGTCCTGGACCGGGAAGAAGCCCTTGGGGACGAGCACGTACAGGGCCACGGTCAGCGCCAGGGTGGCGACGGTGGCGGCCAGCATCAGCGGCTGCCGCGCCAGCACCCAGTGCAGGCCGCGGTCGTACCAGGCGATCACCCGGTCGAACATGTCGCCCTGCGCGCCGCCGTCGCCGGAGGCATGGCCATGGCCGGCCTTGAGGAAGCGCGCGCACAGCATCGGCGTCAGGGTCAGCGAGACCACCAGCGAGATCGCGATCGCCACCGCCAGGGTGATGGCGAATTCGTGGAACAGCTTGCCGACCACGTCGCCCATGAACAGCAGAGGGATCAGCACCGCGATCAGCGACACCGTCAGCGACACCAGGGTGAAGCCGATCTGGCGCGCGCCCTTCAGCGCCGCCTCCAGCGGGCCTTCGCCGTCCTCCATGTGCCGGGCCACGTTCTCGAGCATCACGATCGCGTCGTCGACCACGAAGCCGGTGGCGATGGTGAGCGCCATCAGGGTCAGGTTGTTGAGCGAGAACCCGCTCAGCAGCATCACCCCGAAGGTCGTCACCAGCGACAAAGGCACCGCAATCGAGGGGATGATCGTGGCCGGCACGGTGCGCAGGAACACGAAGGTCACCAGCACCACCAGGCCGATCGCCAGCAGCAGCTCGTGCTGCACGCCCTTGATCGAGGCGCGGATCGATTCGGTGCGGTCGCTGAGCACGGTGACTTCCGCCGCGGCCGGCATCGCCGCGCGCAGCTGCGGCAGCAGTTCGTGGATCCGGTCCACCACCTGGATCACGTTGGCGCCGGGCTGGCGCTGGATGTTGACCAGGATCGCCGGCACCTCGCCCGACCAGGCGGCCAGGTGGCGGTTCTCCGGGCCCTGCTCGACCGTGGCCACGTCGCCCAGGCGCAGCGGCGCGCCGGCATTCCAGGCCAGGATCAGCCGCCGGTACTCCTCGGCCGAGCGCATCTGGTCGTTGGCGTCGAGCATGATCGCCCGGGTCGGGCCGTCGAAGCTGCCCTTGGGCATGTTGACGTTGGCCGTGGCGATCGCCTGGCGGATGTCGCCCACGTCCAGCCCGGCGGCGGCCAGCGCCTGCGGGTTGACCTGGATCCGCACCGCCGGCCTTTGCCCGCCGGCCAGGCTGACCAGGCCCACGCCGGGCAGCTGCGACAGGCGCTGGGCCATGCGGGTGTCGACCAGGTCGTAGACCTCCGGCAGGGCCATCGTCGGCGAGGTCACCGCCAGGGTGATGATCGGGGCGTCGGCCGGGTTGACCTTGCGGTACACCGGCGGCATCGGCAGGTCGTTGGGCAGGAAGCTGTTGGCGGCGTTGATCGCCGCCTGCACTTCCTGCTCGGCCACGCCCAGGTCCACCTCCAGCGAGAACTGCAGGGTGATGACCGAGGCCCCGCCGGAGCTGGTCGAGGTCATCTGGTTCAGGCCCGGGATCTGGCCCAGGCGCCGCTCCAGCGGCGCGGTCACCGCGCTGGTGGTCACCGTCGGGCTGGCGCCCGGGTAGAAGGTCAGGACCTGGATGATCGGGTAGTCGACCTGGGGCAGGGCCGAGACCGGCAGCAGGCGGTAGGCGAACAGGCCCGACAGCAGCAGCGCCAGCATCAGCAGCGAGGTCGCCACCGGGCGCAGGATGAACGGGCGCGAGAGGTTCATCGCGCGTTCGCCGGCCGGGCCGCGTCCTTGCCGTCCGCCGCCGTGGTCGTGTCGTCATCCTTGCCGGCTTCGCCCGCGGCATCCGCGCCGTCGCCGATGACCTCGACCTTGCCGCCCTCGCGCAGCCGGTCCAGGCCTTCCAGCACCACCCGCTCGCCGGGCTTCAGGCCCTCGGCCACCGCCACCCGCTCGCCCTGGCTGGCGCCCAGCTTCACCGGCCGCACCGCGGCGGTGGCATCGGCGTTGACCACGTAGACGTAGGTGCCCTGGCTGCCGAACTGGACCGCGGCCTCCGGCACCACGATCGCCTCCTCGCGGCCCAGGCGCAGGCGCACGTTGACCGACTGGTTGGGGAACAGCGATTCGTCGTCGTTGGCGAACACCGCGCGCAGGCGCACGGTGCCGGTCTGGGTGTCGATCCGGTTGTCGATGCTGGACAGGGTGCCGGTCGCCAGCGGCCGGCGCTCGTCGCGGTCCCAGGCCTGCACCGCCAGCTCGCCGCCGCCGCGCACGGCCGCGGTCAGCGAGCCGAGGGCGGTTTCCGGCAGGGCGAAGACCACGCTGATCGGCCGGGTCTGGGTGAGGGTGACGATCCCGTTCTCGTCGCCGGTGCGCACCAGGTTGCCCACGTCCACCCCGCGCAGGCCGACCCGGCCGTCGATCGGGGCCAGGATCCGGGTGTAGTCCAGCTGCAGCCTGGCCTCGTCCACCGCGGCCTGGTCGCTCTCGCGGCGGCCCTCGAACTGGCGCACCTGGGCCTGCAGGTTGGCCACGTCCTGGGCCGACACGTAATTGCCGCCGGCCAGGTCGCGGTAGCGCTGCAGCTGGATCCGGGTGTTCTCGAGTTCGGCCAGGTTCTGCTTCTGCTGGCCGGTGGCCTGGGCCAGCTGGACCTTGAACGGCGCCGGGTCGATCTCCGCCAGCAGCTGGCCGGCGCGGACCTGCTGGCCTTCGTCGAACGCCAGCCGCAGCAGTTCGCCCTCGACCCGCGAGCGCACGGTCACGGTCCGCAGGGGGGTCACCGTGCCCAGCGCCTTCAGTTCCACGTCCAGCGGGCCGCGCTCGGCGACCGCCACCCGGACCGGCGTCGGCGGACGCTCGCCGTCGCCCCAGCGTCCGTCGCCGCCGTCCTCCTTGCCGCCGCTGCAGGCCCGCCAGCCCAGGACGATCGCGGCGAGCAGGACGATCACGGCGAGGGGTTTGGCGAAGCGGGGCAGTCGGGTCATCGGCAGGGGGTCGGCAGGGGCGGGCGCGGGTCCCCCCGCGTCGCAGGCGCGGCCCCCGCGGGGCCGCGGGGGGCCGGCGCGGGGCCGGGACGGGACGGGCCAGCGGGGCGTGGGGGGGGGTCGGGGGTCCTGAGGGAGGCGGTTTCATGCATTGCAGGAGTTTGGTGCTTCAATGGGGGGGGAAAGGCGCCTAGGCGGGGGCGGGAGGGGGCGGCCGGGCACCCGGTGCATTCAGCAA
>NZ_PDWL01000032.1 GCF_010093185.1 Pseudoxanthomonas jiangsuensis | reverse complement strand
GGGCGGTGCTGGCGGGGGCGGGACTGGCGCCGGCGCGGGCCGCGCAGGTGGATCCGGAACCGTTCCTGCGCCGCGAGCAGTTCCGCGACGTGCAGCTTTCGCCGGACGGCCAGTATCTGGCGGCGGTGATGCCGCTGGAGGACCGTACCGGGCTGGTGATCCTGCGGATGGCGGACATGAAGCTGTCGGCGAGCTTCTCGCTGGGCCGCAATACCGACATCAGCTGGTTTCGCTGGGTGGGCCCGGAGCGGGTCCTGCTGGGCGTGGCCGACAAGTTCGGTCTGCTGGCCGAACCGATGCCCACCGGCGAGATCGTCGGCCTGGATGCAGACGGCGGCGGCGCCGAGGTGCTGGTCGGCCAGCGCGTGGTCAGCGCCGGTGCCGGCACCCGGATCCAGCCGAAGAAGCCCGAGGACGTGTGGGCGCGGCTGACCGACGACCTGCCCGCGGACGCACGCAACGTGATCCTGACCGTCGGCAGCTTCGGCGACGACGCCTATACCCGTGCCGAGCGCATGGACGTGGAAAGCGGCCGTCGCCAGCAGCTGGCGCGGGTGCCGGTGCGCCGCGCGGATTTCACCACCGACCACCAGGGCGTGGTGCGCCTGGCGACGGGCGCGGACGGCGACAACTTCAGCAAGCTCTACCACCGCAGCGGCGACGGCGCCGAGTGGACCCTGCTCAACGACGAGGCCCGGAGCCGGCGCCGGGAGATCCCGCTCGGGTTCTCGGCCGATGGCGCCACCGCCTACCTGCTCACCGACCATCCGCAGGGGCCGGACAGCATCGTCGCCTGGGACGTGGCCAGCGGCCGGCGCAGCGAGGTGCTGCGCGACGACAACGCCGATCCCTACGAGATCGTCTACGCCAGCCACGGCCCGCGCGAGCCGATCGGCGCGGTGTTCATGGACGGGGTGCCGCGCACCGCGTTCTTCAAGCCGGACCATCCCGATGCCCAGCTGCAGCAGATGCTGGAGCGCTCGTTCAAGGGCGAGATGGTGCGGATCACCTCGCGCACCGCCGACGGCCGCCTGGCCCTGGTGCTGAGCACATCGGACCGCAACAGCGGTGACTTCTTCCTGTTCGACACCCAGGCCCGCTCGGCCAAGCGCCTGCTCAGCCGGCGCGAGTGGCTGGACCCGCTGAAGATGGCCCAGTCCCGGCCGGTGGCGCTGCAGGCCCGCGACGGCCTGGCGCTGCGCGGCTACCTCACCGTGCCGCCGGGCTCCTCCGATCGCGGCCTGCCGCTGGTGCTGCTGCCGCATGGCGGCCCCTACGGCATCCAGGACACCTGGGAGTTCGACGACGAAGCCCAGCTCCTGGCCGCGGCCGGCTATGCCGTGCTGCGGCTCAACTACCGTGGTTCCGGCGGCTACGGCCGCGCCTTCCGCCAGGCCGGCGCGCGGCAATGGGGCCGGGCGATGCAGGACGACCTGACCGACGCCACCCGCTGGGCGATCGCCCAGGGGATCGCCGATCCGCGGCGCATCTGCATCTACGGCGCCAGCTACGGCGCCTATGCCGCGCTGATGGGTGCGGCCAGGGAGCCGGAGCTGTACCGCTGTGCGGCCGGCTATGTCGGGGTCTACGACCTGATGACCCGCAATCGGGCGCTGAACGCCGGCGCCCGCTCCCTGCAGACCTTCGCCGCGGACTGGGTGGGTGACGACCCGGCCGCGCTCCGGGCCACGTCCCCGAACCTGCTGGCCGCGCAGATCAAGGTGCCGGTGTTCCTCGCGGCGGGCGGCGAGGACCAGATCACCCCGATCGAGCACACCCGGATGATGGAGGCCGCGCTCAAGGGCGCCGGAGTGCCGGTGCAGTCGCTGTACTACGCCAACGAGGGGCACGGCTTCTACACCCAGCCCCACCTGAAGGAGTACTACGGCCGTCTGCTGGCGTTCCTGGGTACCCATCTGGGGACTTCGCCCGCGGAGTGAGCACGGGCGGTGCTCCCGGGCGCGGCGGCCGGGCGGCGCGCCGGTGCCGGCCCGCTCCGGCCCGCCCGGTACTGGACTTGCCGTCCCCGGGCCGATAGCGTGTCGGGCTTCTTGTTTACAGGGGAAACCGTATGCCCGGGCCCGCCGCCGCGCCGCAGCTGACCTTCCGTGCCGTCGTCCTCGCCATCGTCCTGGCGGTGGTGCTGTCGGCGGCCAATGCCTACCTGGGCCTGTTCGCCGGCCTGACCGTGGCCACGGCGATCCCTGCGGCGGTGGTGTCGATGGGCGTGCTGCGGCTGCTGGGCGGCGGCACGATCCTGGAGAACAACATCGTCCAGACCGGCGCCTCGGCCGGCTCCTCGATCGCCGCCGGCGTGATCTTCACCATCCCTGCGCTGGTGCTGATGGGCTACTGGCCCGACTTCAAGTACTGGTGGGTGCTGGGCATCGCCGGCCTCGGCGGCCTGCTGGGCGTGCTGTTCTCGGTGCCCCTGCGGCGCTCGATGATCGTCGAGGACCCGCTGCCGTTCCCCGAGGGCAAGGCCGCGGCCGAGGTGCTCAAGGCTGGCGAGAATCCGGGCCCGGGGCTGAAGATCCTCGGCATCTCGGCGGCGATCGGCGCGGTGGTGAAGCTGGCCGCGGCCAACGGCCTGCGCGCGATCCCGGACAGCTGGGCGGTGGCCGGCTACTTCGCCAACAACAAGCTGATCGGCTACCTCGGCACCGGCCTGTCGCCGGCTTTGCTGGGGGTGGGCTATATCGTCGGCCTGAACGTGGGCATCGTGGTGCTGTCGGGCGCGATCCTGTCCTGGCACATCGCCATCCCGCTGTACCACGCCTTCTTCCTCGGCTCCGACCCGGCCCTGGCCGCGGGCATCGCCGGTGCGCCGGCGGCCGACGCGGCGTTCGCGATCTGGTCGGCCAAGATCCGCTTCCTCGGCGTCGGCGCGATGCTGGTCGGCGGGGTGTGGACCCTGTTCTCGCTGCGCAACTCGCTGCTCGCGGGCATCCGCAGCGGCTTCGCCGCCGCACGCAAGGGCGCCGCCCAAGGTGGCCAGGAGACCGACCGCGACCTGCCGATGAAGTGGATGCTGGTGGCGCTGGTGCTGTTCGTGCTGCCCTTGCTGGCGCTGTACCAGGCGATCGTCGGCCAGTGGCACGTCAGCGTGCCGATGACCCTCATCATGATCGTCGCCGGCTTCCTGTTCGTCTCGGTGTCCGGCTACCTGGCCGGCCTGGTCGGCTCCTCCAACAACCCGGTCTCGGGCATCACCATCGCCACCATCCTGTTCGCCTCGGTCGTGCTGCTGATGCTGCTGGGCGCTGACGGCCAGGTCCAGGTCAACGGCGCGCCGCTGGGCGCGGTGGCCGCGATCATGATCGGCGCGGTGGTGTGCTGCGCGGCGGCCGTGGGCGGCGACAACCTGCAGGACCTGAAGACCGGCTACCTGGTCGGCGCCACCCCGTGGAAGCAGCAGCTGATGCTGGGCATCGGCGCGTTCTCCTGCGCGCTGGTCATGGCCCCGGTCCTGAACCTGCTGCAGCAGGCGTACGGGATCGGCTCCAAGACCCTGCCGGCGCCGCAAGCCAACCTGATGGCCTCGGTGGCCAAGGGCCTGTTCGGCGGCCAGCTGCCGTGGACCATGATCGCCATCGGCGGGGTGATCGGCGCGCTGGTGATCGCCCTGGACGGCTGGCTGAAGGCGCGCGGCTCGCGCTTCCGGGTGCCGGTGCTGGCCGCGGCGATCGGCATCTACCTGCCGCTGGAACTGATGGTGCCGATCTTCCTCGGTGGCCTGCTGGCCCACCTGGTCGAGCGCTTCCACAAGGTGCGCGCCGACGACGAGGCCGCGCTGGACCGGGTGCACCGCCCGGGCGTGCTGTTCTCGGCCGGCCTGATCACCGGCGAGGCGTTGATGGGGATCGCGATCGCCCTGCCGATCGTGATCACCCAGGACCCGGAAGTGCTGGCCCTGCCGTTCGGCCTCGGCGCCGCGGCGCAGTGGGTCGGGCTGGCGGTGCTGGCCCTGGTCGGCTGGCTGCTGTACCGGGTCGGCAAGCGCGGCGAGCGCGCCGAGCCGGCGGCCTGACCCGCGCGCGACGACCGCGGCGGAAGGCATGACCTTCCGCCTTTGCGCCGGCCCGGCGGCGCTGCCTAGCATCCGGGATCGCCTCGTTCCAAGGAGTTCCGGATGATGTCCGCCCGTACCCCCCTCGCCCTGGCCCTGGCCGGGCTGCTCGGCCTGGCCGCCACCCACGATGCGCAGGCCGCCCGCGGCTTCGACGTGCGCGACCTGCAGAAGCTCGACCGCGTGTCCTCGCCTGTGCTCTCGCCCGATGGGGCGCGGGTGGTGTTCGCCAAGCGCGAGATCGCCATGGAGAACGGCGGCAAGGACTTCGGCAAGGCCAGCACCTCCTTGTGGAGCCGCGACCTGCGCACCCGCGACCTGGCCCCGCCCAGGCGGATCACCCCGGTGGGCTGGAACGTGAACTCGCCGGCGTTCTCGGCCGACGGCCAGACCCTGTACTTCCTCAGCGCCTTCGGCGGCAGCCAGCAGGTGTACGCGATGCCGGCCGCCGGCGGCGTGCCGCGGCAGCTGACCCGGTTCCCGCTGGACGTGGGCAGCTTCAAGCTCTCGCCGGACGGCAGCCGGATCGCGGTGAGCATGGAAGTGTTCCCGGACTGCGGCGCCGACCTGGAATGCACGGTCAAGCGCCTGGACGAGCGCAAGCAGGCCAAGGCCAGCGGCGTGCTCTACGAGCAGCTGTTCGTGCGCCACTGGGACACCTGGGAGGACGGCCGCCACAACCGCCTGTTCGTGGCCGACGCGAAGATCGGCAACGGCACCCAGCGCGTCGCCCTGGTCGATGCGGCGACCGGTTCCTTCGGCCCGGGCAACGTGCCGTCCAGACCGTTCGGCGGCAACGACGAATACGCCTGGGCGCCGGACGGGCAGTCGATCGTGTTCGCGATGCGCCGCGCCGACCGCCACGAAGCCTGGTCGACCGACTTCGACCTGTACCGCTACCGCATCGACCGCCAACAGCCGGTGCTGGCCAGCCTGACCTTCGACGACCGCGCCGATGCCGCGGCCGCCTCGCCCGGCCCGCAGGGCCAGAACCGCGCCTGGGACACCGGTCCGGTGTTCAGCGCCGACGGCGGCAAGCTGTACTACCGGGCGATGAAGCGCCCGGGCTTCGAGGCCGACCGCTTCGGCCTGATGGAGCGCGACCTGGCCACGGGCGCCACCCGCGAGATCGCCCCGGACTGGGACCGCAGCGCCGACGGCATCGTCCTGTCCGCCGACGGCCGCACGATCTACACCACCGCCCAGGACCTGGGCCAGCACCCGCTGTTCGCGGTCGACATCGCCAGCGGCAAGGTCGAGAAGGTGCTGGGCGAGGGCAGCATCTCCGCGTTCGACATCGCCGGCGACACCATCGCTTTCACCCGCAATTCGCTGCGCAGCGGCGACCAGCTGTTCACTGCTTCGCTGTCCAGCCCGCAGGCACAAAGGGCGATCACGCCGGCCGCCGGCGAGGTGTTGCCGGACGTCGCCTTCGGCGCCTACGAGCAGTTCAGCTTCCCCGGCTGGAACGGCGAGACCGTGCACGGCTACGTGGTCAAGCCCTGGAACTACGAGGAAGGCAAGCGCTATCCGGTCGCGTTCCTGATCCACGGCGGCCCGCAGGGCAGCTTCGGCGACGGCTGGAGCTACCGCTGGAACCCGCAGACCTACGCCGGCCAGGGCTACGCGGTGGTGATGATCGACTTCCACGGCTCGACCGGCTACGGCCAGGCCTTCACCGATTCGATCAGCGGCGACTGGGGCGGCAAGCCGCTGGAGGATCTGCAGAAGGGCTGGGCCGCCGCGCAGCAGAAGTATCCGTTCCTGGACGGCGGCAAGGCCTGCGCCCTGGGCGCCAGCTACGGCGGCTACATGATCAACTGGATCGCCGGCAACTGGTTCGACGCGGCCGGGCAGTCGCCGTGGAAGTGCCTGGTCAACCACGACGGCGTGTTCGACACCCGTTCGATGGGC
This sequence comes from Pseudoxanthomonas jiangsuensis, assembly GCF_010093185.1. Classification (GTDB taxonomy): domain Bacteria; phylum Pseudomonadota; class Gammaproteobacteria; order Xanthomonadales; family Xanthomonadaceae; genus Pseudoxanthomonas; species Pseudoxanthomonas jiangsuensis. The sequence goes on along the minus strand of NZ_PDWL01000032.1, from coordinate 27,142 downwards.
TACGTGACCGAGGAACTGTGGTTCACCGAATGGGAGAACGGCGGCACGCCGTTCGACAAGCCGCAAAACTACGAGAAGTTCAACCCGGTCAACCATGTCGCCAACTGGCGCGTGCCGATGCTGGTGGTGCAGGGCGAGAAGGACTACCGCGTGCCGGTGGACCAGGGCCTGTCCACGTTCACCGCGCTGCAGCGCAAGGGCATCGAATCGAAGCTGTTGTACTTCCCCGACGAGAACCACTGGGTGCTCAAGCCGGCCAACAGCGTGCTCTGGCACGACACCGTCAACGCCTGGCTGAAGCAGCACATCGGCCGCTGATCCCACCGTCGAAGGGCCGGCCCGGACCGGCCCTTTCTTTTTGCCGAAACGGAGAACGCCGCCGATGGCGATCGAATCCACCACGCCCGCCGCACCCGCGCTGATCGCCAGCGACATCGTCCTGTTCGGCCTCATCGCCGCCACGCTGGGCCTGATCTTCTGGCTGTCCAGCGGGCCGACGCCGTTCTGGAAGAAGTTCTTCGCCTGGGTGCCGGCGCTGCTGCTGTGCTACTTCGTGCCGGCGCTGTACAACACCGTGGGCCTGATCGACGGCGAGAACAGCGCGCTCTACAACCCCGTCGCCAGCCGCATCCTGCTGCCGGCCGCGCTGGTGCTGCTGACCCTGTCGGTGGACCTGAAGGGCATCTTGAAACTGGGGCCGCGGCTGTTGTTCGTGTTCTGCGCGGGCACGCTGGGCATCGTGCTGGGGGCGATCGTGTCGTTCCAGTTGATGGAATGGGTATGGCCGTCGGCGGTGGCCGGCGATACCTGGAAGGGCATGGCGGCGCTGTCGGGCAGCTGGATCGGCGGCGGCGCCAACATGGTGGCCATCCGCGAGGTCTACGGCGTGGACGCCACCCTGTTCGGCCAGTTCGCCGTGGTCGACGTGGCCATCGCCAGCACCTGGATGGCGACCCTGCTGTTCCTGGCCAACCGGGCGCCGCAGATCGACGCGCGCAGCGGCGCGGACACCCGCGCGCTGGACGAGATGAAGGAACGCATCGCCGCGTACGAGGCCGCCAACGCGCGCATTCCCACGCTGTCCGACCTGATGGTCATCATCGGCCTGGCGTTCGGCGTCGTCGGCCTGGCGCACGCGGTCGCTCCGCCGCTGGCGGCGTGGTTCGGGGCGAACGTGGCCTCCGCGGCGCAGTTCAGCCTGGACTCGGCGTTCGTCTGGGTGATCGTGCTGTCCACGCTGGCCGGCCTGGGCCTGAGCTCCACCCGCGTGCGCCGGCTGGAGAACGCGGGCGCGTCGAAGCTGGGCACGGTGTTCCTGTACTTCCTGATCGCCTGCATCGGCATGCAGATGGATTTCATGAAGCTGGCCGGGCGGCCGGAGCTGCTGGCCATCGGCATCATCTGGATGCTGACCCACATCCTGGTGATCTGGGTGGCCGCTAAGCTGGTGCGCGCGCCGCTGTTCTATTTCGCGGTCGGGTCGCAGGGCAACATCGGCGCCGCGGCCTCGGCCCCGGTGGTCGCGGCCGCGTTCCATCCCAGCCTGGCGCCGGTCGGCGTGCTGCTGGGCACGGTGGGCTACGCCACGGGCACGGTGATCGCCTATGGCCTGGGCCAGGTGCTGAGGATGATGGCCGGGCAGTAGCCGTTGCACTTTACGGCGTGGATGCGAAGGGCGAAGCCGATGGCTTCGCCCTTCTTCTTTGCGCGACGCATCCGTGCGGACCCGCGCAGCGTGCGGTGCGCACGCCATGCAGCATCGCGGGCACGACGGCGCGTCTCGCGCGCACCGTTTTCAGGCGAGCGTCATGCATGCGTCATCCGCGCTAAACGAAACCGGTCGAACATGCCCGGCTTCGCGCCCTGCCGCCGCAGGCAGGGCGCCTGGCCTGTCCTCTTCCCCCGGAGATTCCCCGATGACGTCTTCCCCGCACCGCCTCGCAGGCGCGATCCGCCATGTCCTGACCATCGGTGGCATCGCGCTCGCCGTGCACGCGCCGGCGATGGCGCAGCAAGCCGCGCAGGACGGCGCGGGGCCGCGCATCGAAGCGCGCGACCTGGACACGGTGATCGTCACCGGCCGCGCCGGCAGCGGCATCCGTACCAAGGCCGAGACCAGCTACTCGGTCACCAACATCGAGGAAGAGAACCTGCGCATGCAGGCGCCCACCAGCGTCACCGAAGCGATGAAGTCGGTACCCGGCTTCTGGGTCGAGGCGTCCGGCGGCGAGGCCAGCGGCAACATCCGCGCGCGCGGGGTACCGGTGGACGGCTTCGGTTCGGTGCAGTTGCTGGAGGACGGCATCCCGGTGCAGCACGATCCGGCGCTGGGCTATCTCAACGGCGACCAGGCGTTCCGCCTGGACGAGACCATCGAACGCATCGAAGTGGTGCGCGGCGGCCCGTCCTCGGCCTTCTATTCCAACGCGCCGGCCGGCGCCATCAACTTCGTCCCGCGCAAGGCGGGCGACCAGGCCGAGGGCCTGGTCAAGATCACGGTGGGCGACGCCGGCCTGTTCCGCACCGACTTCTGGTACGGCGCGCCGGTCGGCGATGGCTGGAAGCTGGCGCTGGGCGGGTTCTACCGCACCGAGGACGGCGTGCGCGACCTCGGCTTCACCGGAAACCAGGGCGGCCAGCTGCGGTTGTCGCTGGACCGCGAGTTCGAGCGCGGCGAGGTCGGCTTCGACCTCAAGCGGCTGGACGACACGGTGGCGTTCTACACCGGCATCCCGATGCGCACCTACGCCGACGGCAAGATCCGCGCGGTGCCCGGGTTCGACGGCCACCGCGGCACCGTCGCCGGGCCGGAGACCTCGCTGGTGCGCATGGTCACCGGCGACGGCCAGGACTACCTGTTCGACAACACCCGCGGTACCGAGGTCAAGCGCACCCAGCTGACCGGCCGCTTCAAGTTCGACCTCGGCGACGGCTGGATGCTGCGCGACACCCTGCGCTACAACGACACCGAGACGCAGCGCAACGGCGTGTTCCCGAACCTGCTGCAAAGCGCCAGCAGCTTCCTGGAGCAGACCAGCGGACTGCTCGCCGGCGTCCCCGGCGCCACGGCGCTGCAACTGCGCTACGCGACGACGCCGGACCAGGTGTACGACGTGGCCAACCAGAACGGCAACGGCCTGATCATCGTCGGCGGCCTGCGCGGGCTGACGATGCCGGTGACGGAGATCATGAACGACCTGCAGCTGTCCCGCGCCTTCGAGGCCGGCGGCCAGCGCCACGACCTGACCTTCGGCTACTACCATGCGCACATCGAGGAGGACTTCAGCCGCTACTCGTCCAACGCGCTGCTGGACGTGCGGGATAACGCGCGCCTGCTGGACCTGGTGGCGGTGGACGCCGCCGGCGACGTGGTGGCCTCGCTGACCGACCACGGCATCTGGCGCTACGGCTACGAGTGGGAGAACGCCTCCGGCGAGCAGACCACGCACGCGTTCTACCTGGCGGACGAATGGCAGGTCACCGACGCCTTCCGCCTGGACGCGGGCCTGCGCTGGGAGAAGATGACCGCGCGCGGCCGCGTGGAGAAGCGCGAGCAGGTGGACCTGGGCACGCTGGCGACCTCGCAGGTCTGGCGCGGTACCGGCGAGTTCGCCCACTACGATGACAGCTTCAGCAAGCTCGGCTGGACCGTGGGCACGAACTGGCAGTTCGGCGCGCAGCAGGGCGTGTTCGCCCGCTACACCGCCACCAACCGCCTGCCCAGCCTGGGCAACTACATCACCAACGCCGCGGCGACGCCGGACATCCAGACCATGGCGCTGGCCGAAGCGGGCTACAAGTTCTCCAGCCCGCTGTTCGACCTGTTCGCCACCGCGTTCTGGACCAAGTACGACAACGTCGGCTTCACCAACTACCGCGTCGGGCTGGACGGCATCGTCGTCAACGAGCCGCGCTACGCCGACACGCGCACGCTGGGCCTGGAACTGGAAGGCGCGCTGCGGCCCAGGAAATGGTTCGACGTCGCGGTCACGGCCACGATCCAGGACCCCCAGTACGACGGGCTGACCTACACCGACAATGCCGGCGTGGTGCGCGACTACGACGGCAACCAGCTGATCCGCGTGCCGAAGCGCAGCCTGCGCGTGGTGCCCGGCTTCAACCTGCTCGACCAGCGCCTGCGCCTGCAACTGGCCTACGAGCGCCAGGGCGGGCGCTACGTGGACACCGCCAACTCGGTGCGGCTGCCGTCGTACGACGTGTTCAACTTCAGCGCCCGCTACGACGTCAGTGACCGCTTCTCGGTCTACGGCTACGTCGACAACCTGGACAACTCGCTGGGCCTGACCGAAGGCAACCCGCGCCAGGGCGAACTGGAAAGCGGCGACGCCGGCGCCAACACCTTCATCGCCCGCCCGCTGCTGGGCCGCAACTGCCGCCTGGCGCTGATGTACCGGTTCTGATGCGCGCAAGGGCGGGCGGCCGCGGCCGTCCGCCCCGCGTCGTTACGACGGAGGAAAGGAACGACGTGGGCACGAGAAGGAAGGCCTGGCTGGCGGGGTGGTGCATGGCGTTGGCCGCGCTGATGGCCAACGCCGAAGATGGCGTGTTGACCCTGCGCGGCCGCATCGAGGCGAGTGCGCACCAGAGTTACGTGGAGGTGCCGTTCCAAGTGCCGCCGGGCACCGGGCGGATCACGGTCGAATTCGACTACACCGGCCGTGAGCAGCGCACCAGGATCGACCTGGGGCTGATCGATCCGGCCGGCCTGCGCGGCTGGAGCGGCGGCAACAAGCGGCTGTTCACCGTGGCCTCGGACGACGCCACGCCGTCGTACCGCGGCGGGCCGCTGCCGCCGGGGCAATGGAAGCTGTTGCTGGGCGTGCCGAACATCCGTGCCGGGCAGGTGTCCGACTACACGGCGCGCATCCACCTGGCACCGGCCGCCGCGCCGGAGGCCCTGCCGGACGCGTTGCAGACGAACCTGGCCGACCGCCCCGGCTGGTACCGCGGCGACCTGCACCTGCACAGTGGGCACAGCGACGCCAGCTGCGCCAGCCAGTCGGGCACGCGGGTGCCGTGCCCGCTGTTCCTGACCCTGCAGGCGGCGGCCGCGCGTGGGCTGGACTTCGTCGCGGTCACCGAGCACAACACGCTCTCGCATCTGCAGGACCTGCGCGCGCTGCAGCCGTACTTCGACCGCCTGCTGCTGGTGCCCGGCGTGGAGATCACCACCTTCCAGGGACACGCCAACGTGTTCGGCATCCAGGGCGCGCTGGACTTCCGCGTCGGCGGCACCACCGACTGGAGCCGCCTGCTGCGGGAAACGCAGCGGCGCGCGCTGCCGGTGTCGGTCAACCATCCGGCGCTGCCCAGCGACGAGCGCTGCATGGGCTGCGGCTGGCAGCCGCGGGAAGGCACCGACTGGTCGCGGGTGGCGGCGGTGGAAGCGATCAACGGTGCGGACGCCGGCACGCCGGTCTCGGGCATCCCGTTCTGGCAGGCGCGCCTGGACGAAGGGTATCGCCTGACCGCCATCGGCGGCAGCGACAACCACGACGCCGCGCTGCGGACCACGCAGTTCGGCAAGAGCCGGATCGGCAGTCCGACGACGGTGGTGTTCGCGAGGTCGCTGTCGCAGGACGCGCTGCTGGACGGGATACGCTCGGGCCGCGTCTACATCGACGTGGAAGGCAGCGGCGCGGTCATGGAGATGACGGCTGCACAGGGCGGCCGGTCCGTTCGGATGGGTGCCGGGCTGGCCGTGCCAGCTGGCGGCGAGGTCGGGCTGGAACTGCGCGTCGAAGGCGTGGTGGATGCGCGCGTGGAATGGATCGTTGACGGCCGCGTCGAACAGACCGCGGACCTGCCCGTCAGCGGAAAGGCGCCGGCATGGGCCTGGCGCAGCGATGGCCATCGCCACTGGCTCAGGGCCGATGTCCGTTCCCCGGACGGGCGCCTGCTGCTGGTCGGCAATCCGGTCTACGTGAACTTCCCGGCGCCGGCCGGCGCGCGCTGACGTCCGCGCCACGACAGGGAAACCGACGGGCCGCCAGGCGGCCCGCCGCCGTTCAACAGCAGCGGAACCCGCTCCTGCCGCCGAAGCGCGCCTCCTGCCGCTCGCGGAAGAACGTCTTGTAGTCCATCGGCTCGCGGTCCGGGTGCTTCTCCAGCATGTGCCGGACGTAGTTGTCGTAGTCCGGGATGCCGCAGCACAGGCGCGCGGTCTGGACCAGCCTGCGCCATACCCGCCTGTGCGCGGCGAAGTGTTCGAGCGGGACGAGTGCGGTGCCCATGGCCGGCTCCTAGAGGTTGGCCTGCGCCGCCTGCTGCTCGGCGGTCAGGGCGACGTACGGGGTCTCGCGGTCGGTGCGCAGGCCGGTCGCGCGCGCGGCCAGGATCGCCTTGACCGAGTAGGCCAGGATCGCGAACACCACCAGCAGGAACAGCGCCGTCAGCCCGGTGTTGACGTAGGCGTTGGTCACCACCTGGTGCATCTGGTCCATGGTCTTGGCCGGGGCCAGCACCTCGCCCGAGGCGATCCCGTTCTGGAACTTGCGCGCCTGGGCCAGGAAGCCCTGCGCCGGGTTGGAGTCGAAGATCTTGATCAGGCCCGCCCAGGTGGTGCAGATCAGCAGCCATGCCGCCGGGACGATGGTGACCCAGGCGTAGCGATCGCGCTTCATCTTGAACAGCACCACCGTGGCCAGCATCAGCGCGATCCCGGCCAGCATCTGGTTGGAGATGCCGAACAAAGGCCACAGGGTCTGGATGCCGCCGAACGGATCGACCACGCCGGTGTACAGCAGGTAGCCCCACAGGGCCACGCAGCCGCCGGTGGCGATGATGTTCGCGCCCCAGGACTCGGTCCGGCGCAGGGCCGGGACGAAATTGCCCAGCAAGTCCTGCAGCATGAAGCGGCCCGAGCGGGTGCCGGCGTCCACCGCGGTGAGGATGAACAGCGCCTCGAACAGGATCGCAAAGTGGTACCAGAACGCCATCATCGCGTCGCTGCCGCTGGGGATGGCCTCGTGCAGGATCTGGGCGATGCCCACCGCCAGGGTCGGCGCGCCGCCGGCGCGGTGCAGGATGGTCGGCTCGCCGATCGCCGCGGCGGTGCGTTCCAGGTCCTCGGGGGTGATGGTGAAGCCCCACTGCTGGGTGATGTGGGCCGCGGCCGACACCGCGTCCGGGCCGATCACCGCGGCCGGGCTGTTCATCGCGAAGTACACGCCCGGGTCGATGATCGAGGCCGCCACCAGGGCCATGATCGCCACGAACGATTCCATCAGCATGCCGCCATAGCCGATGTAGCGGGCGTGGCCCTCGTTGGCCAGCAGCTTGGGCGTGGTGCCGGAGGAGATCAGCGCGTGGAAGCCCGAGACTGCGCCGCAGGCGATGGTGATGAACAGGAACGGGAACATCCCGCCCTTCCACACCGGGCCGTCGCCGCTGGCGGCGAACTGGGTCAGCGCCGGCATCCGCAGGTCCGGCATCACGATCACGATGCCGATCGCCAGGGCGATGATGGTGCCGATCTTGAGGAAGGTGGACAGGTAGTCGCGCGGGGCCAGCAGCAGCCACACCGGCAGGACCGAGGCGACGAAGCCGTAGCCGATCAGCATCCAGGTGATCTGCGTGGCGGTGAAGGTGAAGGCCGGGCCCCAGGTCGGGTCGGCGGCGACCTTGCCGCCGAACCAGATCGCGGCCAGCAAGAGGATCAGGCCGACCACCGAGATCTCGCCGATCTTCCCGGGCCGGATGTAGCGCATGTAGATGCCCATCAGGATCGCGATCGGCATGGTCGCGATCACCGTGAACATGCCCCAGGGGCTCTCGGCCAGGGCCTTGACCACCACCATCGCCAGCACCGCCAGGATGATGATCATGATCAGGAAGGCGCCGAACAGGGCGATGGTGCCGGGCACCTGGCCCATCTCCTCGCGCACCAGGTCGCCCAGCGAGCGCCCGTTCCGGCGCGAGGAGATGAACAGGATCATGAAGTCCTGCACCGCACCGGCCAGGACCACGCCGACCACCAGCCACAACAGGCCGGGCAGGTAGCCCATTTGCGCGGCCAGCACCGGGCCGACCAGCGGGCCGGCGCCGGCGATGGCGGCGAAGTGGTGGCCGAACAGCACGTGCTTGTTGGTCGGCACGTAGTCCAGGCCGTCGTTGTTGAGCACCGCCGGGGTGGCCCGGCTCGGGTCCAGGCCCATCACCTTGTCGGCGATGAACAGGGCGTAGTAGCGGTAGGCGACCAGATAGATGGAGACCGCGGCGACCACGATCCACAAGGCGTTGATGTGCTCGCCGCGGCGCAGGGCCACGGTACCCAGGCAGAACGCGCCCAGCAGGGCCAGCGCAGCCCATGCGACCTTCGAGAACGACTTCATCTCAGTGCCTCCGTAGGGGTCGGACAAGGGTCGTCCCGCGCACCGGGCAGGTCAATGCGCGGCGCGTGGACGGCGGTGCGACTTTGGTCGTAGTGCGTGCGCGGTCACGGTCGTCGCCTGCGCGCTTTGCCGTTCACAGCCAGCGCGCGCGCTTGAACAGCCGGTACAGGCCGATGCAGACCGCGGCCACGCCGACGATCAGCAGGGGATAGGCCCAGCGCGGCTGCAGCTCCGGCATGTGGGCGAAGTTCATGCCGTACCAGCTGGTAACCAGGGTCGGCGCGGCCAGCAAGGCGGCCCAGGCGCCGAGGCGCTTGACCGTCTCGCCCTGGGCCAGGGTGACCAGCGACAGGTTCACGCTCAGCGCGGTGCCGAGCATGTCACGCAGGGTGTCGATCGAGTCGTTGATCCGCAGGACGTGGTCGTGCACGTCGCGCAGGTAGACGCGTACCTGTTCGACCACCAGCTGGCCCTGCGCGGCCTGGCTGCGCATCAGCTGGGCCAGTACGTCCTGCAGCGGCGAGACCGCCACCCGCATGTAGGTGAGGTCGCGCTTGAGGTCGTACAGGCGCACCACGATCGAGCGGCGGTAGGTGTCGGAGAAGATGTCGCGTTCCAGGGTGCGCAGGGTGTCGCGGTGCTCGTCCACGATCGGGGCGTAGTTGTCGACGATGAAGTCGAGCACCGCGTACAGGGCCATCGCCGGGCCCTGCCGCAGCAGCTCCGGCTCGCGCTCCATGCGGGTGCGGGCGGCGGCGTAGGAGAGCGAGGCGCCGTGGCGCACGGTCAGCAGGAAACGGGCGCCGAGGAAGGCATGGGTCTCGCCGTAGCGGATCTGGCCGTCGACCATCTGCGCGGTGTGCACGGCCAGGAACAGGGTGTCGCCGTAGGCCTCGACCTTGGGCCGCTGGTGGGCGTTGCGCGCGTCCTCCACCGCCAGCGGGTGCAGGCCGAGTTCCTCCTGCAGCTGCAGCAGCACGGCTTCGGAAGGATCGTACAGGCCGACCCAGGCGAAGCCCGGCGCGCCTTCCTCCAGCTTGTCGCTGAGCTGCTTCAGGGCCAGGTCGTGGCGGCGGCCTTCGCCGTCGTACCAGGCGCAGTTGACGACGCAGGCAGGATGGGCGGGCGTGGCCTGGATGTCCATGGCGCGCATCCTGCGCCGTGCGGGCGCGTGCGGCAAGGTGCGGCGCGGCGGCGGAAGGTCAGCTGCGCCGGCCGAGCGCGAACGCCAGCGCCGCGTGCACCGGCAGCAGCAGTGCGACCCAGGGCAGGTTGTACTGCGGCGCCGGGCTCAGCCACTGCAGCACCCAGCCCAGCGCGGCCAGCGCCGCCACGGTCCACAGCACGATCCGGAACAAGCGGCCGGGCATGCGGCCGCGCATCAGCGCGATCGCGCCGGGCAACAGCAGCAGGCACAGCGGATCGAGCAGCCACAGGTTGCGGTTGGCCCAGCCGGCCTGGTGCGCGGTGAAGCCCCACAGGTACAGCATCAGCGCGCCGGCCAGCCCGCACGCAAGCCAGAACGGGGCGGCGAAGGCGCCGAGCAGGCGCGCGCGGCGGCGCAGGGCGAGGATGACCGCGGCCAGCGCCAGTCCGGCCACGGCCCAGGGCCAGGCGCGGCGCGGCCGCTCGGCCGGCTCGGGAGCGATCCGGTGCGGCAGCAGTTGCTGTTCGGCCTGGACCAGCGGCCGTCCGGCGTCGTTGCGGACCTCGCGCAGGCTGTCGGCCAGGCGCATCGGCACGAAGGCCTCGTCCCAGCGCGACAGCGGGCGGTCGGCGTAGGGGCCCAGGCCGAGGTCGAAGCCCAGCCACATCCACGGCGCCGGCCGCGCCAGGCGCACGGCCTCGCTGCGGTAGCTGTTGCCGCGCGAGCGCCCGGCCAACTGGGCCTTGAGCGCACCGCCCATCGCCTCGTCCAGGGCGTCGCGGACCTGGGTGGCGCAGTTGGCGGTGAAGTAGTCGTAGCGGTAGCGTGCGTTCTCCGGGCGTGCGCGCCGGGCCAGGGCGTCGGCCAGCGCCTGCGCCCGCGCCGGTTCCAGGTCCAGCCACTGCACGCTCACCCCGCGTCCGGCATCGCGGTACTGGGCCAGGTCCTGGTCCGCGGGCAGGGCGACCAGCCAGTACATCATCTCGCCGCGGACGAAGCGGCCGACGAAGTCCGGTTCGGTCGGGTCGAAGTAGCCGAAGTTGTACGAAGTGGCGGCGCCGGTGGCCGGGTCGACCACCAGGATGGCGTCGTGGCCGAAGCGCTCGAAGAACACTTCGCCCGGCTGCATGGTCATCACCCCGATCCGCGGCGCGGCCGCGGCCAGCGCCGGCAGCAGGGCGGCCAGCAGCAACAGGCACAACATCAGCGCGCGCGCGGCGCCCGCCCGCGGACGCATCAGTCCGCGTCCTCCGGCTCCGGCGGCAGCACCCCGACCTGGAACGCGCGCACCCGGCGCGCGTCGGCGCGGATCACCCGGAAGGCGAAGCGGCCCAGGGTCAGTTCCTCGCCGGACTCGGGCAGGTGGCCGATGGCCTCGGTGACCAGGCCGCCGATGGTGTCGTACTCGTCGTCGCTGAAGTCCGCGCCGAAGCGTTCGTTGAAGTCGCCGATCGGGGTCAGCGCGTCGACCACGTACTGGCCGTCGGCCTGGGCGGCGATCAGCGCGCTGGCGTCCTCGGCCTCGTCGTGCTCGTCGTCGATCTCGCCGACGATCTGCTCCAGCACGTCCTCGATCGTGACCAGCCCGGCCACCCCGCCGTACTCGTCGACCACGATCGCCATGTGGTTGCGCGAGAGCCGGAATTCCTTGAGCAGGACGTTGAGCTTCTTCGACTCGGGGATCAGCACCGCCGGCCGCAGCAGCGAATGGATGTCGCCCGGGCCGTTGTCGGCGACCACCCCGCGCAGCAGGTCCTTGGCCAGCAGGATGCCGAGGATCTCGTCGCGGTCCTCGCCGTGCACCGGGAAGCGCGAGTGGCCGGATTCGACCACCTGCTTGGCCAGGTCCAGGAAGCGGGCGTCGGCTGGCAGCGAGACCATCTGCGAGCGCGAGACCATCACGTCGCCCACGGTCAGTTCGGAGACCGAGAGCGCGCCTTCCATCATGCGCAGGGTGTCGGCGTCGATCAGGCCGTCGCCCTGCGCGTCGCGCAGCAGCGCGAGCAGGTCCTCACGGGTGTCGGGTTCGCCGGAGAAGGCGGCGCTGATGCGCTCGAGCCAGTTGCGCCGCCTTTCGTGCGGCTCGGATGCGGGTCGGCCGCTACTGTCGTCTTCTGACATCGGGGGTGGAAGGGCACCGGGAAACCCGGCGTTGGCCCGGAGTCTAGCGCGGAACGGCGGCGGCGGGCGAGGGCGCCGCCGCGGCTTGGGTCGGCGCGGCCGGGGCCTGTTCCGGTGCTTCGTCCTCGTCCTCGTCCTCGACCGGGCCGCGGCTGTAGCTGCAGCCGGCCAGGGTCTTGCCGGGATGCGAGTCGACGTTGGAGACGTTGAGGATCGCCGATTCCACCCAGGGCACGCCGTCCTCGCCGGGCGGCAGTTCGGTGACCCGCACCTCGCGCCCGAACAGCGCCTTGCGCGGGGTGTCGATCCCAGTCTCCAGCTCCAGTTCGCGCGCCAGCGTGCGCGGCTCGGCCAGGTCCAGCACCGCCATCACCGCCTCGCCGGCGAAGGCGATGTGGTCGGTCTGGCGGCCGAACACGGTGATCGGGGTATTGAGCCGGTACTCGAGCATGAACGGGTTGGCCTGCACCTGCGGGCGCCAGCCCAGGGCCACGGCCGCGAGCGGGTCGGTGATCACCGGCGCCAGCGCCAGCAGCGCCGGGTAGTCGGCGCGGCATTCAATCAGCGCCGGCAGGTCGGGCGGAGCGATCGCGGCGTCATCATCCTGGGCGAAGGCGGAGAACGGTGCGAGCAGCAGCAAGGCCAGGCCGGTGCGCCATTCCATCGCTTCACTCCCCCGCATAGGGATCGGGCAGGCCGAGGTCGGCCAGGATCTCGCGCTCGAGCTGTTCCATCGCCTCGGCCTCCTTGTCGTCCTCGTGGTCCCAACCCAGCAGGTGCAGCGCGCCGTGCACGGTCAGGTGGGCGTAGTGCGCGGCCAGCGGTTTGCCCTGTTCCCTGGCCTCGCGCGCCACCACCGGCGCGCAGATCACCAGGTCGCCCAGCAAGGGCAGCTTCACGCCCTTGGGCAGTCCTTCCGGCAGCTCGGCCGGGAAGCTGAGCACGTTGGTCGGGTAATCCTTGCCCCGGTAGTGGTGATTGAGCGCGCGGCCTTCCTTGGCGTCGACGATCCGGATCGCCAGGTCGGCCTCGCGGATGCGGTTCTTCAGCGCCGCGGCCACCCACTTGCGGAAGCTCACCGCCGCCGGCACGCCGGCCCGCGGCACGGCGTAGCTGACGGCGACGTCGAGGCGGAGGGGGCCCCTGGTCATGGCGCCGCTCCCGTCTCCCGGTCCTGCGCGTCGCGGCGGTCGTAGGCGGAGACAATGCGCGCCACCAGCGGGTGGCGGACCACGTCGCGGGCCTCGAAGAAGGTGAAGCTGACCCCGTCCACCCCGCGCAGCACCTCGATCGCGTCCTTCAGCCCGGACTTCACGTGCTTGGGCAGGTCGACCTGGGTCATGTCGCCGGTGACCACCGCGGTGGAGCCGAAGCCCAGCCGGGTCAGGAACATCTTCATCTGCTCGATGGTGGTGTTCTGGGCCTCGTCCAGGATCACGAAGGCGTCGTTGAGGGTGCGCCCGCGCATGTAGGCCAGCGGCGCGATCTCGATGACGTTCTTCTCCAGCAGCTTGACCACCTTCTCCACGCCCAGCATCTCGTACAGGGCGTCGTACAGCGGGCGCAGGTAGGGATCGACCTTCTGGCTCAGGTCGCCGGGCAGGAAGCCGAGCTTCTCGCCGGCCTCCACCGCCGGGCGCACCAGCACCAGCCGCTGCACCCGCGACTCGTTGAGCGCGTCCACCGCCATCGCCACCGCGAGGAAGGTCTTGCCGGTACCGGCCGGGCCGATGCCGAAGTTGATGTCGTGGCTGGCGATGGCGTGCAGGTAGCGGGCCTGGTTGGCGCCGCGGCCGCGGATGGTGCCGCGGCGCACCCGCACCGAGACCTCCTGCGGCTGGTAGCCGGCGTCGTCGACCCGGTCGACGTTGGCCTCGTTCAGGCGCAGGTGGATGGCGTGGCTGTCGAAGGTGGTCTCGGCGGCCTCGGTGTACAGCGCCTGCAGCAGGTGCTCGGCGCGGGCGACGGCCTCGCCCCCGCCCTCGACCCGGAACACCGGGCCGCGGTTGGAGATCTGCACGCCCAGGCGCAGCTCGATCTGGCGCAGGTGCTGGTCGAAGGGGCCGGCGAGGTTGGCCAGGCGCTCGGTGTCCGCCGGTTCCAGGGTGAAGTCGCGATGGGAGGTGCTTGGCATAGGCGCGCAGGGTAGCGCACGGCGGTCGCGGCCGGTGTCGAAGGGACGCGGTCCGCACCCTGCGCCGGCAGTCCGGATTGCAATTAATTGAACGTTGAATTAATTTCCTCGGCCATGAATCCCGGACGTCGTCCTCCACCGCCCGCCCCGTCCCGCCCCGCGAACGCCGCCGCGGCCCCGCGCTCCCGGCGCAAGCCCGCGCCGCGCGGCCGCCCGGCCGGCGAGGGCGACCGCCGCGCCGCCGCGCTGGATGCCGCGCTGGCCTGCTACGTGCGCCGCGGCATCGCCGCCACATCCCTGCGCGACATCGCCGCCGAGGCCGGGGTGACCCCGGCCCTGCTGCACTACTACTTCGACGATGCCGCCGGCCTGCGCGAGGCGGTGATCGGCGAGCGCCTGGTGCCGGCGTTCTCCGAGCTGCGCACGACCCTCGTGGGCATGCCCGACGCGTCGCTGCGCGAAGTCCTGGCCGCGTTCGTGGACAAGGTCTGCGCGCTGGTCGCCCGCCATCCCTGGCTGCCGCCGCTGTGGATCCGCGAGGTGGTCAGCGAGGGCGGCAGCCTGCGCGAACTGCTGGTGACCCGGCTGGCGCCGGACGTGGCCCGGCTGATGGCCGCGCGCTTCGCCGCCGAACAGGCCGCCGGCCGGCTCAACCCGGGCCTGGACCCGCGCCTGCTGATGGTCTCGCTGGTCGGCCTGACCCTGCTGCCCGCCGCGGGCATGCCGATCTGGCGGCAGCTGTTCGCCAGCGAGGGGCTCGGCGCCGACGCCATCCGTTCCCATGCGCTCGCCCTGCTCGAGCGCGGACTGGAGATGCCCGCATGAACCGTCTCTCCCTTGCCGTCCCGCTGCTGGCGACGCTGGCGCTGGCCGCCTGCACCGATCCGCCGCCGCAGGCGCTGGGCACCCTGGAGTACGACCGCATCGCGCTGCCGGCGCCGGCGGCCGAGCGGATCGTCGACATCGCCGTGCGCGAAGGCGAACAGGTGGTCGCCGGCGCGCGCCTGCTGACCCTGGAGCAGGACCGCGGCCAGGCCCAGCTGGCCGCGGCCCGGGCCGAGGTCGCGCGCCAGCAGGATGCGCTGGCCGAACTGCGCAACGGCGCCCGTGCCGAGGACATCGCCCAGGCCCGCGCGCAGCTGGCGGCCGCGCAGGCGCAGGCCCGCGACGCCGGCGCCTACTACGCGCGCCTGCGTCCGCTCGGCCAGCGCCAGCTGGTGGCCGCGGCCGAGGTCGACCGCGCCCGCGCGGCGGCGGCCGATGCCGAGGCCGGGGTGGATGCGGCCCAAGCGGTACTGGCGGAACTGCGTAACGGCACCCGGCCCGAACAGGTCGCCCAGGCAGAGGCCGCGCTGGCCGCCGCCCAGGCCCAGCTGCAGGCGCAGGAGGTGACCACCGGCAAGCTCGACCTGGTCGCGCCGCGCGCCGGGCGGATCGACAGCCTGCCGTACCGGCTCGGCGACCAGGCCCCGGTCGGCGCGCCGCTGGCGGTGCTGCTGGTCGGCGAGGCGCCGCACGCGCGGGTGTACGTGCCCGAAACCCTGCGCGCGCAGGTCGCGGTCGGCGGCGGCGCCACGGTGAAGGTCGGCGCCGACGGCGCGCGCAACTTCCAGGGCCGCGTGCGCATGGTCCGCAGCGAGCCGGTGTTCACCCCGTACTACGCCCTGACCGGCAAGGACGCCGCGCGCCTGAGCTACCTGGCCGAGGTGCAGCTGGAAGGGCAGGGCGTGGGCGAACTGCCGGCCGGGTTGCCGGTGCGGGTCGAGTTCGATGCGCGCTGAGGAGGCCGGCGCGCAGGCGGACGCGGACGTCGCGATCCGCGCCCGCGGCCTGAGCAAGCGCTTCGGCGCGCTGCGCGCGGTCGACCGGGTCGACCTGACCGTGCCCAGGCGCCACGTCTACGGCTTCCTCGGCCCGAACGGCTCGGGCAAGTCGACCACCATCCGCATGCTCTGCGGCCTGCTCACCCCCAGCGCCGGCGAGATCGAGGTGCTGGGCCTGCGCATCCCCGAGCAGGCCGAGGCCCTGCGCGGGCGGATCGGCTACATGACCCAGAAGTTCTCGCTGTTCGAGGACCTGAGCGTGCGCGAGAACCTGGAGTTCCTGGCAGCGGTGCAGGGCGTGCCGCGGCCCGCGGCGCGCGCGCGGATCGACGCGCTGGTCGAGGAGTACCGCTTCGGCGACCGCCAGAAGCAGCTCGCCGGCACCCTCAGCGGCGGCCAGAAGCAGCGCCTGGCCCTGGCAGGCGCGGTGATCCACGAACCGGAGCTGCTGTTCCTGGACGAACCCACCAGCGCGGTCGACCCGGAGTCGCGGCGCGACTTCTGGGAAAAGCTGTTCGAGCTGGCCGACGCCGGGACCACCCTGCTGGTCTCCACCCACTACATGGACGAGGCCGAGCGCTGCCACCGGTTGGCGATCCTCGACCGCGGGGTGCTGGTCGCCGACGGCTCCCCGGCCGAACTGACCGGTGCCCTGGCCGGGCGTACCCTGGTGGTGGATGCGCCGCAGCCGGCGCAGGCCAAGCACGCGCTCGCTGCGGCGCCCGGGGTGCTGAGCGTGGCCCAGATCGGCAACAGCCTGCGGGTGCTGCTGGCCGACGCCGGCGACGCCGCGCCGCAGGCGCAGGCGGTCCTGCGCCAGGCCGGCGTGCAGGCGCAGGTGGAACCGGCCGCGCCGACCCTGGAGGACGTGTTCGTCGCCGCCACCCGCGGCCGCGCCGCCGGCGCGGAGGCGGCGGCATGAACGGGCGCCGGCTGTGGGCCGTGATGCTGAAGGAACTGCGGCAGATGCGCCGCGACCGGATCACCCTGGCGATGATCGTCGCCATCCCGGTGATGCAGCTTTTGCTGTTCGGCTACGCGATCAACACCAACCTGCGCGACCTGCCGGCCGGGATCGCCGACCAGGCCGGCACCGCGGCCTCGCGCGCCCTGGTGATGGACATCGTCGCCACCACGGTGGTGCGGCCGGTGGCCTTCGTCGACAGCCCGCAGCAGCTGATGGAGGCGATCCGCCGTGGCGAGTACGGCATCGGGATCGTGGTCCCGGCCGATTTCGAGCGCCGCCGGGCCGAGGGCCGCGAGCAGGTGCAGGTGCTGGTCGACGCCAGCGACAACGCGATGCAGAGCGCGGCGGTGCAGCTGGCGCAGGTGCCGGTGGAGGACGCAAGCCGCGAAGCGTCGCCGGCCACCCGCGCGCTGGCGGCCAGCCCGGTCGGCGTGGTCGCGTTCTTCAATCCGGAGCGGCGCTCGGCGGTGAACATCGTGCCGGGCCTGGTCGGGGTGATCCTGACCATGACCATGGTCCTGTTCACCGGGGTGTCGATCGTGCGCGAGCGCGAGCGCGGCAACATGGAGCTGCTGATCGCCACGCCGGTGGGCAGCGCCGAGCTGATGGCCGGCAAGGTGCTGCCGTACATCGCCATCGGCCTGGTCCAGACCGGGCTGGTGTTGCTGCTGGGGGCATGGCTGTTCCAGGTGCCGATCCGCGGCAGCCTGGTTCATGTCTACCTGGCGGCGACGCTGCTGATCGTGGCCAACCTGGCGCTGGGGCTGCTGATCTCGACCCTGGCGCGGTCGCAGTTCCAGGCGATGCAGGTGACCTTCTTCGTGTTCCTGCCGTCGATCCTGCTGTCGGGCTTCATGTTCCCGTTCGCGGGGATGCCGGTGGCGGTGCAGTGGTTCGCCGAGCTGTTGCCGCTGACCCACTTCCTGCGCCTGGTCCGGGCGGTGATGCTGCGCGGCGCCAGCCTGTGGGAACTGTGGCCGGACGTGCTGGCGCTGCTGGCCTTCACCACGGTGATGATGGCCGCGGCGATCCTGCGCTTCCGCAAGCGGCTGGATTGAGCTGGGCTCAGGCCGCCACGTCGTCCCGCGTCGCCACCCGCCCGCGCAGCGAGTTGGTCAGCGCCTCGGTGATCAGTACGTCCACGAACTGGCCGACCAGGCGTGGATGCCCGGGGAAGTTCACCGAACGCATGTTCTCGGTCTTGCCGGTCAGCTCGTTCGGGTTCTTCCGCGACGGGCCCTCCACCAGCACCGACTGCACGCTGCCGACCATCGCCTGCGAGATCTTCGCGGCGTTGGCGTTGATCGTGGCCTGCAGCCGTTCCAGGCGCGCGTGCTTGACCGCCTCGGGGGTGTCGTCCTCGAGGTCGGCCGCCGGCGTGCCCGGGCGGCGCGAATAGATGAAGGAGAAGCTCTGGTCGAAGCCCACGTCCTCGATCAGCTTCATGGTCTTGTCGAAGTCGGCGTCGCTCTCGCCAGGGAAGCCGACGATGAAGTCCGAGGAGATCGAGATCCCGGGGCGCACCGCGCGCAGCTTGCGGATCTTCTGCTTGAACTCCAGCGACGTGTAGCCGCGCTTCATCGCGCTGAGCACGCGGTCGCTGCCGGCCTGGACCGGCAGGTGCAGGTAGTCGGCCAGCTGCGGCACGTCGCGGTAGGCCTCCACCAGCGAGTCGGAGAACTCCAGCGGGTGCGAGGTGGTGAAGCGGATCCGGCCCACGCCCTCGATCTGGGCGATGGTGCGGATCAGCAGGCCGAGATCGGCGACTTCATCTGAACCCTCACCCATCGGCCCGCGGTAGGCGTTGACGTTCTGCCCCAGCAGGTTGATCTCGCGCACGCCCTGGGCGGCCAGCTGCGCGACCTCGACCAGCACGTCCTCGAACGGGCGGCTGACCTCGGTGCCGCGGGTGTAGGGCACCACGCAGAACGAGCAGTACTTGGAGCAGCCCTCCATGATCGAGACGAACGCGCTCGGGCCCTCGGCGCGCGGCTCGGGCAGGCGGTCGAACTTTTCGATCTCCGGGAAGCTGATGTCCACCTGCGGCCGGTTCTGCTCGCGGCGGGCGCGGATCAGCTCGGGCAGGCGGTGCAGGGTCTGCGGGCCGAACACCAGGTCCACGTAGGGCGCGCGCTTGACGATCGCTTCGCCTTCCTGCGAAGCCACGCAGCCGCCGACGCCGATGATCACCTCGCGGCCTCGGCCCTTGAGCGCCTTCCAGCGGCCGAGCTGGCTGAACACCTTCTCCTGCGCCTTCTCGCGGATCGAGCAGGTGTTGACCAGGACCACGTCGGCCTGTTCCGGGTCGTCGGTCAGCTCCAGGCCCTCGTGCTCGGCCAGCACGTCGGCCATCTTGGCCGAGTCGTACTCGTTCATCTGGCAGCCGTGGGTCTTAATGAATAGCTTTCCACGCGATGGCGGCGTCCGGACGGGCGTCCGGCGTGGCGTTCATCCCGGTCATGGCGGTTAATCCAGGCGGGCAGGGGCGGGCATTGTAGCCGCGGGCGGCCCCGCCCGGGCCGGATTCCGCTTGTCCGACAAGGGCTTGGCAAGGGCGGGGGAAGCCGGGATACTCCGCGCCATGAAGGGGATGCCGGGGATGCTGGGGTTGTTGCTGTTCGCGCTGGTGGCCGCGCCCGCCAGTGCCGGCACCCTGTACCGCTGCGTCGGCGACGACGGCGTGACCAGCTACGTCAACAAGCGCATCGCCGGCGCCCAGTGCGCGGTGTTCAGCAACTACGTGCCCGACCGCGGCCGTTCGCGCCCGGCGCAGGCGCCCAGGCCTGTCCAGCCGCAGGCCGCCGCCGATTCCAAACCCGCCACCGCGGTCGCTTCCGCGCCGGCCGCCACGGCGCCCGCAGTGGCAGCCGGCAGCGTGGACAGCGCCCCGGCCACGATGCGGGTGTCCAGTGCGCCGCTGCCGCCCGGCCCGCACCGCGCCAGCGGTCCCCAGCGCCGGGTCAGCGGCCAGGTCTATTCCTACATGAAGGACGGGGTCCGCCACTTCAGCAGCCGGCCGCCGGCCGGCGGCTCGGGCGCCCAGGAACTGCGCACCATCGCCTACAGCTTCATCGAGACCTGCTACGCCTGCGGGGTCCGGCCGGGGGTCAGCTTCGCCACGGTGCGGCTGAACACCAATGCCTACCAGGCCGAGATCGCCGCCGCCGCGCGCGAGTTCGGGGTCGAGGAGGCGATCGTGCGCGCGATCATCCATGCCGAGTCGGCCTACAACCCCAGGGCGCTGTCGCGGGTCGGGGCGCAGGGGCTGATGCAGCTGATGCCGGCCACCGCGCGCCGCTTCGGCGTCACCGACAGCTACGACGCCGGCCAGAACATCCGCGGCGGCGTGCAGTACCTGGCCTGGCTTCTGCGGCGCTTCAACGGCGACCTGACCCTGGCTGCCGCCGGCTACAACGCCGGCGAGGGTGCGGTGGACCGCTACAAGGGCGTGCCGCCCTACAGCGAGACCCAGCGCTACGTGCAGCGCGTGGGGGTGCTCGCCGAGCGCTACCGCGGCGTCCAGGCCGCGCGCTAGGCCGGGGGTTGCCGTGGGGGCGGCAAGGGAACGCGAAAACGACGAGGCGGAGCACGCCTCCATTGTCGGCCTGTTAAGCGTTCCGTTACACTTCCCCGTCTTTTGCGGTTCGACCCCCGTCGATCGGGGGCTTGCCGCAGGCAGCCAACGCTACCAGCAGAAGATTTTCGGAGTGCCGGATGGCCAACGATGAGGTCCAAGCGCCCGTGAACACGGGCCGACGCCGGTTCCTGACCGCCACCACCGCCGTGGTGGGGGCCGTCGGGGCCGGTTTCGCCGCAGTACCGTTCATCAAGTCGTGGAACCCCAGTGCCCGGGCCAAGCTGGCCGGCGCTCCGGTGACCGCGGATATCAGCGCCCTGCAGGAAGGCCAGCGCCTGATCCTGGAGTGGCGTGGTCAACCGATCTGGATCGTCAAGCGCTCCAAGGCCGTGCTCGAGGCGCTGCCGACCCTGGACAGCCACCTGCGCGACCCCAAGTCCGACAACGCCGACCAGCAGCCGGACTACGTGCGCAAGGCCAATCCCGAGCTGCGCTCGATCAAGCCCGACATCTCGGTCCTGGTCGGCCTGTGCACCCACCTGGGCTGCTCGCCGGAAATGGCCGCCGAGATCAAGCCCGAGCCTTATGACCCCGAGTGGAAGGGCGGCTACTTCTGCCCCTGCCACAAGTCGCGCTTCGACATGGCCGGGCGCGTGTTCCAGGGCGTGCCGGCGCCGACCAACCTGGTCGTGCCGCCGCACTACTACGCCGACGACAACACCATTGTCGTGGGCGTCGATCCGCAGGGGGCGTAAGCGATGGCGAACAACATCTTCATGCGCACCGCCACCGGCGTGATGGACTGGGTCAACGCCCGCGCCCCGGCGCTGGCGCCGATGTACCGGAAGCACATGTCCGAGTACTACGCGCCGAAGAACTTCAACATCTGGTACATCTTCGGCGTGCTGTCGATGGTGGTGCTGGTCAACCAGATCGTCACCGGCATCTTCCTGACGATGCACTTCAAGACCAGCGCGGCGGAAGCCTTCGCCTCGGTCGAGTACATCATGCGCGACGTGGAGTGGGGCTGGCTGATCCGGTACATGCACAGCACCGGCGCCTCGCTGTTCTTCATCGTCGTCTACCTGCACATGTTCCGCGGCCTGATGTACGGCTCCTACCAGAAGCCGCGCGAGCTGGTGTGGATCCTGGGCATGCTGATCTACCTGGTGCTGATGGCCGAGGCCTTCATGGGCTACGTGCTGCCCTGGGGCCAGATGTCGTTCTGGGGCGCGAAGGTGATCATCTCGCTGTTCGGCGCCATCCCGGTGATCGGCAACGGCCTGACCGAGTGGATCATGGGCGACTACCTGCCCTCCGACGCCACCCTCAACCGCTTCTTCGCCCTGCACGTGATCGCCCTGCCGCTGGTCCTGCTGCTGCTGGTGGTGCTGCACCTGGGCGCGCTGCACGAGGTCGGCTCCAACAATCCCGACGGCGTGGAGATCAAGAAGGGCCCGAAGGGCAACCGCTGGTCGCCGACCGCCCCGGCCGACGGCGTGCCGTTCCACCCGTACTACACGGTGAAGGACACCTTCTACGTGTTCGCGATGCTGGTGATCGCCGCCTTCATCATCTTCTTCGCCCCGGCGTTCGGCGGCTGGTTCCTCGAGCACGACAACTTCACCGAGGCCAACCGCCTGGTGACGCCCGAGCACATCAAGCCGGTGTGGTACTACACCCCCTACTACGCGATGCTGCGCGTGGTCCCGCACAAGCTCAGCGGCGTGCTGGTAATGTTCGGCGCGATCGCGATCCTGTTCGCGGTGCCGTGGCTGGACCGGGCCAAGGCCAAGTCCTACCGCTACCGCGGCCTGCTGTCCAAGCTGCTGCTGTTCGCCTTCGCCCTGTGCTTCGTCTGGCTGGGCAAGATCGGCGCCGGCCCGGGCACCGACCCGGTCGAGACCATCGTCGGCCGCTTCCTGACCGCTTACTACTTCCTTTTCTTCCTGACCATGCCGCTGTGGACCAAGCTGGACAAGACCAAGCCGGTGCCGGAACGGGTGACGACGCATGACTAAGAAGTGGATTGCCCTGCTAGCCGCAGCCGCCACCGGGCTCCTGTTCTCCGCCGCCGCGCTGGCCGCCGCCGGCGGCCCGGTCCAGCAGGCCGGCAACGACCTGTCCGACCGCGCCTCCCTGCAGCGCGGCGCCCAGGCGTATATGAACTACTGCTCCGGCTGCCACTCGCTCAAGTACATGCGCTACTCGCGCATCGGCGACGACCTGGGCCTGACCGAGGAAGAGGTGATGTCCAACCTCAACTTCACCGGCGCCAAGTACGGCGAGCAGATCCACGTCGCCCTGACCACGGCCGAGGGCGAGAAGTGGTTCGGCAAGATGCCGCCGGACCTGAGCCTGATCTCGCGCGTGCGCGGCAGCGACTGGATCTACACCTACCTCAAGTCCTTCTACCTGGACGAGTCGCGGCCGCTGGGCTGGAACAACACCCTGTTCCCGAACGCGTCCATGCCCAACCCGCTGTGGGAGCTGCAGGGCCTGCAGCACGCCGAGTTCGGCGAGCCCGACGCGGCCACCGGCGAGCGCCACCCCGAGCGGCTGGTGGTGACCAACCCGGGCCGGCTGCAGGGGCAGGAGTTCGACCAGGTGGTCCGCGACATCACCAACTTCCTCGAGTACGCCGGCGAGCCGGCCGCGCTCAAGCGCCAGGCGCTGGGCGTGTGGGTGATCCTGTTCCTGGTCGCGCTGACCTTCCTGGCCTACCTGCTCAAGCAGGAGTACTGGAACGACGTGCACTGAGGCCGCGCGCCCGTCCGGGCGCGCCGCCGCGGAAGCCGGGGCCGGGGTCTTCCCGGCCTTGCGCTTTTTGGGGGCTCCCCGGCACACTCGGGGGATAGTGACGACCGCCGGCGAGGGGCCTGGCGGCGTGGTCCGGCCGGAGGATCCCGGTCCGTCGGAGGCCTAGATGGCAGCGAGCGTGCGCATGCGCAATACCCTGACGTTGTTCTCCTCCGTCGATGACGTGCTGTGTCATCGCGTGCGCCTGGTCCTGGCGGCCAAGGGCGTGACCTACGACCTGGTCCCGGTGGACGCGCAGAACCCGCCGGAGGACCTGATCCACCTCAACCCGTACCACTCGGTGCCGACCCTGGTCGAGCGCGAGCTGGTGCTGTACGCGGCTTCGGTGGTCAGCGAGTACCTGGACGAGCGCTACCCGCACCCGCCGCTGATGCCGGTCGACCCGCTCTCCCGCGCCCGCCTGCGCCTGGCGATGCTGCGGATCGAGCACGACTGGGTGCCGCAGGTGCAGGCGATCCAGCTGGGCAACAAGCAGCAGGCCGAGGCCGGTCGCAAGCGCCTGAAGGAGCTGCTGACCGAGTCGCTGCCGCTGTTCAAGGCCAGCAAGTTCTTCCTCAACCCGGAGATGAGCCTGGCCGACTGCGCGATGGCCCCGATCATCTGGCGGCTCGAGGCGCTGGACGTGCCTTTGCCCAAGGACGGCAAGGCGATCGAGGACTACGGCAACCGGATCTTCCGCAACCCGGGGTTCCTGCGCAGCCTGACCGACCAGGAAAAGAAGCTGCGCGACATGCCGGCCTGAGCGCCGGCGGCCGTCGCGAAGGGCGCATTCCCGCCGCGGCAGCGTAGACTTCCCGCATGAGCGAAGACGCACCACGCATGACCAGCTACCGCCCCTACCTGCTGCGGGCGCTGACCGAGTGGATCAACGACAACGGCATGACCCCGCACATCCTGGTGGATGCGGGGCTGCCGGGCGTGCAGGTGCCGCCGGGCGCGGTGCGCGACGGCCGGGTGGTGCTGAACATCGCCGACCGGGCGGTGGTCGGCCTGCACATGGACAACGAGTGGATCGGCTTCACCGCCCGCTTCGGCGGCGTCAGCCAGCCGGTGAACGTGCCGGTCGGCGCGGTGCTGGCGGTCTACGCCCGCGAGACCGGGCAGGGCATGGTCCTGCCCGAGGAGAGCGCGCCGCCGCCGACCGATGGCGGCGATGGCGACGGCCCTTCGCCGCCGCCGGCGCCGGAAGGCCCGGGCGATGCGCCCGCGGCCGGCAAGCGCCCGCACCTGCGCGTGGTCAAGTAAGGCCCTCCTGCTCCTACACCGGGTCCTGGTTCCGCGGCTCCAGCGGAATGATCCGCGCGCCCGTGGACGGTCCGACGAACGACACCAGGCGCCCGCGGCGCAGCACCAGGCGGCCGGTGTGGCGGTCCATGCCGTCGTGGGAATAGTCGAAGCGGAAGCTGCGCTCCAATCCCAGCCAGCCGTCCTCGCGCCGGTACAGGCGCAGGCCGTTGGCCTGCACGCTCTGGTCCAGCCATTGCACGCCGGCGGCGGCGCAGGCATCGCGGCCGAGGGTCTCGGCGCGTTCGGCGGCGGCGCGGGCGGCGTTCCAGAACGCAGCCACCGCGGCGCCGGCAATCATCAGGAGGATCACGCTGGGCATGCGCCGCACTGTAGCCGATTGCTGCTACAGATCCCCTGGTTCCGGCAGCGGGGGCTCGGTGCTCCGTGACCCTGTCGCCAAGGTGTCGAGCTGGGCCTGCGGCTTGAGCTTGAGCAGCACCGCCCAGTCGCGATGGTTGAAGCTGCAGGGGGCCGGATTGCCGGGGCTGCAGCTGCGGGGCGTCGCGATGGACGCGGTGTCTTCCGGGGGCGTGCCCGACCGGGTCGCGCCGGCATCGCTTGCCCCTGCAGCGGCGTCGGCTGCCGCAGGCTGCGACTGCGATGCCGTTGCGGCCGCTGGATCCGGCGCGGGGCCGAAGGCATCGGCCGCCAGCCGCCCGCTGCGGTCCAGCGGCAGCTTGCGCATGAGCACGGCGTTGAGCACGTTGCCACCGATCAGATACAGGGTGCGGTCGCCGCCGACATTGGCCGCGACCACGATGTCGCAGTGCGAGTGCCATGGCATGGGTGACTGTCCGGCCAGCGCCGAACGCAGGCCGGCAGCGCCGAGTCCCTCGGCTCCCGCGCGCAGGTAGCACAGCAGGTCGCCGGGCGCCGGCTTGCCGGCGTGCGGGTCGTCGTAGAGCCAGGGACTGGCCGCAGGCTGGCGCCAGGCCCGGGCGATGTAGTCCATGTGCCGTGGCGAGGGACCGAAGCCGGGCACCGCCGCCTGCACCATCACCCAGGACACGAACGCCGCCGACCACGGGTTGTCGAGCAGGAAGGCGCGGCAGTCGCTGTCGACCGCGCGTTCGCCGTGGGGCAGCAGGCAGCTGGCGGCGCCGGGCGTGCCGCCGGCGGCCATCGACGCCAGGGTGCCGCTGTCGCGCCAGTAGCGGGCCACGCGCTGCCAGGCTGGGGTGCTGTCGTCGTCCAGGCGGGCGCGTTCGGCTTCGGTCACCGCCAGCTCGGCCAGGCGGCCATCGGCTTCGATGAAGGGCCGAAACCAAAGCCGGTGTTCCGCGCAGGCGGTGCGCACGATCGCGGCGGCGGTGGCTTCCACGCCGTAGCGCGGCGGCAGCTCGCAGACCTCCACCGGCGCGGCGACGGCATCGGCGGCGGCCAGCGCCGCCAGTGGCAGCCACGGAGCGAGGCGACGATCGGGCATGGCGGCTCCTTTCCCTGTGCCGGTCCGAGGATCGGCCACGCCGGGTCGGCGTGGCGTGAGCGGCGCCCTACGTCGGCGGCGGGCCCAGCTTCATCGACAGGTCGACGGCGCGCACGTGCTTGGTCAGGCCGCCGATGGAGATGCAGTCCACGCCGTCCTCGGCGATCGCGCGCAGGCCGTCCAGGTCCACGCCGCCGGAGACTTCCAGCGGGATGC
Organism: Pseudoxanthomonas jiangsuensis; assembly: GCF_010093185.1. Lineage (GTDB taxonomy): Bacteria > Pseudomonadota > Gammaproteobacteria > Xanthomonadales > Xanthomonadaceae > Pseudoxanthomonas > Pseudoxanthomonas jiangsuensis. The sequence continues at coordinate 1,270 of NZ_PDWL01000032.1, read as the reverse complement.
GTGGGCTGCCGCCGGCCGCGGCCTCGCGCGCGATCCGCACCGCCTCGCGGCGGTCGGCGGCGGTGAAGTCGTCGATCAGGATGCGGTCGCAGCCGGCGGCCAGGGCCTCGCGCAACTGGTCGAGGGTCTCCACTTCCACGATCAGCGGCAGCGATGGCTGCGCGCGGCGGGCCAGGGCGATCGCCGCGGCCACCGAGCCGGCCACGCGGACGTGGTTCTCCTTGAGCATCACCGCGTCGTACAGGCCGATGCGGTGGTTGTGCCCGCCGCCGGCGCGGACCGCGTACTTCTGCGCCAGGCGCAGGCCGGGCAGGGTCTTGCGGGTGTCCAGGATCGCTGCGCCGGTGCCGCGCACGGCGTCGACGTGGGCGGCGGTAGCGGTGGCGGTCCCGGACAGGGTCTGCAGGAAGTTGAGCGCGGTGCGCTCGGCGCTGACCAGGGCGCGGCTGCGGCCTTCGAGCAGGGCCAGCACGGTGCCGGCGGCGACCCGCTCGCCTTCGGCCACCCTCCAGTCGATCCGCACCTGCGGGTCGAGGGCGCGGTGGCAGGCGTCGAACCACGGCCGCCCGGCGATCACCGCGTCCTGCTTGCACAGCAGGTAGGCGCGCTCGGGCACGTCGGCCAGCAGGGCGGCGGTGGCGTCGCCGCTGCCCAGGTCCTCGGCCAGGGCGCGGCGCACGTCCTCGAGCACGGTGGCGTCAGGCGGCGGCGAAAGCGCGGACACGGCCGGCGCGGTCACGCCTGCGGGAAGTCGGCCACCTGGGCGGTGGCCAGCGCTTCTTCGACCAGCAGCACCGGGATGCCGTCGTCGACCCGGTAGACCTGGCGGCGGTCGCGGGTCACCAGCGCCTCGCGCAGGGGCTCGCCCTGCGGGCTGCCATCGCCGCGCACCACCTGGCCGGCGGCGATGGCGCGGTTGAGCGCGTCCAGCCCGCGCGCCTCCAGCGAAGCCAGCGGCTGGCGGGTGTCGGGCGAGCACAGCAGGTCGAGCAGCTTGCGGTCCATGGGCCTGGTCGGTCTTGGTGCGTGGAAGGCGGCTAGAATACGGCCTTGTCACCGAGGACGGCCATGCCAGCCCAGCCCAACCCCCGTCTCTCTCTTATACACATCCGACGCCGTCGTCGACTTCAGCTCTGCTGCGGCGGGCGCCGGGCAGATACTAAAAAAACAACAAGCTGAGGAAACTACTATCGCACTGAGTTGCTGTCCTACTGGCCTAGCTCTAACGATCGACAATCTACCGTGCTGTAAACATAGACGTAGAGCTATA
>NZ_PDWL01000031.1 GCF_010093185.1 Pseudoxanthomonas jiangsuensis | reverse complement strand
TCGTGATGAGGCCTTTCGAACCGCCCCAGCGTTAGACCGAAGTCCGTTGCCGCCGGGGAGCCGCCCATTATAGGGCCCTTCCGAAGAACTGCAACACCTCAGTCATGCCGATGTGCCGCCTTCCTCCGATCCCGCACCGCCGCCTCCGAAGAAGACACCGCTGCAAGGGGCGCGAATTGTGCATGCCGGCGCGATGGATGGGAAGAGGCTGAATACGAAAAATTCATGCGGCGGACAGGAAGCGGAAGAGCGGAAACGACGAAGGCCCGGAATCCCGGGCCTTCGTCGTGGCAAGCGGGCGGGCTGCCGCCCTGCCCTGCGCTCAGGCGCGGCGCGCCATCATCAGCTTCTTGATCTCGGCGATCGCCAGCGCCGGGTTCAGACCCTTCGGGCAGGTCCGGGCGCAGTTCATGATGGTGTGGCAGCGGTAGAGCTTGAACGGATCCTCGAGGTCGTCCAGGCGCGCACCGGTGTCCTCGTCGCGCGAGTCGATGATCCAGCGATAGGCCTGCAGCAGGATCGCCGGGCCCAGGTAGCGCTCGCCGTTCCACCAGTAGCTCGGGCAGCTGGTCGAACAGCAGGCGCAGAGGATGCACTCGTACAGGCCGTCGAGCTTCTTGCGGTCCTCCGGCGACTGCAGGCGCTCGCGGTCCGGCGGCGCCGGGGTCTGGGTGCGGATCCAGGGCTTGATCGAAGCGTACTGGGCGTAGAAGTGGGTCAGGTCCGGGACCAGGTCCTTGACTACGTTCATGTGCGGCAGCGGGTAGATCGGCACCTCCCCGGACTTGCAGTCGCCGATCGCGCGGGTGCAGGCCAGGGTGTTGGTGCCGTCGATGTTCATCGCGCACGAGCCGCAGATGCCCTCGCGGCAGGAACGGCGGAAGGTCAGGGTCGGGTCGATCTCGTTCTTGATCTTGATCAGCGCGTCCAGGACCATCGGCCCGCACGCGGCCAGATCCACCTCGTAGGTATCGGTGCGCGGATTGGCGCCGTCCTCGGGGTTCCAGCGGTAGATCTTGAACACCCGCGGGTTCTTCGCATCCTTGGCCGGGAAGTGCTTGCCCTTGGTGATGCGGGAATTCTTCGGGAGGCTGAACTCTGCCATGGCTGATCTCGTTGGCTCAGGCGGCCCGCGGGGCGAGCGTGGCGCGCGCCTGCCGGCGCGCGTCGTGGAGGGGGAAGGACGGACGACGCTGCATCACGGCCTCAGTACACGCGCGGCTTCGGCGGCACCACGGCCACATCGTCGCTGAGCGTGTACATGTGCACCGGACGGAAGTCGAAGCTGCAGCCGCCCTTGTCGTCGACCGACACCAGGGTGTGCTTCTGCCAGTTGACGTCGTCGCGCTCCGGGTAGTCCTCGTGCGCATGGGCGCCGCGGCTCTCGTGGCGCTGCTCGGCCGAGTTGATGGTGGCGACGGCATTAAGCAGCAGGTTGTGCAGCTCGTAGGTCTCGATCAGGTCCGAGTTCCAGACCAGCGAGCGATCGGAGACCCTGACGTCCTCGAAGCTGGCGAAGATGTCGGACATCTTCTCGCAGCCTTCCTTCAGGGTCTTGCTGGTGCGGAACACCGCCGCGTCGGCCTGCATGGTGCGCTGCATGCGGTCGCGGATCACCGCGGTCGGGGTGTCGCCGCTGGCATTGCGCAGCTTGTCTAGGTGCGACAGCGCCTTGTCGCAGGCGTCGGAGGCCAGCGGCTTGTGCGGGGCGTTCTTGCGGATGGTCTCGGCGCAGCGGTTTGCCACCGCGCGGCCGAACACCACCAGGTCCAGCAGCGAGTTGGAGCCCAGGCGGTTGGCGCCGTGGACCGACACGCAGGCCGCCTCGCCGATGGCGTACAGGCCCGGCACCACCGCGTCGGGGTTGTCGCCGACCTTGCGCACCACTTCGCCGTGGTAGTTGGTCGGGATGCCGCCCATGTTGTAGTGCACGGTCGGGATCACCGGGATCGGCTGCTTGGTGACGTCAACGCCGGCGAAGATGTGGGCGCTTTCGGCGATGCCCGGCAGCTTCTCGTTGATCACTTCCGGGCCCAGGTGGGTCAGGTCGAGCAGGATGTGGTCCTTGTGCTCGCCGACGCCGCGGCCCTCGCGGATCTCGATGGTCATCGAGCGGCTGACCACGTCGCGCGAGGCCAGGTCCTTGTAGTGCGGAGCGTAGCGCTCCATGAAACGCTCGCCGTTGGAGTTGCGCAGGATCCCGCCCTCGCCGCGCACGCCCTCGGTGATCAGGCAGCCGGCGCCGTAGATGCCGGTCGGGTGGAACTGCACGAACTCCATGTCCTGCATCGGCAGGCCGGCGCGCATCACCAGGCCGCCGCCGTCGCCGGTGCAGGTATGGGCGGAGGTGGCGCTGAAGTAGGCGCGACCGTAGCCGCCGGTGGCCAGGACCACGCCGTGGGCGCGGAACAGGTGCAGCGAGCCTTCGGCCATGTCCAGGGCGAGCACGCCGCGGCAGGCGCCCTCCTCGTCGAAGATCAGGTCGAGGGCGAAGTACTCGATCATGAAGCGCGCGTCGTGCGCCAGCGACTGCTGGTACAGCGTGTGCAGCATGGCGTGGCCGGTGCGGTCGGCCGCTGCGCAGGTGCGCTGCGCCGGCGGGCCTTCGCCGAACTTGGTGGTCATGCCGCCGAACGGGCGCTGGTAGATCTTGCCCTCCTCGGTGCGCGAGAACGGCACGCCGTAGTGCTCCAGCTCGATGATCGCCGGGATCGCCTCGCGGCACATGTACTCGATCGCGTCCTGGTCGCCCAGCCAGTCCGAGCCCTTGATGGTGTCAAAGAAGTGGTAGCGCCAGTCGTCCTCGCCCATGTTGCCGAGCGCGGCGGAGATGCCGCCCTGGGCGGCGACGGTGTGCGAACGGGTCGGGAAGACCTTGGTTAGGCATACCGTCTGCAGGCCCTTCTGGGCCAGGCCGAAGGTGGCGCGCAGGCCGGCGCCGCCGGCGCCGACGACGACCATGTCGTACTTGTGTTCGGTGATCTTGTAGGCGGACATCGGGTCTGGATTCCTTTGCGCGTGCCGGTCAGGCGGCCAGCGCGATGCGGGCCACGGCGAAGATGCTGACGATCGCGCCGAGCACCGCGATGAACTTCACGCTGACCTGCAGGGCCAGGGCGGCCAGCGAGTTGTGGATATAGTCTTCCAGCACGACTTGCAGGCCGAGCTGGGCGTGCCAGAAGGCGGCGACCAGGAAGCCGACCAGCAACACCGCGTTCCAGGGCTTGGAGACCGCGTCGGCGGCGGTCAGGTAGTCGCTGCCGACCAGGCTCAGGACGAACCAGACGAACCAGATGCCGAGGAAGACCAGCGCGGTGGCGGTCAGGCGCTGGTGGACGAAGTGCTCGGTGCCGGTCTTGGCCGTGCCCAGGCCGCGCACGTTCTTCAGGGGGGTGCGGTAGCGGCTCATGCGGCGCCTCCGTTGAGGGCGCAGGCCCAGATCAGCGCGGTGATCACCAGGCTGCCGGCCACCGACATCCAGCTGCTGCGGACGAACGCCGGGATGCTGAAGCCGTGGCCGAAGTCCTGGACGATGTGGCGGATGCCGTTGCACAGGTGGTAGGCGAAGGCCCAGCTCCAGCCGAACAGGAACAACTGGCCATACCAGGCGCCGGCCAGGTCGGTGAAGCAGGCCCAGTGGTCGGGGCCGAGCATCAGGCACAGCAGGCCGGCGGCGATGACCAGGGCACCGGCCGCCAGGACGATGCCGGTGGCGCGGTGCAGGATCGAGGTGACCATCTGGATCTGCCAGCGGTACACCTGCAGATGGGGTGACAGGGGGCGTTCGCGGGTGCTCATTCGCTGGCTCGTTGTCTCGGCTGTGCGGCCCGGGGGCGCGCGTGGCTGATGGCGCGCGGCATCGTCAGAAATCAACGCAGCGGCCGTTCTTTTCCCAGTCTCCGTAGCGGGTCGGCTCCGGGCCTTCGCGGCCGCCTATCTCGCGCGGCGGCGCCGGCGCGGCGTCGCCCGTGGATGGCTGCGTTCCGGAATCGACCGCTTCGGCGGACTCGGGAACCACGGGGCTTTGACCTATCATGGGACTCCTTGCAATGCACAAAATTTTAAGCCCCGGTTAACGTGCCTGACAACCAGCCCGCGATGTCTCCGGACAAGATCCCCGGCAATCCCGCCCGAAATCCCGCGGAATTCTTCGCGTTGCCGGGCTATTCGCTGCTCGCCATGGATGGGCCGGATGCGCTCGCGTTCGCCCAGGCGCAGTTCGCCAGCGACGTGACAGCGCTGGCCATCGGCCATTGGCACTGGAGCGCGTGGCTGAATGCCAAGGGCCGGGTCATCGCGGTGTTCGCGCTGCTGCGGACCGGCGAGGCTTCCTTGCGGCTGCTGCTGCCGGACCACGATGCCGGCGAACTGGGCGAGGCGCTGCGGCGCTTCGTGTTCCGGCGCAAGGTGGCGATCGCGCCCCGCCCTGACCTGCACGCGGCGGGGGCGTTCGCGGTGCCGGCGACGGCCTCCGGACCGGTGCTGGCCGGCGCGGAAGACGCCGCGGCCGGCCTGGAACTGGATTTCGGCGCGCCCGGCCTGCCCCGCACCCTGCGCCTAGCGGCCACGCCGGCCGCGGAGGACCTGGCCGCGGCCGAGGCCTGGGCGGTGGCCGACCTGCGCCTGGGCCTGCCGCGCCTGGCCGCTTCCCAGCGCGAGACCTGGACTCCGCAGCAGCTGGCGCTGGACCGGCTGCCCGCCTTCAGCGTCAAGAAGGGCTGCTACCCCGGCCAGGAGATCGTGGCCCGCACCCATTTCCTGGGCAAGGCCAAGCGCGAGCTGCTGCTGCTCCAGGTGGACGACGCGGCGGACGCCGGGGCCGAGGTCAGCCAGGCCGGCAAACCTATCGGCAGCCTGGCCAGCGTGGCCGGCCATGCGCCGCGCTGGGCGCTGGCGGTGCTGCCGCTGGAGCGCGGAGACGAGCCATTGACCGTGGGCGGCGCGGCGGTTTCGCCGCAGGCCTTCGTCGAGGGGTTGACCCGCTGATCGCGGCGCGGCTGGCCGACCTCACGCGGCCAGGCGGGTTCCGTCCTGCGGGTCGAAGAAATGCAGGTGCCGCGGATCGGCGCGCAGCCGCAGCTGTGCGCCGGGGACGGGCAAAGCCTGCGGCGGCAGCCGCGAGACCAGCGGCCGGCCGGCGAAATCCAGGTGCAGGTAGGCCTCGCTGCCCACCGCCTCGACCACGTCCACCCGTGCCGGCAGGCCCTCGCCCTCGGCCGGCAGCAGGTGCTCGGGACGCACGCCCAGGGTCACCCGCCGCCCCAGCCAGGCCGGCGGCACGTCCACGCCCGGCAGCGGCACGTCCGGCGCCGCGGCATCGTCCAGGACCAGGCGCAGGCCGTCGGCGGCCTGCAACTGGCCCTGGAGCACGTTCATCGCCGGACTGCCGAGGAAACCGGCCACGAACAGGTTCGCCGGCCGCTCGTACAGCGCCATCGGGGTGTCGATCTGCTGGATCCGGCCGGCGTCGAGGACCACGATCCGCTGGCCCAGGGTCATCGCCTCGACCTGGTCGTGGGTGACGTAGACCATGGTCGTGCCCAGCCGCTGGTGCAGGCGCGCGATCTCGGTGCGGGTGGAATGGCGCAGCTTGGCGTCCAGGTTGGACAGGGGCTCGTCGAGCAGGAACACCGCCGGCTCGCGCACCAGCGCCCGCCCCAGGGCCACGCGCTGGCGCTGGCCGCCGGACATCTCGCGCGGGCGCTTGCCCAGCATGCCCTCCAGCCCGAGCATCCCCGCCGCCGCGGCGACCCGGCGCTCCACCTCCGCGCGCGGCTGGCCGCGCAGCTTCAGGCCGAAGGCCAGGTTCTCGGCCACCGTCATGTGCGGATACAGGGCGTAGCTCTGGAACACCATGGCGATGTCCCGGTCCTTCGGCGCCACGTCGTTGACCACCCGCTCGCCGATGCGCAGCGTGCCGGAGGTGATCTCCTCCAGCCCGGCGATCATCCGCAGCAGGGTCGACTTGCCGCAGCCGGAGGGGCCGACCAGCACCATCAACTCGCCGTCGGCGATCTCGAAGCTGGCCCCGTGCACGGCGACCTGGCCGTTGTCGTAGACCTTGCGCACCTGGTCCAGCTGCAAGCCCGCCATCGTCGTCTCCGCGAGAATACGTATGCACCCGGCGGCATCCGGCTCGGCCCGATGCGCGCCCAGGTCCGGGCCGATGATGTCACGCCGACCGGGCGCTGGCGACCGCGGACGCAGGGCCGTGGCCTGCGCGACAGCGCACGCCCCTTGCGCGACAAAGCCGCCGGTCAATACCTGTCTCCATCCCTGTCCCGTGCGGCCGCGCCATGTCGCGGGAGTGACCATGCGCCCGGGCATGGTTGCGAACGTTTCCGCGGACACGTTTTGACCACTGGACAATCAGGGGCGTGGACCGCCATATTTCGACAGTTTCGACGCCACCGTATGGGCAAGGTCCCGCAAGTGCCCATCCGCCCCGCCCACCTGCCATCCGCCCTGCCGGCGGATACGCCTTCGTAGAGATCCACGGAACCGATGTCACACCCCACGGAAGCCCCCCGGATGCATGACACCCTGCTGCTGTTCGGCGCCACCGGCGATCTCGCGCAGCGCTACCTGTTCCCCTCGCTGCTGCGCCTGCAGGGCGACGGCCTGCTTCCGGAGGACTTCCGCGTGCGTGCGCTGGCGCTTTCGCCGCACGACACCGACAAGTTCCGCCAGATCCTGCGCGAGCGCTTCGCCAAGCTGGGCCACTACACGCCCACCGCCGAGCAGGTGGAGGCCTTCCTGGAGCGGGTGGACTACCGTTCGGTGGACATGCGCACCCCTGCCTCGGTGGCCGAGGCCGTGGCCGACCTGGTCGACCGCCAGTGCGTGAGCTACCTGTCAATCCCGCCGGGCCTGTACATCAGCACCTGCGAGGGCCTGGCCCTGGGCGGCGCGTTCAAGGCCCCGAACCGGCTGATGCTCGAGAAGCCGATCGGCGCCGACCTGGAGTCGGCGCGCGAGATCAACGGCACCATCGGCAAGCTGATCGACGAGGACCGGATCTTCCGCATCGACCACTACCTGGGCAAGGCCGCGGTGCAGAACCTGCTGGCCCTGCGCTTCGGCAACACCCTGCTGGAAGCGGTGTGGAACCGCAATTACATCGACTCGGTCAACATCTTGGTCTCGGAGACCGAGGGCGTGGACGGGCGCAACTCCTACTACGCCCGCTCCGGCGCCCTGCGCGACATGGTCCAGAGCCACATCCTGCAGCTGCTGTGCCTGGTGGCGATGGAGCCGCCGGCCTCGCTGGGCGCCGACCGCATCCGCGACGAGAAGGTCAAGGTGCTGCGCGCGATGCGCCCGTTCAGCGGCGCCGAGGCCGAGCGCCACAGCGTGCGCGCCCGCTACATCGCCGGAACCATCGACGGCGAATCGGTGCAGGCCTACGCACCGCCGGATGACAGCGATGTCGAAACCTTCGTCGGCGTGACCGCCCACATCGACAACTGGCGCTGGGCCGGGGTGCCGTTCCACCTGGTCACCGGCAAGCGCATGGCCGAGCGTTCCACCGTGGTCACGGTCACGCTCAAGCCGGTTACCCACTGGCTGTTCGAGCGCCCCGACGGCGCCCACGCCGCGCCCAACCGCCTGACCTTCCGCCTGCAGCCGCAGGAGGACATCGAGCTGGGCCTGATGAGCAGCCTGGCCGGTCCGGAATGGGGCACCCTGGAACTGCAGCCGCTGGAGCTGGAACTGTCCTCGGAGACCGGCCAGAACCGCCGCATCGCCTACGAGCGCCTGTTCCTGGACGCCCTGCACGGCAACCATGCCCTGTTCGTGCGCAACGACGAGGTCGAGGCCGCCTGGGCCTGGATCGACAGCGTGGTCGACGGCTGGAAGAGCGGTGACGTGCCGCTGGAGTACTACCCGGCCGGCAGCTGGGGCCCGCGCGAGGCCGCCGGCTACCTGCCCGCGCAGTTCGATGCCGTCGGCCGTCCGGCCGCACGCGGGACCTGAGGCATGTCCGAGCCGTTCCTGATCGCCGACATCGGCGGCACCAATGCGCGCTTCGCCCTGGCCGACACCGGGGCCGATTCGCCGCTGCTGGACGACAGCGTGCGCGAATTCGCGGTCGCCGAATTCCCCTCGCTGGCCGAAGCGGCCCGCCATTACCTGGAGCAGGCCGACGCCAGCGCCCACCGCGGCGTGTTCGCGGTGGCCGGCCGGGTCGACGGCGACGAGGCGCGGATCACCAACCACCCGTGGGTGATCTCGCGCTCGCGCACCCGCGACATGCTCGGCTTCGAGCAGGTGCACCTGATCAACGACTTCGCCGCCCAGGCCATGGCCATCAGCCTGTACCGGGCCGAGGACGTGGTCGCGATCGGCGGCGTGCCGTGGGCCCCGGCTCCTTTGCACGAGCCGCGCACCTACGCCGTGCTCGGCCCCGGCACCGGCCTGGGCGTGGGCGGGCTGGTGGTCCGCGACGGCCGCTGCTACCCGCTGGAGACCGAGGGCGGCCACGTCAGCTTCCCGCCGGGCACGCCGGAGGAGATCCGGATCCTGGAGATCCTGTCGGCGCAGTTCGGCCGGGTCTCCAACGAGCGCCTGATCTGCGGGCCCGGCCTGGTCAACATCCACCGCGCCCTGTGCGAGATGGCCGGGGTCGACCCGGGCCTGCTGGAGCCCAAGGACATCACCGCCCGCGCCGCCGCCGGCGACGCCCTGGGGATGCGTGCGGTGGACGTGTTCTGCGCGGTGTTCGGCGCGATCGCCGGCGACCTGGTGCTGACCGTCGGCGCCTGGGACGGCGTGTTCCTGACCGGCGGCCTGGTGCCGAAGATGCTCGACTCGCTGCGCCATTCCGGCTTCCGCCAGCGCTTCGAGTACAAGGGCCGGTTCTCGCCGACCATGGCCCGGGTGCCGTCGCTGGCGGTGACCCATCCGCGCGCCGGCCTGCTCGGCGCGGCCGCCTACGCGGTCGACCTGGTCCGCCGCGAGGCCGCCGCATGATCGCCGACCCGCGGATCGAATGGATCGAGCATCCGGACCCGGAATCCTGGGTGCACGCGGTCGCCACCGAGATGGAGGCGGCCCTGGCCGCCGACCTGGCCGCACACGGCCGCGCGCGGATGCTGCTGTCCGGCGGCACCACCCCGGCGCCGATCTATGCCCAGCTGGCGGTGGCGCCGCTGGACTGGCCCAAGATCACCGTCGGCCTGGTCGACGAGCGCTGGCTCTCGCCGCAGGACAGCGCCAGCAACGCGCGCCTGGTGCGCGAGAACCTGCTCGACCTGGCCGAAGTCGGCCGCTTCGAGCCGCTGGTACGCGAAGGCCTGGCCGTGGCCGAGTCGGTGCATGCCGTCAACCTCGAGGCCGAGCACGCCCAGGATCCCTGCCTCACCATCCTGGGCATGGGCAACGATGGCCACACCGCCTCGCTGTTCCCCGGTTCGGTCGACCTGGAGCGGGTGCTGGCCAGCGAGCTGCCGTACGCGGCGATCGACGCGACCGGTTGCCCGGTGGCCGGCGACTGGCCGCTGCGCATCACCCTGACGCCCGCCGGCTTCGCCCGCACCCGCCGCCGCCTGCTGCTGCTGCGCGGCGAGGCCAAGCGCGAGGTGCTGCTGCGCGCGCTGGCCGACGGCGACGTGCGCGAACTGCCGATCCGGGTGGTGCTCGGCCTGGGCGGCGAGCCCTTGCGGGTGCACTGGTGCGCATAGGCGCGGGTCACTCGCAAGAACCCGGATTCGACGCGAATCCCCGGAGCCCGCACAACCGCGTGCGGAGACTCGACGAAAGGCCCGGTGCCGGATCATTCCGCAGGGCATTCCCCCACCACTTCTCATAGCCCCACGCCAATGAGCCTGCATCCCAAGATCGAAGCCATCACCGAACGCATCCGCCAGCGCAGCGCGCCCTCGCGCGCCGCCTACCTGGCGGGCATCGACGAAGCCGTGCGCCAGGGCCCCAACCGCAAGCCGCTGAGCTGCGCCAACCTGGCCCACGTGTTCGCCGCCTGCGGCGATACCGACAAGGCGCGCCTGCGCGCCGACGTCACCCCCAACCTGGGCATCATCACCGCCTACAACGACATGCTCTCGGCGCACCAGCCGTACGAGCACTACCCGGAGCGGATCCGCGCCCTCGCCCGCCAGCTCGGCGCCACCGCCCAGGTGGCCGGCGGCGTGCCGGCGATGTGCGACGGCGTGACCCAGGGCCGCGGCGGCATGGAGCTGTCGTTGTTCTCGCGCGACGTGATCGCCCAGGCCGCCGCGGTCGGCCTGAGCCACGACGCCTTCGACGCGGTCCTGTACCTGGGCATCTGCGACAAGATCGTGCCGGGCCTGCTGATCGGCGCGCTGGCCTTCGGCCACCTGCCGGCGCTGTTCGTGCCGGCCGGGCCGATGCCGGCGGGCATCCCCAACAAGAAGAAGGCCGAGGTGCGCGAGCGCTACGCCGCCGGCGAGGCCACCCGCGAGGAGCTGCTGGAGGTGGAGGCGCAGTCCTACCACGCCCCGGGCACCTGCACCTTCTACGGCACCGCCAACTCCAACCAGGTGCTGCTGGAGGCGATGGGCGTGCAGCTGCCGGGCAGCTCGTTCATCAACCCGGGCACGCCACTGCGCGCGGCGCTGGACGACGAGGCCGTGCGCCGGGTGCTGGCGATGACTGCACTGGGCGACGACTACCGGCCGCTGGGCCGGCTGATCGACGAGCGCGCGATCGTCAACGCGGTGGTCGCGCTGATGGCCACCGGCGGCTCGACCAACCACACCATCCACTGGATCGCGGTGGCGCGCGCGGCCGGCGTGGTCCTGACCTGGGACGACATGGACCAGCTGTCGCAGATCGTGCCCCTGCTGGCGCGCGTCTACCCCAACGGCGAGGCCGACGTGAACCGCTTCCAGGCCGCCGGCGGGGTGCCGTTCGTGTTCCGCGAACTGCTCGACGCCGGCCTGATGCACGACCTGCAGACGGTGGTGCCGGAAGGCATGCGCGCGTTCGCCCGCGAACCGCGGCTGGAAAACGGCGCGCTGTCCTCGGCGCCGTCGGCCGCGGTCTCGGCCGACGAGTCGGTGGTGCGCACCGTGGCCGCGCCGTTCGAGGCCCAGGGCGGCCTGCGCCTGCTGCGCGGGAACATCGGCCGCGGCCTGATCAAGCTGTCGGCGGTCAAGCCCGAGCACCGCTACGTCGAGGCCCAGGCGGTGGTGGTGGACGCGCCGCAGAAGCTCAACAAGCTGCACGCCGCCGGAGTCCTGCCGCACGACTTCGTCGCCGTGGTCACCTACCAGGGCCCACGCGCAAACGGCATGCCCGAGCTGCATTCGCTGGCGCCCCTGCTGGGCATGCTGCAGAACCAGGGCCGCAAGGTGGCGCTGGTCACCGACGGCCGCCTGTCCGGCGCCTCGGGCAAGATCCCGGCGGCGATCCACGTCACCCCGGAAGCGGCCCGCGGCGGCGCGATCGGCAAGGTCCGCGACGGCGACCTGGTCCGCCTGGACAGCGAGTCCGGCGTGCTGGAGGTGCTGGTGGACGCGGCCGAGTTCAACGCCCGCGCGGTCGCCGCCAACACCAGCCCCGGCGCGCACGACCTGGGCCGCAACCTGTTCGCCAACAACCGTGCGCTGGTCGGTCCCGCCGACCAGGGCGCCTTGTCGATCTCCTGCGGCCCGCCGGCGCACGACGGCAGCGCCTGGGACTACGACGCCGAGTACGAACTGGGCGGCGATGCGGTGGCCGCCCTGGCCCCGCACGATTCCAAGGACGCCTGAGGCGCGCGGCCGGCTCCCTTGGGCGGGAGCCGGTCCGGCGGATGGATGCAGCGGCAACCGACGCGTTCGCCTGCGGACGCAGGCGTTAGAATTGCCGCGCATTCCCGCATTACGGAGCCGTCGCGTCCCATGAGCATCGCCGAAACCCAGGCCCAGGCCGAACAGCTGCTGCGCAAGTCCGGCATTCTGCCGGTGGTCACCGCCGACAGCGTGGACGAGGCGCGCAAGCTGTCCGCGGCCCTGCTCAAGGGCGGCCTGACCGCGATCGAGCTGACCCTGCGCACGCCCGCCGCGCTCGACGCGCTGGTGGCGCTGAAGAAGGAACTGCCGGGTATTGCGGTTGGCATGGGCACGGTGCTGACGGTCGAGCAGATGCAGCGCTGCATCGAGCTGGGTGCCGACTTCCTGGTCACTCCCGGCACCCCGCCGGAGCTGGCCGACGCGCTGGCCCGGGCGCCGATCCCGGTGGTGCCGGGCGGCGCCACCCCGACCGAGTTCCTGGCGCTGATGGCGCGCGGTTTCCGCGTGTGCAAGCTGTTCCCCGCCACCGCGGTGGGCGGCCTGGCCATGCTCAAGGGCCTGGCCGGGCCGATGGCCGAATTGAAGATCTGCCCGACCGGCGGCATCAGCGAGGACACCGCGGCCGAGTTCCTGTCGCAGCCCAACGTGGTCTGCATCGGCGGCTCGTGGATGGTGCCGAAGAACTGGCTCAAGGCCGGCGAGTGGGACAAGGTCGAGGCCAGCGCGGCCAAGGCCGCGGCGATCGTGGCCGGGGTCCGCGCCCGCTGAGGGCCGGCACGCCGGGGGACAGGCCCGGCCGCATCGCGGCCGGGCATCGCATCGCCGGCTAGCGCAGTTCGAACGCGTCGGCGTCGAGCATCGCCGGGAAGCGTTCGCGGTGCGCGGCCAGGGCCGTGGCCGACAGGGTCGTGGTCAGCACCTGTTCGTAGCCGCGGATCTCCACCTGCGGCTGGCCGAGGAAATCGATCACCGCGCTGTCGCCGTCGTAGGCCAGGCCGTTGCCGTCGGTGCCGACCCGGTTGACTGCGGCCACGTAGCACAGGTTCTCGATCGCGCGCGCGCGCAGCAGGGTCTTCCAGGCATGGGCGCGCGGCGCCGGCCAGTTGGCGACGAACAGCTGCAGGTCGAAGTCCAGCTGCCCCGGCCGCTCCACGTCGTAGCGGTTGCGGCAGAACACCGGGAAGCGCAGGTCGTAGCAGACCTGCGGATTGATCCGCCAGCCCTTCCATTCCACCGTCAGCCGTTCGCGGCCGGCGGCGTAGCGCTTGTGCTCGCCCGCATAGCGGAACAGGTGGCGCTTGTCGTACCACTGCAGGCCGCCGTCGGGCGTGGCCCACAACAGGCGGTTGAACACCCGGGGCGCACCGTCGCCGTCCGCCACCCGCAGCTGGGCGCTGCCGGTCACCGCCGCGCCCAGCGCGCGGGCCTGCGCGGCGATCCAGGCCACGGTCGGGCCATCCATGCGCTCGGCCCGGTCGATGGCCTCGTTGGAGAAGCCGCTGGTGAACGTCTCCGGCAGCACCACCAGGTCGGTGGCGCCGGCCAGCGGCGCCAGCAGGGCGCCGTAATAGTCGCGGTTGGCCGCCGGGTCGTGCCAGCGGGTATCGCCCTGGACCAGGGAAATGCGCAGGTCTTGCATGGCAGCCTCCATCACAGCAGCCGCAGGCGTTCGATCGCCGTGTCCAGGGTGGCCTCGTTCTTGGCGAAGCACAGCCGCGCCAGGCGCTGGCCCGTCGGCGGGCTTTCGTAGAACGGCGACAGCGGGATCGCGGCCACGCCCTTCTCCACCGTCAGCCACTTCGCGAACGCGTGGTCGGGCAGGTCGCTGACCGCCGAATAGTCGACCAGCTGGAAGTAGCCGCCCGGCACCGGCAGGGGCTGCAGCCGGGTGCCCAGCAGCTGCTCGCGGAAGCGGTCGCGCTTGGCCTGGTAGAACGCGCCGAGCCGCTCGTCGTGTTCGGGTTCGTCGCGGATCATCGCGGCGAAGGCGTGCTGGGCCGGGGCGAAGGTGCAGAACACGTTGTACTGGTGGACCTTGCGGAATTCCGCGCTCAACGCCGGCGGGGCGATGGCGTAGCCGATCTTCCAGCCGGTGCAGTGGTAGGTCTTGCCGAAACTGGAGACCACGAACGCGCGCTCGCGCAGCTCCGGCCAGCGCAGCACCGACTCGTGGCGGCGGCCGTCAAACACGATGTGCTCGTAGACCTCGTCGGAAAGCAGCAGGATGCCGGTGCCGCGCAGCAGCTCGGCCAGCGCGCGCATGTCGTCGGCCGAGAACATCGCCCCGGACGGGTTGTGCGGGCTGTTGACCATCAGCAGCCGGGTCTTCGGCGTGATCGCCGCGCGCACCCGCTCCCAGTCCACGGCGAAGGTGCGCGGGTCCAGCGGCACGTGCACCGCGCGCGCGCCGGCCAGGTCGATCGCCGGTTCGTAGCAGTCGTAGGCCGGGTCGAGCACCACCACCTCGTCGCCCGGGCGCACCACCGCGTGGATCGCGTTGAAGATCGCCTCGGTGGCGCCGCTGGTGACGGTGACCTCGCTGTCCGCATCGACCGTGGCGCCGTAGCAGCGCAGGGCCTTGCCGGCGATGGCCTGGCGCAGGACCAGCACTCCGGTCATCGGCGCGTACTGGTTGTGGCCGGCGCGCATGGCCGCGTCCAGTTCGTCCACCAGCCTTTGCGGCACCGGGAAATCCGGGAAGCCCTGGCCGAGGTTGACCGCGCCGTGCTCGGCGGCCAGCTGCGACATCACGGTGAAGATGGTGGTGCCCACCCTGGGCAGCTTGGTCGGCGGGATCTGCAGCGGCATCGCGGTTCCGTTCGGCTCGTGGGAGAGGCAAGGGCGGAGTGTACGCCGGGCGATGGCCGGCGATGCTGCGCGAAGGTGGCCGCGGCTACAATGCGCGCCGATGACCGCTGCCGCTTCCGCCCCGCTGCTCGCCGCCCATGGCCTGGCCTTCGCCCGCAACGAGGAACCGGTGTTCGGGCCGCTGGATTTCGCGGTCGAGGCCGGCGAGGCCCTGCTGGTCCAGGGCGGGAATGGTTCCGGCAAGACCACCCTTTTGCGGGTGCTGGCCGGGCTGCTGCGTGCCGACGCCGGCCGGATCGAGATCGAGGGCCGCCCTGCCGCCGCCGACCTGCGCGCCCGCGCCATCGCCTACCTCGGCCATCTCGGCGCGCTGAAGGGCGAGCTGTCGGTGCTGGAGAACCTGGAGTTCCTGGGCGGCCTGCACGGCCGCCGGCCGGGCCAGTCGATCGAACGGGCGCTGGCCATCGTCGGCATGGCCGGCTACGAGGACGCGCCGGCGCGGCAGCTGTCGGCCGGGCAGAAGAAGCGGGTCGGCCTGGCCCGGATGTGGCTGGCGCCGGCGCCCTTGTGGCTGCTGGACGAACCCTACGCCAACCTCGACCTGGACGGGATCAACCTGGTCAACCGGATGATCACCGCGCACCTGCGCGAGGGCGGCGCGACCCTGGTCACCACCCATGGCGCCTACGCCGCGCCGCCGGTGCGCACGCGCATGCTCGAACTCGGCGCTGCCGCATGAGCATCGCCGCATGAACGCCACGCCCACCCTGCTGCAGTCCGCCCACGCCCTGCTCCGGCGCGACCTGCGCCTGGTCTGGCGCCGCCGCGGCGACGCCCTGCAGCCGGCCCTGTTCGCTTTGCTGGTGGTGGTGATGTTCGCCCTGGCCCTGGGCGGCGGCCGCCAGCTGCTGGGCGATTTCGTCGCGCCCTATGCGATCTGGGTGGCGGTTCTGCTGGCCGGACTGCTGTCGCTGGACAGCCTGTTCCGCGGCGATGCCGAGGACGGCTCGCTGGAGCAGTGGCTGCTGGCGCCGGTGCCGCTGGCCTGGCTGGTGGCGGTGCGCACTTTCGGCCACTGGCTGACCACGTCGGTGCCGCTGCTGCTGGCGGTGCCGGTGCTGGGCGAGTTCCTGTACCTGCCGCGGGCGCAGCTGCCGGTGCTGATGCTGACCCTGGCGCTGGGTACGCCGATCCTGAGCCTGCTCGGGGCGGTGGTCGCGGCGCTGACGGTGGGCCTGAAGCGTTCGGGGATCCTGGTGGCCCTGCTGGCCTTGCCGCTCTACGTGCCGGTGCTGGTGTTCGGCGCCGGCAGCGTGGCCGCCAGCGCCCAGGGGCTGGACGCCAGCGGGGCGCTGCTGCTGATGGCCGCCGGGCTGGTGGCCAGCGCGGTGCTGGCGCCGCTGGCGGCGGCCGCGGCGATCCGGATCGCGCAGGGCTGAGTCTTGGCCGGCCGGCAAGCCGGCCCTACATGAACAGCGGTGATGACGACGCTTGCGCCGGATCAAGGCTTCGCGGGCGATGATCGGCGAGGATGTCCGCATCCGCGCGGGGGTGGACACTTTGTCCCACCGCGCGGCTTGGCCCGGGGGGCGGAGTCTGGAAAAATGCCCCGGACCACGAAGTCGAGCCAGTCCGGCGCCATCACGGCCTGCCGGCGCCAACCGCGAGCGATGCGATCCTGCCCATGAACCCGGTGATCCGCTGGTTCCACCTCCTCGGCTCGCCGCCGTACTTCGACCGCTTCGCCGCGCGCTGGGCGCCGTGGTGCTGGCTGGCCGCCCTGCTGACCCTGGGCGTGGGTGCCTGGCTGGCGCTGTTCCACGTGCCGGCCGACTACCAGCAGGGCGACAGCGTGCGGATCCTCTACCTGCACGTCCCCGTGGCCTGGATGAGCATGTTCGTATACGCGCTGATGGCGCTCTACGCGGCCATCGCCCTGGTCTGGCGGATCAAGCTGTGCGAGATCCTGGCCATGGCTTGCGCTCCGGTGGGTGCGGCCTTCACCGCGCTGACCCTGGCCACCGGCTCGATCTGGGGCAAGCCGATGTGGGGCACCTGGTGGGACTGGGACCCGCGCCTGACCACCGAGCTGATCCTGCTGTTCCTGTACCTGGGCGTGATCGGCCTGTACCACGCCGGCGACGACCGCCGCGCCTCGGCCCGCGCCGCCGGCCTGCTGGCGATCGTCGGCGTGGTCCTGCTGCCGGTGATCCGCTATTCGGTGGAATGGTGGGACTCGCTGCACCAGGGCCAGACCATCCGCGTGTTCGGCCAGTCCAGCCTGGACGCCAGCATGATGGCGCCTTTGTGGTGGATGGTGATCGGCACCAAGTTCTGGTTCGCCGGCTCGCTGCTGGCCCGCGCCCGCGCCGACAACCTCGCCCGCGAGGCCGGCAAGGACTGGGTACGCAAGCTGGCCGGAGGCGCGGCATGAGCTACCTGCCCTACGTGATCGGCGCCTATGCGGTGTTCGTGCTGGTGCTGCTGTGGGACTTCCTGGCCCCGCGCCTGCAGGTGCGACGGCAACTGCGCGCCGCGCGCCTGCGCGCCCGCCGCGAGCGCACGCCGGCCGCCGCCGACCCGGCCGCGGAGCTGAGCCGATGAATCCTGTCCGCAGGCGCCGCCTGCTGTTCGTGCTGGCGCTGGTGCTGGCCTCCGGCGCGGTCGTCTCGCTGGTGGCCATGGCCCTGCAGCGCAACGTCGCCTACCTCTACACCCCGGCCGAGGTGCTGCGCGGCGATGCCGGCGCCGAAGTGGCCTCCGGACAGGCGCGCTTCCGCCTCGGCGGCATGGTCGAAAAGGGCTCGTTCCAGCGCGCCAGCGGCTCGATGGAAGCGCGCTTCCGGGTGACCGACGGCGACGCCCAGCTGGGGGTCAGCTACACCGGCATCCTCCCCGACCTGTTCCGCGAGGGCCAGGCGGTGGTCGCCACCGGACGCATGGAGGGCGGCACCTTCGTCGCCGAGAACGTGCTGGCCAAGCACGACGAGACCTACATGCCCAAGGAAGTGGCCGACAAGATGGGTATGGCCCACCAGAAGCACGATGTGCAGGTGCCGGCGGCGGAGGCCCAGCCCTGATGCCGTCGCCACACGCCGGCGCGCGCCGGCCCATTCGCCCGCACCGCGCCGGCGCCGCTGCCGTCCGGTTCGCCGAGGGACGCATCGATGCTGCCCGGCTTGCCGATGGAGGTCTCCATGCTGCCTGAGTTGGGCCAGGTCCTGCTCCTGCTCGCCCTGCTGGTGGCCGCGCTGCAGGCGGTACTGCCGCTGGCCGGTGCCCAGCGCGGCAACGGCGCCTGGATGGCGGTGGCACGGCCGGCGGCGTACGCCCAGCTGGTGCTGCTCGCCGGCGCCTTCGCCATCCTCACCTACGCCTTCGTGGTCCAGGACTTCTCGGTCAAGTACGTGGCCGGCAATTCCAATTCGCTGTTGCCGATGATCTACCGCTACTCGGCGGTGTGGGGCGCGCACGAAGGTTCGCTGCTGCTCTGGGCGCTGGTCCTGGCCCTGTGGTCCACGGCGGTGGCCGGGTTCTCGCGGCGGCTGCCGCAGGTGGTGTCGGCGCGGGTGCTGGGGGTGATGGGCCTGGTCGCGGTCGGCTTCCTGGCCTTCCTGATCTTCACCTCCAACCCGTTCGTGCGCCTGTTGCCGGCCGCCGCCGAGGGCCACGACCTCAACCCGCTGCTGCAGGATCCCGGGCTGATCTTCCATCCGCCGCTGCTGTACGTGGGTTACGTCGGCTTCGCGGTGCCGTTCGCCTTCGCCATCGCCGCCCTGCTGGACGGCAGGGTGGACGCGCGCTGGCTGCGCTGGACCCGGCCGTGGACCAACGTGGCCTGGGCCTTCCTGACCCTGGGCATGGCCCTGGGCAGCTGGTGGGCCTACTACGAACTGGGCTGGGGCGGCTGGTGGTTCTGGGATCCGGTCGAAAACTCGATCTTCATGCCCTGGCTTGCCGGCACCGCGCTGATCCACTCCCAGGCGGTGACCGAGAAGCGCGGCAGCTTCGCAGGCTGGACCCTGCTGCTGGCGATTGCCGCGTTCTCGCTCTCGCTGCTGGGTACCTTCCTGGTCCGCTCGGGCGTGCTGACCAGCGTCCACGCCTTCGCCGCCGATCCCTCGCGCGGCGTGTTCATCCTGGCCTTCCTGGTGGCGGTCATCGGCGGTTCGCTGCTGCTGTACGCGCTGCGCGCCGGGCGCCTGGAAGCCGGCGCCGGGTTCCATCCGGCTTCGCGCGAGACCCTGTTGCTGCTCAACAACCTCTTGCTGGCCAGCGCCTGCGCCATGGTCCTGCTCGGCACCCTGTATCCGCTGCTGGCCGACGCCCTGGGCCTGGGCAAGATCTCGGTCGGCCCGCCCTACTTCGGCCTGCTGTTCTTCGTGCTGATGCTGCCGCTGGTGGCGCTGGTGCCGTTCGGACCTCTGGCGCGCTGGCAGCGCGACCAGGCCTCCAAGGTCGTCGCGGTGCTGCTGCCCTGGGCGGGGCTGGCGCTGGCGCTGGGCGTGGCGGCCTACTTCACCGCGCCGCAGGGACCATGGAAGACTGCGCTGGGCGTGACCGGCGCGGCCTGGATCGGCCTGGGCACCCTGCGCTTCGTCTGGGGCCGGCTGCGCACCAGCGGGCGGATGACCGCCGAGATGTGGGGCATGACCCTGGGCCATCTGGGCATCGCCGTGTTCCTGGTCGGCGCCCTGCTGGTGGAGGCGCAGAACGTGCAGCGCGAGGTCGCGCTCAAGCCGGGCCAGACGCTGCAGGTCGGCCGCTATGGCTTCGTGTTCCAGGGCGTGGACGAGAGCCAGGGACCGAACTACCTGTCCGACCGCGGCCACGTCCAGGTCCTGCGCGACGACCAGCCGCTGGTGTTGCTGCATCCGGAAAAGCGCGCCTATGCCAGCGGCGGCCAGGTGATGACCGAGGTCGGCCTGCGTCCCGGATTCACCGCGGACGTCTACGTCGCCCTGGGCGAGCCGCTGGGCGACGGTGCCTGGGCGGTGCGCGTGCATATCAAACCCTTCGTGCGCTGGATCTGGATCGGCGCCCTGCTGATGGCGCTCGGCGGCCTGGTCACCGCGGCCGACCGCCGCTTCCGCCGCGTGCCCAAGGAAACGACCGCATGAACACCCCGCACAAGCCTGCCGGCCTGCCCGTGGTCGCCGTGGTGATCGGCGCGCTGTTCTTCATCGGCCTGGTCGGGCTGATGGGCTATGGCGTGCTGCGCTCGGGCGACGCCGACCGCGACGTGCTGCCCTCGGCGCTGATCGGCAAGCCGGCGCCGGAGTTCGCGCTGCCGGTGCTGCACGACCCGTCGGTCACCGTCGATGCCGCCCAGCTGCGCGGCGCGCCCTACCTGCTCAACGTCTGGGGCAGCTGGTGCGCGGCCTGCCGCGACGAGCACCCGGTGCTGACGAAGTTTGCCGAGAGCAAGCGGGTGCGTGTGATCGGCTACAACTGGAAGGACGAGCCGGCCGACGCCCTGCGCTGGCTGGAGCAGTTCGGCAACCCGTTCTTCGTGGTCTTGGCCGACCAGGAAGGCCGCTACGCCCTGGACTGGGGCGTGGCCGGCGCGCCGGAGACCTTCCTGGTCGATGGCCAGGGCATCGTCCGCTGGAAGTACACCGGTCCGCTGACCGAGCAGGTGGTGCAGGAACAGCTGCTGCCCGTGCTGGCCAAGGTGGAGCAGGCGCGATGAACGCGCGCCCTGCCTGGATGGCGCTGGCGCTGCTGCTCGCCCTGTCCTTCGCCGCCTCCGCGCAGCCGGCCGGCGATCCGGCGCCTCTCCAGTTCCGGGACAACGCCGAGGAAGTGCGCTTCCACGCCCTCACCGCCGAACTGCGCTGCGTGATGTGCCAGAACCAGTCGCTGGCCGATTCCAATGCCCAGATCGCCCAGGACATGCGCCGCGAGGTGCTGGAACTGATGCGCCAGGGCCGCAGCGACGACGAGGTCAAGCAGTTCCTGGTCGACCGCTACGGCGAGTTCGTGCTCTACCGGCCGGCGGTGGAACGCCACACTTGGCTGCTGTGGTTCGGCCCGGGCCTGGTTTTGCTGGCCGGGGCCGGGGTGGTGTGGCACATCGTCCGCCGCCGTGCCGCCACCGTGCCTGCGCCCGGGGACGCCGACCGCGCAGAGGGAGAGCAGGAATGGTGATCCCCGCCGGCGCCGTGTTCGCCACCCTGGCCACCGCCGTGACCATCGGCGTGCTGGTCTGGGTGCTGTGGCCGCTGTGGCGCGCCCGCCCCTGGCCGCTGGCGGCCGCGGTGCTCGCCCTGGCGGTGTCGGTGCTGGCCCTGTACCGGGTGGTGGGCACGCCCGCGGCGCTGGAGCAGACCGCCCGCGCCGCGCCGCAGAGCCTGGAGGACGCCGTGGCGCAGCTGCGCGCCGAACTGGAGCGCAATCCGAACCAGCCCGAAGGCTGGGCCCTGCTCGCCCGCTCCCAGGCCGCGCTCGGCGACGCCGCCGGCGCGCGCGACACCTACGCCCGCGCGGTGCAGCTGGCGCCGGACGAACCCTCCTTGCTGGTCGACGCCGCCGAATCGCGCGCCCAGGCCGACCCGCAGCGCCGCTTCGACGACCAGGCCGTGCAATGGCTCAAGCATGCGCTGCAGCTGCAGCCCGGGCACCCGCGCGCCGGCTGGTTCCTCGGCGTGTGGCAGCGCCAGTCCGGGCAGCCGGCCGAGGCGGCCCGGACCTGGGAGTCGCTGCTGGGCGCGGTCGATGCCGCCACCGCGCGCAGCCTGCGCGAGCAGATCGACCTGGCCCGGGCCGAAGCCGGCCTGTCGCCGCTGCCGTCCGTTGCGGCACCGGCAGCGGCCGGGTCGGCCAACGCGCTGACGGTGAAGGTCGCGCTGGACCCGGAGTTCGCCGCGCGCGTGCGCCTGCGCGGCGACGCGACGGTGTTCGTGATCGCCCGCGTCCCCGATGGCCCACCGATGCCGGTGGCGGTCGAGCGCCGCAGCCTGCAGGAACTGCCGCTGCAGGTGGTGCTGGACGACACCGACAGCCCGATGCCGACCCAGAAGCTGTCGGCCCTGCAGGAAGTGGAGGTGTTCGCGCGGCTGTCGGCCAGCGGCCAAGCCAATCGCGGCGAGGGCGACATCGAGTCGGCGCCGGTGCGGGTGGCCCTGCCCGCCGATGCGCCGGTCGAACTGCAGATCGGCGCCGCCGGCCCTTGAAAGGGCATCGCGCCGGGTACGCCTGGTGCGACGGTTGCGATGGCGGGAATCAGTTTCCCGCGATACCCCCGGCAACGGCGCGCGGCGATCCCGGTACACTCCGGCCCCTATGTCGCAGGCGCTCCCCTTTCCCGTCACCCCCAGCGAGTTCATCCCGCCGGGCAGCCGCTTCCACGCCCTGACCTCGCCGTTCCCGATGAAGCGCGGCGGCGTCCTGCACGGCGCGCGCGTGGCCTACGAGACCTGGGGCACGCTGAATGCCACACGGGACAACGCGGTGCTGATCGTCACCGGCCTGTCCCCCGACGCGCACGCCGCCTCCAGCGCCGCCGATCCGGCGCCAGGCTGGTGGGAGCCGATGCTCGGCCCGGGCAGGCCGATCGACAGCGGCCGCTGGTTCGTGGTCTGCGTCAACTCGCTGGGCAGCTGCAAGGGTTCGACCGGGGCGGCCTCGATCGACCCGGCCAGCGGCCGGCCGTACCGGCTGGCCTTCCCCGAGCTGTCGATCGAGGACATCGCCGACGCCGCCGCCGAGGTGGTCCGCGGCCTGGGCATCGAGCGCCTGGCCTGCGTGATCGGCAACTCGATGGGCGGCATGACCGCGCTGTCGCTGCTGCTGCGCCACCCGGGCATCAGCCGCAGCCACATCAACATCTCCGGCAGCGCCCGCGCCCTGCCCTTCTCGATCGCGGTGCGCTCCTTGCAGCGCGAAGCGATCCGCCTGGACCCGAACTGGAACAACGGCGAGTACGACGACGCCACCTATCCCGAATCGGGCATGCGCATCGCCCGCAAGCTGGGCGTGATCACCTACCGCTCGGCGCTGGAATGGGACGGCCGCTTCGGCCGGGTGCGCCTGGACGAGTCCAGCCCGTTCAACGGCCAGGGCGGCGAGGAGGATCCGTTCGGCCTGGAGTTCCAGGTCGAGAGCTACCTGGAAGGCCACGCCCGGCGCTTCGTCCGCCGCTACGACCCCAACTGCTACCTGTACCTGAGCCGCTCGATGGACTGGTTCGACCTGGCCGACCACAGCGGCGGCGACGTCCTCGCCGGGCTGGCGCGGATCCGGGTCGAACGCGCCTTGGCGATCGGCGCCAACACCGACATCCTGTTCCCGGTGCAGCAGCAGGAGGAGATCGCCGAGGGCCTGGCCCTGGGCGGCGCACGGGCGGAGTTCGTCGGCATGGATTCGCCGCAGGGCCACGACGCCTTCCTGGTCGACTACGATCGTTTCGGGCCGGCGGTGCGCGGGTTCCTGGACTCGCTCTGAGCGGCGCCGGCGGGCGGCACCGACGCCTGCCGGGAACACCTGGATAACATCCGGAGGGGTACACTGCCCCCTATTCAGGTTCAGGCAGTCCCGCTTTGGAATTCCCCGGAAAGCAGAAACTGGTGGCGGTGCTCGACGCCGCCGTGGCCCTGGCCGGCGGCCTTGACCCGACCGTCCCGGTGGCCGCGGCCCTGTGCAGGCTGCACGCGGATCCCACCCTGCAGCTGCCCGCGGCGCTGCGCACTCCCGTGGCCGGGCACTACGCCCGTCGCGAACTGCACCTCAGCCCCGAGCACGGCTACAGCGTCGTCGCCATGACCTGGGCGCCCGGCCAGGGCACCCCGGTCCACGATCACGGCGGCGCCTGGTGCGCCGAGGTGGTGTGGCAGGGCCGGCTGGCGGTGGACGATTACGTGCCGGTGGAACACGAGGAGCCCTACTGGCGCTTCGCCCGCGCCGGCCGCACGGAGCTCGGCACCGGCGGCAGCGGCCGCCTGCAGCCGCCGGACGAGTACCACGCCGTGCACAACCCCGATCCGGCGCAGGTCGCCGTCTCGATCCACGTCTACCAGCGCCGGCTCTTGCGTTGCCACGTGTTCGTCGAGGACCCGGCCGCTCCCGCCGGCTGGCTGCGGCGCGAAGAGCGGGTACTGGCCAGCGACGCGCTGGATTGAAGGCGGTGCACCGGCGGGCGGGCGTGCTGGCATCCACCCCACCGGTGACGCGAGTGGCGCAGGGGCGGAAACGACAAAGGCCCCGTAGGGGCCCTTGAATCCGTGGTGCCGAAGGTGGGACTCGAACCCACACGATATCGCTACCGGCGGATTTTGAGTCCGCTGCGTCTACCATTCCGCCACTTCGGCGCGGGCGGCAAGTATAGCCGAGGCGCCACGCCCGGAGTGGCGGTGCGGTGTGGGCTCGACTGCGAGCGGCCTCAGTGCCGCCCCGGCCCCGAAACCGGACCCGACGGCCGCCCGAATCCCACCCGCGCCGCGGCGACCTTGGCCCGCACCACGCAGCCCTCGGCGTGGTCGTTCACCAGGCCCATGGCCTGCATGAAGGCATAGACCGTGGTCGGGCCGACGAACTTCCAGCCGTCCTGCTTCAGCGCCTTGGACAGGGCCACCGATTCGGGCGAGGTGGAGGCGGTCTGCGGTGCGGCCAGCGTCGCCGGATCGGGTTCGAAGCGCCAGAAGAACGCGGCCAGCGAGCCCTCGCGCCGCACCAGCTCGCAGGCGCGGCCGGCGTTGTGGATCACCGCCTCGATCTTGCCGCGGTGGCGGACGATGCCCGCGTCGGCGAGCAGCCGCTCCACGTCGCGGCCGGTGTAGCGCGCGACCCGAGCGAAGTCGAAGCCGTCGAAGGCGGCGCGGAAGTTCTCGCGCTTGGCCAGGATCGTGCGCCAGCTCAGGCCGGACTGGAATCCCTCCAGGCTCAGCTTCTCGAACAGGCGACGGTCGTCGTCGACCGGGAAGCCCCACTCGCGGTCGTGGTAGTGCAGGAACTCCGGGGCCGCGGCGCACCAGCGGCAGCGTGGCAGGCCGTCGGGCCCTTCTATCGTCGCGCTCATGGCCTCGCACCGTCCGTCATGCACCACCTCCCTGCCTGTTCCGCGAACCGTGTCCGGCTGCGCGCCGGAATCTCCGGCGCACCTCATCCGTCCTATACCATGCCTGCGCGCCAGCGGCAGGAACCGACCAAGCCCCGGCGCCTGCACGCCCCGCTCGCGCCGCCCTGCCCATACTCTGGCGTCATCCCGCACCGGAGCCAGGCAATGAACGAATTCCCGGAACGGCTTCTGACCACCGCCGCCGGCATCGAGCGGCTCACGGAACTGTGCGCCAGCCTGGACGACGAGGAGCAGGTCAGGCTGCGCTTCGACGACGACCGCGAACTGCAAGGCGTGGTCGCCGCGCGCCCCACCGTGCAGGTGTTCCGCGACGGCGACGGACAGGAGGGTTACAACGCGCTGCTGCGCCTGGAGCCGCTTTCCGGCGACGCCCCTCCGCACTACCTGTGGCTGGACCGGCTGCGCGAGGTGGTCCGGCTGGGTAGCGCCTGAGCGGTCCGCGACCCGACCGGACCCGCGCATGCGCCAGTGCCTGCTGATCGTAGACATGATCAACCGCTTCGACTTTCCGGGCGGCGAAGCCCTGCTGCGTGCGGCGCGGCCGGCGGCCGTGCGGATCGCCGCGCTGCGGCGGCGCTTCCGGGCCGCGCGCATGCCGGTGGTCTATGTCAATGACAACTTCCTGGACTGGAAGGGCGGGTTCGCCGACCTGGTCGCCGACTGCGTGCGCGAAGGCATGCCCGGCGCCGACCTGGTGCGGCAGTTGGCACCGGCCGACGCGGACCGCTTCGTGCTCAAGCCGCGCCACTCCGGCTTCCTGGATTCGCCGCTGGAAATGCTGCTGCGCCAGATGCGGGTGCGGCGGGTGGTGGTGAGCGGGATCGCGGCAGACGCCTGCATCCTGGTCACCGCCCACGATGCGCACATGCGCAAGTTCGAGGTGCATGTGCCGCGCGACTGCGTGGCCGCGCCGACCGTCCTGCGCCGCGACCGCGCCCTGGCGTTGATGCGGGATGCGTTCGGGATCGACGTGCGGGCATCGCGCAGCGTGCGCTTCGAGCCGGCATCCCCTCGCGGAAAGCGCAAGGCTTGAACGACGATGCCGCGCGTCTCATGCGTCGCGCGCGGCTGAGCGATCGCCTTGGAAGTAACGAAGATGCGGTGCGGCTAGGCGGCCGAAGCGGCCTCTGCGTAGTGGCGCGCGGTCCAGCTGGCGAGCAGCTCCTCGCACAGCGTTTCCAGGGCCATGATCCGCACGGTGCCGTAGCGGGCCAGGCGCACCATCTTTTCGACGTAGATCTCGCGCCCGTGTTCGACGGTTTCCAGCATGGTCTTGGTGAAGCCCTGCGGCACCACGCCGCGGGTTCCATCCTTGCTGCCACCCACGTAAAGGACAATGGACATTCGGCCGGTTCCTCTTGTTCTGTGCTGCCTTCGGTCGATGCGCGGGAGTGTGCCGGGCCCGCCGTTAGGATTCCGTGCAACAGACGCTAGAGGACGCATGTTTCCGTGCGCTGACGCGCGGATTTCGCTTGCGCGGCATCGCTTCCACGCTTCGGCGATGGTTCAGGACGATGAAGGCCCCGCCCACGGCCACCAGCCGCGGCCATGCAATGCGTAGCGGTCGGCGGCGCGTTCGAACGGGTTGCGCACCGAGATCCCGCCGCACAGGAAATACACCGGCACGAACAGTGGCCCCAGCAGCATGTACTGGTAGACGTGCGCGCGCTCGTGGTCGCCCAGGCGCACGGGGGGATGGATGCAGCGGCCGGCGCGGTGTTCGTAGGTACTGCACCCCGCATCCAGGTCCACGCCGGTGGCCAGGATCACGTTGCCCAGGGTCATCGCCCCGCCCGGTCCCCAAGGCCAGCGGCTGAACACCAGCGCGCGGTCGCGGAGGCTGAAGCGCGGACGCGCACCGGCCAGGGTTCCCACCACTCCCGCGAGCAGGCCTGCGAGCGTCCAGGGCGAAGCCCACAGCACCCCGAGCGCCAGCACCGCGCCGCGCAGGATGCGTGCGCCTGTCTGCGCGGGGGCCCGCTTCAGTCCGACTCGTTCGGGATCAGCAGCCACAGGATCAGGTAGACCAGGATGCCGGGGAAGGCGGCCGAGGCGATCGACACGACCACGTAGACGATCCGCAGCCAGGTCGCGCTCCAGCCGAAGCGCCGGGCGACGCCGGCGAGCACGCCGGCGATCATGCGGTCGTTGAGTGACCGGGTCAGGTGGGCGCCTGCGTTGGTGGCGTTCATGCGCTGGCTCCGTGCGGGGGCTGGCGCGGCCAGTCTAGCGCGATGGCGGGAGCACGGCTCAGGTGCCGTCGCGCGCCGCCAGCCAGCGGTGGATCGCCGCCGGCACTTCGCGCTGGGCCCGGCTGGAGACGTAGATGCCGATGTGCCCGCCCTTGAAGCCCAGTTCGGTGTAGTCGCGGCTGCCGACCAGCCCGGCCAGCGCGCGCGAGGCATCCGGCGGCACCAGGTGGTCCTGTTCGGCGTAGATGTTCAGCACCGGCATGTCGACGAAACCCAGGTCCACCGGCGCGTCGCCGATGCGGGCGGTACCCTCGACGAAGGCGTTGCCCTGGTAGAACTGCTTGATGAAGTCGCGGAACGCCTCGCCGGCCTGGTCGGGCGAGTCGAAGATCCACTTCTCCATGCGCAGGAAGTCCTCGACCGCCTTGGGATTGCCCAGGGTGTCGACCAGCCCGACGTACTTCTGCAGGTTCAACCGGAACGGCTTGAGCATCAGGTAGCTGGCGTTCATCAGGTCGGCCGGGACATTGCCCAGCGCGTCTACGAACAGGTCCACGTCCAGCTCGCGCACCCAGCTGGAGAGCATGTTGTCCGGGGTCTGGAAATCGACCGGGGTGACCATGGTCACCAGATTGCGCACCTTCTCCGGGTGCAGGGCCGCGTAGCACAGCGAGAATGCCCCGCCCTGGCACACCCCCAGCAGGTTGACCGGCCCGCCGGCGGCCGCAGCCAGGTGCTCAACCGCGCCGTCGATGTAGCGGTTGATGTAATCGTCCAGGGTCAGGTAGCGGTCGGAGCGGTCCGGGTAGCCCCAGTCGATCACGTACACGTCCATACCCAGCGCCAGCAGGCCCTTGACCAGCGAGCGGTCCGCCTGCAGGTCGACCATGTAGGGACGGTTGACCAGGGCGTAGACGATCAGCAGAGGCGGACCCTTGGCCGGGCGCTCGCCGACGAAGCGGTACAGCACGGTCTTGCCGTCGCGCCACACTTCCTGGCGCTCGGTGGCGCCGTAGTCGACGTCCTCGACCTGGCCTAGCGTGCGCATGCCGTCGGCCAGGTGCTTCTGGAACTCCCAGGCCTCCTGGGCCAGGTCCAGCGGATTGAAATGCAGGGGACCGCTGCCGGCGCTCACTTGCGGCCTCCGCGCTTGCCGGCGCTACGGGCGGGCATCTTGACGGCCTTGGTTCCGGCAGCGGGCGGCGGCGCCGGAGCGAGGTTGCGGCTGACCCAGTCCTTCATCGAGACCACCTTGGCGGGTGTCTTCGCGGATGTTCCGCCCTTGGCCGCGGCGGGTTTGCCCGTCGCTGGCCTGCGCGTGGCGAGAGCGGGCTTCTTCGCCGGAGCGGAAGCCGCAGCCGCACCCTTCCCCACCTGACGGGCTGCTGGCTTTCCGGTCTTGGTCTGGGTGGTCGCCACGGCCGATCGGGTTGTCCGCGCGGTGGCGCGCCCGGCGCCCGGCGCCGGTGGCGCGTCGCGCTCGCCGTTGCGCACCGCTGCGGGCGCGCGGGCGGCGGCCGGACGCGGCGCAGCCTTGCCGGCACCGGCGCCCTTGCGGTCGCGGGTGGGCCGTGGCTTCGGCGGCGCCGCGGCCCGAGCCGGCCGGCGCGCGGAGGCCGTCCGCGCCGCGCCGGGCGAGGCGGTGGCTTCGGCCGCCACCGGTGCAGGCTCTTCCGCCGGTCGCGGCGCAGCCGGCCTGCGCGTACGCGTCACCGCGGCATCGCCCGGCGTGGACGCCCGTTCCTGGCCGGCGCCGGCACGACGCGCGGCGTGCAGCGCCCGCTCCAGCCCGGCGACCTTGCGGTGCAGCGCATCCAGCTCGCTGCGCCCGGGCAATCCCAGCAGGGCGCCGAACTGTTCGACCTCGCGCTGCAGGCCCAGGCGCAGCCGCATCAGCGCGTTGGTCATCGCCGCATAGGCATGCCGGTACTGCTCGGACAGGGCGATCTCGGCCCAGGCTTCCTCGGCCGCGTCGATCCACAGGTCGAACAGCGCCCGCGCCGACTCCAGCCGCTTGCCCGGCGCATCGTGCTGCTCCAGCAGGCGCTCGAAGCGGACGAAGGCGTCCTGCCCGGCCTGCAGCAGCAGCGTGCCGAATTCCTCGTTGCGCTGCTCCCATTCCTGCCAGGCCAGGGCCAGCCCCTGCAACCGCTCCTGGTGCTCGCGCGCCGGGCCGAACGCCGGCCGCTGCAGCCACTCGGCGCCCTGCTGGCGCCAGGGCCGCAGCAGCATGTCAAGCATCGGCCGCACCTGGTCCAGCCAGCCGCCGGTGCCGGCCAGGCCGGCGGTGGCGCCATGCATGATCCCGGCGAAGGGATTGGCCCTCTCCCCACCCAGCAGCTCGCGCCAGGCGCCGGCGATGTCGGCGGCGCGGCCGCCCTGGCCGAACTGGCCGGAGAGCTGCTGGATCCGGGCGAACCATTCGAAGGCGGACGGGTCCATGCGCCCGATGCCGGGCGGCATGCCGCCCATCAGGCTCCAGGGGTCGCCGCCCCAGCCCGGGGTCGCCTGGCCGCGGCCGAGCAGTTCGTTCCAGGTATTCCAGTACTGCCGCGCGAGCGATTCGAATTCGCCCTGGAACGGTGAGAACGGTGCGTTGGCCATGGATCCTCCGGTACGCGCCCGATTCTAGCAGCGCCGTCCGCGGCCGGCGGCGCCGCTCAGGGCTTGGGGATGCGCAGGGTCTTGCTGATCATCAGCGAGCCGGACAGGGCGAACAGCAGCACCAGCGGATGCAGCTGCCACGGTCCGAGCTGCCACTGCCCCCACCACAGGGCCTCGCCGATGCCCCCCTGCCAGGCGGCCACGGCCAGCACCACCACCAGGGCCAGGCTGGTGGGGATCGGGGTGCCTTCGAAGTACTTCACCTTGTCTTCGCCGCCGGACAGCTGCTCGGCGGTGACGTTGTAGCGGGCCAGGCGGCTGACCCCGCAGCAGACGAAATAGGACAGCACCAGCCAGTCCCAGCCGCCGCGCATGCCGCAGGCGTAGGCCAGGGCCGCGGGGGCGACGCCAAAGGAGATCACGTCGGCCAGCGAATCCAGCTCCCGGCCGAGGGTGGAGGAGGACTTGCGCCAGCGGGCGATGCGGCCGTCGAGGGCGTCGAAGACGAAGGCGGCGGGAATCAGGGCCATGCCCAGCAGCAGGTCGCCGACCCGGCCTTCGTGCAGGAAGCGCATCGCGGCGAAGACCGCACCGGTGCCGCAGAAGGCGTTGGCCAGGGTGAACCAGTCGGCCAGCTGGAAATCGCGCAGCATCGAGAAGTGGCGGGTCATGCGGATGGCCGGTCTGAAGGCGGCCACAGCATACCCACCGGCGATGTGCAGGCGGAGTGGTAGCCCGCCGCCTTCAGTGTGGCATCGGCAACTGCGCGGCCTCCACCGTCCCGGCACCACGGCCGCGGGCCTCGATCAGCGCATCGGCCGGCAAGGCGCCCTGCCCGTCCAGGTACGCCGACACCCGGTCCAGCGCCGCATGGATGTAGGGCAGCATCGGCGCATAGCGCGCGCCGTAGGCCGGCAGCGCCAGGAAGGCGTCGAAGTGCTCGCCGTTGCGCACCTGCCAGTAACGCACATCCGTCCGCCCCGCGGCGCGCGCCGCGGCCACGTACGGCGCGCTGGTGAACGCCGGCGGGATCAGGCCGTCGTCGGTGCCGTGCACCACCAGCACCGGCAAGCCCGCGCGCGGCATCGATGCCCGGGTGGCCGCGATCCCTTCGCGTACCCGCTGCGCCTCGGCGCCCTGACCCGTGTACAGCCCGCGCAGGCACTGCAGGCCCGGCAGGGTGAAGTCCGGCGGCGCCAGCTTCGGATCGACCAGGCCCACGCCATTGCCCGGCGGAATGCCGGACGCGTCGCTCCACCACACGCTGCGCTCGGCCGCGGTCGCCGCGCGCGGACTGAAGTCCGGATTCTGCGCGGCGAAGGCGAAGCCGCAGGGATGCTCGCCGATGCCGTAGCGACCGTAGGCCGAGGCATAGGTGGCCACCACCGCGCGCCACAGGTCGAAGCCCACGCTCAGCGCGCCGGCCTGCAGCGCCGCGTCGGTCCAGCCGGACGCGCGCATGCGCTCGTAGGCCGAACGCGCCTGCGCGGCGGCATCGCCGCCCTCGACCAGCCCGGCCGCCGCCGCGTTGGCGCAGCGCGCTTGCCACAGCGGTTCGACCTGGGCGCGCAGCGGCGGCTGCGGCAGCGTCTCGGCCGGCAGGTGTAGCAAGGCGCAGGGCATCAGCAGCGCCGCCTCGGTGCCGAAGTCGTAAAGCGGACGGCCGCCGTGGCCTTCGACATGGACGTTCGGTTCGCCGGCCACCACCGCGTCCAGCCAGTCGCCGTCCAGCTCGGCCGCGCGCAGCACCGCGCCGCCGCCGTTGGAGATGCCGGCGGCGATGATCCGGGTGTTGTCGAAAGTGAAGGGCGCGGCCTGCGGGAAGGCGCGTTCCAGCGCGACCAACGCGAACTCGGCCGCCTGCTTCACGTGCAAGCCCCAATCGGCCTCCGGGTTGTCCTGCGAGTGCGCGTGCTTGAACGCCACCCCGCGGGCGCCGGCCGGCACCTCCGGGGCGAAGGCCAGGTCGCCGGCCTCGCCGAGGCCGCCGGGCGTGCCGTCCTCGCGCACGCCGATCCCCGCGTCGAGGTCGACGTAGTCGCTGCCGGTGCCCTTGTCGGTGTAGGCCACCGCGCAGCCCTTGGGCAAAGCCCAGGGCCCGGCCACCGCGATCGCGCCGTAGATCCCGCGCGAACCGGACGACGGCGCCACCACCACGCAGCGCCGGCCCTGGTCGAAGGCGTCGGGCACCTGCACCAGCACCCGGTGCGGCTGCCTGGCGCCGGGCAGGCGCGCCAGCGCGGAATACTCGCGCCCGGGCACGCTGGCGGCGCTGCCGTAGAGGCTGCCGTAGCCGCCGCCGGGCGAGAGGTCGGCGATCCCGCGCCAGCTGCTCCAGATCGCGCGCCGGCGCAGTTCGGCCGCGGTCGGGTGCGCGGCGTCGGCGAACGCCGGCGGCGCCATCGACCTCAGGCCGTCCAGGCCCAGGCCGGCGGTGAGCAGGTCGTCCTGGCCGCGGTGTTCGGTCTGGCGCGCCGGTTCGGTCATGGCGGAGGTTCCGTGTTCGGGAGTGGCGCGTCCGGGAGTGGTGCGCGACTGCGGACCGCCCGTGCAGGCGGCCAGGGCCGCGGCGAAGACGACGGCCGGCAGCAGCCGGGAAAAGCTTGCCGATACGGCGCGGCGGGAAGCGGAGCGTGGCATGTCGGGACCCGGCATGAGGGATGCTGGCACGCTACCGGCGCCGCGTGGCCGCCGTCATCGTACTTTGGTACCACGCCGGCGCCGATACGGCTTGCTAAGCTGCGATCGACTCCCCCGACGGCCCATTCGATCCCCATGCGCAGCATCCTCATCACCGGCGCGGCCAGCGGCATCGGCGCCGGCATCGCCCACGAACTGGCCGCCGCCGGCCACCACGTCATCGTCAGCGACCTGTCGCTGGAAGGCGCCGAAGCGGTCGCCGCCGAGATCCACGGCCGGGGCGGCTCGGCCGAGGCGGTGGCGCTGGACGTGACCTCCGGCGAGAGCGTGGCCGCGGCGCTGGCCGCGGTCTCCCGCCCGGTCGAGGTGCTGGTCAACAATGCCGGCCTGCAGCACGTCTCGCCGCTGGAGGAGTTCCCGCTGGCCAAGTGGGACTTCCTGGTCCAGGTGATGCTGGTCGGCGTGGCCCGCCTGACCCGCGCGGTGCTGCCGGGCATGCGCGAGCGCGGCTTCGGCCGGATCGTCAACATCGGCAGCATCCACGCCCTGGTCGCCAGCCCGTACAAGAGCGCCTACGTGGCCGCCAAGCACGGCCTGGTCGGCTTCTCCAAGGTGATCGCGCTGGAGACCGCCGACACCGACATCACCATCAACACCATCTGCCCCAGCTACGTGAAGACCCCGCTGGTGGACCGGCAGATCACCGACCAGGCCCGCACCCGCGGCATCTCCGAGGCCGAGGTTGTCGGCCAGGTGATGCTCAAGCCGATGCCCAAGGGCGTGTTCATCGAGATGGACGAACTGGCCGGCACCACCGCGTTCCTGATCTCGCCGGCGGCGCGCAACATGACCGGGCAGACCCTGGTACTGGATGGCGGCTGGACGGTGCAGTGAGCCCGCCATGCCCACCCTGCTGATCGCCGACGACCACCCGCTGTTCCGCGCCGCCCTGCGCGGCGCGGCGGCCGACGCGGTCGCGCAGCTGCAGGTGCTGGAGGCCGAATCGCTGGACGGGGTGCTGGCTGCGCTGGAATCGCGCGCGGACGTGGACCTGGTCCTGCTCGACCTGCACATGCCCGGCAACCACGGCCTGGCCGGGCTGGCCGCGATCCGCGCCCAGTACCCGGCGGTGGCGGTGGTGGTGGTCTCGGCCAACGACGACCCGCGGGTGGTGCGCCGCGCGCTCGACCACGGCGCGGCCGGCTACCTGCCCAAGAGCGCCGGCCTGGACGAGCTGCGCGAGGCGATCCGCGCGGTGCTGGCCTGCGAGCAGTGGCTGCCGGCCTCGTTGCGCGCGGTCGTGGCCCGGGCCCAGTCCTCCGACCAGGACACCGAGCTGGCCGCGCGCCTGGCCAGCCTGTCGCCGCAGCAGTTCCGGGTCCTGGGCTACGTCGCCCAGGGCCTGCTCAACAAGCAGATCGCCGACCGTCTGGACGTGCAGGAGCGCACGGTCAAGGCCCATCTGTCGGCGATCTTCGAGCGCCTGGGCGTGCGCAACCGGACCCAGGCGGGCGTGGTCCTGCGCGAGTTGGAACTGAGCGATCCCAGCCGCCAGCTGGAAGGCTGAGCCGCCGCACCGTGGAACATCCGGCGCCCGCCCGTGCCGCCGTCACCGCCTGGTCATTTTCTCGCCAACCCTCTTGACGCGCCCGCCACGCAAGGCGCCGCGGCGGTTATCCACATTCTTGTCCGCAATCCATCCACAGCCGGTGTGGAAAACGTGGTCATCGCCGCGCCGGATGCTGGTCAAAAAACCGCCACACATCTTGACAGCCTTGCCACGCAAGGCGGCCCGGCGGTTATCCACATCCTTTCCCGGCCGCTTTCCACACCGGGTGTGGACAAGCGCAGGCGTGGAACCCTTCCGCCGCTGGGCGGCTACAGCCGCGACCAGTTCCAGGACTGCATCCGGCCGTCGCGGTACGGCATCACCCCGTGGAAGGCGCGCGGGTCGGCGTCGAACACCAGCGGCAGGAACTGGCGGTCGCCGTCCCACAGGGGCAGCTCGAGGATGCGCTCGACCTCGACCCATTCCAGGGTGCCCTCCGGATTGGATTCCAGCGGCACGCCTTCCCAGCCGTCGATCACGAACACGAAGCCGAGCCAGTCCTCGCCGTTCCTGCCGAAGCCCGGCCAGCTGATGGTGCCGCGCAGCTGCATCGAGGTGCACTCGATCCCGGCCTCCTCGCGGATTTCCCGGCGCATGCAGGCCACCACGTCCTCGTCGCGCTCGATCTTGCCGCCCAGGCCGTTGTACTTGCCCAACTGGTGGTCGTCCGGGCGCGCGTTGCGGTGGATCATCAGCACCCGCGAGCGGTCGGGCGAGAGCACGTAGCCGAGGGTAGCGACGATGGGGGTGTAGGGCATGGGATGGACCTGCGGCGAAAGCGCGCATTCTACCGACCGCGCTGACAGCCAACGCCGTGTCTTTGGGATGGCGTAAAGGCGCTGGCTTCGCATGAGGCCGTCGTGCCTTGGCTTCGCATGAGACCGTCGTGCCTTGGGATCGCGTAAAGGCACCGGCTTCGGGCGGGGCCGCCGTGCCTTGGGTCTGCGGTGCACCGCTCGGGCGGGCATCCTGCCCGCAACTCGCGGCCGTGGCACATCCCTGTGCCACTTGCACCGCAGACCCAAGGCACGACGGCCTCTGCGAGCTTCGAGTTCACCGCTTCTGTCGCTCTGCTCTTCCGGCTTCCCCGCCTTTTGTAGGAGCCGGTCTTGCCGGCGACCGCCATGACGGATGCGTTTGCGTGAAACCGGGCGCCAGTGATGCGTCCGCCTCCACGGTCGCCGGCAAGACCGGCTCCTACAGGTGAAGCAACGTCACTGGGTCCCGGCGTTCGCCGGGACGACGGTTGATAGAAGTCCTGAGCCCACAGCGCGCGGAAGGCGCGGCGGACCGGTTGTGTTGTGGCAGCGGACATGGATGTCCGCGGTAGCGAGTGCGCACATGGATGTGCGCCCGAGCGGCCACAACACGGCCGGTTCGCCGCGGCTCAGACCGGAGACAGCCAACCCGACGCTGTTGCCGTTGCCCAGGCTCAGCAGCAAACCGCTCGATGGCAAGGGTGTGACGCTATATCCGGCTTGCCGCCAGCATCCGGTCCAGCACCGACTTCAGCGCCAGCGGGCGCACCGGCTTGGACAGCAGGCCAAGATCGGCTTCCTGCACCGCGCGCCGGGTCGCCTCGCCGGCATCGGCCGACAGGATCAGGCACGGCACCGCGCCGAAGCGTGGCCGCAGCCGCCCCGCCAGCGCCACCCCGGTGTCGCCGTCGTCCAGGTGATAGTCGAACAGCCACAACTCCGCCTGCCCGCGTTCCAGCACCGCCGCCGCCTGCGCGCCATCGGCCGCCGTCGCCACCGCGCAGCCCCAGCCTTCCAGCAGCCGCGCCAGCGCCGCCAGCGCATCGGCATCGTTGTCCACCAGCAGCACCCGCCGCCCGGCCAGCCCGCGCGCGCCGCCCTGCGCCACCACCGGCGCCGGCTGCGACGACGGCGAAGGCGGCGCGGCGGCGCGCGCCACCCCGACCGAGAAC
>NZ_PDWL01000030.1 GCF_010093185.1 Pseudoxanthomonas jiangsuensis | reverse complement strand
GGGCGGGAAGCGGTCGGGTCGGGCGGGTCATGCGCGGGATGGCGAAAGCGTGGAAGCCGGGCAGGTTAGCAGCCCGCCCGGGCGCGGCCGCGGGCGGGAGGTCACGATTCGCGCCGGGCGCCCCGGCATGCGTGGCGGCAGGCGCCGCGGCCCGCCGCCTTGCCTGCGCTGGCGCCGCCGGCCATGCTGGCCGCCTCGTGCGCCGCCGGGCGCCGTGCCGGGAACCGAACGCCACGATGTCCGCCGTCGTCCAGAACCCCACCGCCGCCGTCTCCATGCCATTGGCGGTGGGCGATCCGGGGCGCGCGCTGGTGTTCGACGGCGAACGGACGATCGTCCTGGGCGAATTCCTGGCCCGTGCCCGGGCGCTGGCCGCGGCCCTGCCCGAGGCGCGGCACGTGGTCCACCTGGCCGACGACCGCTACCGCTTCCTGCTCGGCTTCTGCGCCGCGGCCCTGCGCGGCCAGGTGGCCCTGCTGCCGCCGTCCGGGGCGCCGGGCACGGTGGCCGAGATCCTGCAGGCGCACGCCGGCGGCGGCGCCTACCGCCTGGAAGGCGATGCCCTCGGCGCACACGCCGGACCGTCGCCGCTGGCCGCTGCGGCGGATGGATCGCCCGACGCCGTCCCGGCCCGGGTCGATCCGCAGGCGCTGGCCGCGATCGGCTACACCTCCGGCAGCACCGGCCGGCCGCAGGCGCACGCCAAGACCTGGGCCGCGTTCGCCACCGGCACCGCGCAGAACCTGGCGGCGCTGGCCGACCTGTGGGGCCCGGCGCAGCCGCAGGTGGTGGCCACGGTGCCACCGCAGCACATGTACGGGATGGAGCTGTCGGTGCTGCTGCCCCTGCTGGGTGGCGCGGCGGTGCATGCCGGGCGGCCGCTGCTGCCGGCCGACGTGGCCCGCGCACTGGAGGACGCCGCCGGCGCGCGGCTGCTGGTGACCACCCCGGTGCACCTGCGCGCCCTGCTGCGCTCGGGCGTGGCCCTGCCGCCGCTGGCCGGGATCGTCTCGGCCACCGCGCCGCTGGCGCCGGAGCTGGCGGCCGAGGCCGAGGACCGCTACGGCGCCGAGGTGCGCGAGGTGTTCGGCTCCACCGAGACCTGCGTGTTCGCCCGCCGCCGCACCGCCCGCGATGCCTGGTGGACGCCGTTGCCCGGCACCCGGCTGACGCCGCAGCCGGACGGCACCCTGGTGCATGCCCCGCACCTGCCGGCGCCGGTGGCGCTGGCCGACCTGATGGAGGTCGCGGCCGACGGCCGCTTCCGCCTGTGCGGGCGCCAGGCCGACCTGCTGGAGATCGCCGGCAAGCGCGCCTCGCTCGGCGACCTGACCCGGCGCCTGCTCGCCGTCCCGGGTGTGGAGGACGGCGTGGTCCTGCAACTGGAGCCGGAACGCGAGGGCGCGGTCGGCCGGATCGCGGCGCTGGCGGTAGCGCCGGGGCTTGCGCCTGCCGACATCGTCGAGGCCCTGCGTGGCGCGGTCGATCCGGTGTTCCTGCCGCGCCGGCTGCGGCTGCTGCCGGTCCTGCCGCGCAACGCCACCGGCAAGCTGCGCCGCGACGCCCTGCCCGCGGCCCTGGCCGAGCCGCATTCATCCGCCGTGCCGGAAGCCCCGGGCGACGCCGCCTAGAATCCCCGCGTCCGCATGCCGCGGCGCCAACCCGCAGCTCCGTCCCCGTGAATCCGACCGCCGCCCCGCTTCCGTCCTCCCGCCGCCGGATCGCGCCCCAGGCCCGGCCCCTGCTGGCCGGCGTGCTGTCGGTCAGCCTGCTGCTTGCCGCCTGCGGCGGCAACACCCGCACCGAACCGCCGCCGCCGGCCGCGCCCGTGGCCCCGGCGCCCGCCGACCCGGCGCTGCCGCCGCTGAAGATCGGCCTGGCCCTGGGCGGCGGCGCGGCCAAGGGCTTCGCCCACATCGGCGTGATCAAGATGCTGGAGGCCAACGGCTTCGTCCCCGACGTGGTCGCGGGCACCAGCGCCGGCAGCGTGGTCGGTTCGTTCTACGCCGGCGGCATGGACCCGTTCCAGCTGCAGGAGAAGGCGGTGGCGCTGGACGAGGCCAGTATCCGCGACGTGCGCCTGTTCTCCGGCGGCCTGGTCCAGGGCCAGGCCCTGCAGGACTACGTCAACGAGCAGGTCGGCAAGCGCCCGATCGAGCGCCTGCGCAAGCCGTTCGCGGCGGTGGCCACGCGCCTGGAGACCGGCGAGCGCACCGTGTTCGTGCGCGGCAACACCGGCCAGGCGGTGCGCGCCTCCAGCAGCGTGCCGGGGGTGTTCGAACCGGTGACCATCGGCAGCTTCCAGTACGTGGACGGCGGCGTGGTCAGCCCGGTGCCGGTGGACGCCGCGCGCCAGCTCGGCGCCGACTTCGTGATCGCCGTGGACATCTCCAGCAAGGCTACCGGCCGTCGCCCGGACGGTATGCTCGGGATCGTCAACCAGTCGATCGCGATCATGGGCCAGCGCCTGGGCGAGCAGGAACTGGCGCGCGCCGACGTGGTGATCCGGCCGAACGTGCTCGACTACGGCTCGGCCGATTTCACCCGCCGCAACCAGGCGATCCTGGAAGGCGAGAAGGCCGCGCTTGCGGCCCTGCCGCAGATCCGCGCCGCGGTGCAGAAGCTGCAGGCATCGAGGCTGCAGCAGGCGCGCGCGCGGCTGGCCCAGGTGGAGGCCGACGCCGCGGCCCGGCGCGCGGCGCAGGCCGCGCCTGAACCGGTCTGCGAGGAGGGTTCGCGCTGGAACCCGTTCCGGCGCAAGGAAGGCGACTGCGTGCCGGCGGGGCGCTGAGGCGCCCCACGCGTTTTCCCCTTATCTACCGCGGCGCGGCCGCGGAGCTGTCGTCGGCGTAGACCGCGTCGCGGAAGGCCTTGTGCAGGGGTACCTTGCCGAACGGCAGCCACTGCGCGAACAGCACCGCGGTGATCCGGTTGACCGGATCGACCCAGAACAGGGTGTTGGCCGCACCGTCCCAGAAGAACTCGCCGACCTCGCCCGAGGCCTCCGCGGCGCTGGCCGGCGGCGCGGTGCGCACGGCGAAGTCGATGCCGAAGCCGACCTGGCCCTTGCCGGGCAGCCACGAGCGGTCCGCGACCGTCGCCGGCAGGGCGTCGCTGGCCATCAGCCGCACCGTGGCCGGCTGCAGCAGGCGCACGCCGTCCAGCTGGCCGCCGTCGACCAGCATCCGCGCGAAGCGCATGTAGTCGTCCAGGGTCGAGACCAGGCCCCAGCTGCCCGGCTTGCGCGCGGTGTCGCGGCCGTTGAGCTTGTAGGCCTCGGCATCGGGGATGCGGGTCATCGCGCCGTCGTCGCTGCGCCGGTACAGGGCCGCCATCCGCGGCCAGTCCTGGCGGCGCAGGACGTAGCGGGTGTCCTTCATCTTCAGCGGCGCGAACACGTGCCGTTCCAGGTAGCGGTCGAACGGCTCGCCGGACAGAACTTCCACCAGCCGGGCCTGCACGTCCACCGCCGGCGAGTACAGCCAGCGCGTGCCCGGCTGGTACAGCAGCGGCACGCCGGCGATCCGCCGCACTTCCTCGGCCAGGGGGATGTCGAAATTCTCCGGATCGGCCGCGCGGTACATGTCGCCCACCGGGCCGAGGGCGCCCTCGCCGTCCACCAGCCCCGCGGTGTGGCGCAGCAGGTCGCGCACCGTGACCGGCCGCTGCGGCGCCAGCAAAAGCGGCTGGCCGTGGACGTCGGTGCCGCCGTATACGCGCACCGAAGCGAACTCCGGCAGGTGTTGGGCGAGCGGGTCGTCGAGCTGGAAGCGGCCCTGTTCGTACAGCTGCATCAGCGCCACCCCGGTGACCGGCTTGGTCATCGAGAAGATCTGGGCCAGGGTGTCGCGCGCCATCGGCCGCCCGGCCTCGCGGTCGGCCAGGCCGAAGGCGCCGAAATAGGCCTCGCGCCCGTCCTGCCAGACCAGCGCCGAGGCGCCGACGATCTGGCCGGACTCGACCAGGCCGGCGAGCGCGGCGTCGATCCGGGCGCGGTCGATCCGGGCGACGCCGGCGCGACCTTCTTCGGCCGCGGCCGGCGGATGGGCGAGCGCGGGCAGGGCCGCGGCGACGGCGAACAGGCAGGAAAGTACGGCCTGCAGGCGCAGGCGATGACGCGATCGGTGCATGGAATCCCCTCCCGGATCCGGAATGCGATGGTGGCGGGCCCGAGGCCGGGCCCACAGGTCGAGTATGACCTGCCGCCGCCGCGGGAGGCGCCGGACTCAGGCCGTAGCCGGCTCGCCGTGGGCGCCGTCGATCTCCACCAGCAGCTCGCGCCGGCAGACCTGGGCGTGCAGCAGCAGCCGTGGCACCGACGGATCCAGCCGGCGCTGCAGCTGCGCGGCGATCGCCGGCGCATCGGCCGGATCGCGCACGTAGACCTTCAGCGGGCTGGCCGCGCCCAGCGCCGGCGGCAGCGCCGGCCGGCGCGCGCGCGCGGCGCCGACCAGGCTGTCGATGTTGGCCAGGGTCTCGTCGACCTGGTCCTGGACCGAGCCGCCGTGCTGCGAGGCGTGGCCCACGATCGCTGCGGTCCCGGACACCAGCAAAGGCACCGCCGCGCCGGCGGCCGGCAGCATCGCCCGGGCGAAGCTGGGCGACTGCGGGCCGTACTGGCGCGGATAGCGCCAGGCGCTGACCTGGCGCGGGTTCTCCACCGGGCTGCCGGGCTCGCGCGCGGCCAGCCAGTACACCTGCAGCCGGCGGCGGCCGTCGCAGCGGCCGATCGCGGTGGCCGCGGGCAGGCGCTGCGCGTCCACCAGGTCCAGGCCGTCGGCGCGGCCGACGCAGAAGCGCCGGTAGCGTTCGTCGTCGCCCTCGCCCAGGGTGATGGCGTCCATGTAGTTCCACATCCGCAGCAGGTGCGGCGTGCCGCTGGCGGCGACGAAGGCGGCAATCCGTGCGTAGGCCTGGGTGGCGGCGGCCTCGATCCCGGCGTCGGGTTCGTCCACCTCGATCGCGCCGAACATCAGGCGGCCGTCGCTGGCCCAGGCGATCTCGCCGTCGCGGCCGTGGGTCACCGGCGCATCGCTGCGCCAGACCTCGATCGGCGCGTCGGCCAGCAGGGGCTGCAGCGGCACCCGCAGCCAGCGCGGGTCGTCTGCCACCGGCGCCTGTTCGCCGAAGCCGAACACCGCCAGCACCCGCGGATCGGCCAGCTGCGCGGTCAGGCTGCCGGCCGCGGCATAGCCCACGTCCAGCCGCGCCGTCGCCGCGCCGATGCCGTCGAACGGCAATGGCCGGCTCACGGGTTGCCGCCCTGCAGGGTGTCGC
This sequence comes from Pseudoxanthomonas jiangsuensis, assembly GCF_010093185.1. Taxonomy (GTDB): domain Bacteria; phylum Pseudomonadota; class Gammaproteobacteria; order Xanthomonadales; family Xanthomonadaceae; genus Pseudoxanthomonas; species Pseudoxanthomonas jiangsuensis. The sequence continues at coordinate 34,076 of NZ_PDWL01000030.1, read as the reverse complement.
CGCTGAAGCGCTCGCCGACCTGGCGCCGGCGGCGCCACCAGCCCGCCAGCGCCTGCGGTGCCATCCGCATTGCGGTCAGTGCGTACACCACCCGGAACACCCGCAGCCGCCAGCGCACCGCCTTGTTGTCGAACACGTCGCCGGCCAGCATCGAGATCACCGCCTGTTCCAGCTGCAGGTGGTTGCGCGGCTCGGCGAACAGCGCCTCCATCACCGGGGTGGTGAAGCGGTAGATGAACCAGGAGAAATAGCGCAGGCCGCGGCGCAGGCGCCGGTCCATCGCCTTCTGTTCTGCGGCCTCGCGCGCGGGGTCGCGCAGGATCGCATCGACCGTCTTCGCCGCCTGCTCGCCACCGTTCATGCCCAGGTACACGCCGGAGGAGAACACCGGGTCGATGAAGGCGAAGGCGTCGCCGGCCATCACCCAGCCCGGGCCATGCATGCGGGTACAGGTGTAGGAGTAGTTGCCGGTGGCGTGGACCGGGGCGATGCGCTCGGCATCGGCCATGCGTGACCACACCGAGGGCGTGGCGCGCAGGGTGTCCATCAGGAACGATTCGTTGTCGCCCTGGCGGGTCTTCAGGTATTCGGGGAAGCACACCGCGCCGACGCTCATCACGTCCTCGCGCAAGGGGATCAGCCACATCCAGCCGTGGGCGAAGCGCTCGACGGTGATGTTGCCGGCCTCCTCGCCGGGGCGCCGGGTGACGCCGCGGAAGTGGCTGAAGATCGCCGCGGACTGGTGCGCCGGGTTCTTCTTCTTCAGCTTGAGCCGGCTGCCGAGGAAGGTGTCGCGGCCGCTGGCGTCGACCAGGTAGCGCGGGCGGAAGGCCAGGGCTTCTCCGTCGGCATCGCGCGCATGCACCCGCTCCGGGCGACCATCGGCGCCGAATTCCACCCGCTCGACCTTGACCTGCTGGCGCGCGTCCACACCGCTGGCCAGGGCGTTGTCGAACAGCAGCTGGTCGAACTCCGAGCGCCGCACCTGGTAGGCGTGGCCGAACTGCGGGTCCAGGGCGCGGTCGAAGCGGAACACGTTGATGCTGTCGCGGTCGCCGCGCATCGGGAAGTCGGCGCCGGGCTTGTGCACGCCGATCGCCGCGACCCGGTCGAGCACGCCCAGGCGCTGCAGGATCGGCAGGTTCATCGGCAGCAGGGACTCGCCGATGTGGAAGCGTGGATGGGCGTCCTTCTCCAGCAGCACCACCTTCCAGCCCTGGCGGGCCAGGAAGGTGGCGGCGGTAGTCCCGGCCGGGCCGCCGCCGATGACCAGCACGTCCACCTGGGCGTCCGCCGCCGCGTCGGCGCCGTTCGTGGCCGCCGCTCCCGCTTCCGCCTGCCCCGCTGGCGCGCCCTGCGCGGACGGAGAACTGGACGGAACCTGGGCGGTCATGCGGTGCGGGCGGGCTGCGGGACGATGCCGGCGATGATAACCCGGCCCCGTCGCGGCCGCGTCCACGCCGGCCCGACTTGCGCGACGGCGGCCGATACCGGATCGTTGCTGGCCTTGCATGTCCCGGGGATCCGCAATGCCGCAACAGACCGACGCCGAACGCGAACTGGCCCAGCTCCTGGTGGAGAGCCTGAACCTGGAGGGCGTGGAGCCGGACGCGATCGATCCGCAGGCGCCGCTGTTCAACGAGGGCCTGGGCCTGGACTCGATCGACGCGCTGGAACTGTCGCTGGCGATCGGCAAGCGCTATGGCGTGCAGCTGCGCTCGGACGGCGAGGACAACCGCCGGATATTCGCCTCGCTGCGCGCGCTGTCGGCGCATGTCCAGTCGCAACGCACCGGCTGATCCGCCGCTGGCCGGGCGCGACCCGGCCGGCGCTTGGGTGCTGCCGGTCCAGCTGGCGCTGGGCCTGGCCTATCCCTTCCTCGCCCACGCCGCGGCCACCCATGGCGGCGGCTGGCCGGCGCTGGCGCTCGGCGACCTGGCCGTGCTGGTGCTGGCCGCGCCGCTGTTGCACCGGCGGCTGTGGGCGCTGGCCCTGCTGGCGGCGCTGCTGGCGGCGCTGGCCTGGATCGCGGCCACGCCCTGGCCGTCCTTGCTGCTGCTGGCGCCGCCGGTGCTGTTCACCGGCTGGCTGGCGTGGTGGTTCGCGCGCAGCCTGCTGGGCGGGCGCGAGCCCTTGATCGCGCGGATCGTCGCCGCGCTGTACGCGCGCGCCGGCTGGCCGACGTCGCCGGAACTGCTGGCCTATGCGCGCCGGCTGACCGCGGGCTGGGCGGCGGTGCTGGCGTTCCTGACCCTGGCCAATGCCGTGTTGGCGCTGGTCGAGGTGCCGGGCGGGGTGCTGGACCTGCTCGGCCGCCGGCCGTGGTTCGCGGTGTCGCCGTCGGCCTGGTCGTGGTTCGCCAACTTGCTCAACTACGGTGTGCTGGGCGGCTTCATGCTCGGCGAGTTCGCGTACCGCAAGCGGCGTTTCCCGCGCCGGCCGTACCGCAACGCGCTCGACTTCGGCCGGCAGATGGCGGCTTTGGGCGCGGGCTTCTGGCGCGATCTGCTGCGCTGAGTTTGCATTACCTCTAATGGCAACGGCGTTGGGTTGCGGCTGTGTTGCCCGCGCGCGGCTATCCTTGGCCGATGCGATTCTCCGTGCCGCACGACCATCCCTGCCTGGACGGGCATTTCCCCGGCCGCCCGCTGGTGCCCGGGGTGGTCCTGCTCGAGCGCGTGTTGGAAGCGGTGGAGGCCGCGCACGGCCCGCGCGGTGCGCTGGGGGTGCCGCAGGTGAAATTCGTCCAGCCGCTGCTGCCGGACGAGGAAGCGGAGGTGCTGCTGGTGGAGGAGCGGGTCGAAGGCCAGGCGCCGCGCTGGCGCTTCCAGGTGCTGCGCGGGACCACCCTGCTGGCCAGCGGCGTGCTCGAGGAGGGCGCCGGTGGCTGAGGGCGCGGCGCCGGCGTGGAAGCGGCGGCCGGAAGGCGGCAGCCGGGCCATGATCGCGCTGCTCGTGGCGATCGCCCGGCACGGCGGTCGCGGCCTGGCGCGGCTGTGCCTGTGGCCGATCACCGCCTACTTCGTGCTGGTGCGCGGGCCGGAGCGGCGCGCCTCGCGGGCCTGGCTGTCGCGGGTGCAGGGCCGCCGCGCCGGGCTGTGGGCGGCGGCGCGGCACGTGCACGCGTTCTCGGCCACCATCCTCGACCGCCTGTTCCTGCTGGGCGGGCGCATGGACCTGTTCGACATCCGCGTGCACGGGCTGGAGCCGCTGGAGGCGCTGGTCGACCAGGGCCGAGGGGCCCTGCTGTTCGGCTCGCACCTGGGTAGCTTCGACGCCCTGCGGGTGCTGGCGCGGCGGCGGCCCGGGCTGCAGCTGCGGGTGGTGCTGGACCGCGGCCAGAACCCGGTGCTGACCGGGCTGTTCGACTCGCTGGATCCGGCCCTGGCCGCCGCGGTGATCGACGGCGGCCAGCCGGGCGCGGCGATCGCGCTGGAGGTCCAGCATGCGCTGGAGGCCGGGGCGCTGGTGGCCCTGCTGGTGGACCGCGCGCTGCCGCACGAGGACACCGCGGCGGTGCCGTTCCTGGGCCGCGACACGCGCCTGCCGCTGACCCCGTGGCGGCTGGCGCTGGCGCTGCATGCGCCGGTGCTGCTGTGCTTCGGCCTGTACTGCGGCGGCAACCGCTACGACCTGCACTTCGAACCCTTCCTCGACGCCACGGTCGAAGGCGTGCCGGGCGGCGTGCCGGCGCGCGGCGCCCGCGCCGCCTGGCTGCGCGGGCGGGTCGCCGCCTACGCCGCGCGGCTGGAGCACCATGCCCGCCGCACGCCTTTGAACTGGTTCAACTTCTACGACTTCTGGAACGACGATGGCCCGCATGCCGATCCCCCGCCGAATTCCGCGACAGCGCCTGCTCCTGCTGCTGGCGGCGCTGGCGACCCCGTGCATCGCCGCGCCTGAGCCGCCTGCGGCGGCGGCGTTCGACGCCGACTGGATCCTGCAGGCGGTGGCGCGGCCGGCGCCCAGCCGCACGCCCTTCGTCGAGCTGAGGGCTTCGCCGATGCTGCGCCAGCCGCTGCGGCTGCAGGGCGAGTACCGGCGCGAGGCCGACGGCCGCCTGGTGCGCCAGGTCACCGCGCCCTACGCGGAGACCACCACCCTGGCCGCCGGCGAGGCGGTGATCGAGCGCGCCGGGCGCGCGCCGCGCCGGATTGCGTTGCGGCAGGTGCCCGAACTGGCGGCGGTCCAGGCCGGGTTCGGCGCCCTGCTGGCCGGCGACCGCGCGCTGCTGCTGCGCACCTACGAAGTCCGCGCCGAAGGCACGCGCGAGCGCTGGACCCTGGGCCTGACGCCACGCGATCCGCGCCTGGCCGCGGCCCTGCGCGGGATCGAGCTGCACGGCCGCGGCAGCGAACTGCGCTGCGTGGAGAGCACGCCGGCCAAGGGCGAACCGCAGCGCACGCTGATGGCGGGTGCAGCCGCCGCCGCGTCCGGGATCGCCGATCCGGCCGGGCTGGCGGCGCTGTGCCACGGCGACGGCGCGGCGAAGTGAGCGGTCGCGATGACGAGCCCGCGGCGCCGGTGAGCGCCGGCACCCGTCCCGCCGCCCGCATCGCCCTGCTGCTGGCCTGGCTGGCGGCGCTGGCGGTGGGCGGCTGGCTGCTGTCGCGCGGGCTGCGGATGGAGGAGGACCTGCGCCGCTTCCTGCCCACGCCGCAGACCCCCGCGCAGGTGTTGTTGGTGGACGAACTGGGCGAAGGCCCGGGATCGCGCCTGCTCCTGCTGGCGCTGTCCGGCGCCGCGCCGGACACCCTGGCCGCGCGTTCGCAGGCCCTGCGCGCGGCCCTGTCCGCGCAGCCGTCGATCGCGCTGACGGGCAACGGCGACGGCGGCGGCCTGGAGGCGATCCCCGAGCGCCTGCGCCCGTACCGCTACCTGCTCTCGCCGACCCTGGACACCCAGCCGCTGGACGCGGCCTTCCTGCACGAGGAGCTGCAGCAGAGGCTGCAGGACCTGGGTTCGCCCGCCGCGGAACTGGTCGAGCCCCTGCTGCCGTCCGATCCCACCCTGGAGACCCTGCGCCTGGCCGAGGCCTGGCAACCGGCGCAGGCGCCGCAAAAGCTGCACGGAGTGTGGTTCGACCGCGCCGGCGGCCGGGCCCTGCTGCTGGTGCAGACCCGTGCACCGGGCTTCGACAGCGCCGGCCAGCAGGCGGCGGTGGCGGCGATCCGGCAGGCGTTCGCGGCGACGGCGGGCGCCAGGGCGGACGCGGCCGAAAGCGATGCCGGCGCGACCGGGCGCGATCCGGTGCGGCTGGAGATCTCCGGTCCCGGCGCCTTCGCCGTGGCCATCCGCGACCGCACCGAGGCGGAGATGCGCTGGATCGGCACCGCCGACACCGTCGGCCTGCTGCTGCTGCTGGCCGTGGCGTACCGGCGCTGGAGCCTGCCCTGGCTCGGCGCCCTGCCGCTGGCCAGCGGCGGCCTGGCCGGGCTGGGCGCGGTGGCCTGGCTCTCCGACGGCGGCGTGCACGGCATCACCATCGCCTTCGGCTTCACCCTGATCGGCGTGGCCCAGGACTATCCGATCCATTTCTTCAGCCACCTGCGCCCGGGGATGGAGCCGCGCGCCAGCGTGCGCGCGCTGTGGCCGACCCTGGTCACCGGGGTGGCGTCCACCTGCATTGCCTACGCGACCTTCCTGTTCTCCGGCGTGGACGGGCTGCGGCAGCTGGCGGTGTTCACCATCGCCGGCCTGGGCGTGGCCGCGGCCAGCACCCGCTGGCTTTTGCCGCGGCTGGTGACCCCGGCGCGGCGCGACCCGGCCGACTCGCCGCGGCTGGCCCGCCTCTGGAGGGCGGTGGAGCGGCTGCCGCGTCCGCGCCTGCCGCTGGCCGTGCTGGCGCTGGTGGCCCTGGCGGTGGTCGCGTTCGCGCCCGGCGCGTTCTGGCAGAACGACCTGTCGAAACTGACTCCGGTGCCGGAGGCCGACCTGCTGCGCGATGCGCAGCTGCGCGCCGAGCTGGGTGCGCCGGACGTGCGCTACATGGTCGCGGTGCAGGGGCGCGACGCCGAAGACGCGCTGCAGGCCTCCGAGCGCCTGCTGCCCGCGTTGCGGCGGCTGCAGGACCAGGGCGTGCTCGACGGCTACGACCTGGCCGCGCGCTACCTGCCCAGCGCGGCGACCCAGCGCGTGCGCCAGGCGCGGCTGCCGGATGCGCCGGCGCTCGACCACGCGTTGCAGGCGGCTTTGGCGGACACGCCGTTCGTGGGCGATGCGTTCGGACCGTTCGCCGGGGACGTGGCGCGCGCGCGCGCGGCGGCGCCGTTGACCGCGGACGACCTGGCCGGCACGCCGCTGGAGCTGGCGGTGGGCGGGCTGCTGCTGCGCGGCGAGGACCATGCGACCGCGCTGGTGTCGCTGTCCGGCCTGCACGATCCGCAGGCGCTGGCGACGGCGCTGGCGTCCCATGGCGATTCCCAGCTGCTGGACCTGAAGCAGGCCTCCGAATCGCTGGTGGCGCAGTGGCGCACGCGCCTGCTGGCGGCGCTGGCGGTGGCGGCGCTGCTGCTGGCGGGCACGGTGTGGCTGGCCCTGCGTTCGCCGCGGCGGGTGCTGCGGGTGCTGGCGCCGATGGCGCTGGCGACCCTGCTGATCCTGGCGGTCCTGCGCGCGGCCGGGGTGGAACTGAACCTGTTCCACCTGGTCGCGCTGATCCTGGCCGCGGGACTGGGACTGGACTACGCGCTGTTCTTCGAGCACGCCGGCGACCACCGCGAGGAGCAGCTGCGCACTCTGCACGCGCTGATCGTGTGCAGCCTGACCACGCTGCTGGTGTTCAGCCTGCTGGCCCTGTCCTCGATCCCGGTGCTGCGGGCGATCGGCAGCACGGTGGCGCTGGGAGTGCTGTTCAACTTCGCGCTGGCCCTGCTGATCGCGCGGGCGCCGTCGCGGCAGGCGGCGGCGTGAGCGCAGCGGTGCTCGACCGGGCGGGAATCCTGGCGCTGGTGCCGCACCAGGGAGCGATGTGCCTGTGGGACGAGGTGCGGGCCTGGGATGGGCAGCGGATCGCGCTGGCCGCGCGCAACCACGTGGACCCTGCGCATCCCCTGCGGGCGCGCGGGCGGCTGCATGCGCTGGCGCTGTGCGAGTACGGAGCGCAGGCGATGGCGGTGCACGGCGGACTGCTGGCGCAGGCCCACGGTGGTCGTGCGGCGGCCGGGGTGCTGGTGGCCTTGCGCGGGGTGGAACTGGCGCTGGCGCGGATCGACGACCTGGGCGGCGTGCTGGAAGGGGAAGCGGAGCTGCTGGCGGCCGGCGAAGCGAGCCAGCAATACGCGTTCCGCATCCACCACCAGAACCGCCTGCTCGCCAGCGGCCGCGCCACCGCGATGCTCGGGCACGCCCCGTAGGAACCGGGAGACCGGACTTTCGTCCGTGGAAATGCGCCGGCGACCGCCATGCATCCGCTTGGAGATCTGTCGGCGCGGATGATCGAACGGCAACGGCAGAAGCATCGGGTTTGGCTGTCTTCGGGCTGAGCCGCGGCGAACCGGCCGTGTTGTGGCCGCTCGGGCGCACATCCGTGTGCGCACTCGCTACCGCGGCCATCCCTGGCCGCTGCCACAACACAACCGGTCCGCCGCGTCTTCTGCGGACTGAAGGTTCCGGACTTCTATCCATCCACTACCGTCGTCCCCGCGAAGGCGGGGACCCAGCGACTTTGACTTTGCTCTGCTCCACCTTGTAGGAGCCGGTCTTGCCGGCGACCGCCATGGTGGAAGCGTCAGCGTGAAACCGGGCGCCATTGATACGTCCGCCTCCACGGTCGCCGGCAAGACCGGCTCCTACAGGTGAAGCAAAACCGGCATCCGAAGGCACGACTCTCAACGCCCATGCGACGGCGGACTCCCTCCGAAGTCGGCGCAAGCTGATGCTTCCGCGGTTGCTTTGCCGTAGCGGGGAACGGAAGCATGACGCGGGCTGGCACAATGCGCCGATGGAACCCGCAAAGACTCCCCCGCGCCGCGCCTTGGTCACCGGCGGCAGCGGCGACATCGGTGGCGCGATCTGCCACGCGCTGGCCGAGGCCGGCTTCGAGCTGGTCGTGCATGCGCACGCCAACCTCGCCCGCGCCGAGGCGGTGGCCGCGGCCATCCGCGACCGCGGCGGCAAGGCCACGGCCGTCGCCTTCGACGTCGCCGACGGCGGCGCGGTGGAAGCGGCGCTCGAAGCGTTGCTGGCCCAGGGCCGGATCGACGTACTGGTCAACAATGCCGGCATCCACGACGACGCGCCCATGGCCGGCATGAGCGATGAACAGTGGCGGCGGGTGGTGGACGTTTCGCTGCACGGCTTCTTCCACGTCACCCGACCCCTGCTGCTGCCGATGGCGCGGGCGCGCTGGGGGCGGATCGTCAGCGTGTCGTCGGTGGCGGCGGTGCTGGGCAACCGTGGGCAGACCAACTACGCGGCGGCCAAGGCCGCCCTGCACGGGGCGTCGAAGTCGCTGGCGCGGGAGATGGCCAGCCGCGGTATCACCGTCAACGTGGTCGCGCCGGGCGTGATCGAGGGGGCGATGACCGCGGGGCAGTTCCCGCCCGAGGCGGTGAAGCAGCTGGTCCCGGCCGCGCGCGCCGGCCGCCCGGAAGAGGTCGCGGCGCTGGTCGCGTTCCTGTGTTCGGACGCGGCTGGCTACGTCAACGGCCAGGTGATCGGGGTCAACGGCGGTATGGCCTGAGGCCGCCGCCGCGCTACTCGGGTCTCGGCTGTGCAGATGAGGCTGATGCGCCCGCATGGCGCGCGGGGCGCCCGCGGCCGCACAACGACAACAAAGGTCCGGTCATCAGGGTGGTGGCGAGGGCCACGAGCAGGAGCAGGGTGAACATCTCCGGGCCGATCAGGCCGGCGTCCAGACCGACCTTCATCACGATCAGTTCGATCATGCCGCGCGCGTTCATCAGCGAGCCGACCGCCATGCTGTCGCGAGTGGAATAGCCGGACAGCTTCGCGCCCAGGCCGCCGCCGACCAGCTTGCCGCTCACCGCCACCGCCAGGATCAGCAAAAGCGCGCCGGCACCGGTGGCGGTGAAGGCGTCGGCGGTGGTGCCCATGCCGGCCAGGGCGAAGAACACCGGCATCAGCAGCACCAGGGCCAGATGCTCGATGCGTTCGACCAGGCTGTGCACCAGGCGCTCGTCGCGCGGCAGGCAGGCGCCGAACAGGAAGGCGCCGAACACCGCGTGCAGGTGCAGCCATTCGGTCGCCGCGGCGCAGGCGCACAGCCCGACCAGCAGGGCGGCCAGTACCGTGCCCGAGGGCTTGCCGTCGCGGGCGTGGTGCCGCAGCAGCCAGGCGAACAGCGGCTTGAGCACGCCGAACACCACCAGCAACAGCAGGGCCAGGCCGGCCAGGGTCCACACCAGCCGCGAATAGCCGCCGCCGCCGGCCAGCGCGACCAGCAGGGCCAGGGCGATCCAGGCCATCACGTCCAGCAAAGCGGCCGCCGACAGCGACAGGCGGCCGATCGCGGTCTGCTGCAGGTCGCGGTCCTTGAGGATCCGCGCCAGCACCGGGAACGCGGTCACCGACAGCGCCACCGCCATGTAGCTGGCGAACGGCCAGAAGCCCACACCCTGCGGCGCCAGCCGTGCGTGCAGCAACGGGGCCATCGCCAGCGCCAGCACGAACGGCAGCGCCGCCGACAGTCCGGCCACGCGCACGGCGGCCAGTACCTGCGCCCGCGCGCCTTCGGGCGCACGCAGCTCGGCGCCGATGACGAACATGAAGAGCACCAGGCCCAGGGTCGACAGCGCCGAAAGCGCGGGCAGCGAGGTGGCGGGAAACAGCGCCGCGTGCAGGTCCGGGAGCGCGGCGCCGAACACGATCGGGCCGAGCAGGATGCCGGCGGCCATCTCGCCGATCACCGGCGGCTGGCCCAGCCGCGCCAGCAGCAGGCCGCACAATCGCGCAGCCACCAGGATCACCGCGACCTGGAACAGCAACAGGCCTGTCATCGCACTCCCTCCCCAGGGCAATGCGCCCGTTATAGCAAGGCGGGGCTGTCGATGACAGCGCAGGTCAACGACGTCGTGAAGGTTCGGGATGAAACCTTCGCCCACGAGCCCTGGACGAATGCGTGCACAGGCGACCGCCTGGCCGGAATGAATCCGGGCACAGGCCGTGCGCTCAGCGCGCGTCGTCGATCAACGTCTCGATCAGCGGCGCCTGCGCCCGCACCCGTGCGTACTCGCGCCAGACGTCGCCCTGGGCGATGACCTGGCCGACCACGTGCGAGGTGATCCGGTACAGGTCGCGCAGCGGACGGAAGTGGCTGCGCCGCAAGGGCCCGCCGTCCTGGCCGCGGTAGCGGGTTTCCACCGGCACCGAGACGCAGCGCATGCCCAGCTGGCGCGCGGCCGAGATCAGCAGCTGCGCCTCGAACACGAAGTCCTCGCCCGGCACGTCACCCAGCGCCAGCACCGGCGCGGGGTAGTAGCGCTGGCCGCTCTGGGTGTCGGCGATGCGGAAGCCGGCGGCCCAGGCCACGCCCCAGTCGCCGAAGGCATTGGCCATGCGCCGGTGCGCCGGCGCGGCGGCGCGATGGCGCAGGCGCGCGCCGATCACGATGTGCTGCGGGTGGCGGGCGGCGGCGGCGAGCAGGCGCGGCAGGTCGGCCGGATCGTGCTGGCCGTCGCCGTCGATGGTCAGCGCGCCGCTGGCGCCCTGCGCCAGGGCGGCGGCGAAGCCGGTGCGCAGGGCCGAGCCCTTGCCGCGGCGGCGCTCGTGGCGCAGCACGGTCACCGGCAGGTCACGCAGGCAGTCGCCGGTGCCGTCGTCCGAGCCGTCGTCGACCACGATCACCCAGGGGCAGTGCACGAGGGTCTGCTCGACCACGTCGCGGATCCGCAGGGCTTCGTTGAGCGCGGGGATCACCACCGCGGTGCTGCGCGGGTCAGCCATGGGCACCGCCTGCGTTGTCGATAGCGATCCGGAAGGCATGGCCATTGCCGGCCGGAAGGATCGTGGCGGCCTCGCCACGGGCGAGGGCGGCCAGCAAAGCCAGCGCCGGGGCCATGGCATTGCCGTCGGAGATGCCCGCGGGTGGGGCGTCGATCGCGGCGGTGGCAGGTGCGGTTTCCAGCGCCAGGCACGGCACAGTGGCGTCCCGCGCCTCGCGCGCCAGCACCAGGGCCACGCCGAGCAGGCCTTCGCTGCGGACCACATCGACCAACGGTCCCACCGCCGCGCCGTCGTAGCCGACCAGCAGCACCGCCGGGGCGCCAGCCTCCAGCTGCGCCAGCGCATCGAGCAGGCCCAGGGCGAAGCTGCCTTCGCCGGCGCTGAGCGCGGTGGCCGGCTGCATCGCGCCGGTGCCGATGGTCCAGTAGCCGGCGGCGGCGTTGTGCACCGAGTTGTGGAAGCGGATCGGCGAGACCTCGGTGGGCGCGCGCGCCAGGGTCGCGCACAGGTGGTCGGTGATCGCCAGGTCGCCGTAGGTGGAGGCGAACACCGAGGGCAGGGTGGCCGGATCGCGGCCGGCCGCCTCGCACGCGGCGTGCGCGGCCTGCAGGGCGACCAGCACGGTGTCGGGCGCGCGCCGGCGTTCGTTCGGCGGCAGCAGCGCCGGCGCCGGGCGCGCCGGCGCGTCGGCGGGCGCGTCGCCGCCGCGGCAACGGGCGGCGAAGGCGTCCCAGGACGGCAGTCCCGGCGCCCACAGGCCGATGCCTTCGATCGTGGCGGACAGCGTGCTCATGCGCGGGCGAACACCAGCGAGCAGTTGTTGCCGCCGAAGCCGAAGGCGTTGTTCATCGCGTAGTCGATCCCGGTGCGGGCGTTGCCGAAGCGCACCTGCGGGCCGCAGGCCGGGTCGGGCGTTTCGCTGTTGAGGATCCCCGGCAGCTCGCCCTCGCGCAGGGCGATCAGCGCCACCACCGATTCGACGATCCCCGCCGCGCCCAGGGTGTGCCCTGTCCAGCCCTTGGTCGAGCTGGCGTGCAGGCCGGCGGGGAACAGCGCGGCCACGGCCGCGGCCTCGACGCCGTCGTTGGCCGGGGTCGCGGTGCCATGCAGGTTGAGGTAGCCGACCCGGGCGGCGTCGATCCCGGCGCGGGCCAGCGCATCGGCCATCGCCAGGCGTGCGCCCAGGCCCTGCGGGTGCGGGGTGGACATGTGGTGGGCGTCGCTGGATTCGCCGTAGCCGGCCAGCCAGGCCAGGGCATCGGCATCCGTGTCGCGTTCGAGCAGGGCGAAGCCGCCCGCCTCGCCCAGCGACAGGCCGTCGCGGTGCGCATCGAACGGCCGGCACGGCGCCGCCGAGACCAGCTGCAATGCGTTGAAGCCGAACAGCACGCTGCCGCACAAGGTGTCCACGCCGCCGACCAGGGCCGCGTCCACCACCCCGGCCTTGAGCAGGCGCGCGGCATGGGCGAACACCTTGGCGCTGGAGGAGCAGGCGGTGGCCACGGTCATGCAAGGGCCCTGGGCGCCGGTGGCCAAGCGCACGAACTCGCCCAGCGCGTGCGGGGTATGCACTTCGAGCGCGGCCGAGGCGGGCGGGAAGCGGCCATCCTCCAGCTGCGCGTAGGCGCGTTCGGTCTCGCCGATGCTGGAAGTGGAGGTGCCGACCAGCACCGCCACCCGCGCCGCGCCGTAGCGGGCGACGGCCGCGCGCGTCGCCTCGAGCACGCCATCCTGCTGCAGCGCGCGCCAGGCCAGGCGATGGTTGCGCGAATCGAACGCCGCCAGCGTTGCCGGCAAGGCGGTGTCCTCCAGGCCTTCCACCCGCCCGATCCAGCACTCCAGCGGCAGCCCGTCCAGGTCGTTGCGACGCAGGCCGCCGCGGCGCTCGCGCAGGGCCCGGCTTTGCGCCGCCACGCCATCGCCCAGCGCGGTGACGGCGCTGAAGGCGGTGATGGCCAGGGGCGCGATGCGCCGGATGTCAGGGGTGGCGGGCAAAGGCGAGGGCGGCGGCGAAGGGCGGGCGAGTATAGCCAGCCCTCCGGTGATGGCCGCGCGGCCGCCGCCTTGACCTCCATGAACCGCGGCCGCAGGCGGCGCCCGCGCGCTTCCGCGCCTGCACCATTTCCGACACAATCCCCGGATTCCCCCACTTCCCCGATGCCGCCGCGACGCGCGCGCATGCAAGCCTACGTCTACAAGAGCCAGCGCAAGGCCGAAACCTACGTCTATCTCGCCGCACGCGACGATTTCGAGCGCGTGCCCGGGCCTTTGCGCGCGCAGCTGGGCGAGCTGCGCTTCGTGCTGGAAGTCGCCCTGACCCCGGAGCGGCGCCTGGCCCAGGCCGACCCGGCGGTGGTCCGGGCCAACCTGGCCCGGCACGGCTTCCACATCCAGTTCCCGCCGAACGCGGTCGCGGCGGCGCAGGCCGATGGCTGAGGCCGGGCGCCGCCAGCGCCGGGCCGCGCTGGGTGCCGGCGTCGCCGGCGTCTTGCTCGGCGTGCTGGCCGGGATCGAAGGCCCGCTGGCTTTGCTGCCGGGCTTGCTGGCCCAGCTGGCCCTGGCCCTGGCCGTCTCCTGGTGGACCGGCAGCCGCGCCTGGCCGGGCGATCTGCCCGCGCTCAAGCGCGGGCTGTCCGCGCTTCTGCTGCTGTGGAGCCTGGGCCTGCTGCTGGCACTCGCGCTGCTGGCCTGGCCGCTGCAGGCGCTGCGCCAGAGCGGCAGCCTGGGCGCGGCCCTGGGGGTGAGCGCAATGGCCGCGGCCCTGCTGCTCGGACTGTGGCGGACCTGGCCGCTGTGGCGGGCGGTCGAGCGCGGCGAGGGCTCCCTGCTCGCGCAGTGGCGGCGCCTGCCGCAGCAGGACACCGGCCACTGGTCGGGACTGGCGGTGGCCGGCGCCGTGGCCGCGGTCCTGGGCGGGCTGCTTTTGCTGGGCTGGCCGGGACTGCTGGCCTCGCCCGCGCGCTGGGGCGTGGCTGCGGTCCTGGCCCTGGTCCAGCCCTGGCTGCACCTGGTCGTGCAGCGCGCCGCGCCGGCGGCCAGCCTCGCCAGCCCGCTCGAATTCCTCGCCACCGCGCGGCTCGAACCGGCGGCGGAACCCGAACCCCTGCCCGCGGCCATGGCCGCCGATCCCGCCGGCCTGGCGGCCGAGCTGCACCTCGCCGCGCGCGCCGGTCGGGTCGACCGCGCCCTGCAGCTGCTCGACGCCGGCGCCGACCCGCACGCGCCGCCGCCGGAAGGCGAGCGCGACCGCCGCAGCTTGGCGGTGCTGGCCGCGGTGTTGCCCGACCTGCGCCTGCTGCGCGCGCTGATCGGCCGCGGCGTGGACCTCAACGCCGCCGACGGCGGCATGGCGCCCTTGCTGGCCGCCACCCGCGACAGCTGGCACGGCCGTCCCGAGGCGGTGATGACCCTGCTCGCCAACGGCGCCGACCCGCGCGCCAGCGACGCCGACGGCAACACCCCCCTGCACCATGCCGCGCGCAGCACCGACCCGGGCGTGGCCGCGCTGCTGCGCGACGCCGCGGCCGAGATCGACGCCCTCAACCACGACGGCTTCTCGCCCCTGGGCGTGGCCTGCGCCGCCGGCAACTGGCGCCTGGCCAAGTTCCTGCTCGAGCGCGGCGCCCGGCCCGAGCCGGCCGGCGGCCAGCCGGCGCTGCTGGCGGCGGCCGCCACCGAGGAGGACGACGCGGCCGGGGTGCAGCTGCTGCTGAAGTTCAAGGCCAAGGTCGGCACTCCCGGCCGCCAGGGCCGCACCGCCCTGCACGAGGCGGCCCTCGCCGGCCATGCCGACATCGTCGCCGCCCTGCTCGCCGCCCACGCCGATCCGCAGGTGCGCGACGCGGCCGGGCGCACGCCCTGGCTGGAGGCCGCCCGCGGCCTGCGCGGCGGGGTGCTCGAACACCTGCTGGCGGCCGGGGTGGACGTGGCCGCGGTCGACGGCGAAGGCCGCAACGCCCTGGCCCTGGCCGCCGGCGCCGAGCAGGCCTCGCTGGCGGTGGTCCGGCGCCTGCTGGAGGCCGGGGTCGATCCGACCCAGGCCGACGCCGGCGGACGCCGCGCGGTGGACGTGGCCGCCGAGGCGGGACGCTGGGCGATCGTCTCCGCGCTCGATCCCGACTATCCGCTGCCGGCCGCGGTCGCCGAGGCGGTGGCCGCCGCCCCAGCCCAGGCCGACGAGCGTCCGCCGCTGGCTTTGCTGCGCGACGGCCTGCAGTCCGGCCGCCTGGAAGGCCTGCCGGCGCTGGCGCGGCTGTGCGCCCCGGCCGAGACCGGCGCCCTGCTGCACGACCCGGCCCTGCGCGCGCAGCCGCCAGCGGTTGCCTGGCTGCTGGCCCACGGCGCCGACCCGGAGGTCGCGGTCGAAGGCGAGACCGCGCTGACCGCCCTGTTCGGCCAGGGCGGCGAGGCCGCCGCTGCGATCCAGCTCCTGCTGCGCCAGGGCGCTTCGCCGGCCGGCGGTGGTGGCCTGGCGCGTTTCCTGGCCGCCTGCGCCCAGCGCGACCAGGTCGGCCGCCAGCACGAACAGCTGGCGCTGGACCTGTTCCTGGCCGGCGCCGATCCGTTCGCGCCGTCGCCGGCCGGCGATCCGCCGCTGTCGCTGGCGGTGCGGCTGGGCTGGCTGCGCCTGCTCGACGCCCTGCTCGAGGCCGGGGTCGACCGCGAGGCCCGCGACAGCCACGGCATGACCGCCCTGCACCTGGCCGCGGCCCTGGGCCGCGAGTCCGCCCTGCGCCGGCTGGTCGCCCAGGGTGCTTCGCCGGAAGCGCGCGCCGCCGACGGCCAGACCCCCTTGGGGGTGGCCCTGGCCAGCGGCCGCCGCGACCTGGCCGACTGGCTGGATTGGCGCACCTGGCCGTTGCCGAAGCGGCCGCTGCGTCCGGCCGACGTGGTCGCCGCGGCCATGGCCGGCGACGCCGATGCGGTCCGGCGCCTGCTCGAGTTCGGGTTCCCGGTCGACGCCACCGATACCCAGGGCTGCACCGGCCTGCTGCGCGCGGCCGGCGGCGGCCACGCGGCGGCGGTGGACCTGCTGCTGGCGCGCGGCGCCGACCCGCAGCACGCCGCGCACAGCGGCGCCACGCCGCTGTCGGCGGCGGTGAGCATGCGCCAGACCGCGATCGTGGTCGCCCTGCTGGACGCCGGCGCGGACATCGAACACCGCCTGCCGGGCGGGGTGACGGTACTGATGCTGGCTTCGGCGCTGGGCCTGGCCGACATCGCCGCCCGGCTGCTCACCGCCGGCGCCGACATCGGCGCCGGCGACGCCCAGGGCCTGGCGCCCTTGCACTGCGCGGCGCTCTACGGCTTCACCGGCCGCGACCGGCCGCGGCTGCTGGCCTTGCTGGACACCCTTTTGCTGGCCGGCGCCGAGCCGGACCAGCCGGCCGCCGGCGGGGTCACGCCCCTGCTGCTTTTGCTGGGCGCGCGGGCCGAACCGGGCAGTCCCTGCGACGAGGGCGTGGTCTTCGCCGGGGTGGAGCGTCTGCTGGAGGAGGGCGTCTCGCTGGAGGTGCAGGATCCGCGCGGCTTCGGCCCGCTGCACCTGGCGGCCCTGCACGGATTGCGCGAAGTGGTCCTACGCCTGCTGCGCGCCGGCGCCGACCCGGACCTGCGCGACACCCTCAACCGTACCCCGCGCGAGATCGCGGTGATGCGCGGCTTCGTCGACGTGGCCGCGGAATTCGCCCCGGCGCAGACCGGCGTATCGATGGCCCGCTTCCTGCGCGAGCCGCGCGGCTGACGTCCATCATCTGAACGGCAACGGGCGAAGCATCGAGTTGGCTGGCTCCGGGCTGAGCCGCGGCGAACCGGCCGTGTCGTGGCCGCTCGGGCGCACATCCCTGTGCGCACTCGCTACCGCGGGCATCCATGCCCGCTGCCACAACACAACCGGTCCGCCACGTCTTCTGCGCGCTGGAAGTTCAGGACTTCCATGACCGTCGTCCCGGCGAATGCCGGGACCCAGCGCCTTGCTTCTCCGCTTCGCTGTGCTCCTGCAAGGGGAGCAAAGACACTGGGTCCCGGCATTCGCCGGGACGACGGCTGGTAGAAGGCGTAGTAGAAGCCTGAAGAGCAGAAGCACCATGAAGCGGTGAACTCCACGCCCGCAGAGGACGTCGTGCCTTGGGTCTGCGGGGCAAGTGGCACAGGGATGTGCCACGGCCGCGAGTTGCGGGCAGGACGCCCGCCCGAGCGGTGCACCGCAGACCCAAGGCATGGCGGCCCCGTCCGAAGCCAGCGCTTTAGGTCATCCCCCAGGCATGGAGATCCTACCGGGGCGGCGTGGAATCGCCGGCAACTCCGGCGGTACTGCTTCCGCCGCTTCCACTTTCCCCGGTATCGGCCTCGAACAGCTTCAGCAGGTCGGCGCGCGCGTGGCGCGAGCTCTGCACCACCGCCGCGTCGTCGTCGTAGACCAGGTACTGCTCGCGCAGCAAAGCCTCGTCGTGGGCGCGGAAGCGGCGCACGTGGTCGGCGGCGACCTCGGCCGGCACGCCCAGTTCCAGCAGCACCCGCTCGCCCAGTTCCAGGCTGCTGCCGAGCAGCTCGCGGAACGGCTCGGTGCCCAGGTCCATCAGCCGCCAGGCGTGCTGGCGGTTGCGCGCGCGCGCCAGGATCCGCGCCTGCGGGTACAGGCGCCGGATCAGGCGCACCGCGCGCAGGTTGCTGTCCGGGTCGTCGGTGCAGACCACGAACACCTTCACGTGCTCGGCCCCGGCCGCGCGCAGCAGGTCCGGGCGGGTGGGGTCGCCGTAGAAGATCCGGCCGCCATTGCGGCGCACGTCCTCGACCTGCTCGGGGCTGCTTTCCAGCGCGACGTAGGGGATGCGCTGGGCGGCCAGCAGCCGGGCCACGATCTGGCCGAAGCGGCCGACCCCCGCCACCAGCACCTGTGGCTTCTCCAGCGCCGGATCGGGCAGGGCGTCGTAGTGCTCCGGCGCGACCGGACGGTGCTGCGCCTCGTGGCGGCGCACGCGCCGCTCCAGGGCCAGCAGCAGCAACGGCATCAGCGCCATCGACACGCCGACGATCGCGACCAGGCGATCGTGGTTGGCGGCCGAGACCAGGCGCGCGCGCAGCGCTTCCTGGAACACCACGAAGGCGAACTCGCCGCCCAGCCACAGGGTGCCGCCGAGCATCAACGCATGCGCCGGCGCAATCTTCGCCGCCCGGCCCACGCCGTACAGCACCGCGAATTTCACCACCAGCAGCAGGCCGACGCCGCCGGCGATCAGCCCGGGCTCGGCCGCGATCCGGTCCAGGTCGATGCCCATGCCCACGGCGATGAAGAACAGGCCCAGCAGCAGGCCCTTGAACGGCTCGATCTGCGATTCCAGCTCGTGCCGGTATTCGGAGTCGGCCAGCAGGACGCCGGCGATGAACGCGCCCAGGCCGGGGCTGAGCCCGGCCTGCTGCATGATCCAGGCGCTGCCCAGCACCGCCAGCAGGGCGGTGGCGGTAAACACCTCCGGCGCCTGCGCGCGCGCGGCCATCTTCAGGGTCCGGTGCATCATCAGCCGGCCGCCGAAGTACACCAGCACCAGCGCGCCGAGGGCGTGGCCGACCATGCTCCAGGTCAGGGTCTCGTTCTTGGCCCCGCCCAGAAGCGGGATCAGGGCCAGCAGGGGAATGGCGATCAGGTCCTGGAACAGCAGGATCGCGAACGCCAGCCGGCCGTGGTCGCTGCCCAGCTGCTTGCGCTCGGCCAGCAGCTGCAGGCCGACCGCGGTCGAGGACAGGGCCAGGCCCAGGCCGGCCACCAGCGCGCCCTTCCAGTGCAGGCCGTAGGCGTACAGGGCGCCGCCCAGCAGCAGGGCCGAGGCGAACACCTGGGCGCTGCCGGCGCCGAACACCGGCCGCCGCATCAGCGCCAGCCGCGCCGGCGACAGTTCCAGCCCGATCACGAACAGCAGCATGACCACGCCGATCTCGGACGCGCCCAGGATCCGTTCCGGATCGCGGACCACGCCCAGGCCGTCGGGGCCGAGCAGCACGCCGGTGGCCAGGTAGGCGAGCACGGCGACCAGGCCGAAGCGGCGGAACAGCGGCACCGCGACGATCGCCGCCGCCAGCAGCACCAGGGCCAGTTCGAAGCTGAGGGTTCCGGGGAGGGGGGCTTCCATGGGCCCGCGGAATTATGCGCCGCCGCGGCGGAGGCGATGGTCCCGGGTCGCGCGCGAGGCGTCCATCCGGCGATGCGAGGGTGCCGTACGGTGGGGCGGTAGTTGTTGCGGCTGTCCCTGCCGTTCCACGTGATCTTCGCCTGGTCCGGCGCGGTCCTGACCATCGGCTTCGTTTTGCTGGCGCCGTTCCAGTTCCTGGTCTACGACGGCAAGCTGCTGAAGCTGCTGGAAGCGGATTTCGACATCGCCCCGCACGTGGAGCCGGCCGGCACGCCCGCCCCCGTGCTGCCCGTCGCCGAACTGCTGCGCCGCGGCCAGCTGGCCCTGCCGGGGCTGGCGGTGGAGAGCGTGCTGTACCACGACGCCGGCGACGCCAATGGCACCGCCACGCTGTACGGCGAATTGCCGCAGAGGCGCCTGAACCAGCTCGGCGGGGTGGCGCTCAACGCCGGCAGCGGCGAGCTGGTCAATGCCCTAGGGCCGAAGGACTATCCGCCGGGCATGGCCTTCCTGCGCGGCCTGCAGGCGCTGCACTACGGCAACTTCGGCCAGGCCGCGGTGAAGTGGCTGTACTTCGTGCTCGGCCTGGCCGGCGCCTTCCTGTTCTACAGCGGCAACCTTTTGTGGATCGAGGCGCGGCGCAAGCGCCGCCAGCTGCAGCAGCCGCGGCGCACCCGCCTGGTCGCGGCCCTGACCCTGGGCGTGTGCCTGGGCAGCGTGGCCGGGATCTCGGCGCTGTTCTTGGCCGACAAGCTGCTGCCGCAGGCGTGGCTGCGGGCCAGCTACTTCGTCGTGTTCTTCGCCGCGATCGGCTGGGCCTGCGTGCGCCGGCCGGCGCGGGCCGGTCACGAGTTGCTCTGGCTATGCGCCGTGCTGACCGTTCTGGTGCCGGCGGCGGCCTGGATCGGCACCGGCGCCCCACCCTGGGCCGGCCTGGCGCACGGCGACGCCACCCGGCTGGTGGTGGACGCGGTCGCCCTGGCCCTGGCCTGGGCCTACTGGCGCATGGCCCGCGCCACCCTGCGCCGCGGCCGCGAGGGCGACCCGAACAGCATCTGGGCATTGCCGGCGCGCGCGGGCTGACCCCATAACGGAAACGCCCCGCGGATGCGGGGCGTTTCCTCGAAGCGGTCGCGGTGCCTTCAGCGCTTCATCGAGCTGAAGAACTCATCATTCGACTTGGTGTTCTTCATCTTGTCGAGCAGGAACTCCATCGCCCCGATCTCGTCCATCGGGTGCAGCAGCTTGCGCAGGATCCAGATCTTCTGCAGCAGCTCCGGCTCGATCAGCAGGTCCTCGCGGCGGGTGCCGGAGCGGTTGATGTCGATCGCCGGGAACACGCGCTTCTCGGCGATCCGGCGCGACAGGTGCACCTCGGAGTTGCCGGTGCCCTTGAACTCCTCGTAGATCACCTCGTCCATCTTGCTGCCGGTGTCGATCAGCGCGGTGGCGATGATGGTCAGCGAGCCGCCTTCCTCGACGTTGCGGGCCGCGCCGAAGAAGCGCTTCGGGCGGTGCAGGGCGTTGGCGTCGACGCCGCCGGTCAGGACCTTGCCCGAGGACGGCACCACGTTGTTGTAGGCGCGCGCCAGGCGGGTGATCGAGTCGAGCAGGATCACCACGTCCTTCTTGTGCTCGACCAGGCGCTTGGCCCGCTCGATCACCATCTCGGCGACCTGGACGTGGCGCGCGGCCGGCTCGTCGAAGGTCGAGGAGATGACCTCGCCGCGCACGGTGCGCTGCATCTCGGTCACTTCCTCCGGGCGCTCGTCGATCAGCAAAACGATCAGGTGCACGTCCGGGTGGTTGGTGGTGATCGCGGTGGCGACCTGCTGCATCATCATCGTCTTGCCCGCCTTGGGCTGGGAGACGATCAGCGCGCGCTGGCCCTTGCCCTGCGGCGCCATCAGGTCGAGGATGCGGCCGGTGATGTCCTCGGTGCTGCCGTCGCCGCGCTCCAGGCGGAAGCGCTTGCGCGGGAACAGCGGGGTCAGGTTCTCGAACAGGTTCTTGTTCTTGGACGCTTCCAGCGGCTCGCCGTTGATGGTGTCGACCACCGACAGGGCGAAGTAGCGCTCGCCGTCCTTGGGCCAGCGGATGCGGCCGGACAGGTGGTCGCCGGTGCGCAGGTTGAAGCGGCGGATCTGGCTGGGCGAGATGTAGGTGTCGTCCGGGCCGGCCAGGTAGCTGGCCTCGGCCGCGCGCAGGAAGCCGAAGCCGTCGGGCAGGATCTCCAGCACGCCGTCGGCGGCCACGCCCTCGCCGTGCCGGGTCAGGACCTTGAGCAGGGCGAAGATCACGTCCTGCTTGCGGGCGCGGGCCACGCCCTCGTGGATCTGCAGCTGCTCGGCGATCTCCAGCAGCTTGTGCGCCGGCATCCGCTTCAGGTCGCCCAGCGAGTACTGCGGGAAGCCTTCCGGCACGCTCGGGTGCGGGCGCGGTACGTGCGGCTGGTTGTTGCCGTTGTCGTCCTGCATCCCGCCATCGTCGCGGAAGCCGCCGCGGTTGCGCTCGCGGTCGCGGCGGTTGCGGAAGCGCTCGCGCCGGTTCTGACGGTTGCCGCCCTCGCGGTCGCCGCCTTCGCCGCCCTGCGGCTGGGACTGGGGCTGGGGCTGGCCGTTCTGGCCGCCTTCCTGGCCGGGGTACCGGGGCGCGTTGTTCTGCGGCGCCGGGGCGGCATCGCCGCCGCCGGACTGGATCGGCAGCGAAGCCTGGACCGGCGGAGCCGCCGGTGCCGGTGCCGGTGCGGCGGCGGCGGCGGGCGCTTCGCTGGCGCCGGCGTCGGCCGGCTTGGTGGCGCGCTTGCGCACGCGCTTCTCGGCGGGTGCGTCGTCGCTCCCGGTCGCTTCAGGCAGGGTGTTCTCGGACAAGACTGCGATTCCTCGCTTGCAGATGCGAGCGCCCTCGGACGGGGCGGCTGGATGCTGGGTGGGGTGCTGCGCCGGAGCGTTGGAACGTCGTTTTCCGGCGAGGGTGCGGCCACGCGGAACGGGCCGGATGGGCTGACACTAGCACCGCCTCCGGGGCGCCGGCAAGCCGGTCCCGAGGGCGGTTCAGGCGCGGGCAGGACGGCTTCCCCGGCCGTCCCGCCGTGCCGGGCGGGTCTCAGGCGGCCGCGCCCAAGGTCTTGTCGATCATCTGGGTCAGCTGGCCCTTGCCGACCGCGCCGACCTGGGTGGCCTGGATCTGGCCGTCCTTGAACAGCAGCAGCATCGGGATCGAGCGCACGTGGTACTTGATCGCGGTGGCGCGGTTCTGGTCGATGTTGACCTTGGCGACCTTCATCCGGCCGTCGTAGGCCTGGGCCAGTTCGTCGACGATCGGCGAGATCATCTTGCAGGGGCCGCACCATTCGGCCCAGAAATCGACCAGCACCGGTTCCTGGGACTGCAGCACGGCGCTGTCGAAATCGGCGTCGCCGACATGCATGACCTTGTCGTTCACATGGAATCTCCGTGGGGGTTGCCTGCACCGTCCGGCGGGCGGACGGCGCCTTGGGTTAAACTGGGGCGTTACGCGGCCATGTCAAGGGGCTCACCGTCCCCCGACGGCCGCACGACCCGGCGCCGCGCGCAGTGTGCTGCCGCCGGGAACCCGATTGCAACACAGGCCCGCGAGGCCGCCCTGCCGCACCACGCTGCGCCAGGCCCTATGAAGACTGGATGATGAGCGACAAGCCGCTGACCGATGTGACGTTTTCCTCCTTCGACCTGCACCCGGCGCTGCTGGCCGGCCTGGAGGCGGCGGGCTTCACCCGATGCACCCCGATCCAGGCGCTGACCCTGCCGGTGGCCCTGCCCGGCGGCGACGTCGCCGGCCAGGCGCAGACCGGCACCGGCAAGACCCTGGCCTTCCTGGTGGCGGTGATGAACCGCCTGCTGACCCGCCCGGCGCTGGCCGAGCGCAAGCCGGAGGACCCGCGCGCGCTGATCCTGGCGCCGACCCGCGAACTGGCGATCCAGATCCACAAGGACGCGGTCAAGTTCGGTTCCGAGCTGGGCCTGCGCTTCGCCCTGGTCTACGGAGGCGTGGACTACGACAAGCAGCGCGAGCTGCTGCAGAAGGGCGTGGACGTGATCATCGCCACCCCGGGCCGGCTGATCGACTACGTCAAGCAGCACCGGGTGGTTTCGCTGCACGCCTGCGAGATCTGCGTGCTGGACGAGGCCGACCGGATGTTCGACCTGGGCTTCATCAAGGACATCCGCTTCCTGCTGCGGCGCATGCCGGTGCGCACCGAGCGCCAGACCCTGCTGTTCTCGGCCACCCTCAGCCACCGCGTGCTGGAGCTGGCCTACGAGCACATGAACGAGCCCGAGAAGCTCGTCGTGGAGACCGAATCGATCACCGCCGCGCGGGTGCGCCAGAAGCTGTACTACCCGTCCGACGAGGAGAAGCTGCCGCTGCTGATCGGCCTGCTGTCCCGGAGCGAGGGCGCGCGGACGATGGTGTTCGTCAACACCAAGGCCTTCGTCGAGCGGGTGGCGCGGGCGCTGGAGCGCGCCGGCTACCGGGTCGGCGTGCTGTCGGGCGACGTGCCGCAGAAGAAGCGCGAGTCGCTGCTGAAGCGGTTCCAGGCCGGCCAGCTGGAGATCCTGGTGGCCACCGACGTGGCCGCCCGCGGCCTGCACATCGACGGCGTCTCCCACGTCTACAACTACGACCTGCCGTTCGACGCCGAGGACTACGTCCACCGCATCGGCCGCACCGCCCGCCTGGGCGCCGAGGGCGACGCGATCAGCTTCGCCTGCGAGCGCTACGCGATGGGCCTGCCGGACATCGAGGCCTACATCGAGCAGAAGACCCCGTCCGAGCCGGTCACCGCCGAGCTGCTGACCCCGCTGCCGCGGCCGGAGCGGCCGAAGCCGGAAGCCGGCGAGGCAGAGGAAGGCGAGGAGAACGAGAGCATCGGCCAGATCTTCCGCGAGGCGCGCGAGCAGCGCGCGGCCGACGAGGAGCGCCGCGGCGGCGGCCGTTCGCGCGGCGGCCCGGGTGGCGGTCGCGGCGGCAGCGGTGGTGGCCGCCACGGCGGCGAGCGTCGCGACGGCGAGCGCCGTCCACGTCGCCCGCGGGTCGAGGGCGAAGGCAGCGCGGCCGGCGGTACCGCGGGTTCCGTGGCCGCGGCCGCTGGCGAAGCCGCCGCGCCGGCGCGTGCGCCGCGTCCGCCGCGCCCGGCGGCCGAAGGCCAGCCGGCGCGCGCCGAGACCGGGGCCGAGGGCGAGCGTGCGCAGCGCAAGCCTCGTCGCCGTCGTCGCGGCAAGCCGGTGGACGGCGCCGCGGCGGATGCCGTTCCGCAGCAGCAGGGCGGTACGTCGAAGCCGCAGCAGGGCGGCCGCCAGGCCCAGCCGCAGGCATCGGCCAAGCCGGCGGACAAGGGCGATTCCTTCTTCGGCCGGATCGGCCGCAAGCTGCGCTCGCTGGTGTCGGGCAGCTGACAGCGCGGGGCGCCGTCGCGCCCCGCGTGTCGCCGCATCCCGGTCCCGTCGTCCCGGCGCACGCCGGGACCCGGCACGCCGTATCGCCCCGGAGGCGATCGCCCCGGCATAATCGCGGCATGAGCGTGCTGCGATTCGAAAGCGTCAGCAAACAGTACCCCGGCGGCCACCAGGCGCTGGTCGACGTCAGCTTCGACGTGGCCGAAGGCGAGATGCTGTTCGTCACCGGCCATTCCGGCGCCGGCAAGAGCACCCTGCTCAAGCTGATCCACCTGTCCGAGCGGCCGACCCGCGGCACCGTGCTGCTGGGCGAGCGCAACCTGCAGAGGGTGCGCGGCGGCAAGGTCGCGCTGCACCGGCGCGAGGTCGGCGTGGTCTACCAGGACCACCGCCTGCTCACCGACCGCAGCATCGGCGAGAACGTGGCCCTGCCGCTGATCCTGCGCGGCACCCGGCGCGCGGAGATCGGCAAGCGGGTGCGCTCGGTGCTCGAGCGCATGGGCCTGGGCCATCGCGAGAAGGCGTTGCCCGGCCAGCTGTCGGCGGGCGAGCAGCAGCGCGTCGGCATCGCCCGGGCGATCGTCGCCGAACCGCGCCTGCTGGTGGCCGACGAGCCCACCGGCAACCTCGACCCGACCCTGTCGGCCGAGATCATGGCCCTTTTCGCCGGCTTGCCCGAGCGCGGCACCAGCGTGCTGGTGGTCAGCCACGACCTGCCCCTGCTGCGGCGCATGCGCAAGCGGGTGCTGGTGCTCGACCACGGCCGCCTGGTCGACGACATCTCGCCCCAGGACCTGGCCGAATGAGCGCGGACACGGGCAACAGGGCGCCCGCCGCCCGCGCCAAGGGCGCCGGCAACGCTGCGGCCAGGGGCCCCTCGCGGCCGCGGGTCTGGCTCGACCACCACCTGCACAGCCTGGCCTTCAGCCTCGGCCGCGCCGCGCGCAAGCCCTGGGCCACGCTGCTGACCGTCGCGGTCATGGGCCTGGCCCTGGCGCTGCCGCTGGGGCTGTCGATCGTGATGGACAACCTGCGCCACTTCGCCGGCAGCGTGCAGCAGTCGCGCGAGATCGGCCTGTTCCTGGAGATGGACGTGGACGCGGCGGCCGCGCGCAAGCTGGCCGACGAGCTGCGCGCGCGCGGAGACGTCGCCGAAGTGGAGGTGCGCACGCCGGAACAGGCGCTGGCGCAGTTCCGCCAGGACAGCGGCCTGGCCGAGGCGCTGGACGCGCTGGGCGACAACCCCTTGCCGACCCTGCTGGTGGTGACCCCGCAGGGCGACGACGATGCGGCCCTGGCGCGCGCGCTGGAGGCATTGCCGCAGGCCGACCTGGTCCAGCACGACGCGGTCTGGCGCCAGCGCCTGGACGGCTGGCTGCGCTTCGGCCAGCGCGTGGTCCAGGTGCTGTCGGTGCTGCTGGGCCTGGGCGCCCTGCTGGTGGTCGGCAACACCGTGCGCCTGGACATCCAGTCGCGGCGCGAGGAGATCGGCGTGCTGCAGCTGCTCGGCGCCAGCGACGGCTTCATCCGCCGGCCGTTCCTGTACCTGGGCGCGTGGTACGGCCTGGGCGCCGGGCTGCTGGCGCTGGCCCTGATCGCCGCCGCCGGCCTGGCCCTGCGCGGGCCGCTGGCCGCGCTCAGCGCCAGCTACGGCAGCCAGTTCGCGCTGAAGGGACTGGATGGCCTGCACTCGGGGATGGTATTGGTGGCGACCGTCCTGCTGGGGTGGCTGGGGGCCTGGGCGGTCACCGGGCACTTCCTGCGCCAGACCCGTCCCACGGAGACCTGATGGCCTCGCACGAGCTCAAGCACCTGATCAGCGATGCGCCGCGGGTGATGGTGGCCGACGGCTCCAAGCTGGTGCGCAAGCTGATCGCCGACGTGCTCACCCGCGAGCTACCGGACGTGCAGGTGGTCGGCTGCTCGAGCATCTCCGAGGCCCGCCAGGCGCTGGAGGCCGGCGCGGTCGACCTGGTCACCACCGCGCTGTCGCTGCCCGACGGCGACGGCCTGGAGCTGGCGCGCAGCGTGCGCGAGGCGGCAGGCCAGGCCTACGTGCCGGTGATCGTGGTCTCCGGCGACGCCCAGCAGCACCTGGTCGAGCGCCGCTTCACCGAGTTCGTCACCGACTACTTCGACAAGTCGCTGGGGCACGAGGCGCTGGCCGAGTTCATCCGCGGCTACGTGCAGCCGCAGCCGATCGTCGGCGCCACGGTGCTGTACATCGAGGACAGCCGGGTGGTGGCCGAGGCCACCAAGCGCATGCTCGAGCGCCAGCAGCTCAACGTGATCCACGTGCTCACCGCCGAGGAGGCGTTCGGCCTGCTCACGGCCGAGTCGCTGGGCCGGGCCGCCTACAAGATCGACCTGGTCCTGACCGACGTCACCCTCAAGGGCGAGCTCAGCGGCCGCGACGTGGTCGAGCGCATCCGGATCGACTTCGGCTACGGCAAGCGCCGCCTGCCGGTGCTGGTGATGACCGGCGACGGCAACCGCCACAACCAGTCCGAGCTGCTCAAGGCCGGCGCCAACGACCTGGTGCAGAAGCCGATCGAGGAGCGGCTGCTGGTCACCAAGGTGCTGTTCCAGCTGCGCCTGGCGCGGCTGGACGGCGGCACCCGCACGTTCTGAGCGCCGGACATGGGCAAAGACGACCGCATCCGGCTGGAACCCTCGTGGAAGGCGCGCATCGGCGACTGGCTCTCGCGCCCGGAGATGCGCGCGCTGGCCGAGTTCCTGCGCCAGCGCAAGGCCGCCGGCGCCCAGGTCTATCCGCCGGGGCCGCGGATCTTCGCCGCGTTCGACGCCACGCCCTTCGATGAGGTCAAGGTGGTGATCCTGGGCCAGGACCCGTACCACGGTCCCGGCCAGGCGCACGGCCTGTGCTTCTCGGTGCTGCCGGGGGTGCCGGTGCCGCCGTCGCTGGAGAACATCTTCAAGGAGATCGGCACCGAGCTGGGCCTGCCGCGGCCCGACCACGGCTGCCTGCTGCCCTGGGCGCGGCGCGGGGTTTTGCTGCTCAACGCGGTGCTGACGGTCGAGCAGGGCCGCGCCGGCGCCCACCAGAGCAAGGGCTGGGAGGGCTTCACCGACCATGCGATCGAGACCCTGGCGCGCGAGCGCGAGGGCCTGGTGTTCCTGCTCTGGGGCAGCTACGCCCAGGCCAAGGGCAAGGTGATCGACCCGCGCCGGCACCGGGTGCTGAAGGCGCCGCACCCCTCGCCGCTGTCGGCGCACCGCGGCTTCTTCGGCTGCGGGCATTTCGCCGCGGCCAACGAGTACCTGGCCCGGCACGGCCAGGCGCCGATCGACTGGTCTTTGCCGCCGCGGGCCGAGGTCGAGGCGATGCTGGCCGCGGGCGGCTGATTGCCGGCGGGGACGGCGGCAAGCCGGATCACACCGGGCGATATCTCGCATAAATAGAACAATCAGGGATCTGGCACCCGCTTTATCCCGGGAGTGCCGGCAATCATCCTGTGCGCCTGCCGGGAATCTCCCCGGCGTCGATCCCGAGGAGGTGCCCTGTGATCACCCTGCGACCGGCCGCCGAGCGCGGCCATGCCGACCACGGCTGGCTGGATTCCTGGCACAGCTTCTCCTTCGCCGACTACTTCGATCCCGAGCACGTGCACTGGGGTCCTTTGCGGGTGATCAACGAGGACCGGGTCGCCGCCGGCCAGGGCTTCGGCACCCACGGCCACCGCGACATGGAGATCGTCAGCTACGTGCTGGAAGGCGCGCTCGGGCACAAGGACTCGATGGGGAACGTGGAGAGCATCACCCCCGGCGAGGTGCAGCGGATGAGCGCCGGCACCGGCGTGACCCATTCGGAGTTCAACTACGACAGCACCGGCGCCACCCACTTCCTGCAGATCTGGATCCTGCCCGAGCGCACCGGGATCGCCCCCGGCTACGAGCAGAAGCGCTTCGACGACGGCGAGAAGCGCGGCCGCCTGCGGCTGGTGGTCAGCCCGGATGGAGCCGAAGGTTCGGTCAGCATCCACCAGGACGCGCGGATGTACGCCGGGCTGTTCGACGGCGCCGAGTCCGCCGGCCTGGCCATAGCCTCGGGCCGGCTGGCCTACGTCCATCTGGTCCGCGGCCGGGCGACGGTCAACGGCCGTTCCCTCACGGCCGGCGACGCGCTGATGTACCGCGACGAGCCACAGGTGCGGATCGAGGCCGGCGAGGGCGCCGAGGTGCTGGTGTTCGACCTGCCGGAGCTGGCGCGGTCGTAGGAACGGGCCCCTTGGAAACCCGTCGCCGCGCCCTCACGAAGGTTTGGCGGCCGGCGGTGCAGGATGGCCCCGGCCGCTACGCGATCGTTCAGTTTTACGCGAGCAAGTGATTGATTTTGAAAGCGGTGCGGAGGGTCGGCACCGTTGCACGGATGCAACACCGGGAACCATCCCTGGCGTTAGCAGTCCAACACCCCGATTGCTAAGATGCCTGCCATGACCCAGACCATCCGTTCCACCCAGCTCGTCGCCAACAACCTGCCGATCCCCAGCCCGCTGGGATCGCTGGAGGCCTACATCGGCGCGGTACACCAGATCCCGGTGCTGAGCGTCGAGGAGGAGCAGGACCTCGCCCGCCGCTTCCGCGACGAGGAGGACCTGGACGCCGCGCGCGAGCTGGTGCATTCGCACCTGCGCTTCGTCGTCCACGTGGCCCGCGGCTACAACGGCTACGGCCTGCAGCTGGGCGACCTGATCCAGGAAGGCAACATCGGCCTGATGAAGGCGGTCAAGCGCTTCGACCCCGAGCTGGGCGTGCGCCTGGTCAGCTTCGCGGTGCACTGGATCCGCGCCGAGATGCACGAGTTCATCCTCAAGAACTGGCGCATCGTCAAGGTCGCCACGACCAAGGCCCAGCGCAAGCTGTTCTTCAACCTGCGCAAGGCCAAGACCCGCCTGGGCTGGATGAACGCCGCCGAGGTCACCGCGGTGGCCCGCGACCTCAACGTCTCCGAGCGCGAGGTGCTGGAGATGGAGGCGCGCCTGTCCGGCCGCGACATCGGCTTCGATGCGCCGTCCGACGAGGACGACGAGCACGCGCCGCCGTCGCCGTCGGCCTACCTGGTCGCCCACGACGAGGATCCGTCGCAGGCCTACGAACGCCAGGACAGCGAGGACAACCAGCTGCAGCTGCTGCGCGAAGGCCTGGCCGGGCTGGATGCGCGCTCCCGCGACATCATCGCCCGCCGCTGGCTGGATGCCGACAGCAAGGTCACCCTGCAGGAACTGGCCGACGAGTACGGCGTCTCGGCCGAGCGCATCCGCCAGATCGAGGCGAACGCGATGAAGAAGATGAAGGCGCTGCTGGCGGCCTGACCGCGCCAGGTTCCAGGCGACAGTGCGAACGGCCCGGATTTCCGGGCCGTTCGCGTATCCGGGGCCGGCGTTCCGGCCCATGCCGCAGCTCAGCTGCCGTCGTGCGGCCGCGCCACCGGCAGGTGCCAGCCGTGGCGGATGGCCATGTAGCGCAGGCCGAAGCAGACCAGCGCGCCGACCGCCATCGCCGGGGTCTGCGGCAGCCCGGCCACGTGCGCCAGCGCGACCACGCCGCCGCCGGCCAGCGCCGCCACCGCGTACAGCTCGGCCTGCAGCACCACCGGCGTGCGCGCCACCAGCAGGTCGCGGGCGATGCCGCCGCCGATCCCGCTGGTCATGCCCAGCAGGGTGGCGGCGAACGGCGACAGCCCGAACGCCAGCGCCTTGCCGGTGCCCAGCACCGCGAACAGCGCCAGCCCGGCCGCGTCGAACAGCTGCACCGGGTTGCGCATCCGCTCGATCGCGCCGTGCCGGTAGAAGGTGACCACGCCGGCCAGCATCGCGGTGGCCAGGTAGCGCCAGTCGGCCAGCGCCGCCGGCGGCTGCGCGCCGATCAGCACGTCGCGGGCCACGCCGCCGGAGACCGCGGCCGCGCACGACAGCACCAGCACGCCGAAGAAATCCAGGCGGTAGCGCACCGCCAGGGTGCCGCCGCTGAGCGCGAACACGAAGGTGCCGACCAGGTCGAACAGCAAAAGGAGCAGGGACACGGCGGATCGCGCTGGGGGCGGGCGCACAGGATCGCAGCGGTGGCCGCGATTGTCATGCGCGCGGTGACCGCTCCGGGTCGCGATCCCGCCCGAGGATGATCCGCGCCGCGCGCTGGTAGCTCCAGTACGCCCAGGCCCAGTTGAGCAGCACCACCAGGCGGTTGCGGAACCCGATCAGGAAGAACACGTGCGCGGCCAGCCAGAACCACCAGGCCAGCAGCCCGGACAGCTTGAAGCCGTGCAGGTCCACCACCGCGGCCATGCGGCCGATGGTGGCCAGGTTGCCGAAGTCGCGGTAGCGGAACGCGGCGGCCGGCCGATCCTGCAGCCGCGCGCGCACCACCGCGGCCACGTGCCGGCCCATCTGCTTGGCCGCCGGGGCGACGCCTGGCACCGGGCTGCCGTCGGCGCGTTTGACCGCGGCCAGGTCGCCGGCGACGAACACGTGCGGATGCCCGGGCACGCTCAGGTCGGCCTCCACCGGCACCCGCCCGGCGCGGTCCAGCGGCACGCCCAGCGCGCGCGCCAGCGGCGAGGCGGCCACGCCCGCGGCCCAGACCACGGTGCGGGCCGGCACGTAGTCCTCGCCCAGGCGGTAGCCGCCGGCGTCGATCGCGGTCACCGGCACGCCGGTGGACACCTCCACCCCCAGCCGCTCGAGCTGGCGGCGCGCCTTCTCCGACAGCGCCTCGGGGAAGGACGCCAGCACCCGCGGACCGGCCTCGACCAGGCGCACCCGCGCGCTGGCCGGATCGATATGGCGGAACTCGTCCTTCAGCGTGTGCCGGGCGATCTCGGCCAGGGTGCCGGCCAGCTCGACCCCGGTGGGCCCGCCGCCGACGATGGCGAAGTTCAGCCAGGCCGCGCGCTCGGCCGGGTCGTCGCAGCCTTCCGCGCGCTCGAACGCCAGCAACAGCCTGCGGCGCAGGTCCAGGGCATCGTCCAGCGACTTCAGCCCGGGCGCGTGCGCGGCCCACTGGTCGTTGCCGAAGTAGGCGTGGGTGGCGCCGCTGGCCAGCAGCAGGTAGTCGAAGCGCAGGGTGCCGCCGTCGGCCAGGGCCACCGTGCGCGCGGCCGGGTCGATCGAGGCCGCCTCGCCCAGCCGCACCTCGACGTTGCCCTGCCGGCGCAGGATGTGGCGCAAGGGCGCGGCGATGTCCGGCGCCGACAACCCGGCGGTGGCGACCTGGTACAGCAAGGGCTGGAACAGGTGGTGGTTGCTGCGGTCGAGCAGGGTGATCCGCACGGGCGCACTGGCCAGCGCGCGGGTCGCCCAGAGGCCGGCGAAGCCGCCGCCGATGACCAGCAGGTGGGGAATGTCGTCGGCCGAATCCATCCGTGCTCCTTACGCTTTCAGTACAGGTCCATGGGGTCCACATCCAGCGACCAGCGCGTGCGCCGGGCCTCGGGCAGGGCGTGGATCGCCGGCAGGGCGGCGTCGAGCAGCGCGTGCAGGGCCGGGCGCGCGGGCGCCGACAGCAGCAGCTGCATCCGGTACAGGCCGGCGCGCCGGGCCATCGGTGCGGTCAGCGGGCCGAGCAGTTCGATCCTCTGCGCCTCCGGGCCGCGGCCGGCATCGCGCAAGGCGGCCTTGGCCGCGCGCAGGAAGGCGCCGGCGGCGTCGGCCTGCTGCGCCTCGGCGCGCAGCAGGGCCAGGTGCGCGAACGGCGGGAAGCCGGCGGCCTCGCGCTGGGCCAGCTCGCCATCGGCGAAGGCGTCGTAGCCGCCGTTGATCAGGCCATGCAGCAGGGGGTGGTCGGGGTGGTGGGTCTGCCACCAGACCTCGCCCGGGCGCTGGGCGCGGCCGGCGCGGCCCGCCACCTGGACCAGCAACTGGGCGAGCTTCTCGCCGGCGCGGAAGTCGGAGGAGAACAGGCCTTCGTCGACCCCGACCACGACCACCCGGGTCAGGTTCGGCAGGTCGTGGCCCTTGGCCAGGATCTGGGTGCCGACCAGGATTCCGGGCCGGTCGCCGAGTTCGGCCAGCAGCCTGGCCAGGCCGTCGCGGCGGGCGGTGGTGCCGCGGTCGATCCGCAGCACCGGCCAGCCGGCGAAGCGCTCGGCCAGCAGTTCCTCCAGGCGCTCGGTGCCCACGCCCTGCGGCTGCAGGGCCAGGCTGGCGCAGTCGGGGCAGGCCAAAGGGCGGGCCTGGCGGTGGCCGCAGTGGTGGCAGACCAGCCGTCCGCCGCCGGCGTGCACGGTCATCGGCGTGCCCTGGGCCGGGGTGCTGCAGCGCGGGCACTGCGCGCTCCAGCCGCAGTCGTGGCACAGCAGCACCGGGGCGTAGCCGCGGCGGTTCTTGAACACCAGCACCTGGCCGCCGTCGGCCAGGGCGGCGCCGATCATCTCCAGCGTCTCCGGCGCCAGTCCGGCCTGCAAAGGGCGTTTGCGCACGTCCAGGATCCGCACCGCCGGCGGTTTCGCGTCGCCGGCGCGCAGGCGCAGGCGCAGGTGGGCGTAGCGGCCGGCGCGGACGTTGTGCAGGGTTTCCAGCGAGGGTGTGGCGCTGCCCAGCAGCACCGGCACCTCCAGCGCCTTGGCCCGGACCAGGGCGAAATCGCGGGCGTGGTAGCGGATCCCGTCCTGCTGCTTGTAGCTGGCGTCGTGTTCCTCGTCGACCACGATCAGCCCGGCCTCCGGCAAGGGCGTGAACACCGCCGAGCGGGTGCCGACGATCACCCGCGCCTGCCCGCGCCAGGCCGCGGCCCAGACCCGGGCGCGCTCGCCGTCGGCGAGGTTGGAGTGCAGGGCGTGCACCGGCACCCCGAGGCGGGCGCGGAAGCGGGCCAGGGTCTGCGGGGTCAGGCCGATCTCCGGCACCAGCACCAGCGCCTGTTTCCCCTGCGCCAGGCAGTCGGCGATGGCGTGCAGGTAGACCTCGGTCTTGCCGCTGCCGGTGACGCCTTCCAGCAGCACCGGGGAGAAGCCGGCGCATGCGGCTACGGCCTCGATCGCCGCCTGCTGGCCGGCGTTGGGCGAAGGCCCGGGCTGCGGCACCGGGGCGGCGGGCAACGCCGGCACCGCGATCCGTTCGGCGTAACGGCGCTTGCCCAGGGCGCGGGCGGCGTCGCGCCAGCCGTCCAGGCGCAGGTCCAGGTGGTCCTCGTCCAAAGGTCCGGCCTGCAGCAGCTCGGCCAGCCGGCGCGGCCGGGTGTTGCGGCGCAGGCCTTCCAGGCCGGTGGCGCCGGCTTCGGTCAGGGCCCAGGCCCAGGCATGGGTGTCGGGCAGGGGCTCGCCGGCGCGCAGCGGCGCCGGCAGGGCGGTGGCCAGGACCTCGCCGAGCGGGGCGTGGGTGTAGCGCGCCAGCCAGCGCAGGGAGTCGAGCAGTTCGCCGTCGAACAGCGGTACCGGGTCGGCGAAGGCCAGCGCCTCGCGCAGCCCGGCCGGGCTGTCGGGCTCGCCGCCCGCGGCCCCCACCCCGGCCAGTTCGCGCGGCCCGAACGGCACCCGTACCCGCCGGCCGACGTCGGCGGCGCTGGCGCGGGTGCCGGCGGGCGGCAGGGTAAGGGACCGCCGGCCCCGTCCCCTTATACCCCATGCGACAGCCCACCAATAGCAAGTACGGCA
>NZ_PDWL01000002.1 GCF_010093185.1 Pseudoxanthomonas jiangsuensis | reverse complement strand
GAACTTCGCGAACACCGGCCCGGCCAGGGCCGCGGTCGGCAGCCCGACCAGCAGGGCGAAGAACAGGGTGCGGCCGACGTCGGCCTGGTACTCGTGCACCGCCAGCATCGCCGCGGGATGCGGCGGGGCCAGCCCGGGCACCACCCACAGCCCGGCGACCCACGGCAGCCCGGCCAGCAGCAAGGCGAACACGCCGCTGGAGGCGATCAGCATCGCCGTGCCGAAATCCGGCTGCAGCAGGATCAGCCCGGTCGGCAGGGCGACCAGGATCGCGGCGGTGACCACCGTGCCGATCCGCGGCGGCAGCGGCCGCAGGTGCAGGTACCAGGCCACCATCATCGGCAGGGCGATCTTCAGCAGCTCCGACGGCTGCAGGTAGAACACGCCCAGGTTGAGCCAGTGCCGGCCGTGCTTGCCGGTGCCCACCAGCAGAACCGCCAGCAGCGGCAGCAGCGAGAGCACATAGACCGTCGGCGACCACGCCCGCAGGCGGATCACCGAGACCCGCGACAGGGCCCACATCGCCAGCAGGCCGAGGGCGAAGCGCGCGCCCTGGGCCTGGACCAGCGCCGGCCCGCCGCTGGCGCCGCCGGCGCTGTACAGCACCGCCAGGCCGAAGCCCATCAGCGCGGCCAGGGCCAGGCACAGCGGCCAGTCGAGCGTGCGCGTGGCCCGCCCGGCCAGGTCCAGCAGCCAGCGCAGGAAGTCCCTCATTCGTCTTCGCCCGCCGGTGGGACCGGAGCGCGCGGAGACGGCGCGGGCGGCGAAGCCGGAGCGGTGGAGGACGCCTCGCCCGCAGGCGCCGGAGAGCGGCCCACGGCGGCGCTCCCCGGCGACGGACCGCCAACTGCGGCCGCCGCGGTTTCGGCGGCATGGCGACGACCCCAGCTGCCGAAGCCGTTGGCTGCGGTATTGCGGTCGCTGGCGATGGCCGGCGCACGCTGGGGGGCGGCATCCACCGCGGCCGGGACTGCGGCCGGCGCGATCGATGCCGCATCCGCCGGAACCGCCGCCGCGACCCCGGCGCCCTCGCCGGCCGCGCCGGCGGAGACGGCGGCCGGGACCGCCGCGCAGTCGCCGGCCGCGGGCGCGCAGGCCACGGCGGCAGGGACGCCGTCGATCGGCTCCAGCCCTTCCGGCAGCTTGCCCAGCAGCCGGGCGTCGAAGATCGCGCGGGCGATCGGCGCGGCGGGGCTGCCGCCGTAGCCGCCGCCCTCCACCGCCACCGCCACCGCGATCTGCGGATCCTCGGCCGGGGCGTAGCCGATGAACAGCGCGCGGTGGCGCAAGTGCATCGGCAGGCTGCGCGGGTTGACCGCGGCGGTGCCGCGGCGGCTGACCACCTGCGCGGTGCCGGTCTTGCCGGCGATGTGGTACGGGATGCCGACGCCGATCGGGCGGGCGGTGCCGCCCGGGCCGTGCACGGTCATGACCATGCCCTCGCGCACCACCTGCAGGTGGTCGGGGCGGTCGCTGATCGCGGCCGGGGCCGCCTGCGGCAAGGGCGCCCACGGTGCGTCGAAGCGGTCGCGGCGGGCCTCGACCAGGTGCGGGTGGCGCAGTTGGCCGGCGTCGGCCAGCGCGCCGGTGCCGCGCACCATCTGCAAGGGCGTCACCTTCCAGTCGCCCTGGCCGATGCTGATGTTGACCGTGTCGCCCGGGTACCAGCGCTCCTGGCGCTGCTTCATCTTCCAGGCCGGGGTCGGCAGGATCCCGGCGTACTCGCCGGACAGGTCGATGCCGCTGGGCTGGCCGAAGCCGTAGCGGGTCAGGTACTCCTGGATCCGGGCGATGCCCATGTCCAGCGCCAGCTGGTAGTAGTAGGTGTTGACCGAATCGGCGATCGATTTGCGCGCATCGGTCCAGCCGTGGCCGCCGCGGTGCGAATCGCCCCAGCCGCGACTGGTCCCGGGCAGGTAGAACATGCCGGTGGACAGGGTCCGGTCCTCGGGCCGGCGGATGCCGCTGTCCATCCCGGCCAGGGCCAGGAACGGCTTGAGGGTGGAGCCGGGCGCCACCCCGCCGAGCACGGCGCGGTTGAACTGCGGCCGCGAGGGGTTGTCCATCAGCGCGCGGTAGTCGGCGTGGGAGATGCCGTTGACGAACAGGTTGGCGTCATAGGACGGCAGGCTGACCATCGCCAGGATCTGCCCGGTGCGCGGATCCATCGCCACCGCCGTGCCTTCCAGCTCGCCGAACGCGGCCACCGTTGCCCGCTGCAATTCAGCGTCGATCGACAGCCGCAGGTCCGCGCCCGGGGTGGCCGCGACCCGGCCGACCGTGCGCAAAGCGCGGCCCTGGACGTTGGTCTCGATCTGCTCGTAGCCGACCTTGCCGCGCAGCTGTTCCTCGTAGGAGCGCTCGATCCCGGTCTTGCCGATGTGGGTCAGCGCCGCGCCGCCGTCGCCGAGCTGCTCCAGGTCCTTCTCGTCGATCCGGCCGACGTAGCCGATCACGTGCGCGAACAGGTCGCCGTAGGGATAGTGCCGGGTCAGGTACGGCTCCATCTCCACCCCGGGGAAGCGCCAGCGGTTGACCGCGAAGGCGGCCATCTCCTCGTCGCTCAGGCGCAGCTTCAGGGTGATCGGGCGGAAGCCGCGGCCGGACTTGCGCTCCTTGCGGAAGTGCTCGAGCTCCTCCTCGCTGAGCGCGATCAGCCGGCCCAGCTCGGCCAGCACCCGCTCGGTGTCGCCGGCCTTGTCCGGGGTGATGTCGAGGCGGAAGGCCGGCAGGTTCTCGGCCAGCAGCCGGCCCTGGCGGTCGTAGATCATGCCGCGCGCCGGCACCACCGGCCGCGGGCGGATCCGGTTGGCCTCCGAGCGGGTGGCGTAGTCGGCGTGCTGCAGCACCTGCAGGCGGAAGTACCACGCACCCAGGCCGACCAGGGCCACGACCACGCCGAGGAAACCGATCGCCGCGCGGCGGCGGAACTGCTCGGCCTCGGCCTGCGGGTTCTTGTGCGGGCGACGGCTGCTCATGCGCCCGGCTCAGTCGCGCCGGCCCAGGCGCAGGCCGTCCAGCAGCAGGAACAGCGGCGGCCACAGCAGCATGCCCACCAGCGGCGCCCACCAGTACTGCCAGGCCAGGGTCGGCTGGCCCAGGGCCAGGTGGATGGCGGCGTCGACGATGCGGTCGTTGAGCAGCAGGGCGCCGATCGCCAGCGCCTGCTGCGACAGGGGGAAGAAGCGCAGGCGGGCGCGGAAGCGCTGCAGGATGAAGGCCATGATCACCAGCCGCAGGGCCTGCTCGCCGAGCAGGCCGCCGTAGGCCAGGTCGGCGAGCACGCCGCAGCAGAACGCCAGGCCCAGGCCGGCGCGCGAGGGTGTCTCGATCACCCAGTAGGCCAGCACCAGCGCCAGCCAGTACGGACGCAAGGGCTGCAGCATCTCGTGCAGCGGCAGCAGGCCCAGCAGCAGGGCCAGGAACAGGCTGACCGGCAGCACCCAGCCGCCCAGGCGCAGGCGGCCGCTCATCGTTCGTCCTCCGGCGCGGGCGGTGCGGCGGTCGCGTCACGGGCGGTGCCTGCCGCCGGTACCGCGGCAGCGGCATTGCCGCGGCCTGGAGGCGCGGGCGAAGCAGCACTAACCGCACCGTCGTTCGTGGCGGGGCGGCTGGCGGCCCCGGCCGGCGCATCCGCCTGGCCGCCCTCCGTGCCGCTTGCGTCTTCCGGCTGCGCGGGCGCCAGCGGCACGTCCGGGGCGGCGCCCGGACGCAGCAGCAGCACGTCGCGGCCGCGGTCCAGCTGCGCGGCCGGGGTGAGGGTGCCGACCAGGAAGGCCTGGCTCTCGTCCGGGTGCAGCGCGGCGATGGTCGCCACCGGGAAGCCCGGCGGGAAGCGCCCGCCCAGGCCGGAGGTGACCAGCGCGTCGCCGACCTGGACGTCGCGGTTGAGCGGCACGTCGCGCAGTTCCAGGCGGTCGCCGCGCCCGTACACGATCAGGCGCACGCCGTTGCGCGCGACCATCACCGGCACCGCGTGGTCCGGATCGGTCAGCAAAAGCACCGTGGCCGTGCCCGGGGTCACCGCCACCACCTGGCCGAGCAGGCCGCCGGCGTCGATCACCGCCTGCCCGCGCTGCACGCCCTGGCGGCTGCCGGCGGCCAGCAAAAGGCGCTGCCGCGACGGCGCCAGGTCCACGTCCAGCACCGGCACCAGCTGCACGTCCAGGCCGCGGCGTTCGGCTACCCCGAGCAACTCGCGCAGCTGGGCGTTGTCGACCGCGGCGTTGCGCAGCCGGGTCAGGCGGGCGTTGGCCAGCAGCAGCTCGTTGCGCAGGCGGCGGTTCTCCTCGAGCAGGACATCGCGGGCGGCGAAGCCGTCCTGCAGGGCGCCGCCGATCCGTCCGGGCAGGCCGGCCAGCGCCCACACCGGCTGGACCACGCGGGTGGCGTACTCGCGCGCGCTGGCCAGCCAGCCGCCGCGGTGGTCGAGCACCAGCAGGGCGATTGCCAGCGCCAGGTACGCCAGCAGCCGCAGGGTCCCGGCGGTTTCACCGGGACGCGCGGCGGGAGGGAAACCGGCGTAGGACGACACGGCGGGCGATCGGTCCGGAGGGGCGGCGGGAGGAAGGAGTATGGCGCGCGGTCACGGGCCGCGGCCGGATGCGGCCGTCCGGCATCGCCGGCGGCCGCGGGACGCCCGGTCAGTCCGGGGCGAAGAACTCGTTGCCGTGCATGTCGACCAGCTCCAGCGCGCGGCCGCCACCGCGGGCCACGCAGGTCAGCGGATCGTCGGCGACCTGCACGTGCAGGCCGGTCTCCTCGCTGACCAGCTTGTCCAGGTCGCGCAGCAGGGCGCCGCCGCCGGTCAGGACGATGCCGCGCTCGGCCACGTCCGCGCCCAGCTCCGGCGGGGTCTGCTCCAGCGCCAGCTTGACCGCAGAGACGATCCCCGCCAGCGGCTCGTGCAGCGCCTCCAGCACTTCGTTGGCGTTGATCCGGATCATCTTCGGCACGCCCTCGGCGAGGTTGCGGCCGGTGATCTCCATCTCCTTGCCCTCGGCCTGCGGATAGGCGCAGCCCAGTTCCATCTTGATCCGCTCGGCGGTGACCTCGCCGATCAGCATGCCGTGGTTGCGGCGCACGTAGTTGGTGATCGCCTCGTCGAAGCGGTCGCCGCCGATCCGGACCGAGGCCGAGTAGACGATGCCGTTGAGCGAGATCACCGCGACCTCGGTGGTGCCGCCGCCGATGTCGATCACCATCGAGCCGCGCGCCTCGGACACCGGCATGCCGGCGCCGATCGCCGCGGCCATCGGCTCCTCGATCAGGTACACGTCGCGGGCGCCGGCCTCTTCCGCCGACTCCTTGATCGCGCGGCGCTCGACCTGGGTCGAGCCGGCCGGCACGCACACCAGCACCCGCGGGCTGGGGCGCAGGACCCGCGACTTGTGCACCTTCTTGATGAAGTGCTTGAGCATCGCCTCGGTGTAGGTGAAGTCGGCTATCACGCCGTCCTTCATCGGCCGGATGGTGGTGATGTTGCCGGGGGTGCGGCCGAGCATCTGCTTGGCCTCCGCGCCCACCGCCGCCACCGAGCGGGTGCCACCGATCGCCCGGTCCTGGCGCACCGCCACCACCGAGGGCTCGTTCAGCACGATGCCCTGGCCGCGCACGTAGATCAGGGTGTTGGCCGTGCCCAGGTCGATGGACAGGTCGTTGGAGAACATGCCGCGGAGCTTCTTGAACATCGGGAGGGGCGATCCTGGGGGACGGGAGCGGGGCGCAAGCGCGGGGGAAGAAGGCCCGGCAGCGGGCGCCGGCAAGGGCGCGGGCTGGCGAAAATTTGGGCAGAAAACAGGCCGGCTAGCCTAGCAACGCCTCCGGATGCGGGCAAGGAAAAATCCGCGGCAAACCGCCCGTTTCCGTGGTCGCGCAGCGGCCGGGCGAGGCGCCCGGCGGGGCCGCCGGGCTGGCCGCGCCGGGACGCAGCCGTTACCCTTTGCGCCGCGGCGCCAGGCCGCCGCGCCTTCCCGCGCGCCCGCGTCCTCCGCCCGCCCCGCGCGCCTCCCGAGCAGCCAGCCGATGTCCACCCTGATCTGTGGTTCCCTTGCCTACGACACCATCATGGTGTTCCCGGACCAGTTCAAGAACCACATCCTGCCGGACAAGGTGCACATCCTGAACGTGTCGTTCCTGGTGCCGCGGATGCGCCGCGAGTTCGGCGGCTGCGCCGGCAACATCGCCTACAACCTGCACCTGCTGGGCGGGAAACCGGTGCCGATGGGCACGGTGGGCTCGGATTTCGGCCCCTACCGCGAGCATTTCCAGGCCCTGGGCATCGACCTGTCGCGGGTCAAGGTGATCGACGAGCTGTTCACCCCGCAGGCCTTCATCACCACCGACCACGACAACAACCAGATCACCGCCTTCCACCCCGGGGCGATGATGCGCTCCTACGAGAACCACGCCAGGGATGTGCCGGGCATCACCCTGGGCCTGGTCGGCCCGGACGGGCGCGAGGGCATGATCCAGAACGCGGCCGAGTTCAAGGAGATGGGCGTGCCGTTCATCTTCGACCCGGGCCAGGCGATGCCGCTGTTCAACGGCCAGGAACTGCGCGAATTCATCGAGCAGGCCGACTACGTGGTGGTCAACGACTACGAGTCCAACCTGCTGCAGGAGCGCACCGGCTGGAACGACCGCGAGATCGTCTCCCGGGTCCAGGCCTACATCACCACCCAGGGGCCGAAGGGCGCGCTGGTGCACACCCCGGACAAGACCTACGACGTGCCGCCGGCGCACGAGCGCCGGGTGGTCGACCCGACCGGCTGCGGCGACGCCTTCCGCGCCGGCCTGATCTACGGCATCGACAAGGGCTACGACTGGCTCACGATCGGCCGCATGGGCAACCTGATGGGCGCGCTCAAGGTCGAGCACCCGGGCACCCAGAACCAGCGCTTCGACTTCGCCGAGTTCAACGACCAGTTCAAGCAGCAGTTCGGCTATTCGCTGAGCTGAGGGCCCGGGCCTACGAGGGGACGGCCGGGTAGCCGGCCGCCGCGCGCTCCAGCCAGGCCGGCAGTTCGCGCCGGCGCACGCCCTGGCGCCGCGCCTGGGCCAGGCGTTCCAACATCCACGCCCGCCGCGCCGGCTCCTCCCCGGCCAGCGACAGCGCCAGGTCGCGGTCCATCCAGCGCCGCACCAGTACGAACAGGATCGCGTGCAGGAGCAGGGCCGGCACCGTGACCGCGGCCACGATCAGCCAGTCGGTGTTCACGCCATGCCCGCCGCCAGGCCGCCCTGCAGGGCCTCGGCCACCCGCGCCGGGTCCATCCGGGTGATGAAACGCAGCTGGCCGGTCGCCAGCAGGCCGGGGACCTCGCTGCGCAGTTCGCCGCCCCAGCGCGACGGGTCGGCGTCGGGCCCGGCCTCGATCCCCACCCAGCCGTCGCGGCCGGCGGCCTTGGCCGCGTACAGGGCGATGTCGGTCAGGTCCACCGCCTGGTGCCAGTCCAGCGCCGCCGGGTGCGCCGGCACCAAGGGCAGGCTGGCGAAGCCGATCGAGCAGGTCTTGACCAGGCGGGTGCCGTCCGACAGCACGAACGGCTGGTCGGCGAACACTTCGCGGATGTGCTCGGCCACCACCGGCGCGGTCGAGCGGCGGGTGCCTCGGGCCACCACCAGGAATTCCTCGCCGCCCCAGCGCACCAGGTAGTCGGACGCGCGCAGCACCTGGCGCAGGCGCGCATGGACCTCGACCAGGACTTCGTCGCCGGCGGCATGGCCCTGCTCGTCGTTGACCCGCTTGAAGTGGTCGATGTCGACCAGGAACAGGAGCAGGTCCACGTCCTCCGGCGGCGCCACCCCGTGCAGCGCGGCGCGCTGGTAGGCGCGCACGCTCAGGGCCAGGTCGCTGTCCAGCTGCTGGCGCAGGAAGCGGCGGTTGCGCATGCCGGTGAGCGGGTCGGTCAGGCTGGCCTGTTCCAGGTCCATGCGCGCCTGCTCCAGCTCGAAGGTGCGCTCCTCCACCCTTTGCTCCAGGGTCGCCTGCTGCCTCTGCAGGCGGTGGATCCGGCGCCGGTACAGGACGATGGCCGCCGCGGCCAGCGCCAGCAGCCCGCCGATCCGGAACCACCAGGTGCGCCACCACGGCGGGGTGACGACGATC
Source organism: Pseudoxanthomonas jiangsuensis (assembly GCF_010093185.1). Classification (GTDB taxonomy): domain Bacteria; phylum Pseudomonadota; class Gammaproteobacteria; order Xanthomonadales; family Xanthomonadaceae; genus Pseudoxanthomonas; species Pseudoxanthomonas jiangsuensis. The sequence goes on along the minus strand of NZ_PDWL01000002.1, from coordinate 234,549 downwards.
TCCAGGGCCGCGCCTTCCTCGTTCCAGATCCCGTCCTTGTTGGCCGCGCGCACCCGGAACACGTACCGGCCCGGGTCGAGGTTGGTGTAGGTGGCGAAGCGGCGGTCGGCGCCGGTGCGCAGCCAGTCGCTGTCGAAGCCCTCCAGCCGGTAGGCGTACTGGTTGCGGGCCGGGTCGGCGTAATGCAGCGCGGCAAAGGCGATCGTGAACACCGACAGCGAGGTCGGCATCCGCAGCCGCCGGGTGGCCGGCCAGGGCGCGTCCGCTTCCAGCCCGTCGGGCAGCTGCTCGGCGATGGAGCGGTTGAACACCTGGAAGTCGGTGATCGCCACCGGCGGCGGCACCGGGTTGCCGCGCACCCGGTCCGGGGCGACCGCGGTCAGGCCCTTGACCCCGCCGAAGTACAGGGTGCCGTCGGCATCGCGCAGGGCGGCGCCGACGAAGTAGCTGCCGCCGGGCAGGCCGTCGGCGGCGTTGTAGTTGCGCACTGTCCAGTTGCGCGGGTCCAGCCGCGCCAGGCCGGCGGTGCCGCTCACCCACAGCTGGCCGCTGGCGTCCTCCAGGAACGCGCCGATCGAATCGGCCGCCAGGCCCTCGCGGCTGCCGAACACCCGGAAGCGGACCTTGCCGTCGGGCCCGGTCTCCAGCCGGTTGACCCCCGCGGACGTACCGACCCATAGGGTGCCCTGGCTGTCCTCGTACAGCGCCTGGACCCGGTTGCTGCTGAGGCTGGCCGGGTCGGCCGGATCGTGGCGGAAATGCTCGAAGCGGCCGCTGGCCGGATCGAACCGGTCCAGGCCGCCGTCGACCGTGGCCACCCAGACCCGGCCGGCGCGGTCCTGGAGCATGGTCGCGACGAAGTCGGCGGCGATCGAATCCGGGTCGGCCGGGTCGTGGCGCCAGCCCTCGAAGCGGCCGCTGCCCGGATCGAGCCGGTACAGCCCGCTGCGGGTGCACAGCCACAGCCCCGGATCGCCCGGGCGCTGGTACAGGCAGTAGATCACCGAGGTCCCGGCCTCGGCCGGCAGCGGCCAGGCGCGGTAGCGGCCCTGCAGGTCGAGCCGGCCCAGGCCGGCGTCGCTGCCCACCCACAGCCCGCCCTGCCCGTCCGGCCGCGAGACCAGGGTGGCGTCGGTGGGCAGGCTGTGCGGGTCGCCCGGCACGTGGCGATAGACGCGCACCTGGCGCCGCTCCAGGTCGAGCCGGTTGATGCCGCCCTCGCGGGTGGTCAGCCACAGCACCCCGGGGCGTTCGGAGCTGATGCCGTAGACCTTGGCGTCGCTCAGGCCCAGGCGGCCGTCGTCGCTGGCGTTGTAGAAGCCGAAGCCGCCGCCGCCCAGGTCGGTGCGGCTGACGCCGTTGCCCCAGGTGCCAGCCCAGAGCGTGCCGGTGCGGTCCTGGAACAGGGACAGGACGTAGTTGTCGGCGATCCCCTGGCGGTCGCCGCGGTCGTGGCGGTACTGGGTGAACGCGTCGCTGCCCCGGTCCAGGCGCAGCAGGCCGAGGTTGCTGGCCACCCACAGGGTGCCGTCGCGGTCGAACATCAGCGCCGACACCGCCGTGCCGGCCGCCGCGCCCGGCGGCACCGGCAGGGACTGCAGGCGCCCGTCCTGCAGCCGCCAGCGGCTCAGGCCGGTCTCGCTGCCCAGCCACAGGCTGCCGTCGCGGTCGATCGCCAGGGCGCCGGCATCGTAGCGCACCGCCAGCGGCACCGCCGGCCCGGCCGGCAAGGGATGGGCCTGGAAGCGGCCCGCGCCGGCCGGCAGCCGGTCCAGGCCCTGGCGGGTACGCACCCACAGGGCGCCGTCGCCCTCCTCGGCCAGCGCGCCCACCTGCCCGGCCGACAGCCCTCCGTCGGCACCGGCGTGGAACACGGCGGCCACCCGGTCGTGGTCGTCCAGGCGGAACAGCGCCCGCGGCGTGGCCAGCCACAACCGGCCCTGGCGGTCCTCCAGCATCGAATGCACGCCGGCCGCCTCGCCGCTGCCTTCCAGCGGCAGCCGGGTGAAGCAGCCGCTGCCCGGATCGAACCGGTCCACCCCGACCCGGGTGCCGACCCACAGCCGCCCCTTGCGGTCCAGCAGCAGTTCCTGGATCCAGTTGTCGGACAGGCTGCAGGGATCGTCGCGGTCGTGGCGGTAGACCGTGAATTCGTAGCCGTCGTAGCGCGCCAGCCCGGTCTGGGTGCCCAGCCAGATGAAGCCCTGGGCGTCCTGGGCGATGGCGATCACCGACTCCTGCGGCAGGCCGTCCTCGACCGCCAGCTGGCTGAAGCGCAGCGAATGCGGCGGCGCGGCCAGGACCGGCGCGCACAGGCACAGCCATGCCAGCAGCCAGAGCCGCCATGCACCCTGCCCGACCCGGCGCTTCCCGCCTGCGCTGATGCCCCTGTCCACCCGATCCCCGATGCCGCGTGACGGCCCGGACCAGCGTATTGCGGGCCGGCCCGCAGCGCCAGCCCGTCGCGTGCGGTTCATGCCGGTCGCGCGCCGGCGTCCGAACGATTCAGGCGACCACGGCCCGGCCGCGACTCAGTCCCAGCCCGGCATCTGCGTCCCGTCCAGGCCGCCGACCTCGAACACCGCGGTGCGGCGGCCGCCGGCCTTGTCCGGCCCGCCCTTGACCGGGAACTCGATCTCCAGGGTCCGCGCCTTGCGCAGCTGCTTCCACAACCCGCGGTGGTCCTCGATGAACATGGCGATGGCCTCGTCAGTGTCCGGCCGCCACGCCGACATCGGCCTGGCGGCCGCGTCGTCGAACTTCGCCTTGACCCTGCAGCCGCCGTAGCAGTCGAAGTCGCCGCCCTGCAGGACCAGGTAGGCGCTGCGCTTCCATTCCGGGTGGTCGCGCAGGACCAGCTGCACGGTCGCCGCGGTGCCGCCGCCGGTGTCCACCGGGTCCTCGCTGAAGATCGCCGCCGAGCGCTGCTCGCCCTTGCCGGCCGCGACCCGGGCGTAGTTCCACAACGCGGCCAGGCGACGTTGCTCGCGCGCCGCCTCGGCCTTGGCCGTGACCTCTGCCAGGCCCGGCTCGACCGCGGCGGCGGCCGGCGTGTCCGGGTACTGCGCCAGCAGGGCGGCGCCGTGCACCCGCGCCAGCTCCCAGTTGTTCGCGGCCACCGCCGCGTCGAACTCGCGCTGCAGCTGGGCGGCCGCCCGCGCCTGCTCCTCGGCCCTGGCCTGGGCTTCGGCCGCAGCCCGGGCGGCGCGCTCGGCCTGGCGGTCGCCGCAGGCGGCGACGGTGAGCACCGCCGTGGCCAGCAGCACGGCGCCGGCCAGACGTGGGAATTGCCTGCGGTTCGGACAAGAGGACATGGCCATGCTCCAGGGCGAATGCGCGGAGGAGTCCATGCCCGTCATCCCCGCGCAGGCGGGGATCCAGCGACTGTTGCTCCGCGGGAACCTGAGTCGCTGGGTTCCCGCCTGCGCGGGAACGACGCCGGTGGAGCGGGCTTACGGCTGCTTCTGCGGCTCTGCCGGTGCTTCGGCGGTGGCCGGCTTCGCCGCATCGGCCCTGGCCAGCAACGCCTCCACCGAAGCGGTGGTGATCGGGTGGTAGCCCGGCCGCGCGCGCGCGAACACCTCGCGGGCGAAGGTCAGCCCGTCCGGGGTCCGCACCAGTTCCTGGTAGACCGGCATGATCAGCTTGCGCCGGCCCACGCGCTCGATGAACTCGCCCGCGGCCGGGCGCGCCTCGAGGTAGCCGCTGCGGATCGCCAGCGGGTACCAGCGCATGGCGATCTCGCCGTTGGCCGTGCCGGTGAAGTGGTAGGCCTCGTCCAGCTGCTTGAGCTGCTCGGGCTTGAGGGTCTGGCCCATGCCCTCGATGAAGTGCACCCAGGCCTGGGTGCCCCAGTCGTCGGTGACCTGGCGGTTGGGCAGCTGGCTGCTGCCGCGCCAGGCGATCCGCGCGGTGTCGACGTTGGAGAAGGTGCGCGACTGCGACAGCGGCGCGAACGCCGGGATGCCCGGCTGGTTCAGCCACGCGTCCAGTTCCCCGGCGGTCACCGCGTTGGGGTTCTTCGGCAGCAGGTTCTGCTTCAGGTACGCGACGAACTGGTCGGTGTCCGCGCTCTGGAAGGCGTGGTCGTCGAACCAGCCGCGCAGGAACGGATCGAACACCTCGCGGCCGAAGCGCTGCTCCAGGAATTCCAGGAACCACGAGCCCTTGACGTAGGCGACCTGGCTCAGCGCGTTGTCCGGATCGCGCTCGGTCAGCGGCGGCAGGGCCAGGGCCTGGTCCTCCTCGCCCATCCCGGCCAGGTCGGCCTTGAGCCCGGCCTGGTCGATCTGGCGCTCCATGTTGGCCATCTCCTCGCCGTACAGGGCCTCGGTGATGCGGCCCTGGACGTAGGTGGTGAAGCCCTCGTTGAGCCAGATGTCCTTCCAGCTGGCGTTGGTCACCAGATTGCCCGACCAGCTGTGCGCCAGCTCGTGCGCGATCAGCGACACCAGCGACTTGTCGCCGGTGATCACGGTCGGGGTGGCGAAGGTCAGGGTCGGGTTCTCCATGCCGCCGAACGGGAACGACGGCGGCAGCACCAGGATGTCGTAGCGGCCCCAGCGGTACGGGCCGTACAGGCCTTCGGCGGCCTGGATCATCTTCTCGGTGTCCTCGAACTCGGTCGCGGCGCGCTCGACCATGGCCGGCTCGGCCCAGATCCCGCTGCGCTCGCCGGTGGGCTTGAACACCAGGTCGCCAGCGGCGATCGCCAGCAGGTAGGACGGGATCGGGTGCTCCATGCGGAAGCGGTAGTCACCCGTGCGCTGCATCTTCGGGTCGCTGTTGGCGCTCATCAGCACCATCACGTCCGGCCGCGAGGTCACGTGCGCGCTGTAGGTGAAGCGCACGCCCGGGGTGTCCTGCAGGGGTACCCAGCTGCGGGCGTGGATCGCCTGCGACTGGCTGAACATGAAGGGCAGCTGCTTGCCCTCGGTCATCGCCGGCTCCAGCCACTGCAGGCCGGAGGCGGTCGGGGCGGTGTGGTAGCTGACCCGGATCTTCGCGTTGCGCTGCGGCGCCTCGATGCTCAGCTTGCTGCCGAACACCGGATCGGCGTCGGCCAGGGCGTACTGCAAAGGCGCCCAGGCGCCGTCGGCCTCGCCTTCGACCTGGCCGATGCTCAGCTCGCGGGTGTCGAGTTCGAGCCGGGTGGCCTTGGGGTCGGTCCAGTCCAGGGTGTAGGTGGCGGTGCCGGCCAGCTGCTTCGTATCGAAGTCGAGCTTCAGGTCCAGCGCCAGGTCGGTGATCCGGACCTTGTCGGGCTCGGCGTAGGAGCTTTCGTCGTGGCGGCGGGCAGGCGCGGCGGCGGCCTTGGGCGCAGCGGGCTTGGCGGCGGGCTGGGGATCGGCCGGACCGGCCTGGTCGCCGGAGCAGCCGCTGCTGGCGGCGATCATGGCCATGGAGAACAGGAAAGCGGGAAAGCGCATGGGACCTGGGACGGCTCGGGGGAAGTTGCAAGTGTAACCCGGCGCCCGGCCCGGCCTGTCGCTGGTGCCCACCGTCGTCCCGGCGTACGCCGGGACCCGGGGTCTTTGCTTTCCTACACCTTGTAGCCGGTATGGATCGCGACGATCCCCGCGCTCATGTTCACGTAGCCGCAGCGGGCCAGGCCGGCCTCTTCCATCATCGCCTTCAGCTGTTCCTGCGGCGGATGCTTGCGGATGCTCTCGGCCAGGTACCGGTAGCTGCCCGGATCGCCGGCGAACAGGCTGCCCAGCTTCGGCAAGACCTTGAACGAGTGGAAGTCGTAGAGCGGCTTGAACCACTCGGCCCGCACCTCCGAGAACTCCAGCACCCGCGCCTGCCCGCCGACCCGCAGCACCCGCGCGATCTCGCCCAGGGCCGCGTCCTTGTCGGTGACGTTGCGCAGGCCGAAGGCCATGGTCACCAGGTCGAAGCTGGCGTCCGGAAACGGCAGCTTCTCGGCGTTGCACTGCACGTAGTCCAGGCCGGCGACCAGGCCGCGGTCGGTCAGGCGGTCGCGGCCGACCGAGAGCATGCCGGCGTTGATGTCGCCCAGCACGATCGTGCCGTCGGCGCCGACCCGCGGCTTGAGCAACGCGGCGATGTCGCCGGTGCCGCCGGCCAGGTCCAGGACCCGGTCGCCCGGCTTCACCTGGCAGGTGGCGGTGAAATAGCGCTTCCAGGCCCGGTGGATGCCCAGGCTCATCAGGTCGTTCATCAGGTCGTACTTGCGCGCGACCGAGGTGAACACCTCGCCGACCAGCTTCTGCTTCTCCCCGGCCGGGACGTCGCGGAAGCCGAAGTGGGTGGTGCCGCTCTCGTAGGGGGACTGCTTGTCGGGGGCTGGGCTCATGCGCCGATTATGGCACCGCGGGCGGGAATCGGCCGGGCCGGCGCCCGCAGGACGCGCGCCCAGCCGCCGCGCTGGCGTACGCTGGGCCACCCACGGACACGCCCACGTTCCCATGACCGACACGCCCGATTACCGCGCCATGCTCGCTGTCGCCGTCGAGGAGGCCCGCCAAGGCCTGGCCGAGGGCGGCATCCCGATCGGCGCGGCGCTGTTCGCCCGCGACGGCACCCTGCTCGGCCGCGGCCACAACCGTCGGGTGCAGGAAGGCGATCCGTCGGTGCACGGCGAGACCGACGCCTTCCGCAAGGCCGGCCGCCAGCGCTCCTACCGCGACACGATCATGGTCACCACCCTGTCGCCGTGCTGGTACTGCAGCGGCCTGGTCCGCCAGTTCGGGATCGGCACGGTGGTGATGGGCGAATCGGCCAACTTCCAGGGCGGCCACGACTGGCTGCGCGAGCACGGCGTGGAGGTGGTCGACCTGGCCGACCCGGAATGCATCGCGATGCTGGGCGACTGGATCGCCGCCCATCCGCAGGTGTGGAACGAGGACATCGGCGAGGACGATCACCGGCATTGACCGCACCGGAGTGCGGCGGCCTGCGGGTCAGAGGATGTAGCGGCTCAGATCCGGATCCTGCACCAGCTCGCCCAGGTGGGCATCGACGTAGGCGCGATCGATGGCCACGCTGCTGCCGTCCTTGTCGGGCGCCTCGTAGCTGAGGGTGTCGAGCAGGCGCTCGAGCACGGTGTGCAGGCGACGGGCGCCGATGTTCTCCTGGCGCTCGTTGACCTGGGCGGCAATCTCGGCCAGGCGCTCGACCGCGTCGGAGGAGAACTGCAGCTTCACGCCCTCGGTCGCCATCAGCTCCACGTACTGGCGGGTCAGCGCGGCCTTCGGTTCGGTCAGGATGCGGACGAAGTCGTCCTTGCTCAGCGCGCCCAGCTCGACCCGGATCGGGAAGCGGCCCTGCAGCTCCGGGATCAGGTCGGAGGGCTTGGCCAGGTGGAACGCGCCGGAGGCGATGAACAGGATGTGGTCGGTCTTGACCGTGCCGTACTTGGTGGAGACGTTGGAGCCCTCCACCAGCGGCAGCAGGTCGCGCTGCACGCCCTCGCGCGAGACGTCGCCGCCGGACACACCGGCGTCGCTTCGCTTGGCGACCTTGTCGATCTCGTCGATGAAGACGATGCCGTGCTGCTCGCAGGCCTCGATCGCCTGGGCGCGGACGTCGTCCTCGTTGACCAGGCGCGCGGCCTCTTCCTCGACCAGCAGGGGACGGGCGGCCTTGATGCCGACGCTGCGCTTGTGGGTCTTGCCGCCGCCGAGGTTGGCGAACATCTGCCGCAGCTGCTGGCCCATTTCCTCCATGCCCGGCGGGGTCATGATGTCGACGCCGGCACTGGCGGCCAGCTCCAGTTCGATCTCGCGCTCGTCCAGCTCGCCGGCGCGCAACATCTTCCTGAACTTGGCCCGGGTGGAATCCTCGGGGCCGGAGACCTGGACCTCGGCCACGTCGGCGCCGAAGCCCATGGTCGGTGCCGAGCGGCGCGGCAGCAAGGCGTCGAGGATGCGCTCCTCGGCGCGTTCCTCGGCCTGCAGCCGCACCCTGGCCTTGGCCTGCTCGCGGTACATCTTCACCGCGGTGTCGGCCAGGTCGCGCACGATCTGCTCCACGTCCTTGCCAACGTAGCCGACCTCGGTGAAGCGGGTGGCCTCGACCTTGACGAACGGAGCGTTCGCCAGCGTGGCCAGGCGCCGGGCGATCTCGGTCTTGCCCACGCCGGTGGGGCCGATCATCAGGATGTTCTTGGGCATCACCTCGTTGCGCAGCTCCGGATCGAGCTGCATGCGCCGCCAGCGGTTGCGCAGGGCGATCGCGACCGCGCGCTTGGCCGCGTGCTGGCCGACGATGTGGCGGTCCAGTTCCTGCACGATCTCGCGCGGGGTCATGGTCGAGGAAGCGGTATCGTTCATCAGAGTTCCTCCACCACTACGTTGCGGTTGGTGTAGATGCAGATGTCGCCGGCGATGCCGATCGCCTCGGTGGCGATGGTACGGGCGTCGAGCTGGGTATGCGCGAGCAGGGCGCGGGCGGCCGACAGCGCGTAGCTGCCGCCGGAGCCGATGGCGATGATCCCGTCCTCCGGCTCGATCACGTCGCCGGTGCCGCTGATGACCAGCGAGGTCTCGCGATCGGCCACGGCGAGCAGGGCCTCGAGCTTGCCGAGGCGGCGCTCGGTGCGCCAGTCCTTGGCCAGTTCCACCGCGGCGCGGGTCAGCTGGCCGTGCTTCTCGAGCTTGGCCTCGAACAGTTCGAACAGGGTGAAGGCGTCGGCCGCCGCGCCGGCGAAGCCGGCCAGCACCTGGCCGTCGCGGCCGAGCCGCCGGACCTTGCGCGCGTTGCCCTTCATCACGGTGTGGCCGAGGGTGACCTGGCCGTCGCCGGCGATGGCCACCTTGTCGCCGCGGCGGACGCAGACGATGGTGGTGGCGTGGAACACGTTGGGATTCTGGCTGGGGCCCATGCGGCCTCCGGTGAGCTGTCCCGCCGATCTGGGGACGGGCGGGCAAGCGATCAAGGCCCAGCTGTCGTCGTCCCGGCGTTCGCCGGGACGACGGGGTCAGGCGCCAGCCTTCTTCCGCTTCGCCCGCGGATGCGCGGCGTCGTAGACCTTGGCCAGGTGCTGGAAGTCCAGGTGGGTGTAGATCTGGGTGGTGGCGATGTAGGCGTGGCCGAGCAGTTCCTGCACCCCGCGCAGGTCGCCGGAGGACTCCAGCACGTGGCTGGCGAAACTGTGCCGCAGCATGTGCGGATGCACGTGCTTGAACAGGCCCTGGCGCACGGCCAGCTGGCGGATCCGCACCTGCACCGCGCGCTGGCCGATGGCGCCACCGCCGCGCCCGGGGAATACGAAATCGTCCGCGCCGGCGCCGGCGCCGGTGGAGGCGCGCCATTCGCCCAGGGCGCGGCGCGCGTGCGAGCCGACCGGCACCTGGCGCTGCTTGCCGCCCTTGCCCAGGACCGTGACCAGGCCCTCCTCCGCCTGCAGGTCGCGCCAGCGCAGGGCGCACAGTTCGCTCAGGCGCAGGCCGGAGGAATAGAAAAGCTCCAGCAGGGCACGGTCGCGCAGGCCCAGCGGCGCGTCGGTCGGCACTTCCACCAGGCGCACCGCCTCGTCCACGTCCAGCACCTGCGGCAGCCTGCGCTGCGCCTTCGGCGCGCGCAGGCCCGCGGCGGGGCTGGCCGGGATCGCGCCGTTCTTCAGCAGCCAGGCGTAGTAGCTGCGGCAGGCCGACAGGCGCCTTTGCAGGCTCCTGGGCGACAGTCCGCGGCGGTGCTCGGCGGCCACGAACGCGCGCAGGGCTTCGCCATCCAGGCTTGCCACCTCGCCCGCACCCCGGCCCTGCGCCCAGTCGCGCAGGGCTTCCAGGTCGCGGCGGTAGGCATCGAGGGTGTGCGCGGAGACCGCGCGCTCCACCTGCAGGTGTTCGAGGAAGGCTTCGATGCCGTGGCTCATCGTCGCGAACGCGCGGATCGAACCGCCGCTCAGTCGTCGAAGCGCTGCAAAGCCACCACCAGCGCCTCGCCCATCATCCGCAGGAACAGGGTGCCCATGCCGGGATAGAACCGGTTCGGGTCGTGGCTGCCGACCGCGACCAGGCCGACCCCGCTCAGCGCCAGCAGGGCGCTGGACTGTACCTCCTCCTGCCGCACCCCGTAGAGCAGGGCGTTCTTCTCCGCCTGCAGGCGGCCGCACAACGGCTCGCCGTCGCGCAGGGCGTCGCGGAACGGATCGATCTCCGGCTCGCCTTCGCCGCGCACCTGCAGCCAGTCCGCGTCCTCCATTCCCGCCACCGGCCGGAACGAGACCACCCGCACCAGGTCGCCGTTGAAATCCTCGGCCAGCGAGGCCGCCATCGCCCGCAGGGTGTCGGCGTAGCTGGTCTGGCGCATCAGCGACAGGGTCAGCTGGTGGGTACGCACCGCCAGCCGCTCGTTGACCTGGGCGTTGGCCGACAGCTCGGCCAGCCGCCGCGACAGCTCGCGGTTCTTGTCGCGCAGCACCTCCAGCTGGTAGCTGGCCAGCGACGCGGTGCGGCCGTCGTCGCGCGGCACCACCAGGCTCAGGGCCAGGTCCGGGAACTGCTTGAGGAAGCCCGGGTGCCGGCGCAGCCAGGCCGCGACCTCGTGCGCGCCGTGCTTGTCCTGTCCCTGCTTTTCCCGAAGCTCGTCGCTCATGCCTGCCATTCCCCTTCGAACACGAATGCGGCCGGTCCGGCCATGATCACTTCGGCGCCGTCGTCGGCCCAGCCGATGCGCAGGTCGCCGCCGGGCAAGGACACCGTCGCCTCGCGCGCGATCCGCCCGCGCCGCACCAGCGCCACCAGCGCCGCGCAGGCGCCGCTGCCGCAGGCCAGGGTCTCGCCGGCGCCGCGCTCGTAGACCCGCAGGCGGACATGGTCCGGCGCCAGCACCTGGGCGAAACCGACGTTGACCGACTGCGGGAACGCCGCCGACGCCTGCAGGGCCGGCCCGATGACCGCGACCTGCGCCGCGTCGACGTCCGCGACCTCGATCACCGCGTGCGGATTGCCCATCGACACCGCGCCGAAACGCAGGTTGCGGCCGGACACGTCCAGTGCGTATTCGGGTTGGGGGACGTCGAAGCCGGCCAACGGCACCTGCGCCGGCTCCAGCCGCGGCACGCCCATGCCGATCGAATAGCGGCCGCCGCCGAGGTTGCCGACCTGGTGCGTGCCCGCCGGGCTGTCGACGACGAAGCGCGGGCCGCGGGCCGCGCCGTCGCGCACCAGCCAGGCGGCGACGCAGCGCGCGCCGTTGCCGCACTGGCCGGCGGGGCTGCCGTCGGCGTTCCAGATCCCGTAGGCGGCCACCGCGCCGGCGCTGCGTGGCGGCTCGATGGTCAGGATCTGGTCGCAGCCGACGCCGCGGTGGCGGTCGGCCAGGCGCGCGGCCAGGACCGCATCGGGCGGTCGCAGTCCCCCGCGCAGGTCGAGCACGACGAAGTCGTTGCCCGCCCCGTGCATCTTGCTGAAATGCAGGGTCTCAGCCATCGGACGGGTCGCCGCCGGCAGGCGGGGCCGGCAGCGGTTCGGCCGGCTGTGCCGGCGCTTCGGTTCCGGAAGCGGGCGCGGCCGGAGCCGGCTGCTCCACCGGGACCGGCTTCTGCGGCATCACCAAAGGGCCCTTGTTGCCGCAGGCGGCGAGCAGCAGGGCGGTTGCGACGGCGGAAACGATCGGCTTGGCGTTCATGGCCGGAAGTATAGCGAGGCCATGCCCGGGCACCGTGTGCAGCCGGCGCCTAGAGGGGATCGGGCGGCGGCTCGGGACGCAGCCACAGCCAGGTGCCGACCACGGCCATGCAGCCGATCGGCAGGGCCACCATCCAGACCCGGTGCGAGGGCACGGCCACCATCACCGCCAGCAGGATCGCCGCGCAGGCCAGCATCGCCCAGGTCGCCGCCCACTTCGCCCGCCGCGGCACCGCCCGGTGTGCGCGCCAGGCCCGGATCACCGGGCCGAAGCGCGGATCGGCCAGCAGGCGCTGCTCCAGGCGCTCCGATCCGCGCGCCGCGGCCCAGGCCGCGATCAGGATGAACACCGTGGTCGGCAGGCCGGGCAGGAAGATGCCGACGATGCCCACGCCCAGGCTGGCGTAGGCCAGCAGCCACCATGCCCAGCGGAAGCGGTGTCGATCGCTCATCGCCGCCATCATAGGCGGGCCGGCCGCTGCGGCGACATCGGAATGGAGGATCGATGCGATCGGAGGCGTGGATGGCGCGGTTGCGGGACGCGAAACGCCGGGGTCAGGGCGCCTCGCGCACGCCCAGCTGGTCGAGGACGAAGGCGTAGTACTCGGCCTGCTCGCGGAATCGGCGGAATCGGCCGGACTTGCCGCCGTGGCCCGCTTCCATGTTGGTGCGGAACAGGACCGGATGCGTGCCGGTGTTCACGTCGCGCAGCTTCGCCACCCACTTGGCCGGCTCCCAGTACTGCACCTGCGAATCCCACAGCCCGGTGCCGACGAACAGCGCCGGATACGCCTGCGCGGCGACGTTGTCGTAGGGCGAGTACGAGAGCATGTAGTCGTAGAACGGCTTCTGCTCCGGGTTGCCCCACTCGTCGTATTCGTTGGTGGTCAGCGGAATCGAGGCGTCGAGCATGGTCGTGACCACGTCCACGAACGGCACCTGCGCCACCATCGCCCGGTAGTCGCCCGGCGCCTGGTTGGCCACCGCGCCCATCAGCAGGCCGCCGGCGCTGCCGCCCATCGCCGCCACCCGGTCCTTGGCCGCGTAGCCCTGCGCCACCAGCCCGCGGGTGACGTCGACGAAGTCGTTGAAGGTGTTCTGCTTGCGCAGCAGCTTGCCGTCCTCGTACCACTGCCGGCCCATCTCCTGGCCGCCGCGGATGTGGGCGATGGCGTAGACCACGCCGCGGTCGAGCAGGCTCACCACCGGGCCGTTGAAGCCCGGGTCCATCGAGATGCCGTAGCTGCCGTAGGCGTACTGGAACAGCGGCGCGGTGCCGTCCTTGACGAAGCCCTGCCGGTAGACCAGCGACACCGGCACCTTCACCCCGTCGCGGGCCTCGATCCAGACCCGCTCGGTCACGTACTTCGACGGGTCGTAGCCGGGCACCGGCTGCTGCTTGAGCAGGCGGCGCTCGCCGGTGGCCATGTTCAGTTCGTAGGTGGTGGCCGGGGTGGCCAGCGAGGTGTAGCCATAGCGCAGCCAGGGGCTGTCCGGCTCCGGGTTGGCGGCCAGGCCCATCGAATAGGCCGGCTCGTCGGCGGCCACGTACTCCTGGCTGGCGATGCCGCCGTTCCCGTCGAGCTTGGCCAGGCGGATCCGCTCCAGCCCGCCGGAGCGCTCGGCGATGGCGGTGAAGCCGTCGAACAGCTCGTAGCCCTCGATGAACACCTGCGGGTCGTGGGCCAGCCAGTCGCGCCACTGCGCGCGCGAGGTCGCGTCGCTGGGCGCGGTGGCCAGCTTGAAGTTGGTGGCGCCGTCGGCATTGGTGCGGATCACCCAGCGGCCGCCGAGGTGGTCGGCGTCGTACTCCACATCGCGCTGGCGCGGGGCCAGCACGGTGAACGCCTGCGGATCGGCCGCCGGCGCATAGCGCAGCTCGGACGAGACCGTGCTCTCGACGCCAATGGTGATGAACTTCTCGTCGCGGGTGCGGCCGATACCCATGTAGAAGCTGTCGTCTTCCTCCTCGTACACCAGCACGTCCTGCGCCACCGGAGTGCCGAGCACGTGCTTCTTCACCCGCACGGTCAGCAGCGTTTCCGGGTCGTTCTCGACGTAGAACAGGGTGCGGTTGTCATCGGCCCAGACCACGTTGGCGGACACGCCAGGGATCGCGTCCGGATAGTCCTTGCCGGTCTCCAGGTCGCGGAAACGGATCGTGTACTGGCGGCGGCCGACGTCGTCCTCGGCCCAGGCCAGGATCCGGTTGTCCGGGCTGACCTCGTAGTCGTCCACGCCGAAGTAGCCCTTGCCGGCGGCCATGACGTTGAGGTCCAGCAGGACCTGCTCGCCGTTGAAGTCGCCCTTGGCGTTCGCCGCCTGGATCGACAGTGCGTCCACCCCGGCGGCGTCCTTGCGCCGCGCGTGCACCGGGTAGTCCTTGCCGCTCTCGTAGCGGCTGTAGTACCACCAGCCGCGGTCGCGGTAGGGCACCGAGCTGTCGTCCTGCTTGATCCGGCCGACGATCTCCCCGTACAGCTGCTCCTGCAGCGGCCGCAGCGGCGCCATCAGCGCATCGGCGTAGGCGTTCTCGGCCTCCAGGTAGCCGAGCATCGCCTTGTCCTCGCGCGCGTCGTCGCGCAGCCAGTAGTAGTCGTCCTGGCGGCTGGCGCCGAACGGGGCGGTCACCGTGTGCGGCTTGCGCGCCACGTCGGGCGGGGTCGGGTCGGCGGCGGAAGCGGAAGGAGCGGTGGTGGTCATCAGCACGGCGAGGGCGAGCGGGAGGGGCATTCTCATGGATCGGGGTTCCGGGTGGGAAATCCAGCCGCCGGCAGCGTCCACCGCGCCGGGCCTGGCGACGCCTCCGAACCGGCCATAGCCCGGCACGGGGAGGCGACGCCCGAAAGCGGCGCCCCCGCCAGGACCGGGGGCGCGGGGTACCTCGTTACTTCTTCGCGCCGGCCGCGGCGCCCGCGGCCTGGCCGCCGAGCCGCTGCCAGAGGAAGGCGTAGGCCAGCGCCGACATGTGCGCGGCCTGGGCGTTGTTGGCCGCGCCGCCGTGGCCGCCCTCGATGTTCTCGTAGTAGGTCACGTCCTTGCCGGCCTCGATCATCTTCGCCGCCATCTTGCGCGCGTGGCCCGGGTGGACCCGGTCGTCGCGGGTGGAGGTGAGGAAGATCACCGGCGGATATTCCTTCTTCGGGTCGAACAGGTGGTAGGGCGAGAAGGTCTTGATGAACTCCCAGTCGGCGGTGTCCGGGTTGCCGTACTCGGCCATCCACGAGGCGCCGGCCAGCAGCTTGTTGTAGCGCTTCATGTCCAGCAGCGGCACCTGCACCACCACCGCGCCGAACAGCTCCGGGTACTGGGTGAGCATGTTGCCGGTGAGCAGGCCGCCGTTGCTGCCGCCCTGCACGCCCAGGTGCGCCGGCGAGGTGATGCCGCGCTTGACCAGGTCCTGGGCGACCGCGGCCATGTCCTCGTAGGCCTTGTGCCGGTTGGCCTTGAGCGCGGCCTGGTGCCAGCGCGGGCCGTACTCGCCGCCGCCGCGGATGTTGGCCACCGCGTACACGCCGCCGCGCTCCAGCCAGGCCCGGCCGAGGCCGCCGGAGTAGCCGGGGGTCAGCGAGATCTCGAAGCCGCCGTAGCCGTACAGCAGGGTCGGGGTCTTGCCGCCGGGCGCCAGCGCCTTCGGCCGGACCAGGAAGTACGGCACCCGGGTGCCGTCCTTGCTGGTGGCGAAGTGCTGCTCGATCACGTCCTTGGAACCATCGAAGAACGCCGGCATCGCCTTCAGCTGTTCCGGCTGCTTGCCGATGTCGGCCAGCGACAGGGTGCTCGGGGTCAGGTAGTCGGTGGCGGTCAGCCAGACCGCGTCGGACTCGTCGCTGTCCACCGCCGACACGCCCAGGGTGCCGAACGCCGGCGCGCCGGTGAATTCGCTGCGGGCCCAGCCGTCCTTGCCGGGGGTGAGCACGGACAGGCGGTTCTTCACGTCCTCCAGCACGTTCAGCACCAGGTGCGAGCGGGTCCAGCTGAAGCTGGCCAGCGAGCTGCGCTCGGTCGGCTCGAACAGCACCTCGAAATCGCGCTCGCCGGCCATGAAGTCGTCGAACTTCGCCGCCAGCAGCGAGCCGGCCGCGTACGTCCTGCCGCCCACAGTCCACGGCTCGCGCAGCTCCAGGGTCAGCCATTCGCGCTTGACCCCCTTGTTGGCCGAATTGGGCACGTCGACCTTGGCCAGGTCACCGTCCTTGCCGGCCAGGTACAGCTCGTCGTTGTAGAAGGCCAGGGTGCGGCTGACGAAGTCGCGCTCGAAGCCGGGGGTGTCGTCGTGGAAGGCGGCGATGTACATGTCGTCGGCCTTGCCTTCGTACACCACCTGGGCCGATTCCAGCGGGGTGCCGCGCTTCCAGCGCTTGACCACGCGCGGGTAGCCCGACTCGGTCATCGAGCCGGCGCCGAAGTCGGTGAACACGTAGACGTTGTCCTGGTCGATCCAGCCCAGCCCGCCCTTGGCCTCGGGACGGAAGAAGCCGCCCTGGATCCAGGCCTTGTTCTCCAGGTCGAACTCGCGGGTGACGTCGGCGTCGGCGCCGCCGCGCGACAAGGCGATCAGGCAGCGCGCGTAGGCCGGGCGCAGGCAGTCGGCGCCGTGCCAGACCCAGTTCTCGCCCTCGGCCTTGTTCAGCGCGTCCAGGTCGAGGATGGTCTCCCAGGCCGGGTTCGGCTTGCGGTACTCCTCCAGCGTGGTCCGGCGCCAGATGCCGCGCTCGTGGTTCCGGTCCTTCCAGAAGTTGTAGTAGTACGCGCCGATCTTCTGCACCCCGGGGATCTTGGCGTCCGAGTCGAGCACCTCGCGGATGCCGGCCTCCATCGCCTTGAACTCGGGGGTCGAGGCCAGGGCGGCGTCGGTCCTGGCGTTCTGCGCCCGCACCCAGTCCAGCGGCTTGTCGCCGGTCACGTCCTCGAGCCACTGGTAGGGGTCGTCGGCCACGGTCGGCTCCTGGGCATGGGCCGCACCGGCGGCGATGAGACCCGCGAACAGGCAGGCCTGGGCAAGACGCGACATCGGTTGCTCCGGAAACATTGGACAGCCGATGACGCTAGCACAGGCGGGCGGACCGCTCCCCCTGCCGATGGTCAGGCCCGCGGGCGGGCCCGCCCTGCCCCCTCAGGCAGCGCGCCGGCGCAGTCCCGGCGCGGCCGGCGGCCGGCGCCGGCGGGCCTGCCGGTGCGGCCGCAGCCGGCGCATGCCCCGCGCCAGCACCGTGGCCGTGGCCTGCGGCAGCTGGAAGCGATGCAAGGCCCACCAGGCCGCCAGCGGCATCCCGACCAGCCACATCGGCCACCAGCCGATCCACTCGCTGGAGCCGCGCAGGGCCGGCACCAGGCACACCGCCAGCAGGCCGCAGCCGAGCCAGCGGCGCAGCAGGCGCTCCAGCGCCGGATCGGGCAGGCCGGCCAGGCGGTCGGCGGGACGGGCACAGGCGGCAGGCGTGGGCGACCAGATCGACATGACGGCGACTCCTCGGATTGGAGCCGCAGGGTGCGGGCGGGTCATCTCACGGGCTGCGATCAGGCGAGCGCCACCTCAGCGGTCGTACTGCGCCAGGGCCAGTGCCAGATGCGACTTGGCCTGTTCGCGCAGCATCGCCGGCTCGACGATCTCCGCGTCCGCGCCATAGTGCAGCACGTCCATCAGCAGCTCGCGCGGCACGCTGTAGGGCAGCTTCAGCTCGTAGCGGCCATCGGCCAGGAAACGCCCCTGCTGCTTGGAGTGCCAGTGCTCGTCGGCCACCCAGCGCGCCACCTTCGGGCTGAACACGATCGTCGCCCAGCCCTTCGGCTCGCCCGAGAAGATCCCGTAACTGGAGGCCAGGTGCTGATCCAGCACCCCTTCCTCCAGGTCCTGCGCCGGCTCGTCCAGCAACCGCGCCTGCACCACCCGGTCCACCGCGAAGCTGCGCAGGGCCTCGCGCTCGTGGTCCCAGGCGTCCAGGTACCAGTTGTCGCGGTAGTGGGTGATCCTCTGCGGCGAAACCTTGCGCCGGGTGGTCTCGTCGGTCGAGCGCGCCCGGTACTCGAACGCCAGCCGCCGCCGCTCCAGCACCGCCGAGGCCACCGTGCGGAAACTGGCCTCGTCCAGCCGCCGCCCACGGTGCGGGATCACCCGCACCCGCTCCACCGGCCAGTGGCTGGCCCCGGCCTGCGCCGCGAGCAGGCCCTCGATCCTCTGCTGCAACGGCGCCAGCACCGTCGACAGCACCCCGCCGCCGGTGCGCTTGAGCAGCTGCTGCGAGGCCAGCAGGGCGTGCAGTTCCTCGGAACTGAGCCACAGCCCCGGCAGTTCGAAACGGTCGCTCTCGCCGGCCGCGTAGCGGAACCCGGCCTCGCCGTCGCCCTCCACCGGCGCCATCAGCGCATCGCGCAGGAAAGCCAGGTCGCGGTAGACGGTGGCGCGCGAGCAGCCCAGCTCCTCCTGCAGCCGCGGCACCGTCACCGGATAGCGCGCGGCCTTGAGGATGCGATGCAGGGCGTTGATGCGTTCGTAGCGGTCCATGCCCGGATTATGGCCCGGCCCGGGGCGCGCGGGCAGCGTCCCGGGCCGACGATCGCCAACTGGACGGATCGGCACGTCAGGTACGCCGCGACGGGCGGCCGCAGGAGCCGACCGGCGCGGCCGGACAGCCAACGGCTCGATGGCAGAATCGCCGTGCAGGGGATCGCGGCCCACGCGCCGCCCAATCGGGGAACCCATCCACCATGGATCACAGCCATCGGCCGTCCGCACGCGGCCCGGCCGCGGGGACGGCATGACCGCGGCCGTCCACATCCACCGGCTTCCGCTGCGGGCGGCCTCGCAGGCGCTGGCGGGCGCCGGGGCCGGCCTGCTGGTCTGGCTGTCGGTCAGCATCGCCCTGCTGCTGGGGCGGGCCGGGCCCTTGCGCGAACTGGCCTCGCTGCAACTGCGCGGCCTGGCGCTGGCAGGCCTTTTGCTGCTCCTGGCTGCGCCGGCCCTGATCGCCTGGCGCGAGCCGGCGCCCTGGCCGGGCCGGGCGCGGCTGGCCTGGGGCCTGGCCCTGGTCGCGACCCTTTCGCTGGCGGGCCTGCAGCTGTGGCCGCCGGCCGTGCCCGGCTGGACCACCCTGTCGGCCGCCATCGCCTGCCTGGCGGCCCTGGCCCTGGCCAGCTGCCTGGGCCAGGCCGGGCAGTCCGCCGACGGCCTGTCGCTGGGCGCGCCGACCCAGCTCGCCCTGGCCCTGCTCGGCGGCATGGCCCTGCTGCTCGTCCTGGTGTCGCTGCACTGGCCGGGCACCATGCCCGTGGGCGCGCCCTTGCCATCGCTGGCGCTGCTCGGGGCGGCCGGCGCCGGCCTCCTGCTGGCCGGCTGGTGGAACGACGGCGGCCTGCGCCGGTCCGGGCGCGGCTGGACCCTGCTGCTGCTGACGCTGCTGCCCTGGGGACTGGCCCTGTCTGCCCACCTGCTGCCCAAGATCGCCTGGCTGGCCTGGCTGCTGGTCGCGCTTTCGGTGCTGGCGGGCATGCTGCACGAACGGATACTGGCCGGCGGCTGGCGATGAGCCGGTAGCGCCGACGCCTCCTGTAGGAGCCGGGAGAGGTCAGAGGAACTCGCCGGCGCCCCGGTCCAGCAGCTCGACCGCCAGCGCCCGGCCCAGCGCCTCCGGTTCGTGCGCGCTGCCCTCGCGCGCGGCGCGGACCGAGCGACCGTCGTCGGCCGAGCCGACCAGCGCCTGCAGCGACAGCCGGTCGCCGTCCAGCTCGGCATAGGCGGCCACCGGCACGTGGCAGCTGCCGTGCAGGCCGCGGTTGAGCGCGCGCTCGGCCTCGATCCGGATCCGGGTCGGGGCATCCTCCAGGACCGACAGCAGGGCGATGGTGCGCGCATCGCCGGCCCGGCACTCGGCCGCCACCACCGCCTGCGCCGGCGCCGGCAGCCACTCCGGCGGCGCCAACCGCGCGCGGATGCGCGCGTCCAGGCCCAGCCTCAGCAACCCGGCACAGGCCAGGACGATGGCGTCGTACTCGCCGGCATCCAGCTTGGCCAGGCGGGTGTTGACGTTGCCGCGCAGGTCGCGCAGCTCCAGGTCCGGCCGATGCGCGCGCAGCTGCGCCTGCCGGCGCAAAGAGGACGTACCCACCCGCGCCCCGTGCGGCAAGGCGTCCAGGCCATCGAAGCGGTTGCTCACGAAGGCGTCGGCCGGATCGGCGCGCTCGAGCACCGCCGGCAGGACGAAGCCGGGCTCCAGTTCCATCGGCACGTCCTTGAGCGAGTGCACCGCGCAGTCGGCCTCGCCGCGCTCCATCGCCAGTTCCAGCTCCTTCAAGAAAAGGCCCTTGCCGCCGATCGCCGCCAGCGAGCGGTCCAGGACTTCGTCGCCGCGCGTGCTCAGCGGCACCAGCGCCACCTCCAGGCCCGGATGGGCCGCGCGCAGGCGCGCGGCGACGTGTTCGCTCTGCCACAGGGCGAGCGGGCTCTTGCGGGTGGCGATGCGCAGGGTGTCCATGCGCGCATTATCGGCGATGGCCTGCCCGGGTGTGAGCGGCCAGGGACGGATCAGAGATGCCGCAGCGTCTGCCGCAGCTGCGGCACGCAGCGCCGGCTCACTTCCAGCGGCGGGCCGCCGTGGCGCAGGATCGCCTGGACGTGGCCGTCGCCGCCGCGGCGCAGCTCCACCAGTTCCTGGCGCGCGACCAGGCAGTTGCGGTGGATGCGCACGAAGCGGTCGCCGAACTCGTCCTCCAGCGACTTCAGCGACTCCTCGATCAGGTCCTCGCCGCGGACGTGGTGCACCACCACGTACTTCTCCTCGGCCTGCAGGTAGCGCACCTCGTCCAGCGGGATCACCCGCAGGCTGCCGCGCAGGCGCGCGCATAGCTGGGTCCGGCGCGGCGCGGCCGACGACGCCTGCGGCGCCGGGCGGCCGGCGAAGAACGTGCGCACCCGGTCCAAAGCCGCCGACAGCCGCTCCGGGCGCACCGGCTTGACCAGGTAGTCGATCGCCGCGGCCTCGAAAGCCGACAGCGCGTGCGCGTCGTAGGCGGTGCAGAACACCACCGCCGTCGGCGGCGTGGTCCGGGCCAGGCGGCGCGCGGTCTCCAGGCCGTCGATCCCGGGCATGGCGATGTCCAGCAGCACCGCGTGCGGCTGCTGCGCGGCGCAGGCGTCCAGCACCTGCTGGCCGTCGCCGGCCTCGGCCACCACCTCGACATCCGTTTCGTCGGCGAGCAACAGCCGCAGGCGTTCGCGCGCCAGCGGCTCGTCGTCCGCGATCACCAGCTTCAGGCTCATGGCGGCACCGGCAGCGTGACCTCGCAGGCATAGTAGCCCTGCGCCCAGCCGGCCGTCACCCGGGCCTGCGGGCCGAAGCGCCAGGCCAGGCGGTGGCCGATGCTGCGCTGGGCATGGCCGGCGCCGCGGTGCAGCGAGGCCAGCGGATCGTCCGGGGCCGGCGCCGGGTTGCGCACCCGCAAGTGCAGGCGCCCGTCCTCCTGCCACAGGGCAATGGCCACCGTGCCGCCCTCGGGCAGGCGCGAGACGCCGTGCAGGATCGCGTTCTCCACCAGCGGCTGCAGGGTCAGCCGCGGCAGGGGCAGCTGCCAGGGCAAGGGCTCGCGCCTGTCCCACTCCACCTGCAGGCGCTCGCCCAGGCGCAGGGATTCGATCGACAGGTACTGCGCGGCCAGCTCGCACTCGGCCGCCAGGGTCGAATCGCCCTCGCCGGCGCCGAGCGCTGCGCGGAACAGGTCCGACAGGTCCAGCACCGCGCGCTCGGCCACGATCGGGTCGCGGCGCAAAAGGCTGGCGATCAGGTTCATGCTGTTGAACAGGAAATGCGGGCGGATCCGCGCCTGCAGCGCGTCGGCCTCGGCGCGGGCGTTGGCCTCGGTCTGCGCCGCCCAGCGGTCGCCGACGTAGAAGTAGCGCAGGGCCAGCGCGGTGATCAGCGCGGTCACCGCGGCCGCGCCGGCGGTGAAGCGCCAGAACGGCACGCCCAGCGGCGCCATCCCCAAGGCGCCGTACAGCCCGTGGACCACGCCGGCGCCGAGCAGGGCCACCGCCGCCGCCAGCGCCAGCGCCGCCAGCGCGCCCAGCCGCGGCGGCAGGCGCGAAATCGGCGCGCGCAGCTTGCACAGCAGCACCGCCACCGCCAGCGCCAGCCACAGGGCGAAGCCGCTGGCCGAGAAGAACCGCATCGGGGTCCAACCGCTGGCGCCGTCCGGGGCCAGGGCCAGCACCACCACCACCAGCTCGGCCAGGCCGAGCAGGGCGGCCACGCGCGGCAGCCGGCACAGGTCCGGCAGCCACGGCGCGTCGTGGCGCTGGTCGCGCACGGTCAGGGCGCCAGCCGCCGTTCCAGCCAGTCGCCCAGGTCGGCGATCTCCTGCGCGCAGACCTGGTGCGCCATCGGGTAGCGGTGCCACTCGACCTCGAAGCCGACCCGCTCCAGCGCCTGCGCGCTGGCCTGGCCGTGCTGGACCGGGATCACCGGGTCGCCGTCGCCATGGGCGAAGAACACCGGCTGGGCGACCGCGTTCGGATCACGCTGCGCGGCCGCCGCCGCGCCGCCGGGCAGGTAGGTCGACAGCGCGACCAGGCCGGCCAGCGGCTCGCGCCGGCGCAGGCCCGCGGCCAGGGTGATCGCCCCGCCCTGGGAGAAGCCGGCCAGCAGCAGCCGCGAAGGCGGGGTGCCGCGCTCGTTCTCGCGCGCGATCAAAGCCTCGACCTGGGCCACCGACTCCTCGATCCCCGCCGCCTCGGCGCGGGTGGCGAAGTCCATGCCGACGATGTCGTACCAGGCGCGCATGCGCGCGCCGCCGTTGATCGTCACCGCCCGCACCGGCGCATGCGGGAACACGAAGCGCAGGGCCGGCCAGTGCGGGCGCACCAGCTCGGGCACGATCGGGGCGAAGTCGTGGCCGTCGGCGCCGAGGCCATGCAGCCACAGCACGGTCCACTGCGGCGCGGCGCCGGTTTCCTGTTCAACGCATTCCAGCAGCATCGGACCTGTTCTCCGCGATGGGCGCCGCATTATGCCCGCTGGCCGGGCCGGAACCGCCCGGGCGGCGACGCGGACGCCATGCCCGGCGAGGCACGCCCGGCAAGGAACGGGGCTGCACCCTCACTCCGCCTGCGCGCGCAGCTCCGTGGCCCGGCGCAGCACCGGCGGCGGCTCCAGTTCCTCGGGGATGCACAGGATCCGGTGCCGGCGCAGCCAGCGCCCGGGTGTGCGCTTGGAGCTGATCCACACCGTCGGGATCGCCAGGACCATGCCCACCACCACCGGCGCCATCCACAGGGCCAGGCCCGGCGACACCGCCCAGGCCAGCGCGCCCATGAACAACCCGAACAGGCTCAGCCCGGCATAGCTGCGCACCAGGCTGGAGAACGGCACGCTGCCGTCGTCGCGGCGCTGCGCCTCCCAGCCCGAATCGCGCCCGGACAGCACCTCGGCCACGCCGCGCGACTGGCGGTACATCACGATCGGCGCCATCAGCGCGGCCAGCACGCTCTCGATCAGCACCCCGGCCAGCGCGCGCAGGGCGCCACCGGCGCCGCGGCGCGCGACCGGGTCGAGCAGCATCGCCAGGTAGCCCAGCACCTTGGGCAGGAACAGCACGCCCATGGTCGCGGCGAACAGCCAGGCCACCCGTTCGGCGTCGGCCGCGCGCCAATAGGCCAGCGGCGAGAAGCCCGGCAGGCGGAAGCCGTCCCAGGCCAGGTCGGCGTGGTACAGCGGGATCGCCAGGCCGACCAGCATCAGCATCGCCCACATCGGCGCGGTGAAGTAATGGCCGATGCCGACCAGCATGTGCACCCGGCTGATCCAGTGCAGGCCGGCGCTGCCGACCACCTTGGCGTGCTGCAGGTTGCCCTGGCACCAGCGGCGGTCGCGCACCAGCAGGTCGGTGAGCGAGGGCGGGCCTTCCTCGTAGCTGCCCTCCAGTTCCGGCACCAGGTGGATCGCCCAGCCGCCGCGCCGCATCAGCGCCGCCTCGACGAAGTCGTGGCTGAGGATGTGGCCGCCGAAGGGCTTGCGCCCGGGCAGCTCCGGCAGGCCGGCATGCTCGGCGAAGGCGCGGGTGCGCAGCATCGCGTTGTGGCCCCAGTAGTTGCCCTCGCTGCCGTGCCACCAGGTGACGCCGCGGGCGATCACCGGGCCGTAGACGTGGCCGCCGAACTGCTGCATCCGCGCGAACAGGGTCTGGCCGCCGACCACGTGCGGCAGGGTCTGGATCAGGCCCACGCCGGGGTTGCGCTCCAGCGCCGACGCCAGCCGCACCAGGGTGTCGCCGCTCATCACGCTGTCGGCGTCCAGGATCAGCATCTGCGGATAGGCGCCGCCGAAGCGCTGCACCCACTCGGCGATGTTGCCGGCCTTGCGCCCTTGGTTGTCGTTGCGGCGGCGGTAGAACAGCCGGCCGTGGCCGTCCACGCGCGCGAGTAGGGCGGCGAACTCGCGGGCCTCGGCCTGCGCCAGCTCCGGCCGGCGGCTGTCGCTGAGGACGAAGAAGTCGAAGGCCTCGAGCTGGCCGGTGGCGGCGACCGACTCGTACACCGCCTGCAGCCCGGCCATGATCCGCGCCGGGTCCTCGTGGTAGGTCGGCATCAGCAGCGCGGTACGCGCGCCCAACACCGGCAACGGCGCCCGCGGGTCGATCCCGAGGGTGTTGCCGCGACCGGCCAGCAGCTGGAAGAAGCCGCACAGCGCGCTGACCGAGGACAGCGCGATCCAGGCGAACAGGAACACGAACAGCGCCAGCAGGACGCCGTCGAGCACGCTCAGGCCGCCGATCCGCAGCACCTGCAGCATGCCCAGGGTCGCCACCGCGGTCAGCGCCGCGGTGCCGCCGACCACCAGCAGCCGGCGCCAGCCGATGCCGCGCGGCGAGGTCGCCGGCCGGGCCGCGGCGAGGCGGCCCCGGTGCAGGTGCTGGCCGGGCATCGGCAAGGGCGATTCGGTGGCCGGCAGCCACACCGGCCCGGCGGAAGCCGGGAAGGCGCCTGCGTCCGCGGCGATGGACGACGTGGACGATGCGCTCATGGCCGTGGCCGGCGCAGGCCGGCGGCGGTATCGGGAACTGTGGGCACAGGCTCTCCGGGCTGCGGGGCCGCACCCCATGGTGCCGGCGCCGTCCGCAGGCCGCTATTGTGCGGCGCATCACCACCGCCGCAAGGGGCTGCGTGAAGGCTCCGTTCAGCCGTTTTCCGCGGGAAACGCTTCCAGCGCGCGCGTTAACGGTAACCGGCGGCCGCGCTCAGTCCGGCTCTTCCGGCGGCACCACCACCCCGTCCGGATCCACCGCCAGGCGCCCGGCCATCAGCACCGCCTGGGTGCGGTTGTTGACCCCCAGCTTGCGCAGCACCGCGGTCACGTGGGCCTTGATCGTCGCCTCGGACACGCCCAGGTCGTAGGCGATCTGCTTGTTGAGCCGGCCCTCGCCGAGCATCTGCAAAACCCGGAACTGCTGCGGGGTGAGTTCGCGCAGGCGCTGGGCGACCTCGTGCTCGTCGCGGCCCATCGCCGGGGCCGAGGCCGCCGCCGCTGGCGCCCAGCGCTCGCCGTCCAGGACCAGGCCCACGGCGGTGCCGATGGTGTCCGAATCGGCCGACTTGGGGATGAAGCCCAGCGCGCCGTGGTCCAGCGCGCGCCGCATCACCCCCGGTTCCTCGCGCGCGGACACCACCACCACCGGCAGCTGCGGATGATGCGCGCGCAGGTGCACCAGCGCGTTGAAGCCGTGCGCGCCGGGCATGTTCAGGTCCATCAGCAGCAGGTCCGCGTCCGCATGCGCCTCGACCAGGCCGTACAGGGCGTCGACGCTGTCGGCCTCGTGCAGCTCGGTGCCCGGCAGGATCCGCTGCACCGCGCCGCGCAGGGCTTCGCGGAACAGCGGATGGTCGTCGGCGATCAGGATGGTGGTGGGCATCAGCGCGGCTTCGCCACCCTTACCGGACCTTGCGCTCGTTCACCAGCGACTCGACCACGCCCGGATCGGCCAGGGTCGAGGTGTCGCCCAGCTGGTCCGGCGCGTTCTCGGCGATCTTGCGCAGGATCCGGCGCATGATCTTGCCCGAGCGGGTCTTGGGCAGGCCCGGCGCCCACTGCAGGTGGTCGGGGGTGGCGATCGGGCCGATCTCCTGGCGCACCCAGGCGACCAGCTCCTTCTGCAGTTCGTCGCTCTGGACTTCGCCGGCCTTCAGGGTCACGTAGGCGTAGATGCCCTGGCCCTTGATGTCGTGCGGGAAGCCGACCACCGCGGCCTCGGCCACCTTCGGGTGCAGCACCAGCGCGCTCTCCACCTCGGCGGTGCCGATGCGGTGGCCGGAGACGTTGATCACGTCGTCCACCCGGCCGGTGATCCAGTAGTAGCCGTCGTCGTCGCGGCGGCAGCCGTCGCCGGTGAAGTAGCTGCCCGGATAGGTGCGGAAGTAGGTGTCGATGAAACGCTGGTGGTCGCCGTAGACCGTGCGCATCTGCCCCGGCCACGAGTCCAGCAGCACCAGGTTGCCTTCGGCCGCGCCTTCCAGGCGCTCGCCGCCGGCATCGACCAGCGCCGGCTGCACGCCGAAGAACGGCAGCGTGGCCGAGCCGGGCTTGAGGTCGGTGGCGCCGGGCAGGGGCGAGATCAGGATGCCGCCGGTCTCGGTCTGCCACCAGGTGTCCACCACCGGGCAGCGGCCGTCGCCGACGGTGTCGTAGTACCAGCGCCAGGCCTCCGGGTTGATCGGCTCGCCGACGCTGCCGAGCAGGCGCAGGCTCTTGCGCGAGGTCTTCTTCACCGGCGCCTCGCCCTCGCGCATCAGCGCGCGGATCGCGGTCGGGGCGGTGTAGAAGATGGTGACCTGGTGCTTGTCGATCACTTCCCAGAAGCGCGAGACGCTGGGGTAGTTGGGCACGCCCTCGAACACCAGCGAGGTGGCGCCGTTGGCCAGCGGGCCGTAGACGATGTAGCTGTGGCCGGTGACCCAGCCCACGTCGGCGGTGCACCAGTAGACGTCGTCCTCGCGCAGGTCGAACACCGCCTCGTGGGTGTAGGCGGCGAACAGCAGGTAGCCGGCGGTGGTGTGCAGCACGCCCTTGGGCTTGCCGGTGGAGCCGGAGGTGTAGAGGATGAACAGCGGGTCCTCGGCGTTCATCCGCTCCGGCTCGCACTCGGACGGCTGGCCGTCGACCACGTCGTGGAACCAGCGGTCGCGCGGGGCCTGCATGTCCACCGCACCGCCGGTGTGGCGCACCACCAGCACGGTCTCCACCGTGTTGGTGCCCGGCATCTTCAGCGCGGCGTCGACGTTGGCCTTGAGCGGGATCTTCTTCGAGCCGCGCAGGCCCTCGTCGGCGGTGATCACCAGCTTGCTGCCGCAGTCGGAGACGCGGTCGGCGATCGAGTTCGGGGCGAAGCCGCCGAACACCACCGAGTGCACCGCGCCGATCCGGGCGCAAGCCAGCATCGCCACCACCGCGTCGGGGATCATCGGCAGGTAGATGGTGACCCGGTCGCCCTTTTGCACCCCGAGGTTGCGCAAGGCGTTGCCGAGCCGGCACACGCGCTCGTACAGCTCGCGGTAGCTGACCTTCTGCGCCGGCGCGTCCGGGCTGTCGGGTTCGAACAGGATCGCGGTCTTGTCGCCGCGCGCGGCCAGCTGCCGGTCCAGGCAGTTGACGCTGGCGTTGAGCTCGCCGTCGGCGAACCAGCGGATGCGGAAGTCGTCCAGCCGATAGCTGACGTCCTTGATCACGGTCGGCTTGCGGAACCAGTCCAGGCGCTCGGCGGCCCTGCGCCAGAAGCCCTCGGAATCCTCCACCGACTGGCGGTACAGGCGCTGGTAATCGTCCTTGCCGATCCGCGCCTTGGCGGCGAACTCGGGCTTGACGGGATACAGGTCGGACATGGGCGTCTCCCTCCTCAAAGATGCCGGCGGCCCGCCGCGATCGGCGCGTCGGGTGGGCCGACAGTTTGACGCATCCGCCGTGACGCATTGCAACAGGCGACGTACGACCTTGGTCGAAACGCGCCGCGGCGGTTACCGGTAACCGCCCGCCGGCGCGAGCAATGGCGGGCATCGCCGCCAGCCCTGCGGCCGGCTTCGACTAATGGCGTATAGGCGCTCCGCTTCCCCCATGCGAACTCTGCCGGGCCGGTTGGACCGCTCCGCGCGGCCGCCGTCATTCCGCAGCTACTCATCGCAGAGGGAGAGAGGGGCAATGAGCATGCATCCCGCAAGACTGGTGCGCCGGCCGCTGGCCGCCGCACTGCTGGTCGCGCTGATCGCGCCGGGCGCCGCCTTCGGGCAGACCGCGCGCGAGAAGGCGCTGGAGGCCCGGGTGGCCGAGCTGGAGCGCCAGGTCCAGCTGCTGGTGTCCACCCAGCAGCAACAACAGACCCAGATCGCCACCACCCAGGAACAGGTCACCCAGGTGCAGTCGGTCCAGGCCGCGGCGCCGGCCGCCGACGGCAAGCCGAAGATCCAGTCCACGCCGATCCTGACCGCGGCCAATCCCGGCGGCACGTTCTCCTTCGGCGGCTTCGTCAAGATGGACGCGATGGTGACCGACACCAGCGACGGCCGCATCGCCGATGGTTCCTCCGGCCGCCTGTTCTACGTGCCCAGCACCATCCCGGTGGGCGGCGCGACCGCCGACGGCGGCGACGCCTACACCGACTTCCACGCCCAGTTCTCGCGCTTCTGGCTGAGCGCCGACCACGTCACCGACACCGGCAACAAGTTCAAGGGCTACGTGGAGATGGACTTCTTCGGCGGCGGCAGCAACGCCCTGGCCGGCAACGAGACCTCCACCAACACCTACGCCGTCACCCTGCGCCAGGCCTACGTGCAGTGGAACAAATGGCTGGCCGGCCAGACCTGGTCCAACTTCCAGGACACCGCCGCCCTGCCCGACGCGGTCGACTTCGTCGGCGTCACCGAAGGCACCACCTTCGTCCGCCAGGCCCAGATCCGCTACACCAGCGGGCCATGGTCGTTCGCGCTGGAGAACCCGCAGACCACGATCCAGGCCTACGCCCCGTACGCGGCCGCCGCCGGCGCCCGCAGCAACAGCGGCGACAACGTGATGCCGGACCTGACCGGCCGCTACGTGGCCAAGGGCAACTGGGGCCACTTCTCGGTGGCCGCCCTGCTGCGCCAGTTCAAGGCCGCCGGCAACACCGAGTCCGGCGCGGCGGTGAGCCTGTCGGGCAAGTTCAACCTCGGCGCCAGCGACGACATCCGCTGGATGGCCAACTACGGCAGTGGCATCGGCCGCTACATGGCCTTCGGCCTGGGCAGCGACACCATGATCGACGCCAGCGGCGAGCTGCACGCGCTGGACGGCTATGGCGGCTTCGTCGCCTGGCGCCACGCCTTCAGCCCGAAGCTGCGCGGCAACCTGATGTACTCGGCCGCGCAGTTCGACAACGACCCGGCGCTGGTGGGCTGGGGCGTGACCGAACGCTCGCAGTCCTACCACGCCAACCTGATCTACTCGCCGTTCCCGAAGCTGGACATCGGCGCGGAGATCGGCTGGGGCCAGCGCTCGCTGGAGGACGACCGCGAGGGCGACCTCAAGCGTTTCCACACGCATGTCAAATACAGCTTCTGACGGAGGGGGATTCCAATGAGCTCAACCACGCTGCACCACTCGCCCCAGGGCGAGCTCTCCAAGGGCCACAAGAAGGTCATCTTCGCGTCCAGCCTGGGCACGGTCTTCGAGTGGTACGACTTCTACCTGTACGGGTCGCTGGCCGCGATCATCGCCAAGCAGTTCTTCAGCGGGGTCAACGAGACCACCGGCTTCATCTTCGCCCTGCTGGCGTTCGCCGCCGGCTTCGCGGTGCGACCGTTCGGCGCGGCGTTCTTCGGCAGCCTCGGCGACCGCATCGGCCGCAAGTACACCTTCCTGGTCACCATCGTGCTGATGGGCCTGTCGACCTTCATCGTCGGCATCCTGCCCAGCTACGCCAGCATCGGCATCGCCGCCCCGATCATCCTCATCGTGCTGCGCCTGGCCCAGGGCCTGGCGCTGGGTGGCGAGTACGGCGGCGCGGCGACCTACGTGGCCGAGCACGCGCCCAACGGCAAGCGCGGCCTGTACACCAGCTTCATCCAGACCACCGCCACGCTCGGCCTGTTCCTGTCGCTGCTGGTGATCCTGGGCTGCCGCCTGTCGCTGGGCACCGAGGCGTTCGAGGCCTGGGGCTGGCGCATCCCGTTCCTGGTCTCGATCGTCCTGCTGGGCGTGTCGGTGTGGATCCGCCTGCAGCTGAGCGAGTCGCCGCTGTTCCAGCAGATGAAGGCCGAGGGCAAGGGTTCGAAGCAGCCGTTCCGCGACAGCGTCAAGGGCGGCAACCTCAAGCTGATGCTGCTGGTCCTGCTCGGCGCCACCGCCGGCCAGGCCGTGGTCTGGTACGGCGGCCAGTTCTACTCGCTGTTCTTCCTGACCCAGACCCTGAAAGTCGACGGCACCACCGCCAACCTGTACATCGCCGCCGCGCTGGCGCTGGCCACGCCGTTCTTCATCTTCTTCGGCTGGCTGTCGGACAAGATCGGCCGCAAGAAGATCATCCTCGCCGGCTGCCTGCTGGCCGCGGTGACCTACTTTCCGATCTTCAAGGGCCTGACCCACTTCGCCAACCCGGCGATCGAGGAGGCGCGCCAGAGCTCGCCGGCGGTGGTGCATGCCGACCCGAGCAAGTGTTCGTTCCAGTTCGACCCGATCGGCAAGAAGGTCTTCACCAACTCCTGCGACATCGCGGCCGCGGCGCTGGCCAAGGCCGGCATCCCGTACGAGGTCCAGCCGGCCGCTTCCGGCTCGCTGGCCGCCATCCGCATCGGCGAATCCGAAGTCTCCGCGTACGAGGGCGCCGGGTTGTCCAAGGATGATGCCAAGGCCAAGTCCACCGCGTTCGCCGCCGACCTGAAGGCCGCGCTGACCGCGGCCGGCTATCCCGAGAAGGCCGACCCGGCGCGGATCAACAAGGCCGGCACGCTGTTCCTGCTGTGGCTGCTGGTGATCTACGTGACCATGGTCTACGGCCCGATCGCCGCCTACCTGGTCGAGCTGTTCCCGACCCGGATCCGCTACACCTCGATGTCGCTGCCCTACCACATCGGCAACGGCTGGTTCGGCGGCTTCCTGCCGACCATCTCGTTCGCCCTGGTCGCCGCCACCGGCAACATGTACTACGGCCTGTGGTACCCGATCGGCATCGCGGTGATGACCCTGGTGATCGGCGGCCTGTTCCTGCGCGAGACCAAGGACGTGGACATCACCCAGTAATCCCATACCCCGAGCCGGCCTGCGGGCCGGCCTTCAGGCGCCGGTCCGCAGGGCCGGCGCCTTTTTCTTTGCCTGTCCGGGAACGCCTCAGCGCTTGGCCGAGGTACGCGCCTCGTGCAGGGCCAGGCCCAGCAGCAGCCCCACCAGCGCGGCGTAGACGCTGGTGGTGGTCTGGTGGGCGAACATCGACTGGGTCAGCCCGCACAGGGCGAACACCACCACCAGCACCGCGCCGGCGGTGGCCGGGCCGCGCAGGCAGCCGCCGCGGCCGGCGATCGCCAGGGCCTCGCGACGCAACCGCAGGAACAGCCACAGCGGCACCCCGTACAGGCCGGCCAGTGCCAGCACGCCGGGGATGCCCATGGTCGCGGCCCATTCGGCCAGATCGTTGTGGGCATGGCCGAGCCGGCAGCGCTCGGCCGCGGGTATCCCGCGGCACTCCGGCAGGCGCTGCATCGCCCGGTCGAAATGGGCGAAGCCCACCCCGGTCCAGGGCTGGGCGACGAACGCGCTGGCCGCCACCTCCAGCCGCTCCAGGCGCGCGCCGGCGGAGGAATCATGGTCGCCGCGGTCGATCCGGACGATGTCCTGGTGCAGTTCGGCCAGGCGCATGCGCTCGGTCAGCCCCGGCACCGCCACCACCAGCGCCGCGGCGCCGACCACCGCCGCCGCCAGGACCGCGAAGCGGCGGCCGCGGCTCTTCCAGCCGCTGCCCAGCACCGCCAGGGCCAGCAGCACCAGCAGTCCGGGCCAGGTGCCGCGGGTGCCGCTGAGCACCACCGCGACGATCCCCAGCGCCACCCCGGCCACCGCCCAGCGCGCGCCGCCGGGCGGACGGCAGAACACCGCCAGCACCATCAGCAGCAGGACCACGTCGGCGAACACGATCGCGTTGCCCCAGCCGGCGGCGCGCTCGGCCCCGCCCAGCACCTGGACCAGTGCGATCAGCGCCGCGGCGACCAGGCCGGCCAAAGCGCCGCGCCACAACCAGGCCAGCGGCGGCCGCAGCACCCAGGCCCATAGCAGTACCCAGGGCAGCACCAGCAGGCGGTCGCGGCTGTCCCCCTCGCCCGGGTCGACGCCGAGGATCCAACTGGAGGCGAAGGCCACCGCCAGCGCGAACAGCGCCGCCGCCGCGGCCAGCAGCAAATGCCAGCCGGCCGTACGCGCGCCGGCCACCATCCGCCCCGGCACCAGCAGGGTCGAGAACAGCAGCAGCAGGCCGAACGGCAGCAGGCCCTTGGGGAGGGTCAGGGTCAGCGCCGGCAGGCACCAGGCCGCGGCCGCGGCGCAGCCCTGCGCCCAGCGCCACCGTCCCGTCGTGTCGTCGCGTCCGTTCACCTGCCCGTCGTCCTGGGTTGCTTGAGTTGCCCGTGCCGGCGCAGATGGTGGGCGGGCCTGCCCCAACAGCGGCTGAGCCGGTCGCCATTCCGTGTCAGCCGTCAAGGTCCTCGGCCTGGCGGGCCTCGGCCGCCGCCCGCTCGGCCGCGGTCGGCAGGCACTGCCCGCTGACCGCCGACGCCGGCACCAGCCACCAGCGGCGGCGGTTGGAGATGCCCACCATCTCGCTGCGGCCGCGGTCGATGCACGCTTCCAGCGCCTCTTCCTGGACCAGCAGCCAGCGCGTCCCCGGCGCCTGCGCCTGCCAGGCCACGCCGCGGCGCAGCTGCTCGTCCCAGCCGAGCTTGAAACCGAAGTTCGCCGCAGGGCGATCGGCCATCAGCAGGTTCTGCTCCTTCCAGGCAACCAGGCCGAGCTCGGCGTCCGGACCGATCCGGCGCCCGGCCGCGGCCATCACCCCGCGCGCGGAACTGGCGTCGTTGACCAGCGGGTAGCCGACCAGGCTGAAGATCACCCACAGCCCGGCCAGGGTCGCGAACAGCGCCGCCACCGCGCGCCGGCGGAAGGCCAGCACGCAGCCCAGGCCCCACACCCCGATCGCCAGCAGCATCCAGCCGCCGGCGCGGACCGCGTCCGGATCCAGGCCGCGCTGCTCGCGCAGGCGCAAGGCCAGCCGGCCGCCGCCCTCCAGCACCGACAACCCGCCGGCGGCGAACAGCAGGGCCACGGCCACCGCCAGCGCCAGCAGCAGCCATCGCGCCCAGCGCCGGCGCAGCAGCCCCGGCAGCAGCGGCGCCAGCGCCAGGCACATCATCGGCAGGGCCGGCATCACGTAGACGTCGCGCTTGCCGGCGGGAATCGAGAAGAACACCACGATCAGCGCCCACCACGCCAGCGGCAGCAGGTAGCGCGGGTCGCGCCGCCGCAGCCGCCGCCACCAGGCCGGCAGGGCCCAGGGCAGGGCCAGCGCCGGTGGGATCCACATCGTCGCCATCACCCCTAAGTGGTACCAGGGCGGCTGGTGGTGGTCCCAGGACTGCGAATAGCGCTTGGCGGTCTGCCGGAACAGGATGTCGTCCAGGTAGGCGCGGTATTCGGGCAGGTCGCGCGACAGCGCCACCACCACCACCGGCGCCAGCCACACCGCCACCGCGGCCAGGAACGCCAGCGGCCCGAGCCAGAAGCGCGGATCGCGCGCATGCACCCGCACCCGCGGCCAGCCGCGCCAGGCGGCCAGCGCCGCCGGCAGCACCATCAGCAGCGCCAGCGCGCCCACGCCCTTGGTGATCGTGCCCAGGCCCGCCGCCGCCCAGCCCAGCGCCCACCAGCGCCAGGCCGGCCCCAGCAGCAGGTGGCGCAAAAGGCCGTAGTTGGCCAGGGTGATGAAGAAGGTGACCAGCGGATCGATCTGCGCCTTCTTCGCCTGCCAGGTGAACTGGAACGCGAACAGCAATGCCCAGGCGGCGTACAGCCCGACCTGGCGGGTCCACAGCCGGCGGCCGAGATCCTGCACGCACCACAGGGTGCCCAGCGCGGCCAGCAACGAAGGCAGCAGGAAGGCCACGCGCAGGTTGCCGGTCAGGCTGTAGAACGCGGCCTGCAGCCACATCAGCATCGGCGGCTTGTCCGAATACAGTTCGATCCCGCGGTGCGGGAACAGCCAGTCGCCGCTCTCCACCATCTGCCGGGCGACCAGGGCGAAGCGCGGCTCGTCGGCCGGCCAGGGATCGCGCAGGCCCAGGCCCGCGCCGAGCACCAGCAGGGCCATGGTCCAGAACAGCCAGAGGTCGCGCTTGCGCAGGTCGGTGATCGGCATGGGCGCGGATGATAGCGGGCGCGTGCTGCGGTGCGGTGATGGGTTGACGGGCTGCTGTTCGAGGCCCGGAGCCGCGTGCCCTGGCGTCCTACACCTGCTTGCGCAGGCGGGCGTAGAAGAAGCCGTCCATGCCCTCTTCGCCGGGCAGGCGCTGGCGACCGGGACCGGCGGCATGGCCGAAGGCGTCGGCCAGCGGCTCGGCCTGCGCATCGGGCGTGCGTGCGAGGAAGGCCTCGACCTGTCCGGCGTTCTCCTCCGGCAGGATCGAACAGGTGGCGTACAGCAGGCTGCCGCCCGGGCGCAGCAAAGGCCAGCAGGCGTCGAGCAGGCGCGCCTGGGCCTGGACCAGCGCATCCACATCCTCGGGCCGGCGGTGCAGCAGGATGTCCGGCTGGCGGCGGACCACGCCGGTGGCCGAGCACGGCGCATCGAGCAGGATCGCATCGAAGGTGAAGCCGTCCCACCACAACGCCGGCGCGGTGGCGTCGCCGGCGCGGACCTGGACCCGGCCGCCGGCGTCCTCGCCGAGCACCCCGGCGCGGCGCAGGTTGTCCTCGACCCGTGTCAGCCGGCGCGGGTCCACGTCCAGCGCCAGCAGTTCCAGCGCCGGATCACGTTCGAGCAGGTGCGCGGCCTTGCCACCGGGCGCGGCGCAGGCGTCGAGCACCCGCGCCCCCGGCTCGGCCCCCAGCGCATCCACCGCCTGCTGCGCCGAACCGTCCTGGACCGAAACCACGCCCGCCTCGAACCCCGGCAACGCGGTCACCGGCACCGGCATGTCCAGGCACAGGGCATCGGCCAGGCGCGGCTCGATCGCGGCCTCGATCCCCGCCTCCTGCAGCTGCACCAGGTAGGCGTCGCGGGTGGAAAGGCGCCGGTTCACCCGCAGCCACAACGGCGCCGGGTGGGCGCAGGCGGCGAACACCGCCGCGGCCTGCCGCGGCCAGGCCGCCTCGACCCGGCCGCGCAGCCACTGCGGCCAGGCCGCGGCCGGATCGGCCTCGGCGAAGCCCTCGCGTTGGGCCCGGCGCAGCAGGGCGTTGACCAGTCCGGCCTGGTGCGGCCGGCCCAACGCGCGCGCCGCCTCGACCGTGGCGTCGAGCGCCGCGTGCGCCGGCAGCTGCAGGGCGTCGAGCTGGGCGCAGCCGGCCAGCAGCAGGGCGAGCAAGGGGCCGTCGCCGGCGCCGGGCGGCTTCTGCAGCCAGCCGCGCAGGGCCGGTTCGTAGCGGTAGCGTCCGCGCAGGGCGGCGAACACGATCGCCTCCAGCAGGGCGCGGTCGCGCGGGTCGGCCAGACGCGGCAGCACCGGCGCCAGTTCCGACTTCAGCGAGCGGCCGCGATGGACCACCGCGTCGAGCACCTGCGCGGCGTGCACGCGCACTTCCACGCCCGGGGCCAGGGGCCGATCGGGACGGGTCGGACGCGGGCGGCGGGCGGGCGGGCGCGGTTGCATGTCGATGCGGCTCAGCGCGCGGACGCCAGGTCGCGGCGGGCATTGAGCCAGTCGGCGGCGGTGATCGCGCGGCCACCTTCGCGCTGGACCACGCGCAGGCGCAGGGCACCCTCGCCGCAGGCGATGTCGATGCCGTCGCGGCCGGCCACCAGCAGGGTGCCCGGCGCGGCGTCGTGCGCCAGCGGCAGGGCCACCGCGCCGTGGATGCGCAGGCGCTCGCCGGCGACCGTGGCCTCGGCCACCGGCCAGGGATTGAACGCGCGCACCGTGCGCGCCAGTTCCTGCGCCGGCCGGTTCCAGTCCAGCCGGGCCTCGGCCTTGTCCAGCTTGTGGGCGTAGCTGGCGCCTTCCTCCGGCTGCGGCCGCGGCACCGGACGGATGCCGGCACGCAGCAGGCCCAGGCCGTCGCCCAGCACCTGCGCGCCCAGTTCGGCCAGGCGGTCGTGCAACTGGCCGCCGGTTTCGGCATCGGCGATCGGCGTGCGCTGCTCCAGCAGCACCGGTCCGGTGTCCAGGCCGGCCTCCATCTGCATCAGGCACACGCCGGTCTCGGCATCGCCGGCCTGGATCGCGCGCTGGATCGGCGCGGCGCCGCGCCAGCGCGGCAGCAGCGAGGCGTGCACGTTCCAGCAGCCGAAGCGCGGGATGTCGAGCACCGCCTGCGGCAGGATCAGGCCGTAGGCGACCACGATCATCAGGTCCGGGGCCAGCGCGCGCAGGGCGTCCTGCGAGGCGCGCCGGCGCAGGGTCTCCGGCTGCAGCACCGGGATGCCGCGGGCGATGGCCTCCAGCTTCACCGGCGAGGCGGCCAGGCCGCGGCCGCGGCCGGCGGGGCGGTCGGGCTGGGTGTAGACGGCCACCACTTCGCCGCGCTGCGCGGCGGCGCGCAAGGACGGCACGGCGAATTCCGGGGTGCCGGCAAACACGATTCTCACGGGGTCGGCCTCATCGGGTCAGCGGCTCCTCGGCATTCGGCATCGGCCGGCAGGCCACGGCCGGTCGCCGGCACCGGGCCGGCGGGTGGGCGGTCGGCACAAGCCGACCCGGGGATATCAGGGGATGCGCGCGCGGCAGCCGCGGCGCGCACGGGCGCGGCTCAGGCCGCGTGCCGGCGGGCCTTGGCCAGCTTCTTGCGCACCATCTCGCGCTTGAGCGGCGAGAGGTAGTCGATGAACAGCTTGCCGTCGAGGTGGTCGATCTCGTGCTGGATGCAGGTGGCCAGCAGGCCGTCGGCGGCCAGCTCCTGCGCCTGGCCCTGGCGGTCCAGATAGCGGACCACGATCGAGTCGGCGCGGGTCACGTCGGCATAGATCCCCGGGATCGACAGGCAGCCTTCCTGGTAGGCGCGCTCGCCCTGGCGCGAGACCACGTCCGGATTGATGAACACCATCGGCGCGTCCTTGCCCTCGCTCACGTCGATCACCATGAAGCGCAGGTGGCGGTCGACCTGGGTGGCGGCCAGGCCGATGCCCGGGGCCTGGTACATGGTCTCGAACATGTCGTCGAGCAGGGCCTGGAACTCGGGGGTCACGACCTGGGCGGCATCGACCTGCGCGGCCTGGGTGCGCAGGCGCGGGTCGGGGAACTCGAGGATGGGCAGCAAGGCCATGGGGGGAACTCCGAGGGGGTGCCGGACAAACCGGCCGGCCGTCGCAATTCTAGCGCGGAAGCTTGCGCAATGGCCTGAATTCTGGACTATAGTCGCGAACCTGTTGGGGAATCAGGCGGATCGCAACCATGCTCACTCGCCTTCGGACGGTCCTGGCCGTCGCGATGCTGACCGTCGGCACCTACGCCGTCGCCGTGGAGTCCAGCGGCAGCCACCCGGACACCTATGTGGTCCGCAAGGGCGACACCCTCTGGGACATTTCCGCCCGCTTCCTGAAGAAGCCGTGGCTGTGGCCGGAGATCTGGCAGGCCAACCCGCAGGTGGCCAACCCGCACCTGATCTATCCGGGCGACGTCCTCAGCCTGGCCTACCTGGACCGCGTCGGCGTCCAGCCCGGCCCGCGCCAGGAGGCCCCGATCGGCGCGATCCCGCTGTCGGAGATCGAGCCGTTCCTGAAGGACCTGCGCGTCACCGACGCCTTCGAGCACCTGCCCTACGTGGTCGGCTTCGAGGACAACCGCCTGCGCGGCAGCGCCGGCCAGGCCGCCTACATCAAGGGCCTGGATGCCGCCCAGCCCGGCCAGCGCTACGCCGTGGTCCGTCCGACCGTGAGCTACGCCCTGCCGCGCCACTCCCGCGACCTGGAAGCGCACGGCCGGCCGCTGGTCGGCGACGGCAACCTGTGGAAGCAGTACGTGGCGCCGACCGCACGCAACGAGTTCCTCGGTTACGAACTGGCCCAGGTCAATGTCGGCACGGTCACCCGGCTGCCGGCCGGCGAGGTCACCGTCGCCACCCTGCAGCTGGAGGACAGCGGCCACGAGGTGCGCGCCGGCGACCGCCTGATCCCGGTCGAGGCCCAGCCCTACGACCTGCAGTTCTTCCCGCACCCGCCCGCCGCGCAGCCGGCCGACGTGCGCGTGCTGGCGGTGGCCGATTCCTTCACCTCCGGCGGCCCGCGCGACGTGATCGCGATCTCGGCCGGCCGGGTCGACGGGGTCGACAACGGCACGGTGTTCTCGCTGTGGCGCCAGGGCAGCCACGTCAACAACAAGGTCACCACCCGCAGCACCTCGCGCATGGACGACCGCTTCAGCGGCGGCGAGGAGTTCCTGCCGGACGAGTACGCCGCCCATGCGATGGTGTTCCGCACCTTCGACAAGGTCAGCTACGCGCTGGTGATGGACGGGGTGAAGCCGGTGCGGGTGGGCTACGAGGTCGCCCATCCCGACGCGCAGTAAGCGCGCGGGCAATTCCTACAGCAGCACGCGACGGCGCCCGAGGGCGCCGTCGTCGTTTCCGGGCCAGGATCGGCGGCGATGCCCTCCGCCGCCCCGCCCGTCGCCGATCTTCCGTTCCTGCTGCGGGTGCTGCTGGCCGGCGGCCCCGCCGGTCCGCGCCGCGCCCTGCTCGAACGCCGGGGTCCACCGGCACCGATCGACCCGGCGCTGGCCGTGCGCCTGGAGGCGGTGCCGCGCGCCGGGATCGAGCGCTGCCTGGCCTGGCTGGAACGGCCCCGCCACCACCTGGTCGGCTGGGGCGATCCGCACTATCCGCCGCTGCTGCGGCAGCAGGCGCATGCGCCGCTGGGACTGTTCGTGGCCGGCGACCCGGACCTGCTCTGGCGTCCGGCCCTGGCCGTGGTCGGCAGCCGCGCCGCCAGCGCTGGCGGCCGCGACAACGCCCGCCACTTCGCCCGCAGCTTCTGCCGCGCCGGACTGGTCGTGGCCAGCGGCCTGGCCGCCGGGATCGACGCGGCCGCGCACGAGGCCGCGCTGGCCTGCGGCGGGAGCACCGTGGCCGTGCTCGGCACCGGCCCGGACCGCGCCTACCCGGCGGCGCACGCCGGGCTTTTGCGGCAGGTGGCCGAATCCGGGGCCGCGGTCAGCGAGCATCCGCCCGGCACCCCGCCGCGCGCGGTCCACTTCCCCGGGCGCAACCGGATCATCGCCGGGCTGGCGCTGGGTACGGTGGTGGTCGAGGCGGCGGCGCGTTCGGGTGCCCTGATCACCGCCCGGCTGGCGGCCGAAGCCGGGCGCGAGGTGTTCGCCCTGCCCGGCTCGATCCACCACCCCCAGGCCCGCGGCTGCCACCGCCTGATCCGCGACGGCGCCCAGCTGGTCGAGACCCCGGAGGAGGTGCTGGCCGGGATCGCGCCACTGGCCGGCCGCCTGGCCCGCGAACTGGCCCCCGCCGCCGGGGCCGACGGCGCACCGTCCCAGACCGGAACCGGTCCGTTCTGCCTGCCCTTGATGTCGGCCCGCGACCACCACACATTGTGGAGAGCACTCGGCCACGACCCCATCCCTATGGATGTCCTGGTGGAGCGCACCGGATTGACGGCCGCCGCCCTGTCCTCCATGCTGCTTGGCATGGAACTGGATGGGCGGGTGGCGGTCGAACACGGCCGTTACGCACGCAGGTCCACCGGCGGCGGCCCGTTCGCCTGACGGCAGCGGAGGCTGGACAGCCAGCCGGTGGTTCCTCCACCCGACGGCGCCCCCTACGGGCGCAGGCCGAGGGCAATGAAAGAAAGCATCCTGGACGTCCTGCTCTACCTGTTCGAACACTACATCGCCGACGATGCGGACACCCTGCGTGACCGCGACCCCCTCCAGGCCGGCCTGATCGAAGCCGGATTCAGCCCCACCGAGATCGGCAAGGCCTTCGACTGGCTCGACGGCCTGGCGCAGCAGCGCCCGGCCGGCGGCGAAGCCCGGGTCGACGGCCCGGTGCGGGTGTTCCATGGCCCGGAGCTGGACAAGCTGGACGTGGAAAGCCGCGGCTTCCTGCTGTTCCTGGAGCAGCACCGGGTGCTCGACGCGCACCAGCGCGAACTGGTGTTGGACCGGGCCATGGCCCTGGACCAGGACGAGCTGGACCTGGACGACCTGAAGTGGGTGGTGCTGATGGTGCTGTTCACCCAGCCCGGCGCCGAGGCCGCCTACGCCTGGATGGAGACCCAGATGTTCGGCGAGGAGCCCGAGCCGGTGCACTGAGCTCACCCGCCGTCCTCCCTGCGTCGCCCCGCGAAGCCGGCCCTGCGCCGGCTTCCGCGCATCCGGGGCATCGGTTACCTTGGATGCACGCTTTCGGGGAATCGAATGGACTCCTGGTATTACGCCACTGCCGACAGGCAGCGGCACGGCCCCGTGCAGGCCGAACAACTGCGCGCCCTGGCCCGGGACGGCGCGATCGATGCCGGCACCCTGGTCTGGCGCGAAGGCTTCGAGCAGTGGCGCACGCTGGCCGACGCGGCCGCTGAACTGGGCATCGCGCCGCTGCCCGCAGCGACGTTGCCGTCCGCCCCGCCGCCACACGATCCCTACCGGGTCGCCCCGGCAGCGGTGGCCCCGCAGGCGCCGGTCTTCCGCCCACAGGTCGAGTTCGTGCCCAACCACCTGGTCTGGGCGATCCTGAGCACCCTGTTCTGCTGCTGGCCGCTGGGCGTGGTGGCGATCGTCTACGCCACCCGGGTCGACGCCAGGCGCGCCGGAGGCGACGTCGCCGGCGCCTGGGACGCATCGCGCAAGGCCCGCCTGTGGGCGATGTGGTCCGCGCTGTCGGTGCTGATCCTGTTCGCCGGCATCATGCTGCTGGCCGCCATCGATGGAGCGTTCAAATGACCGAGTGGTACTACGCCACCGCCGACGGCCAGCGCCACGGCCCGCTGGCCGATGCGCAACTGCGCGCGCTGGCCGACGCCGGCACGATCGACCCGCAGACGCTGGTCTGGCGCGAAGGCCTGGCCCAGTGGCGGCCGCTGCACGAGTTCGCCGTCGAACTCGGCCTCGGCCAGCTACCGCCGCCCCTGCCGGCCGCGCCGGGCACGCCGCCGGGCGCAACGCCGGGCATGTACGCCGCACCGCAGCCGCAACCGCGCCCGGGCATGCCCGGCTGCCTGATCGCGGTCCTGGTGGCGGTAGCCGGACTGGTGGTGCTGTCGGTGCTCGGCATCCTCGCCGCGATCGCCCTGCCGGCCTACCAGGACTACCGCCTGCGCTCGATCTCGATGGCCGCCATCGCCGAGGCCCGCAGCCACCAGCCGGCGGTGGCCGAGTTCATGGCCGCGCACGACGGTCGCTGCCCCAGCAACGACGACGAGGGCTTCGGCGAGGCCGAGAGCTACGCCGGCCCCCAGCTCTCGGCGGTGGTGTTCGGCGAGTTCGAGGGCAGCGACCTGTGCGGTCTGGAGGCGACCATTTCCGCCCCCGGCCAGGAGCAGCTGGACGGCCAGGCGATCTGGCTCGAGCACGACCCGGACCAGGACGTCTGGACCTGCACCTCCGAGGTGGCCGATCGCCACCTGCCCGAATTCTGCCGCGGCTGAGCCGCGGCCCGCACGCACGCCAAGCGAGGGAACGTGATGACCCAGTGGTACTACGCCGACCGCCAGCGGCAGCAGCAGGGCCCGTTGACCGGCCCGGAACTGGCCGCGCTGTTCCGCGCCGGCCAGGTCGACGCCACCACCCTGGTCTGGCACGAGGGCCTGGCCGGCTGGCAGCCGCTGTCCGCCTCCCGCGACGAACTGGAGCTGGACGCGCCGCCGCCGACCCTGGACTTCCGGACCGCTCCCGAGCCGCCCGCAGCGCCCGAACCGGTGGTCGCACTCGCCCCCGGCGCCGCCGGCTACAGCCCCTACGCCGCCCCGGCCGCGGCGATGGCCATGGCCCAGGCCGGGCCGGTGCTGGGCGGCGAAGTGGTGATGGCCGGCTTCTGGAAGCGCGTGGCCGCCTACCTGATCGACAGCATGGTGGTGGGCGTGATCGGCGGCATCATCGGAATGATGCTCGGCATGCTGATCATTCCGCTGGCCGCGATCGGCGGCGACGGCGGCGCCTACGCCCTGATCGGCGCGCAGATCGCGATCCAGCTGATATCCATCGCCATCTACGCCGCCTACTACGCCTTCTTCCACTCCTCCAGCTCGCAGGCCACCCTGGGCAAGATGGCGGTGGGGATCAAGGTGGTGCGCACCGACGGCACCCGGATCAGCCTGCTGCGCGGTATCGGCCGCTATTTCGCCAGCCTGCTCAGTGGCCTGATCCTGGGCATCGGCTTCCTGATGGCGGCCTTCACCGAGCGCAAGCAGGGCCTGCACGACATCCTCTGCGACACCCTGGTGGTGGACAAGTGGGCCTATACCGACCACCCGGAATGGCAGCGCCGCGAGCTGGGCACCGTCGCGATCGTGGTCCTGGTGCTGTACGGCCTGCTGCTGGCCGTGGTCGCGGTGGCCCTGGTGGCGATGATCGGGATGCTGTCCACGATGCACTGGTGACCCGCCCGGGGACGGGGCCCGGCGGCCTCGGCTTGACACGGCCGGCCGTGGCGTGATTCACCTATAAAAAGGAAAGGCCGAGCGCCCGGGGGATCCACCCCCGGGCGTCGGCATCTCTGGCGGACGCGATCTTCACGCCGCCTGCCGCACGTTCCGGTCCCGGATGGACCGCCGCCCGACCCTGGTTCCCGCACCATGCCCAAGCACCTGCTCATCGTCGAATCGCCTGCCAAGGCCAAGACGATCAACAAATACCTCGGCAAGGACTTCACCGTCCTGGCCTCCTACGGGCACGTGCGCGACCTGGTGCCGAAGGAGGGCGCGGTCGACCCGGAGCGCGGCTTCGCCATGCGCTACGACCTGATCGAGAAGAACGAGAAGCACGTCGACGCGATCGCCAGGGCCGCGCGCGGCGCCGACGACATCTGGCTGGCGACCGACCCGGACCGCGAGGGCGAGGCGATCAGCTGGCACATCGCCGAGATCCTCAAGGAGCGCGGCCTGCTCGACGGCAAGCCCCTGCACCGGGTGGTGTTCACCGAGATCACCCCGCGCGCGATCAAGGAGGCGATGACCCAGCCGCGGACCATCGCCGGCGAACTGGTCGACGCCCAGCAGGCCCGCCGTGCACTCGACTACCTGGTCGGCTTCAACCTCTCCCCGGTGCTGTGGCGCAAGGTCCAGCCGGGCCTGTCCGCCGGCCGGGTGCAGTCGCCGGCGCTGCGCATGATCGTCGAGCGCGAGGAGGAGATCGAGGCGTTCAAGGCCCGCGAGTACTGGAGCATCGGCGCCGAGCTGGCACATCCGGCGCAGCCGTTCGGGGCCAAGCTGGTGCGGCTGGACGGGCAGAAGTTCGAGCAGTTCACGATCACCGATGGCGAGACGGCCGAAGCGGCGCGGCTGCGGATCCAGCAGGCCGCCGCCGGCGCCCT
The DNA here is from genome assembly GCF_010093185.1 of Pseudoxanthomonas jiangsuensis. Lineage (GTDB taxonomy): Bacteria > Pseudomonadota > Gammaproteobacteria > Xanthomonadales > Xanthomonadaceae > Pseudoxanthomonas > Pseudoxanthomonas jiangsuensis. The sequence goes on along the minus strand of NZ_PDWL01000002.1, from coordinate 191,276 downwards.
GCACGTCACCGACGTGGTCAGCAAGGAGCGCAAGCGCCGCCCGGCGCCGCCGTTCACCACCTCCACCCTGCAGCAGGAGGCCTCGCGCAAGCTCGGCTTCACCACCCGCAAGACCATGCAGGTGGCGCAGAAGCTGTACGAGGGCGTGACCCTGGGTGAGGAAGGCACGGTCGGCCTGATCAGCTACATGCGTACCGACTCGGTGAACCTGTCGCAGGAGGCCGTAGCCGAGATCCGCGACGTGATCGCCCGCGACTACGGCACCGCCTCGGTCCCGGACAAGCCCAACGTCTACCAGACCAAGTCCAAGAACGCCCAGGAGGCGCACGAGGCAGTGCGCCCGACCTCGGCCCTGCGCACCCCCGCGCAGGTCTCGCGCTTCCTGACCGACGACGAGCGCCGGCTCTACGAGCTGGTGTGGAAGCGCGCGGTCGCCAGCCAGATGGTTCCGGCCACCCTCAACACCGTCTCGGTCGACCTGGCCGCCGGCGGCGAGCACACCTTCCGCGCCAGCGGCACCACCGTGGTCTTCCCGGGCTTCCTGGCGGTGTACGAGGAAGGCAAGGACACCAAGGCCGCCGAGGACGATGACGAAGGCCGCAAGCTGCCGGCGATGAAGACCGGCGACCGCGTGCCCCTGGACCGGATCCACGCCGACCAGCACTTCACCCAGCCGCCGCCGCGCTACACCGAAGCGGCCCTGGTCAAGGCGCTGGAGGAGTACGGCATCGGCCGGCCGTCCACCTACGCCTCGATCATCCAGACCCTGCTGTTCCGCAAGTACACCGAGATGGAAGGGCGCGCGTTCCGGCCCACCGACGTCGGCCGCGCGGTCAGCAAGTTCCTCTCCGGCCACTTCACCCGCTACGTGGACTACGACTTCACCGCCAACCTGGAAGACGAGCTGGACGCGGTCTCCCGCGGCGAGGAGCAGTGGGTGCCGCTGATGGAGAAGTTCTGGGCGCCGTTCAAGGAGCTGGTCGAGGACAAGAAGGAATCGCTGGACCGCACCGACGCCGGCAGCTCGCGCTCGCTCGGCACCGACCCGGCCAGCGGCAAGGAGGTCAGCGCGCGGATCGGCCGCTTCGGGCCGATGGTCCAGATCGGCACGGTGGACGACGAGGAGAAGCCGAAGTTCGCCTCGCTGCAGCCGGGCCAGAGCATCTACTCGATCTCGCTGGAGGACGCGCTGAAGCTGTTCGACATGCCGCGCACGCTCGGCGAGAGCGACGGCCAGCCGGTCAGCGTCGGGATCGGCCGCTTCGGTCCCTTCGCCAAGCGCGGCAGCACCTACGCCTCGCTGAAGAAGGAGGACGACCCGTACAAGATCGACCTGGCGCGGGCGGTGTTCCTGATCGAGGAGAAGGAGGAGATCGCGCGCAACCGGATCATCAAGGAATTCCCGGGCAGCGAGATCCAGGTGCTCAACGGACGCTTCGGCCCGTACCTGAGCGACGGCAAGCTCAACGGCAAGATCCCCAAGGATCGCGAGCCGGCCTCGCTGACCCTGGAGGAAGTGCAGCAGCTGATGGCCGAGACCGGCAAGCCGGCGCGCCGCGGCTTCGGTGCGAAGGGCGCGCAGAAGGGCGCCAGGACGGCGGCGAAGAAGGCCGCGCCGGCGAAGACCACTGCCCCGGCCAAGGCCGCGACGAAGACCCCGCAAAAGGGGGCCAAGGCCCCGGCCAAGAAGGCCGCGACCAAGAAGACCGCCGCGAAGTCCGCCGGCAGCAGCGCCGCCAAGAAGGCCCCGGCCAAGAAGACCGTGGTGAAGAAGGCTGCCGCCCGCGGCGGCGCCGACGACGCGCCGCCGTTCTGAACCCACGCACCGCGGCGCCCGACCGGCGCCGCGCCATCCGCCCGCCACGCCATGCCGCCCGTCCTCGCCATCGCCGATGCCGTCGCCCTGCTCCACTGCGGCGGCGTGGTCGCCTACCCGACCGAGGCGGTCTGGGGCCTGGGCTGCGATCCGGCCGACGAGGCGGCGGTGACGAGGCTGCTGGCGATCAAGCAAAGGCCGGTGGGCAAGGGCGTGATCCTGGTCGCCGACGCGCTGGAACCGCTGCAGGGCTGGATCGATCTGGAGGCGCTTCCCGCCTCCCGGCGCGACGCGGTGCTGGCCAGCTGGCCCGGCCCGAACACCTGGGTGGTGCCGGCCGCGGCCGCCGCACCGCGCTGGATCACCGGCGACCATGACGGCATCGCGGTGCGGATCAGCGCCCATCCGGGCGTGGCCGCGCTGTGCCGCGCCTTCGGCGGGCCGCTGGTCTCCACCAGCGCCAACCTCGCCGGCGAACCGCCGGCGCGCAGCCGCGAACAACTCGACCCGCGCCTGCTGGCCACGATCGACGGCCTGGTCGACGGCGCCACCGGCGGCCTGGAGCAGCCCACTGCGATCCGGATCGCCCGCGATGGCAGCATCCTGCGCGGCTAGGCGCCTTGGTCGATCGCACCGATCCGCCCTAGGATGGCGACGTACCCTGCGGAGGAACGCCGCATGCCCCACCCCACTGACCGTCGCCATGCCCTGATCCGGTCGGCCTGGCTGGCCCTGCTGGCCGCGGTGGGCCTGGCGCCTGCCGAGGCCGCGGAGCCGCCCAAGACCACTGGCGCCAACGTCACCATCTACCGCTGCGTCGACAGCCGCGGCCAGCTGGTCGCCCTGCGCGATTCGCCCTGCCGCACCGGCGAGCGCCAGGAGGTGCTGCAGATGCAGAGGCCGCAGGATCCGCCGCCGCGCACTGCCACGACCCAGGCGAACGCCACGCCCGCCGCCGCGCCCGCGCGCGAAATCCGGGTGGTGAGCGTGCAGCCGCCGCAACCGATGTACGAATGCACCGGCGGCGACGGCGAGAGTTACCTCAGCGACAGCGACGAAGGCAATCCGCGCTGGGTTCCGTACTGGACCATGGGCTATCCGGTCGTCGCAGTGGCGCCACGCCCGCCGCGGCCCCCGGTGCGGCCGCCGCCGGTCCGTCCAGCGGGCGACCCGGGCCCGACGCCCGGGCCGGGGCCGGGGCCGGGATTTCCACCGCCTCGCCATCACGGACCAACCCTGGTCGTCCCCGGCGGCACCTGGGTGCGCGACAGCTGCATCCGCCTGCCGCAGGACCAAGTCTGCGCGCGCCTGTCCGACCGCCGCTACGAGATCCTGCGGATCTACCACGCCGGCATGCCGAGCGAGCGCCAAGCCCTGGACCGCGAACAGGCGCAGCTGGATGCGCGCCTGGCCAACGACTGCCCCGGCTACTGAACCCGCCCGATGCCGCCGTACGCGCTCCGATCGCTTCCCCTGCTGCTGCTCGCGCTGTGCCTGTGGGCGATCGCCCCTGGCGCCGGCGCGCAGGCGGTGACGATCTACCGCTGCACCGACGCCGGCGGCAACCTCACCGTGCAGAACCGGCCCTGCCCGGCCGGCAGCACCCAGCGCGAGCAGACGGTTCCCGGCGTGGCCAGCACGCCCGCGACCGCAGCCGGGATGTCCGCACCCGCATCCTCCGCGCCACCGCCCGGTTTCGCGGAACCGGCGGCCGCAACCGCGGCACCGTCCAGCACCGGCACCGAAGATCGGCAGCCGCGCATCCTCGACAGCGCGACCCTGGCGCGCGAGGCGCCGCAACCCACGCCCGCCGACAGCGATCGCCTGCCGCCCCCGCCGCTGTTCCGCTGCCAAACCTACGACGGCGACAGCTACCTGGCCGAGGAGGCCGAGCAGCCGCCGCGCTGCATCGGCCTGCGCACCGTCGGCCTGGACGGCAACCCGGCGGCCGGCGCCGGCCAGGCCTGCGAAGTGGTGCGCGACCAGTGCGCGCGGGTGGCGGACGGCGGCGCCTGCGAAGCCTGGCGCCGCTACGCGCGCGAGGCGGAGTCGCGCTGGCGCTTCGCCCATCCCGACAACGCCGAGCGCCGGCGCGGCGAGTACGAACGACGGGCCGGCATCGTCGCCGCGAGCTGCGGTGGCTGAGAGCCGCTCAGCCCGACCAGGGCACGCTCAGGCCCACCGCCAGCAGGAACAGCGCGAACACCCGCCGCAAGGCCTGCGCGCTGAGCCGGTGCGCCAGGCGCGTGCCCCAGGGCGCGGCCAGCACCGAGGCCAGCGCTACGCCCACCGCCGCCGGCAGGTAGACGTAGCCGAGCGCATGCCGCGGCAATGCTCCATCCGGCGCGTGCAGGGCGTAGCCCAGGGCGCTGGCCAGGCCGATGGCGACGCCGCAGGCGCTGGAGGTACCGACCGCGCGCACCGGCCGTACCCCGCGCCAGACCAGCAGGGGAACGGTCATGCTGCCGCCGCCGATCCCGACCACCGCCGACAGGGCGCCGATGCCGCCGCCGGCGACGGTCATCGGCCAGCCGCGCGGCGCGGCGACCTCGCTGCCGTCGACCGGCGCCCGGGTGCGGCCGAAGCCGATCTGCCAGGCCGCCAGCAGGCAGTAGCCGGCCACGATCCAGCGCAAGGCCTCGTCGTCCAGCTTCACCGCCAGGCCGCTGCCCAGCCAGCCACCGAGCAGAAGGCCGGGCACCATCCACGCCACCGTCGGCCACAGCACGCTGCCGCGCGCGGCGTGCGCCCGCGCCGAGGACGCCGCAGTCAGCACGATGCTGGCCAGCGAACTGGCCAGGGCCGCGTGCATCGCCGCCTCTTGCGGTACCCCGAACCAGGGCAGCAGCCAGGCCAGGGCGGCGACCAGGACCAGGCCGCCGCCGACGCCGAGCAGGCCGGCGAGGATCCCGGCCGCGATGCCGAGCAGGGGAAACAGCAGATACATCCAGGGATTCACGGGCGCTCCATCGGCAGGGCGCCCGGGCGGCGTGCCGACGCGTTCCCGAGGAGGTACGCGCCGTCACGGCCATTCAGGCGCGTTGGGTATATTCGAACGCATGTCGCGCGCCTTCACCATCCCGTCCTCGCAACGCCGTCTTCGCCTGCCCCAAGCCATGCTGCCGGGCCTGCTGATCTGCCTGCTGCTGGCCGCGCTGCCGGCGGTGGCCGCGCCCGCCGGCGCTGAGAACGACGCGGCGATGAAGGCCGCCCTGGCCGCCGCGCGCGGCGGCCAGCTCGCGCCCGGGCAGGTCGAGGCCCTGCGCGCCGACCCGCGCCTGCCGTGGCTGGAGTTCGCCCGCCTCTCGCGCGACCTCGACCGTGCCGACGCCGGCCAGGTCCGCGCCTTCCTGCAGCGCTACGACGGCCAGGCCGCGGCGGCCTCGTTGCGCAGCCTGTGGCTGGCCGCCCTGTCGCGGCGCAAGGACTGGAGCGCGCTGCTGGCCGACTGGCGCCCGCAGGATGACGCCGGCCTGCTTTGCGCGCGCCTGGACGCCCTGCAGTCGCTGGGCCGCGCCGGACCGGACTGGAACGCGCAGGCGCAGGCGCTATGGCGCCAAGGCAAGTCCCTGCCCGATGCCTGCGACCCGGTGTTCGCCGCACTTGCCGCCCGCGGCGCCCTCGACGAGGCCCTGCGCTGGGAGCGCTTCGACCTGGCCGTGGCCGAGGGCGACGCCGCGGTGATGCGCACCGCCGCGCGCGGCCTGCCCGCGGCCGCGCAGGCGCTGGCCGCCGACTACGCCGCCTTCGTCCAGGCCCCGCACGCCCGCGCCGCGCAGTGGCCGCGCGATGCGCGCAGCCGCCGGGTCGCCGCGGCCGGACTGGCGCGGCTGGCGAAGACCGACCCGGACGGCGCCGAACGCCAGCTCGCGCAGCTGGCCCCGGCGCTGGGCATGGACGAGGCCGAACGCGGCCGGGTCCTGTACCAGATCGCCTTGTGGACGGTGGCCTCCTACCTGCCCGGCTCGGCGCGCCGGCTGGAGGCGGTGCCGGCCTCGGCCTACGACGAACGCCTGCACGAATGGCGGGTGCGCGAGGCCATGGCCCGCGGCGACTGGAAGGCGGCGCTGGAAGCCCTGCGGAAGATGCCGGCGAAGCAGCGCGAGGATTCGCGCTGGCGCTGGTTCGAGGCGCGGATGCTGGAGAAGACCGGTCGCGCGGCCGAGGCCCAGGCCCTGTTCCGGCAGACCGCGGCCACCCCCACCTTCCATGGCTTCCTCGCCGCCGACCGCCTGCGCCAGCCGTATGCGCTGTGCCCGTGGCAGCCGCCGGAAGGGTCCGGCCTGCGCGCCGAGGTCGCCCGCGACCCGGCCCTGGTCCGCGCCCTGGCCCTGTACCGGATCGACCAGCCCGGATGGGCCGTGCGCGAATGGAGCGACGCGCTCTCGCGTTTCGACGATGCCCGTCGCCGCACCGCGGTGGCCCTGGCCCAGGAACAGGGCTGGTTCGACCGTGCGGTGTTCTCCCTGGGCAAGCCGCCGGAAGAGCAGCGCCTGTACGCCCTGCGTTTCCCCCTGCACCACGACGCCGACATCCGCGCCGCCGCCCGGCGCCACGACCTGGACCCGGCCTGGATCGCCGCCGAGATCCGCGCCGAGAGCGTGTTCAATCCCGCCGCGCGCTCGCCGGCCAACGCCCGCGGGCTGATGCAGCTGCTGCCGGGCACCGCCGCCGGCGTGTCCCGGCGCACCGGCCTGGCCTACGCCGGCGCCGACAGCCTGTACGACGCCTCGACCAACATCGCCCTGGGCAGCGCCTACCTGCGCGAGATGGAGGACAAGTACGGCGCCACCTACGTGGCCATCGCCGCCTACAACGCCGGCCCGACCCCGGTGGCGCGCTGGCAGTCGCAAAGGCCCGGGTTCGATCCGGACATCTGGATCGAGACCATCAGCTACAAGGAAACCCGCGACTACGTCGCCCGCGTGCTGGCCTTCAGCGTGATCTACGACTGGCGACTCAACGGCGACGCTTTGCCGGTCGGCGAGCGCCTGCTCGGCCGCACCGGCGGCGCGCGCAAGGCCTTCGCCTGCCCGGCCGCCGCGCAGTAACGCCCATGGACACCTACCTCGTCGGCGGCGCCGTCCGCGACGCCCTGCTCGGATTGCCGCCGGGCGACCGCGACTGGGTCGTGGTCGGCGCCACCCCGCAGCAGATGCTCGATGCCGGCTTTCGTCCGGTCGGCCGCGACTTCCCGGTGTTCCTGCATCCGCACAGCGGCGAGGAGCACGCCCTGGCCCGGACCGAGCGCAAGAGCGGGCGCGGCCACCGCGGCTTCGTGGTCGATGCCGATCCCTCGGTGACGCTGGAGGAGGACCTGCAGCGCCGCGACTTCACCATCAATGCGATCGCCCGCGACGCCCGTGGCGACCTGGTCGATCCCTATGGCGGCGCGGACGACCTGCAGCGGCGGATCCTGCGCCACGTCGGTCCGGCCTTCGCCGAGGATCCCCTGCGGGTGCTGCGCGCGGCCCGGTTCATGGCCCGGCTGGCGCCGCTGGGCTTCGAGGTCGCGCCGGAGACGATGGCCCTGATGCGGCAGATGGCCGCCAGCGGCGAACTGGACACGCTTGTGCCCGAGCGGGTCTGGCAGGAACTGCGCAAGGCCCTGGCCGCGCCGCGACCATCGGCCTTCCTCGCCACCCTGCACGCCTGTGGCGCGCTGGCCGCGGTGCTGCCGGAGGTGGACGCGCTGTACGGCGTGCCGCAGAGGGCCGAGTTCCACCCGGAGATCGACACCGGCATCCACCAGCAGCTGGTCAGCGACATGGCCGCGCGGCTGGCGCCGGGGGACGACCTGGTCGGCTTCGCCGCCCTGACCCACGACCTGGGCAAGGCGCGCACGCCGGCGCACGTGCTGCCCAGGCACATCGGTCACGAGCACGCCGGACTCAAGCCGCTGGCGGCGCTGTGCGAGCGGCTGAAGGTGCCGACCGAGCACCGCCGCCTGGCCGAAGCCGTGTGCCGCGAACACCTCAACGTGCACCGCCTGGCCGAGCTGCGCGACGCCACCGTGCTGGAACTGCTCGAGCGCTGCGACGCCTTCCGCCGTCCCGAGCGCGTGGCCCGGATCGCCATCGCCTGCGAGGCCGACAAGCGCGGCCGCCTCGGCCAGGAGGAGGCGGACTACCCGCAGGGCCCGGCGTTGCGGCGGCTGCATGCCGCCGCCGCCGCGGTGAACGCCCGCGACCTGCCCGGCGGCGCGCACCTGGCCGGGCCGCAGGTGGGACAGGCCCTGCGCAAGGCCCGGATCGCCGCGATCGCCGCCGCACGTTCCCCGTAGGGGTTGCGCACGCGTCCTGAACGTCCTTCGCGGCAACGTGTCGATCACCGTCCCCGCCGTCCGTCGCGTCATCGAAGCCGGCAGGGTCCGGCCCATCCCGACAGCGTAAGGAGGTTTCCCATGGCGTACGTGGACGGTTTCGTGTTGCCGGTGCCGAAGGACAAGGTCCAGGACTACCGCAGGATCGCGCGCAAGGCCGGCAAGGTCTGGCTGGAATACGGCGCGCTGGAGTACGTGGAGTGCGTGGCCGACGACGTGCAGCCCGGCAAGCTCACCTCGTTCCCGCAGGCGGTCAAGCTCAAGCCGGACGAGGTGGTGCTGTTCTCCTGGATCCGCTACCGCTCGCGCGCGCACCGCGACAAGGTCAACAAGCAGGTGATGGCCGACCCGCGGATCGCCTCGATGGGACCCGATTCGATGCCGTTCGACGGCAAGCGCATGTTCTGGGGCGGCTTCAAGCCGATCGTGGAGATGCATCCGGGGGAATGAGGTCCCCGGCGGCGCCGGCGTGTCGAAACGCACCCCGGCCGCACGTCGTCGATCCATGCGCCGGCAACCGGCCGGCGGCGCTGACGAACGGGGAGCACGAGATGCGCGTGATGGTGATGGTCAAGGCCTCCACCGGTTCCGAGGCCGGGGAGATGCCCGGTCCGCAGCTGCTGGAGGCGATGGGCCGCTTCAACGAGGAACTGGTCAGGGCCGGGGTGATGCTCGCCGGCGAAGGCCTGCATCCGAGTTCCCGCGGGGTACGGGTGCGCTATTCCGGCTCCCGGCGCACAGTGGTGGACGGTCCCTTCGCCGAGACCAAGGAACTGGTAGCCGGCTTCTGGCTGTGGCAGGTGCGCTCGCTGGAGGAAGCGATCGAATGGGCGCGTCGCTGCCCCAACCCGCACCCGGAGGACTGCGAGATCGAGATCCGCCCGGTGTTCGAGGCCGAGGATTTCGGCGATGCGCTCTCCCCGGACCTGCGCGAGCAGGAACAAAGGCTGCGCGCCGGCATCGCCGCGCGTGCCTGATCCGGGCGTCCCGTCGAAGCGCGTGCCAACACACGCGATGCGAGGAGGCATGCGATGTGCCCCACCGCCACGTCGATGCTCTGATCGCCGCCCATGAGCACGCCGCAGCACGACATCCACCGCACCATCGATGCGGTCTGGCGGATGGAATCGGCCCGGGTGATCGCCGGCCTGGTCCGGATCGTCCGCGACGTCGGCCTGGCCGAGGAACTGGCCCAGGACGCGCTGGTCGCCGCGCTGGAGAAATGGCCCGACGGCGGCATTCCGGACAATCCCGGGGCCTGGCTCATGACCACCGCACGCAATCGCGCCATCGACCGCCTGCGCCATTACCGGCTGCGCGAGGAGAAGCACGTGCAGCTGGCCTGGGAGCTGGAGCAGTGGCAGGAGGACGCCGGCCGGCGCGGCGACGAGCTGCTCGACGACAGCGTCGGCGACGACCTTTTGCGGCTGATGTTCATCGCCTGCCATCCGGTGCTGCCGCCGGACTCGCGGGTGGCGCTGACCCTGCGCCTGCTCGGCGGCCTGGAGACCGGCGAGATCGCCCGCGCCTTCCTCGCCAGCGAGGCCACGGTGGCCCAGCGCATCGTCCGCGCCAAGCGGACCCTGGCCGAGGCCCGGGTGCCGTTCGAGATCCCGCGGCGCGAGGAACTGCCCGAACGCCTGGCCGCGGTGCTGGGCGTGGTCTACCTGGTGTTCAACGAAGGCTACGCCGCTACCGCCGGCGAGGACTGGACGCGGCCGGCGCTGTGCGAGGAGGCCCTGCGCCTGGGCCGGGTGCTGGCCGGACTGATGCCGGCCGAGCCGGACGTGCACGGGCTGCTGGCGCTGATGGAGCTCCAGGCCTCGCGCCTGCCCGCGCGCACCGGCGCGGACGGGGCGCCGGTGCTGTTGCTGGAACAGGACCGCGCGCGCTGGGACCGGCTGCTGATCGGCCGCGGCCTGGAATCGCTGGCGATGGCCGAACGCCTCGGCGGCGGCGAGGGTCCTTATGCCCTGCAGGCGGCGATCGCGGCCTGCCACGCGCGCGCGCTCACGGCGGACGCCACCGACTGGCCGCGGATCGCCGGCCTGTACGCGACCCTGGCGCGGGTCGCGCCGTCGCCGGTGGTGGAGCTCAACCGGGCGGTGGCGGTATCGATGGCCTCGGGACCGGCCGCGGCCCTGCCGCTGGTCGAGGCGCTGGCCACCGAGCCGAAACTGGCCGGCTACCACCTGCTGCCGAGCGTGCGCGGCGATCTGCTGTTCCGGCTGGAGCGCCACGGTGAGGCCCGCACCGAGTTCGAGCGCGCCGCGGCGATGACCGCCAACGCCCGCGAGCGCGAGCTTTTGCTCGCGCGGGCGGCGCAGTGCCGGGACGCATCCGGCAGTCCTCCGTAGGCGACCGATCGCCGCCGCTCAGATCTTCAGGTGCCAGCCGCGCCGGTCCATCCAGAGCACCACCAGCCACCACACCCCGACGAAGGCCAGCGCGAACACCAGCGATGGCAGGTACGGCCCGAACCGCGGCGTCATCCAGCCGGCGAACAGCGCCTGGTAGATCGGCTCCCACCAGCCCAGCCCGGCGAAGGCGTAGACCATCACCGCCGAGCCGGCATAGGCGGCGATCGCGTTGACCCCGAAACTGCGGCCCAGCGCCGGCCAGCCGCGCGCATCGACCAGCGCGTGCGCCGCGGCCAGCGCCCATAGCGCCCAGCCGCCGGTCCACAGCACGTAGGACGAGGTCCACAGGTTCTTGTTCCAGGGCAGCCAGGCCGACCACAGCCAGCCGCCCAGCAGCGCCACGGCGCCGGCGAGCCACAGCACGCGGGTGCGGCCGCGGCGCAGCCAGTCGCCCGCACGCAGGCCCAGCAGCGTGGTCGCCAGTGCCCCCAGGGTGCTCGCCAGGCCTTCCGGATCGTGGCCGCGGCCGCTGGCCGGGTCGTGCGCGTACAGCCACGGTCCGAGCAGCGCATCGTCGATCCGGCTGGCCAGGTTCTCCCAGGGCGCGTAGCTGCCGCCCCAGGCCAGCAACGCCCACCAGCCGAGCAGCAGGACGCCCAGCAGCAGCCACTGCGCCCGCGGCCTGAGCCACAGCGCCACCGCACCGGCGGCGAGGAAGCACAGCCCGATCCTCTGCAGCACGCCCCAGGGCCGGTAGTGCGCCAGGTCCAGCCACCACCAGGCCAGCAGGTGCAGCAAAAGGCCCATGCCGAGGATGCGCACGGCGCGCACCGCCACCGCGCGCAGCAGGACGCCGCGGTCGGCGCCGTCCTCGGCGCGCGGGACCACGCCCAGCGCGATCGACACGCCGACGATGAACAGGAAGAACGGGAACACCAGGTCGGTCGGGGTGCAGCCATGCCAGTCGGCGTGCAGCAGCGGCGGGTAGACGAGGCCCCAGTCGCCCGGGTTGTTGACCAGCAGCATCGCCGCCACGGTCAGGCCGCGCAGGGCGTCGACCGAGGCGAAGCGGGCGGGTTTTGCGCTCAACCTGCCGAATCCACGCCCGCGATCCAGGTCTCGCGGACCTCCAGCGCCTCGTCCAGCAGCACCAGGTCGGCCTGCAAGCCCGGCGCGATCCGGCCGTGGCGGTCGGCCAGGCCCAGGAATTGCGCCGGATAGGTCGAGGCCATGCGCGCGGCCTCCTCCAGCGGCAGGCCCAGCAGGCGCACGCTGTTGCGCACCGCGGTGGCCATGTCCAGGGCCGAGCCGGCCAGCGCGCCGGCAGCATTGCGGACCACCCCGTCCACCGCGGTGATCACCTCGCCGTACAGCGCGAACGAGGGATCGTCCGAGCCGACCATCGGCATCGCGTCGGTGACCAGGAAGATCTTGCCCCGCGGCTTGGCCGTCAGGGCCACGCGCAACGCGCCCGGGTGCACGTGCACGCCGTCGACGATCACACCGCACCAGCTGTCGCGGTCCTCCAGCGCGGCGCCGACCGCGCCGGGCTCGCGGCCCTGCAGCGGCGACATCGCGTTGTACAGGTGGGTGAAGCCGCACAGGCCGGCGTCCAGCCCGGCGCGGGTCTCCTCGTAGCTGGCGGCGGTATGCCCGGCCACCACCCGCGCGCCGCGCGCGACCATCGCCCGGATCGTGTCCAGCGGCACCCGTTCCGGGGCCAGGGTGATCAGGGTGACGCCGTTGTCCAGCGAGGTCGCCATCGCCGCCTCGGCGGCATCGGGCACGCGGAACTTGCTGGCGTCGTGGGTGCCTTTGCGGCCCGGGGCAATGTACGGCCCTTCCAGGTGCACGCCGAGCACGCCGGGCACGCCGGCGGCGATCGCCGCGCGGGTGGCGGCCACCGCGCGCGCCATCACTTCGGCGTCGTCGCTGATCAGGGTCGGCAGGAAGCCGGTGGTGCCGAACCTGCGGTGGCCGCGGCCGATCGCGGCGATCGCCTCGACGCTGGTGTCGTTGTTGAACAGCACCCCGCCGCCGCCGTTGACCTGGGCATCGATGAAGCCCGGCAGCAGCCAGCCGCCGCCCAGGTCGCGGACCTCGGCGGCCTGCAGCCGCGCCTGCCCGGCCGGGGCCAGCGCCTCGATCCGGCCGGCCGCGTCGAGCAGCACCGCCAGGTCGTCGTGGAAGCCGTCGTCGAGCAGGACCCTGGCGTTGACCAGCGCGTGGGTGGCCATCAGACCGTCTCCGTGACCTTGTTCAGGTGCGGCGGCAGGTCCGGGTTGTGGCCACGGCGCAGGGCCAGGGCGTTGATCGCGCGGTAGAAGCTCTGCACCGTCAGCAAGGGCGCGAGCGCGGGGTGCGCGGCCTGCGCCAGTGGCAACTGGACGCTGGACGAAGCCGGGGCCGCCGGTTCCGGCGCCGAGGCCACCCAGACCTCGGCGCCGCGCGCACGGAATTCCTCGGCGACGGCGACCGCGCCGGCGCCGGTGCCGTCGGGCTGGGCGAACACCAGCACCGGGAAGCCGGCGCCCACCAGCGCCATCGGCCCGTGCTTGACCTCGGCCGAACTGTAGGCCTCGGCGTGCAGGCCGCAGGTCTCCTTGAACTTCAGCGCCGCCTCCTGGGCCGCGCCCAGGCCCAGGCCGCGGCCGAGCACGAACAGGTTGCGCGCCCCGACCAGGCCCTGGGTCAGCGACGACCAGTCCTGGGCCCAGGCCTCGCGCAGCGCCTGCGGCAGGCCGTCGAGCGCGGCGAGCAGGGCCGGATCGTCCTTCCAGTACGCGACCAGCTGCAGGACCGCCGCCAGCGAGGCCAGGTAGCTCTTGGTCGCGGCCACGCTCTTCTCAGGACCCGCGCACAGCGGGATCACGGTATCGGCCAGCTGCGCCAGCGGCGAATCCTCCACGTTCACCAGCGCGACCACACGCGCCCCGCAGGCCTTGGCCGCTTCCGCATTGCGCAGCAGGTCCGGGCTCTTGCCCGACTGCGAGATGGCGATGAACAGCGCGCCCTCCAGCCTCAGAGGCGCCTCGTACACCGAACCGATCGACGGCGACAGCGAGGCGGTGACGATGCCCAGCTGGGTCTCGATCAGGTACTTGGCGTAGGTCGCGGCGTGGTCGGAGCTGCCGCGGGCGCAGGTGGCCACGAACGGCGGCGGCGCGGCGCGCAGCTGCCCGGCCAGGGCGGCGAGGGTGTCGCGGTTGCGGGCGAACTGGGCGGCGACCACGTCGGCCGCCTCGGCGGCCTCGTTGAACATCAGGGTCTGGGTTTCGGCGGGCAGAGCGAGCGGCATGTTCATGCTTCGGATGAGGGTGCGGGTCGAGGTCGCGCCTGCAGCGGAGCCGGCGCGGTGGAGCCGCGGACCACCAGCTGCGGCACGAAGCCCTGGTTGGTCACGGCCATGGGATGGTCGTCGTAGGCGTCCTGGCGCAGGCTGCCGATCAGCAGCCGCGCGGCGTGGCGGGCGATGTCCTCGGTGGCCTGCTTGGCGGTGGTCAGCGCCGGCCAGGACTGGCGCGAGAACGGGCTGTCCTCGAAGCCGGCGATCGACAGGTCGTAGGGCACGTTCAGCCCCACCGACTTGGCCGCCGCCAGCACGCCGGCGGCGATCTCGTCGTTGCTGCCGAAGATCGCCGTGGGCGGCTCGCGCAGCGCCAGCAGGCGGCGGGCGCCGCGGAAACCGTCGTCGAAGGTGTAGTCGCCGGGGATCACCAGGTGCTTGTCCAGGGTGATGCCGTAGTCCTTCAGCGCCGCCTCGTAGCCGGCGTAGCGCTCGCCCGAGGAGCGATGCTGGGCGCCGCCCCAGAGGAAGCCGATCCGCTGGTGGCCGAGCTGGATCAGGTGCTCGGTGATCTCGTAGGCGGCATCGCGGTCGTCGATGTAGACGCAGGGGCCGTCGGCCGGATCGTTGGTGGCGGCGATGATCCGCACCACCCGGATCCCGCGCGCGACCAGCGCCGCCACCAGGTCCGGGCGCTCGGACATCGGCGCGGTCAGCACCAGCCCGGCCAGGCGCGAGCGTTGCACGAACTCGGCCAGTTCGTCTGCCAGCAAGGGCGAGGTCGAGTCGCAGGGCTGGATCTGCAGGCCGAAGCCGGTCTCGCGGCAGGCCGCGAGCACGCCGTTCTGCACGCCGATGATGTGGTACGGGTTGGGGTTGTCGTACACCAGCCCGATCACGAACGGGGTCCCGCTGCGCAGGTTGCGCGCGGTCGGGTCCGGCTCGTAGTCCAGCTCGGCGATGGCGGCCAGCACGCGCGAGCGCGTGGCCTGCATCACCGAGGGCTCGTTGTTGATCACCCGCGATACGGTTTTGAGCGAAACCTTCGCCCGCTCGGCGACATCCTTGATGGTCGGCCTGCGCATGCCTGCTGCTGCCCTGGGAGTGGATCCGCCGTCCATCATGCGGGAATCAGCGGCCCGCCGGCAGCCCGGCGCGGTGGCCGCGCAGGGCGTAGTAGAGGATGTACAGGTAGCAGGGCACCATCAGCCCGGCGAACACCCACTGGAAGTCGAAGTGCTGCTTGAGCACGGCGAACAGCTGGGGCACCAGGGCGCCGCCGGCGATACCCATGATCAGCAGCGCCGAACCGGTCTCGGTGAAGCGCCCCAGGCCGCGGATCGCCAGCGGGAAGATTGCCGGCCACATCATCGCGTTGGCGAAGCCCAGGGCGGCGACGAAGCCGACCGAGACGTAGCCGTGGGTCAACAGGGCACCGACCGAGAACAGCACGCCCAGCACCGCCGACACGCTCAGCCAGCGCTCCTGCGAGACCACCCGCGGGATCAGCACCAGGCCGACCAGGTAGCCCAGCAGCATCGCCGCCAGGGTGAAGGAGGTGAAGAACTTGGTCTGGTCCAGGGGCAGTCCGAAGGCGTGGCCGTAGGTGCCGATCGCGTCGCCGGCCATCACCTCCGCACCCACGTACACGAACAGGCACAGCACGCCCAGCCACAGGTGCGGGAAGCGGAAGATGCTGCCGCGGGAAGCGCCGCCGTCCGCGGCCGGGGTCGCGTTGGCTTCCGCGGCGCTGATTTCCGGCAACGGCGAGAACAGCACCGCCACCGCGATCACCAGCAGCACCCCGGCCATCGCCAGGTACGGGGTGTGGATCTTGGCGGCGAAGCCGTCCAGCAACTGCGCCTTGGTCGCCGCGTCGGCCGCCTCGACCTGCGCGGCCAGGTCGCCCACGCCGTGCAGCACCAGCGAGCCGAGCACCAGCGGCGCCAGGATCCCGGCGATCTTGTTGCAGATGCCCATCAGCGCGATCCGCCGCGCCGCGCTCTCGATCGGGCCCAGGATGGAGATGTAGGGATTGACCGCGGTCTGCAGCAGGGCCAGGCCGCCGCCGATCACGAACAGGCCCGACAGCGCGCCGCCGAACCAGCGCCGGGTGGCGAACTCGCCGAACATCATCGCGCCCACCGCCATCACCGCCAGGCTCAGCGCCAGGCCCTTCTTCATGCCGGTGGCCTTGAGGATCCACGACGACGGCAGGGCCAGGAAGAAGTACGACAGGTAGAACACCATCAGCACCAGGAACGCCGAGATCTCGCTGACGTCGAAGGCGAGCTTGACGAAGGTGATCAGCGGCCCGTTGATCCAGGTGAAGAAGCCGATGATGAAGAACAGGCCGCCGACGATCGCGATCGAGGTGGCCAGGCTGGTGCGCGCGTGTGCGGCGGTGGTCGCGGACATGTTTCGGCTGCCTCCCCGGCGGCTGGAGATCCGCCCATGCCATCCCCCGGCCGGGCGAAAAGTAGGAACAACGTTGTCACATTCTTTCCGTCAGCGGCCGCGTCTTGTCAACCGCCACGGCGCCGTCGACGCGCAGCCGGATGCTGCTGTGCAACAAGGCCGCTCCTGCATCCGCTGGCTGAATACGCCTTGTTTTTCAGGGAAAAGCACCATCCTTGTGCGCAATCGCGGATGACAGCGCTGACGTATCACCGCTTTTGGTGCATTCGTCTCCGGCCTACGATTTTTTCATGAAAATCTGTTGACATCGTTGTCAGACGACTTCCACACTCCGGCCGCCGGATCGCCACAGGGGCCGCGATCCTCATTTCGGATCAGATCCGGTCCGACCCGATCCAACCAGCACCAGGGGAGTCCGAGTGCCCGCCATCGCCGCCAGCGCAACGTCCATGCAGGACCATCCGTCGGCACCTTTCATCGCCGCCGACGTGGGCGGGACCCATGTCCGCCTGGGCCTGGTCCAGGCCGGCGCCGAGGGCGCGCCGCCGCAGGTGCTGGCCTACAGCAAGTACCGCTGCGCCGACCATCCCGGTCTCCACGCCATCCTCGACGACTTCATCCAGCGCTGCGGCACCCCGGTACGCGAGGCGGTCATCGCCAGCGCCGGCTATCCGCTGGCCGACGGCACCGTGATCACCGCCAACCTGCCCTGGCCGTTGTCGCCGGTGGCCATCCGCCAGGCGCTGGGCCTGGACGCGGTGCACCTGATCAACGACTTCGAGGCGCTTGCGCATGCCGCCGCCCAGGTCGACGCCAGCCAGGTGCTGCGCCTGTCCGGCCCGGATACCCCCGACATCGGCCCGATCCTGATCCTGGGCCCGGGCACCGGCCTGGGCGCGGCGGTCTGGATCCCCACCGGCAAGCGCCCGATCGTGCTGCCGACCGAGGCCGGCCAGGCCGCGCTGGCGGTCGGCACCGAGCTGGAGCTGCAGCTGCTGCGGCACATGCTCGGCCAGCGCAGCCACGTCTCGGTCGAACAGGCCCTGTCGGGGCCGGGCCTGCTCAACCTCTACAACGCCATGTGCGCCGTGCGCGGGATCGCCCCGGCGCACGCGCAGCCGGGCGAGGTCACCGCCGCCGCCCTGGACGGCGGCGACCCGGTCGCGCGCGAAACCCTGGACGTGTTCTGCGCCCTGCTCGGCAGCGCCGTCGGCGACATGGCCTTGCTGTACGGCGCCCAGGGCGTGTTCCTGGCCGGCGGGATCCTCCCGCACCTGCGCCAGTTCCTGCTGCACAGCGACTTCGTCCACCGGTTCCTCAACAAGGGGCCGATGCGCGAGGCGCTGGAGCGGGTCTCGGTGAAGCTGGTCGAGCACGGCCAGCTCGGCGTGATCGGCGCCGCGCGCTGGTTCCTGCAGTCGGATTTTTCGGAGAAGTGAGCTGGACGGCGTCGCCAGGCGCCGGAGATGTGAAAGGGGGTCGTTCCGGATCGCCGGGCCGTCGCACCTAGTAAGCCGCAGTCGTCGCCGGGGACGTTCCCGGCGTACCTCAAAACAATGATGGGAGAGACATCATGAAGCACCACAAGTCAGTCCTTTCCGCCGCCATCGTCGCCTGCTTGGCCGTCTCGGCCGCCGCGCAGGCCCAGGATGCCCAGCAGGAGGCGACCGAGCTCGACACCGTCGTGGTCACCGGCATCCGCGGCTCGATGGAGAAGTCGCTGGACACCAAGCGCGAAGCCAACTCGCGCGTGGAAGTGGTCACCGCCGAGGACGTGGGCAAGCTGCCGGCGCACAACGTCGCCGACACCCTGCAGCGCCTGCCCGGTGTGAACATCAGTTCCTCCTCGGCCGACGAAGGCGGCTTCGACGAGGCCGACCGCGTCAGCCTGCGCGGCACCAGCCCGAGCCTGACCCAGACCCTGATCAACGGCCACTCGGTCGGCTCGGCCGACTGGTTCGTGCTCAGCCAGGGCAACAGCGTCGGCCGCAGCGTCAGCTACACCCTGCTGCCGTCCGAGCTGGTCAGCTCGGTGGAAGTGCACAAGTCCTCGCAGGCCAAGCTGCCCGACGGCGGCACCACCGGTTCGGTCAACATCATCACCCGCAAGCCGCTGGAGTTCGCCGACCAGATCACCGCCGAGGCCTCGCTGGGCGTGGTCAACGCCGAGCAGGCCGATTCCACCGATCCGCAGCTGTCGGCCCTGTTCAACTACAAGAACGACGACGGCACCTTCGGCGTGATGGTCCAGGCCTTCAGCCAGAAGCGCGAGCTGCGCCGCGAGGCGCAGGAGATCCCGGGCGGCTTCTTCCAGATCGCGGCCACCGACCAGGCCGGCATCGACAATCCCGACCTGGTCGGCGTCTGGGCGCCGGGCCTGCTGGGCTCGACCCTGTTCGAACAGACCCGCGAGCGCAAGGGCGGCCTGGTCGAGGTCCAGTTCAAGCCGAACGACGACCTGACCCTGGGCGTGAGCGGCTTCCGTTCGGACATGGACGCCAACAACTACAACCGCAACTTCATGCTCTGGGGTGGCAACTTCGCCCGCGCCCATGCGCCTGACGCCGGCTACGTGGTCAAGGACGGCGTGCTGACCGAGGCGACCTACACCGGCGTCGCGGGCCAGGACTACGGCGTCTACGACATGATCTACCGCGAGGCCACCGCCAAGACCAGCTACGCCACCTTCGACGCGGCCTGGCAGATCAACGACAACCTGAGCGCGAAGTTCCAGGCCGGCACCACCAGCGGCGAGGGCTCGACCGACCGCCAGTTCATCGCCGAGGTGACCCTGGGCGCCGGCGGCGGCGCCAGCTGGACGAGCCACGGCGCCAGCTCCCCGCTGGACTGGTCGATCGGCGGCGACATCACCCCGGCCGGCGTCACCAGCTTCGGCACCTGGGGCAACCAGCAGGTCACCGCCAAGGACGACGAGGACTGGTTCACCGCCGACTTCACCCAGTACTTCAACGACGGCGTCCTGTCCTCGATCGACTTCGGCGCCCGCTACGCCGACCACACCCGCGAGGCGCAGTCGCCGGAAGGCGCCAGCCCGGGCAACATCTGGGCGGCCCTGCAGAACGGCGCCACCAGCCCGTACCCGGGCGGCTTCGCCAGCAGCATCGGCGGCGACTTCCCGCGCGACCTGTGGTACTTCACCCCGGGCGCGCTGAAGGACGCGATCATCAACAACTCCGACTGGCTGTCCGACAACGACGGCCCGACCGGCCGCCACAACTACGGCGCCGAGTGGAAGGTGGCCGAGAAGAACTTCGCCGCCTACGTCCAGGCCAACTTCAGCGGCGACAGCTGGAGCGGCAACGTCGGCCTGCGCTACGTCAACGTCGACCAGGACATCAACTCCTACCAGTCGGTCTCCGACCCTGCCAACGCCGACGTGTCCAGCCTGTTCGGCCAGTGGATCCGGGTGTTCACCAACAACAAGCACAGCCGGGTGCTGCCGAGCGCAAACCTGAAGTTCAACCTCGCCGACGACCTGGTGTTCCGCTTCGCGGCCTCGCAGACCCAGACCCTGCCGGACTACTCCGCGCTGGGCGCCTCGTCCTGGGGCTCGGACCTGAACAAGACCGGCGGCGGCGGCAACCCGAACCTCAACCCGGTGGTCTCGACCAACTTCGACGCCAACCTGGAGTGGTACTTCATGCCGCGCGGCCTGCTGTCGGTCGGCGCCTACTCGATGAACCTGAAGGACTACGTGGCCTTCGGCACCGAGAAGCGCATGCTGTTCAGCGAGCTGACCAACCAGCTCGAGGAGTACCTGGTCTCGGTGCCGGTCAATTCCAACGGCAAGGTCACCGGCGTGGAAGTGGCCTACGAGCAGCCGATCGGCGAGAACTTCGGCGTCAACGCCAACTACACCTACGCCGACGGCAGCACCGCCCACACCTGGGCGGACGGCAGCAACAACCTGACCGGCACCTCGAAGAACACCTACAACGTGGGCGCGTACTTCGAGAACGACACCTTCGGCGCGCGGGTCGGCTACACCTACCGCTCCGCGTTCCTGATCGGCCTGTCGGGCGCCAACCCGTACTACCAGGACGACTTCGGCACGCTGTCGGCGGCGCTCAGCTACAAGGTCAACGACCACCTGAGCTTCACCTTCGACGCGCTCAACCTCAACGACCCGGACATCAAGTACTACCAGAGCTCGAGCATCCCGACCGCGTTCTACAGCAACGGCCGGCAGTACTACTTCAACGTCCGCCTGAAGTTCTGAGCACCACCCCGGTCTGCGGCTCCGCCGCGGACCGGTTCTTCTCCCCAGTACCCTCCCTTGGCCCGGCATGACTCCATGCCGGGCTTCTTTTTTTCTGGGTCCTGGCGACCCGCCACAAGGCTGGTTGCGCTCGAAATCTTTTCATCTGGGGACCTTGTGAAAAGCCTTCGCACCAGGAATGGCAATAAACACAGGCCAATTCGGGGATTGACTCGTATTCATGTGCGAAATCAGGGAGTGGGAGAAAATTTTTTCAGAAGATTGTTGACATCGTTGTCAGGCGTTAACACACTCGGCTCCAGGGGATGTACCCCGCCCGCAACGGGCGGACCAAGGGGATCGAAACGTGCTTGCGCAGGTCGCACCCATCCAGTCGGAACAGCTATTCCTCGCCGCGGACGTCGGCGGCACCCACGTCCGCATCGGCCTGATCCGGGCCGAACGCGGCGCTGCGCTGCAGGTCCGCGCGTACGCCAAGTTCCGCTGCGCCGACTACGCCGGACTCGCCGACATCATCGAGGAGTTCCGCGCCGGCCTGGACGGCTCGGCGCGGGCGGGCGTGGTGGTGATCGCCAGCGCCGGCTATCCGCTGCTGGACGGCACCGTGATCGCCGCCAACCTGCCCTGGCCGCTGTCGCCCGCGCGGATCCGCGAACAGCTCCAGCTGCAGGCCGTGCACCTGGTCAACGATTTCGAAGCCGTCGCCCATGCGGTGGCCCACCTGGACGCCAGCGAGGTCCAGCGCGTGTGCGGTCCCGAGCGCGTCGCCGCAGGGCCCCTGCTGGTGCTGGGCCCGGGCACCGGCCTGGGCGCGGCGGTATGGATCCCGGCCGGCCCGCGCGCAGTGGTGCTGGCGACCGAGGCCGGCCAGGCCGCGCTAGCGGTGTCCACCGAACTGGAGATGGATCTGCTGCGGCAGATGCTGACCCAGCGCAGCCACGTCCCGGTCGAGCATGCGCTCTCCGGCCCCGGGCTGCTGAACCTCTACCTGGCGCTGTGCGCGCTGCGCGGCGCCACCCCGGCGCATGCCCACCCCAGCGCGATCACCGCGGCCGCGCTGGCGGGCGACGACCCGCTCGCGCGCGAAAGCCTGGAGGCGTTCTGCGGCCTGCTCGGCAGCGCGGTCGGCGACATGGCCCTGCTGTACGGGGTGCGTGGCGTGTACCTGGCCGGCGGGATCCTGCCGCAGATGCGCGAATTCCTGATGCAGAGCAGCTTCGTCGCCCGGTTCCTGGACAAGGGGCCGATGCGCGAGGCGCTGGAAGGGGTCGCGGTGAAGCTAGTGGAACACGGGCAGTTGGGCGTCATCGGCGCCGCCAGCTGGTACCTGGGTTCGGAATTTCTGGAGTTGTGAGCGGGGGCGTCAGGAAGAGCCAGGGGGATTGGAACGGGACGCGCTCCGTAGCCGGGCCGTTGCAGCTGAAGCAGTCACTGCCGGGGATGCCCGGTACAACCGAAAAACTAGTGATGGGAGAGACATCATGAAGTATCAGAAATCCGTGCTTTCTGCGGCCATCGTCGCCTGCCTCGGCTTCGCCGCGCAGGCACAGGCGCAGGACGCCCCGGCGGCGGACGACGCCGGCGCCACCGAGCTGACCACGATCACCGTGGTCGGCATCCGCGGCAGCCTCAAGCAGGCCTTGGACACCAAGCGCGACGCCGACGCCATCATCGACGTGGTCACCGCCGAGGACGTGGGCAAGTTCCCGGCGACCAACGTCGCCGAGGCGATCACCATCATCCCGGGCGTGACCATCGACAAGGCCTTCGGCCAGGGCGAGAAGGTCTCGATCCTGGGCACCGACCCGGCGCTCAACCGCACCCTGCTCAACGGCCAGACCGTGGCTTCGGCCGACTGGTTCATCACCGACCAGCCGGGCCGTACCTTCAACTACTCCCTGCTGGCGCCGCAGGTGGTGAGCAAGGTCGAGGTCTACAAGTCGCCGGAAGCGTGGCTGGACGAAGGCTCGGTCGGCGGCACCGTCAACATCTCCACCCGCAAGCCGCTGGACCTGGACGGCACCACCATCTCCGGCGCGGTGAGCTACCTGCACAACGACCGCATCGGCACCGGCGATCCTTCGGTCTCGGCCCTGCTCGGCTGGAAGAACGACGCGTCCAACTTCGGCGTGATCGTCTCCGCCCAGCGTTCGATCGAAAGCATCCGCCGCGACGGCATCGAGGCCTACGGCACGGTGACCGGCGAGAACTACATCAACGGCCGCGGCGGCGGCGGCACGCTCAACAACCGGCCGATGGACTGGTCGGTCGGCGCGCCCGCCCCGGTCATCTGCGTCGACCACTGCGCCGACACCCTGCTGGCCAACCCCGACGCGGTCGGCCCCAACTCGATCAGCGCCCACTACTTCGAGCAGCAGCGCGAGCGCGACACCCTGTCGCTGGGCCTGCAGTTCAAGCCGCACGACAAGCTGGACATCGAGTTCAACGCGCTCGACGTCAAGGCCGGCTACGACAACATGAGCCACTCGATGTTCGCGTTCAACGGCAACGACTACAACGGCCTGATGAAGATGACCGACCTCACGGTCGAGGGCGGGGTCATCACCAAGGCCGACTTCAAGAACGCGCTGGTGGTTTACGACCTGATCAACCGCCAGGCCACCGTCGACACCGACTCCTACGACCTGAAGGCCACCTGGAACGACGAGCGCTGGTTCGCCTCGGCGCACGTCGGCACCTCCAAGGCCACCGGCGGCACCGGCCGCCAGGTCTACGGCGAGTTCCTGAACTGGTCCGACTACAGCTACGACATCAGCGGCAATCGCAGCCTGACCTTCAGCGGCAACAACCCGTTCCTCAACCCCTCCTCCTTCCAGATCGACGGCGGCTGGGCGGGCGCTTCGGGCAGCCCGGACAACAGCGACTGGAACACCGGCTGGGGCGGCAACATCGTGTCCAAGCCGACCACCGACGAGGAAAAGTACGCCCAGGTCGACTTCGGCATCCGCCTGGACTCGCCGATCTACCAGATCCGCTTCGGCCTCAAGCGCCGCGAGCACGAAACCACCCAGACCATGGCCGGCGTGTCGCTGGCGGCGGTGGCCGGCTACGGCAACGCGACCGCCGACATGTTCGATCCGCGTCCCCTGCCGGGCAACTACCTCAGCGGCTTCAGCGGCACGGGCGACCTGTCCGAGCGCTTCACCATCGACGGCTGGGCGCTGTCGGACTACATCCTCAGCGGCGACTGGCTGGCGCCGTGGCAGACCATGCCGCAGCCGAGCACCTTCAACCACGCCGACTTCGTCTCCAATACCTGGGCGGTGTCCGAGGACGTGAACGCCGCCTACCTGCAGGCCGACTACAGCTGGGACCGCCTGCGCGGCAACTTCGGCGTGCGCGTGGTGGAGACCGAGTCCGACAGCGTGGGCTGGCAGTGCACGGCCAGTGCCGACTGCACCGCCGTCGCGGTCGCCAACAACGGCGTCCACACCTACGACCTGGTCAGCATCAAGAAGAAGTACCGCGACGTGCTGCCCAACCTGAACGTGGTGTTCGACGCCACCGACACCCTGGTCCTGCGCGGCTCGGCGGCCAAGGTCATCGCCCGCCCGAACTACGGCGACATGTCCAACTACCTGTGGCTGGGCCCGCAGACCCGCACCGGCGGCGGCGGCAACCCGGACCTGGATCCGTACGAGTCCACCAACCTGGACGTCTCGGCCGAGTGGTACTTCGCCGAGGACGCGATCCTGGCCGCGACCGCGTTCCACAAGGACGTCGGCAGCTACATCCTCTACACCACCCGGACCGAGCAGCACCGCAACGAGTCCAACGGCCAGATCGAAGCGTTCACCGTCTCCCGCCCGGAGAACGCGGGCAGCGCCAAGGTGAAGGGCGTGTCGCTGGCGTTCCAGAAGGCCTTCGGCGCCGGCTTCGGCCTGCTGGCCAACTACACCTACGCCGACGCCAAGGCCGACAACGGCGACCACCTGCCGTACAACTCCAAGGAGCAGCTCAACGTCAGCCCGTTCTTCGAGAACGAGCGCTGGAGCGCGCGCGTGACCTACTCGTGGCGCTCGAAGTACTACACCAGCGTCGATCGCGGCAACTACCTGGTCACCGACGACTACGACTCGCTGGACGCCAGCTTCAACTTCAAGATCAACGACTACCTCAGCCTGGGCCTGGACGGCATGAACCTGCTGGACAGCAACTACTACACCTACGCCGAGGTGCCCGGGATCGAGAACACCGACAAGCTGGTCCGCGGCGACTACCGCACCGGCCGCCGGATCATGGCCTCGCTGAGGTTCCAGTTCTGACCGCGGCATGATCCACGGCAGCGCGAGCTGCCCTTGAAGCGGCGGGCCTGGAGCGATCCGGGCCCGTCGTCATTTCCGCAATCCGCATCACCGCAACAAGGGAGTGACCATGAACCGACCCGATTCCTTCCAGCGCCTGCGCCGGCTCGGCGCGGCGGCGCTGCTCGCGGCGCTGGCCGCGTGCGGCGGCAAGGCGCCGTCCGGCGAGCCCGCGGCGCCCGCCGCCGCCGCGCCTGCCCGGCTGTCGCTGATTCCGGCGCCGGCCAGCATGCAGCCCGGCGCCGGCACCTTCGCGCTCGCCGCGGACACGCCCCTGCAGGGCGAAGGCGAGGCGGCGCTGACCGTGGCCCGCCAGTTCGCCACCCTGCTGGCCCAGGGCCGCGACCTGGTCCTGGAACCGACGGCCGCCAGCGGCGAAACCCGGCGCGGGATCGTGTTCCGGCTGGATCCGACGCGCGCCGCGGCGGGCCGCGAGGCCTACCTGCTCGAGGTCACCGGCGATGGCGTGAGCGTCAGCGCCGGCGACGCCGCCGGCCTGTTCTACGGCGCCATGACCCTTTTGCAGCTGGCCACCCTGGACGATGCCGGCCAGGTCGCCCTGCCCGCGGTGCGGATCGAGGACGCGCCGCGCTTCGGCTGGCGCGGTTTCATGCTCGACCCGGCCCGCCACTTCTGGAGCGTGGACCAGGTCAAACAGGTCATCGACATGATGGCCCTGCACAAGCTCAATACCCTGCACTGGCACCTGACCGACGATCAGGGCTGGCGGGTGGAGATCAAGCAGTACCCGAAGCTGACCGAGGTCGGCGCCTGCCGCATCCCGTCCGGCGACGGCGGGATCGAGCCGGCCACCGGCCAGCCGCGCCGGTACTGCGGCTTCTACACCCAGGACCAGGTCCGCGACGTGGTCGCCTACGCGGGCGAGCGCCACATCACCGTGGTGCCCGAGGTGAACGTCCCCGGCCACGCCACCGCCGCGATCGCCGCCTATCCCGAACTGGGCAGCACCGACCGCCGGCTGGTGCCGTCCAGCGAATGGGGCGTGTTCCCGAACCTGGTCAACGCCGAGGAGGAGACCTACCGGTTCCTGGAGAACGTGATCGCCGAGCTGATCCCGCTGTTCCCCGGCACCTATTTCCACGTCGGCGGCGACGAGGCGGTCAAGGACCAGTGGGAAGCCTCGGCGCGGGTGCAGCAACGCATGCGCGAGGTCGGCGCCACGACCGAGATGGAGATGCAGAGCCACCTGGTCGCGCGCCTGGAGAAGTTCCTCGCCGGCCACGGCAAGCGCCTGATCGGCTGGGACGAGATCCTGGAAGGCCCGTTGCCGGCCGAGGCCACGGTGATGTCCTGGCGCGGCATCGAAGGCGGCCTGAAGGCCGCGCGCGCGGGCCACGACGTGGTGATGTCGCCGTCCTCCGACCTGTACCTGGACTACCTGCAGACCTCCTCGGCGCATGAGCCGCCGGGCCGGCCGGCGACCATCACCCTGAAGCAGGTCTACGACTTCGAGCCGGTGCCGGCGGAACTGGAGGAAGCCAACCGCGGCCACATCCTCGGCCTGCAGGCCAACCTCTGGACCGAGCACACCCGCACCTTCGAACGGCTGCAGCACCATATGTTCCCGCGCCTGGCGGCGGTGGCCGAGACCGGCTGGAGCCCGGAGGCGCGCAAGGACTACGCCGACTTCCTGCAGCGCCTGCCGGCGCAGCTGCGCCGCTGGCAGCGCTGGAACATCGGCTATGCCCTGACCCCGTTCCAGGTCGACGCGGTGGCCGAGGACGACCGCGCCGCCGGCACCGCCCGGGCGACGCTGTCCAATCCGCTCGGCTACGAGATCCGCTACACCACCGACGGCCAAGAGCCCGGCGCGGATTCGCCGTTGTACTCCGCACCGGTGGACCTGGCGCTGCCGGCGAAGCTGCGCGCGGCGGCGTTCTTCGAAGGCAGGCCGCTGGCGCCCGCGCGCGGGTTCGACTGGGACGCGGCCTCGCTGCTGTCGCGCAGCGACGAGCAGTTGGCCGCCTGCCCGGAGAGCGGCAGCCTGCTGCTGCGCCTGGAGGACGACGGCCCGGCCGACGGCGAGCGCGCGATCTTCAACACCGACATCTTCTACCCCTGCTGGCAGTGGAACGGCGCGCAGCTGGACGGGATCGCCGCGGTGAAGGTGCGTGCGGGGCGGATCCCGTACTACTTCCAGCTGGCCCACGACGAGCCGGCACGGCGCTTCGAACCGGCGCGGTCGGCACACGGCGAGCTGGACGTGTTCGCCGGCGGCTGCAAGGGCCAGCGCGTGGCCAGCGTGCCGCTGCCGGCGGCGCCCGGCGCGGACGGCTTCCTCGAGCTGGACGCCGAACTGCCGCCGGACCTGTCCGGCCGCCAGGACCTGTGCCTGCGCTTCACTGGCGACAGCCGCCCGCAGATGTGGGTGCTGGACCGGGTCAGCCTGCAGCCGGCCACTTCCCTGCCGGAGGATCGACCGTGACCCAGCTTCTTCCCCGCGCTTCCACCCTGACCGCCGCCCTGGCCGTCGCCCTCGCCTGCGCCTTCCCGGCGGCAGCGGGCACGCCCACCGCCGTCGTCCAGGCGCAGACCGTGGAAGTCCAGGGAACACCGCTGATCCCCCGTCCCGTCTCGGTGCAGCCGGCGCAGGGCCGCTACACCGTCGATGCCGCCACCGCCGTGTTCGCATCCGGCGAAGCGGCCACGGTGGCCGGCCAGTTCGTCGCCCTGCTCGGCGACACCACCCCGCTGCGCCTGGCCGGACCGAAGGCCTCCGGCAGCGGCCGGGCTTCCGGCATCGCGTTCCGGCTCGTCCCGGCCACGGCCGGCGCCTCGGCCGAGGCCTATTCGCTGCAGATCGGCCCCCGTGGCATCGTGGTCGAGGCCACCGACGAACGCGGCCTGTTCTACGGCGCCATGTCGCTGTGGCAGCTGCTGGCCGGGCAGCAGGCCGCGGCCGTGTCCCTGCCGGCGATGCGCGTCGACGACGCGCCGCGCTTTTCCTGGCGCGGCTTCATGCTCGATTCGGCCCGCCACTTCCAGAGCGTGGAGCAGATCAAGACCCTGCTCGACGCGATGGCCACCCACAAGCTCAACACCTTCCACTGGCACCTGACCGACGACCAGGGCTGGCGGATGGAGATCAAGCGCTACCCGAAGCTGACCGAAGTCGGCGGCTGCCGCGCCCCAGCCGGCGAAGCCGGGCGAAAGCCGGACGGCACGCCCAACCTGTACTGCGGCTACTACACCCAGGAGCAGATCCGCGATGTGGTCGCTTATGCCGCCGCGCGCCACATCACCGTGGTCCCGGAGATCGACGTGCCCGGCCACGCCCAGGCGGCGGTGGCGGCCTATCCGGAGCACGGCGTGGTCGACGAACCGACCGAGCCGTCGCACAACTGGGGCGTGAACCCCTACCTGTTCAACCCCGGCGAGCAGACCCTGGAGTTCCTCGAGAACATCCTGGCCGAGGTGATCGAACTGTTCCCCGGCCCCTACGTGCACATCGGCGGCGATGAGGCGGTGAAGTACCAGTGGCAGGCCTCGCCGGCGGTGCAGGCCTACATCCGCGAACTCGGCCTGAAGGACGAGGAGGCGCTGCAGTCGCACATGCTCAAGCGGCTGGAGCGGTTCCTGGAATCGCACGACCGCAAGCTGATCGGCTGGGACGAGATCATCGAGGGCGGCCTGCCGCCACAGGCCACGGTGATGTCCTGGCGCGGGATCGAGGGCGGGATCGAGGCTGCCACCCACGGCCACGACGTGGTGATGGCGCCGAGCCACACCCTGTACCTGGACTTCCTGCAGACCAACCTGCCCGAGGAGCCGCCGGGCCGGCCCAAGTTCACCTCGATGCAGAAAATCTATGCGTTCGATCCCGTGCCGGCGCAGCTCGACCCGGCCCAGCGCAAGCACGTGCTGGGCGTGCAGGCCAACATCTGGACCGAGCACACCCGCACCTTCGAGCGCCTGCAGCACAACGTGTTCCCGCGCATGGCCGCGCTGGCCGAGATCGCCTGGACGCCGCTGGAACGCAAGAGCTACGACGATTTCCTCGCGCGCCTGCCGGCGCAGCTGCAACGCTACCGGGCGCTGGGCATTGCCTACGGCCAGACCGCCCTGTCGGTGGCGATGAAGCGCCAGGACGACCGCGCCGGCGGCAAGGTCACCGTGGAGCTGTCCAACCCGCTGAGCTACCGCGACATCCGCTACACCACCGACGGCAGCACGCCCACCGCGCAATCGGCCAGCTACGGCGCGGCGTTGACCCTGCCGGTGCCAACCGAGCTGAAGGCGATGACCTTCGTCGACGGCAAGCCGCTGGCCGACGCACCGAACCGCTGGACCTTCGACGCGGCCTCGCTGCTCACCCGCACCGACAAGACCCTGGCCCAGTGTCCGCAGGGCGGCCGCCTGCTGCTGCGGCTGGAGGACGACACCCCGCTCGACGGCCCGCGCGACAGTTTCGACGTGAGCATCTTCAACCCGTGCTGGCTGTGGGAGGACGCGCAGCTGCAGGGCATCGCCTCGGTCAAGGTCCGCGCCGGCCGCATCCCGTACAACTTCGGCCTGCTGCGCGAGGAAGAGGCCAGGCGCGGCTGGCGCAGGCCGGTGGCGCGCTACGGCGAGTTCGAGGTGCGCGCCGGCTGCGAGGGACGCGTCCTGGCTTCGGTGCCGCTGCCGCGGCAGCCCGGCGCGGACGGCTTCATCGAACTGGAGGCGCCGTTGCGCAAGGGCCCCGAGACCATCACCGATTTGTGCCTGACCTTCAGCGGCGATACCCGGCCGCAGATGTGGGTGCTCGACCAGGTCACCCTGCGGCCGGCCGACTGAGTTCGCGGAGCGTCGCGGATCGTGGGGTTCTCTCCACTCCACGCTCCGCGGCGCCCCGCCCTTTCCTTCAGCGGCGGCGGTCGAAACGCAGCAACGCGTCGCGCCAGGGCAGCCAGGCGCTGGCCAGGCCCAGGGCGACGCCGCCGGCATTGGCCAGCGCGTCGGCCGGATCGGCCATGCGGTTGGCGGTGAAGGAGCCCTGCGCCAGCTCCAGGCCCACGCCCAGCGCCGCCAGGGCCAGCGCACAGGCCAGCAGCCGGCCGCGCCCGGCGAACAGCTGCACCGCGCCGGCCATCAGCGCCGCATAGGCCAGCAGGTGTTCGACCTTGTCCCCGTGTTGCGGCAATGCCATCGGCGGCGGCGGGGTCAGGCTGAGCACGACCACCGCCAGCACCGCCGCGGCCCACACGCCCAGCCACAGCCACGGCCGCCGGAACGGCTTGAGCGCGGCGCTCACAGCCGCCAGGTCAGGTCGCCGAGCAGGAACGCGGCACCCAGGTCGACGTCGCGGCTGAAGGCCATCGCCTGGAAACGCTCGCCCATCTGCTCGGGCAGGGTCAGGCGCTTGAGCTCCTGGCGCAGGCGCAGGGCGCCGGCCTCGTCGGTACGCGCCTCGGCCTCGGCCAGCAGCCGGTCGATGCCGTTGCCGAGCAGGAAGCTGGCCTGGCTGCAGTAGCCGGCCAGGTCGAAGCCGGCGCCGGTGCCCGCCTCGGCCAGGGCGGTGAAGTCCACCGAGGCCGTCAGGTCCTGCAGGCCCGGCCAGCGCAGAACGTCCTCGTGCATGCGCTGGCGGTAGAACGCGCGCAGGGTGCCGTCGCCGCGCTGCCGCTGGTAGTACTCGCGGCGCGGATGGCCGTAGTCGAACCACAGCATCGCGCCCGAACGCAGCCCGCCGGCCACCGCCTGCAGCCAGTAGGGCAGCTGCGGCAAAAGTTCGGAGCGGTAGCCGTCGGCCAAAGGCGTTTCCAGGTGGCGCTCGACGTGGCGCACCGCGGCGGTCAGCAGCACGTCGGCGGGCCGGTCGACGCGGACGAAGTCGCCGTTGCCGTCCAGGGCCACGTGTTCCTCGAGCACCTCGTCGTGCCGCACGGTAAAGCGCGGCGTCGGCAATGCGTCGACCACCTCGTTGGCGAACAGCACCCCGTCCCACTCGTCCTCGAACGGGCGGTCCAGCCATTCCACCAGTTCGAACACCGGCGGGATCAGGCTGCGTTCCAACCGCTCGCGCTGGCGCTGGCGCAGGTCGGCGCTGGGCTCGAGGATGGCGTAGCGGTCCGGCAGGGCATCGAGCTGCAAAAGGCGCTTGAGCGCGACCTCGGCGAAAGCGCCGCTGCCGCCGCCGATCTCCAGCACCCGCGCGCGGCCATCGAGCTGGCGCAGGGTCTCGGCCAGCACCCCGGCCACGGTGGCGGCGAACAGGCGTCCGGTCTCCGGCGCGGTGGTGAAGTCGCCGGCGCCGCCGAACTTGGTGCTGCCGGCGCTGTAGTAGCCCAGGCCCGGCGCGTACAGGCACAGCTCCATGAAGCGCGAGAACGGGATCGTGCCGCCGCCTTGGAGGATCTCGGCGCGGATGTGCGCGGCCAGCGTGTCGCTGTGCCGCAGGGCGTCGGCATCGGGTCGTGGAAGATCGGCGTGCATGGGTGTGGCGGAATCCGGGAGGCGACCAGCATAGCCGAGCGCGGCACGGCACTCCTCGACGCCTACGACAGCGACACGGCCTCGAAGGCTTCACCATGCTGCGGATGCGCCCGCCACAGTTCGCCCAGGGTGCGCCCGCTCAGCGGATCGACGAAATCCGCGGCGATGTCGGCCATCGGCTTGAGCACGAAGGCATGCTCCAGCTCCGGCCGTGGTATCCGCACCCGCCCGCCTTCGCGCAGGATCCCATCGCCGTAGAACACCACGTCCACGTCCAGGGTGCGGTCGGCCAGGCGCGGGCCGCCGCGATCGCGGCCGTGTCGGTCCTCCAGCGCGTGCAGCCAGTCCTCCAGCGCCGGCAGGGGCAATGTCGTGCGCAGCGCCACCGCGTTGTTGAGGAACGGCGCGCCGTCGAAGCCCACCGCCGGGGTGCGGTAGGCCGGCGAGACCCGCAAGGGCCCGAAGGCCGATACCAGCTCGTCCAGCGCGGTGCGCAGGTAGCGTTCGGGCTCGATGTTGCTGCCCAGGCTGAGCAGCACGGTCACCGCCGCCGCCGAAGCGGACTCGTCCCCCATGGAAATCCCCATCGCCCGATGCTTACTGCTGGGCCGAGGAGTCGCCCGGATCCTGCCGCGCCGGACCGCGGCGGGGCGGTAACGGCGGCAGGGCCGGATCGCCGCCGGTGGCCGCCAGCGCCGGCTCCCACGGAAAGCGCGGCAGGGTGCGCACCGCGTTCTCCAGCTTGCGCGACCAGGTGTCGTGGATCTCCGCGTACAGCGGGGTGTCGCCTTCCAGCCGCATCTGCTGGCTGACCTTCAGGTCGCCGGCGCGGACCAGGGCCAGGTCGACCGGCAAGCCGACCGAGAGGTTGGAGCGGATGGTCGAGTCCAGCGACACCAGGGCGCAGCGCGCCGCGTCCTCCAGGGCCGTGCCCGGTCGGACGATGCGGTCCAGGATCGGCTTGCCGTACTTGGATTCGCCGATCTGCAGATAGGGGGTTTCCGGCGAGGCGGCGATACAGTTGCCCAGCGGGTAGACCATGTACAGCCCCGGCCGCTCGCCGGCGATCTGGCCGCCGAGGATCAGCGTGGCCTGGGTGCCGTTGCCGCTGTACTGGTCGCCCTCGCTTGCCTGCACCTGGCTGGCCACCAGCACCTCGCCCACGTACTCGGCGACCTCGAACAGGTGCCTGAACGTGCGCAGGCTGCGCGCCGCCGACGGATCCTCCGCGTCGCGCCGCAGGCGCGAGACCGCCAGCTGGGTGGTGGCCAGGTTGCCCGCGCTCATGACCACGAACACCCGCTCGCCCGGATACTCGAACACGTGCAGCTTGCGGTGCACGCGCACGTCGTCGAGCGAGGCGTTGGTGCGGGTGTCTGCGGCGAAGACCAGGCCTTCGTCCACTTCGATGCCGACGCAGTAGGTCATGGCGGGTCGCGGATACGGTGCGGACGAATTCTACACGCTGGCCGCAGCCGTCCCCGTGTCCTCAGCCATTGAAGTAACCCTCGGCGATGGCCTGGTGCAGCTGCCCCAGGTAGACCTGCGCCTCGTCCATGAACGCCGACGGGTCGCCGCTGGCCAGCAGGGCCGGATCGGCCTGGCGGACCAGGCCGGCGGCGCGGGTGAGGATCCGGTCCACAGCCGGCCGCGGCGGCATCGCCGGCAGGATCCTCTGCACCCGGGTCAGGCAGAACAGCACGCTGCGCGGGAATTCGGCGTTGTGCAGCAGGAAGCGCAGCGCATGCGCGGCCGAGACCCGCTGGCGCACGTGCCGGCGGTACATCTGGTAGGCGGCCAGCGCGCGCAGCACCGCCATCCACTGCATGTTCTGGTAGGCCTCGCGGTCTTCCTCGTGGCGCGGCGTCACCAGGCCTGAGGCCCCGGCGTCGATGATCCGGGTGGTCATGTCGGCCTGTTCGAGCGCCGTGCCCAGGCGCAGGAAATTGAAGCCGATGTCGCGGCTGACGTTGGCCTGGAGCAGGCCGGACACCTTCAGGCAGCCGTCGGTGATGCGGGTGATGAAGTCCAGGCGGTAGCGCCGCGCCAGCACCCGGCCGCCGTCGGCGTGGATGTAGAGGTGCAGGTCGTTGACCGCCTCCCACACCTCCTGCGGCAAGGCGTCGCGGATGCTGCGCAGGATCTCGCGCGCCTGCTCCACCGAGGCGCGCAGGGAGGAGGGGTTGCGCGCGTCCAGCAGCAGGAAGTCGAGCACGTCGGCCTCCTCCGGCTGCGGATGGCAGGCCTCGAACAGCCCGGCCGCGCCGACCGTGGCGATCATCGGCTGCCAGTCGAAGCGCACCGCGCGCTGCAGGTCCAGCTGCAGAAGGCTGCCCACCCCGACCAGGCGCGCGGTGTTCTCGGCGCGGCGCAGGTAGCGGCTGAACCAGTAGAGGTGGTCGGCGACACGCGAGAGCATCAGCCCATCTCCTCCAGGTCGACCACCCAGGTGTCCTTGGCGCCGCCGCCCTGGGAGGAGTTGACCACCAGCGA
Organism: Pseudoxanthomonas jiangsuensis; assembly: GCF_010093185.1. GTDB lineage: Bacteria > Pseudomonadota > Gammaproteobacteria > Xanthomonadales > Xanthomonadaceae > Pseudoxanthomonas > Pseudoxanthomonas jiangsuensis. The sequence goes on along the minus strand of NZ_PDWL01000002.1, from coordinate 157,581 downwards.
GCCCTCGGTCATCGCCACCCGGGTCAGGCCGCCGGTGGTGACGTAGGTGTCCTCGCGCGAGAGGATGAACGGGCGCAGGTCGATGTGCCGCGCACCCGGGCCTTCCGGGGTGACGATCGGCGCGGTCGACAGCGACAGGGTCGGCTGGGCCATGTAGTTGCGCGGATCGGCCTGGATCAGGGCGCGGAACTTCTCGCGCTCGCCGGCGCTGGCGCGCGGGCCGATCAGCATGCCGTAGCCGCCGGACTCGTTGGCCGGCTTGACCACCAGCTCGTCCAGGTGCTCGAGCACGTACCTGCGGTCGGCCTCATCGTGGCACAGGTAGCTGGGCACGTTGGGCAGGATCGGCTCCTGGTCGAGGTAGTAGCGGATCATCTTCGGCACGTAGGCGAACACCACCTTGTCGTCGGCCACCCCCGCGCCGGGCGCGTTGGCCAGCGCGACCTTGCCGGCGCGCCAGCTGCGGATCAGCCCGGGCACGCCCAGCACCGAGTCCGGGCGGAACGCCTCCGGGTCGATGAACAGGTCGTCCACCCGGCGGTAGACCACGTCCACCCTTTGCGGCCCGTAGACCGTGCGCATCCAGGTGCGGTCGTCGTCGTCCACGAACAGGTCGCTGCCCTCGACCAGCTCGATGCCCATGGCCTGGGCCAGGTAGGCATGCTCGAAGTAGGCGCTGTTGAACACGCCGGGGGTGAGCAGGGCGATGGTCGGGGTGTCGCCCGGGCGCGGCGACAGCGCGGCCAGGGTGTCGTAGAGCTGGGCCGGGTAGTCGTCCACCGGCAGGATCGCGCTGGTCTCGAACAGCTCCGGGAACACCCGCTTGGCCACCATCCGGTTCTCGAGCATGTAGGACACGCCGGACGGAATGCGCAGGTTGTCCTCCAGCGCGTACAGTGTACCGTCGCCGTCGCGCACCAGGTCCGAGCCGCAGATGTGCGCCCACACGTCCAGCGGCGGGCGCACGCCCACGCACTGGGCGCGGAAGTTGACCGAGTGTTCCAGCAGCTGCGCCGGGAACACCTTGTCGCGCACGATGCGCTGCGCGCCGTAGATGTCGCCGATGAACAGGTTCAGCGCCTGCATCCGCTGCTTCAGCCCGGCCTCGGTGCGCTGCCATTCGCGGCGGTCGAGGATCCGCGGGATGAGGTCGAACGGCAGGGTGCGGTCGACGTTGCGGCCGTCGCTGTACACGGTGAAGGTGATGCCCATTACCCGCGCGGCGACGTCGGCGGCGGCCTGGCGCTCGGCCAGTTCGCGCCCGGACAGGCTGGACAGGTATTCGATCAGCGGGCGTGCCGCCGGACGCGGCCGCCCGTCGGCGTCGATCAGCTCGTCATACGACGGGGTCGTGTAGTTCGCCCAGTCCATCGGCACCTGCCTGCGGTCGGAGCCGGCATCCCCTGCGCCGGCTGTTGCACTGCAACATGCACCCGGCCGCCATGGGCGTCAAGAGGCGGGCGACCCGGGTACCGCCGTTGCCGAAGGCGTAAGCAGGGCACGGAAATCGGTACCCGAAGGCTCCTGGAAGACGCGCAGGCCAAACTCGGGGAGGATCGCCAGCAGGTGGTCGAAGATGTCGGACTGGATGCCTTCGTACACGCCCCAGCGTGTGTCGTTGGTGAAGCAGTAGATCTCCAGCGGCAGGCCGGTGGCACCCGGCTGCAGCTGGCGCACCAGCAGGGTCATGTCGGTGTGGATCTGCGGATGCTGCTGCAGGTAGCGCTCGACGTAGGCGCGGAAGGTGCCCAGGTTAGTCACCCGCCGGGCATTGACCGGCAACTGGCCGTCGGCGCCCAGGCCGGCGTTCCACTCGGCCAGCTCGCGCTCCTTGCCGTCCAGGTATTCGCGCAGCAGAACGAAGCGCCCGAGTTCCCCGCGTTCGGCAGCATCGAGGAAGCGCACGCTCGACTGGTCGAGGTACAGCGCGCGCTTGATCCGGCGCCCGCCGGCCTCGCTCATCCCCCGCCAGTTCTTGAACGACTCGCTGATCAGCTTCTTGGTCGGGATGGTGGTGACGGTCTTGTCCCAATTCTGCACGGTGACCGTGTGCAGGGCGATGTCGATTACGTCGCCGTCAGCGTTCTGGCCGGGCATCTCGATCCAGTCGCCGATCCGCACCCGGCCGTCGCCGCTGATCTGCACACTGGCCACCAGCGAGAGAATCGTGTCCTGGAACACCAGCATCAGCACCGCCGTGGCCGCGCCCAGGCCGGTGACCAGGTGCAGCAGCTTCACCCCCGCCAGGGTCGCGACGATCGACAGGCCGGCCAGCACGAAGATCGCGATCTTGGCCACCTGCAGGTAGCCCTTGATCGGCTTGTTGCGCGCATCGGAACGACGCTCGTACAGCTCGTTGAGCACGTCCAGCGCATGCGACACCGCCAGCGCCAGGGTCAGCACCACCCAGGCCTGGCAGGCCCCATGGACGAAGGCCACCAGTGCCGGCGGCAGGTCCGGTATCCAGCCGATCCCGGCCGAGATCACCAGCGCCGGCACCACGTTGGCCAGGCGCGGGATCACCCGCAGATTGGCCACGCCTACATGGCCGGTGTGGCTGGCCAGCAGGTTCAGGACACGCCGCAGGCCGCGCAGCAGGACGCGCTTGGTGACGAAGTTGGCCAGCCAGGCCATCAGCAGCAGGAGCAGCAGCAAGAGCAGCGGCCATGCCCATGGCCAGGGTTCCAGCACCGCCCTGAGTCCGTCCAGCCGCTCCAGTACCGCCGCCTCCTTCACCGCATCCACCTGCACCGCATCCACCTCCTTACGCTGTTCACCGGATTGGGCGACCGCAGGGTCGCCCGCCGCCAGCCTAACAGCCGCGCTCAATCGTCGTCGAAGCGCAGCCGCCGGCCGGCGCTCTGCCCCGGCCCGGAGAACACCCGCACCTCGATCGCGTCGATCCGGTGCTCGCGCAGTGCCTGGCGATCCTCGGCCAGGCGCTCGATGAAGTACCCGGCGAATTCCTCCAGGGTCGCGTTGGCGATCGGCAGCAGCAGCACGTCGGCGCGCAGGAACGGGATCCGCTGCCCGGCGAAGGTCGCGTACAGGTACTCGCCCTCCTCCTCGATCCGCAGGTGCGGCGAGCGCGACGGCAGGATGAACCACTCGTTGAGCTCGCGGCACAGGGCCACGATCCGGTCCTTGTACAGGCCGTAGTCGAAGCACATGCCGTTGCCGAGCATGCGCGCCTCGATGTCGGCCTCGACCCGGAAGTTGTGGCCGTGCAGGCGCTCGCGCTCGCTGGCCGAGAAGATGGTGAAGTGGCCGGCGGAGAACTTCATGTTCTCCTTGGCCAGGCGGATGATCGCGGTGTCGCCTTCCATCGCGCCTCAGCTCCCCAGGTCGCCCAGCTGCGGGCGCAGGACGATGTCCTCGACCACCGTGCGCGGCGACATCCTCCACGCGCTCCAGGCCGCCTCGGCCACGTCCTGCGCCGGCATGAACCGCTCCGGCGGCAGGTCCACCCCGTCCCAGGACGAGGTCAGGGTCGCGCCCGGCAGCAAGGCGACCACGCGCACGCCGTGCGGCTTCATCTCCTCGCGCAGGTTGCGCGAGAAGCCGTACAGCGCGTGCTTGGCGATGCTGTAGGAACCGCCGTCGGGATAGGCGCCGATCGAGGCGATGCTGCACATGTTCATGACCATGCCACTGCCGCGCGCGACCATCCCCGGCAAAAGCCTGCGGGTCAGGCGGTAGGCGCCGAACAGGTTGGCCTGGAGCATGTCCAGCAGGGCGCCGTCGTCCTCCGCGGAGATCCGCCCCGGCCGGTACTGGCCGGCGTTGTTGACCAGCAGGTCAGGGACGCCGTGGCGTTCGAGCACCTGCCGCGCCAGCGCGTCCAACGCCGCCTCGTCGCGCAGGTCGCAGGCGATGGCGTCGACCGCCGGCAGTTGCCGCTTCAGCGCATCCAGCGCTTCGGCGCCGCGGGCGACGGCGACCACGGTGCAGCCGCCGGCGGCGAAGCGCTCGACAATGGCGCGGCCGATCCCGCGCGAGGCGCCGGTGACCAGGGCGACGCTCACAGCGGCCCCGGCTGCGGCGCGCCCGCCAGCGGGATGCCGGCGCGATGGGCGGTGCGCAGGAAGGACTCGGTCATCATCGCGATGTCCTGCGCCCAGAACAGCTTCTCGCGCGGGCTGTACAGCAGCTCGCCGCTGGCGGCCACGTTCAGCCAGACCGAGACCACCGGCTGGCCGTCGACCACGGCCGGCTCGTAGTTGACGTGGAAGCCGACCTTCTCGGCGCCGCCGAAGGTGAACCGGAAAGCGTCCTGCACCTTCTCCAGGGTGGTGTCCCCGGCCAGCGGCACGAAGTAGATCACGAAGATCCGGCTGACGTTCAATCCCACCCACAGCGGGAACACCTGCCCCGGCGCGTGCATCTCCAGCGCCCGGCCGAAGATGTCCTTGCGCCCCAGGTCGCGGACCTCGAACGAGCCGACTCCCTGCGCCGGCAGCGAGACCCGCGCCAGCGCGTCGGCCACGTAGCCGGTGATGAAGGCGTCGGACAGCGTGCGCAGGTTGGAGGCGTTGGCGTCGCGGGTGGAGTACATCAGGATCACCCCGAACACCAGCACCAGCGCGGCGGTCTGGGCCAGCGACAGGTAGAACAGGACGTGGTCGCCCTGCTCCTGGCCGAACAGGGAGCGGCCGACCATCACCGCCGACAGCAGCAGGAGCAGGCCCGCGGCGGCCAGCACCGCGCCCTTGGCCCAGCCCGGCAGGTAGGTGTAGTGCCTCACGTCGAAGAACGCCGGGGCCGAACCGCCTTCCGACATGCGCTGGTCTCCCGCGTTGCGTGTGCAGGCGGCTAGGTTACGACAGGCCCCGCGGTCGCCGCACGCCGCCGCGCGTTCAGCCGCGGCGCCGCTGGATCACCACCCCGACCGCGGCCGCGCGCTCCACCGCGCCGGGCTTGCTCACCTTCAGCCGCACCCGGGTGGCCCCGAACTCGTCCAGGATCAGCGCGGCGCAGCGCTCGGCCAGGGTTTCCACCAGTTGGAAGCCGGTCTGCGCGGCATAGGCCGCCAGGCGCGTGCTCACCGCGTCGTAGTCCAGGGTGTCGGCAAGGCGGTCGCTGGCCGCGGGCACGCGGTTGTCGAAGCCCATCTCGATGTCCAGCAGCAATGGCCGCGGCGCGTGCCGCTCCCACTCGTGGACGCCGATCAGGGCATCGATCCGGAGGCCTTCGATGAAGACGGTGTCATCCATGCGCGCAGGATACTGCGCGCGCCTCCAGGCTCACACCGCCGGCAAGGCGGCCATGTCCCAGCGCGGGGTCACCTTGACCTGCGCGTCCTCGCGCTGGCCCGCCTCCAGCCGCAGGGCGCCGGCGAAGGCGATCATCGCGCCGTTGTCGGTGCACAGCGCCGGCCGCGGGAAGCAGGCGCGGCCGCCGCGCTGCGCACACATGGCCTGCAACTGCGCCCGCAGGCGCTTGTTGGCGCCCACGCCGCCGGCCACGACCAGGGTGTCGCAGCCGGCCGCGTCCAGCGCGCGCCCGCACTTGATCGCCAGGGTGTCGACCACCGCGTCCTCGAAGCCGCGGGCGATGTCGGCCCGGGTCTGCGGCGCCTGGTCGGACTGCTGCCAGGCCAGCAGCACCTGGGTCTTGAGCCCGGAGAAGCTGAAATCCAGCCCCGGCCGGTCGGTCATCGGCCGGGCGAAGCGCAACGCGCCCGGCGTGCCCTGCTCGGCCAGCGCCGCCAGCTGCGGCCCGCCGGGGTAGGGCAGGCCCATCAGCTTGGCGGTCTTGTCGAAGGCCTCGCCGGCGGCGTCGTCCAGGGTCTCGCCCAGCAGCCGGTAGCGGCCGATCGCGTCCACCGCCACCAGCTGGGTGTGGCCACCGGAGACCAGCAGGGCCACGAACGGGGGCTCCGGTGGGTCGTCCTCCATCAGCGGCGCCAGCAGGTGGCCCTCCATGTGGTGGACCGCGACCGCCGGCACCTCAAGCGCCCAGGCCAGCGCCCGCGCCGTGCCGGCACCGACCAGCAGGGCCCCGACCAGGCCCGGGCCGGCGGTGTAGGCCACCCCGTCCAGGTCGGCGGTGGACAGCCCGGCCTCGGCCAGGGTCTGCCGGACCAGCGGCAGCAGCTTGCGCACGTGGTCGCGGCTGGCCAGCTCGGGCACCACCCCGCCGTACTCGGCATGCAGGGCGATCTGGCTGTAGACCGCGTGCGCGCGCAGGCCGGCGGACCCGGCGAGCGCGGTGTCGTACACGGCCACGCCGGTTTCGTCGCAGGAGGTTTCGATGCCGAGGACGCGCATGGGGACTGCCGGAGGGGGACGGGAGGCCGGCCCGGGGACCGGCTTGCAGCCGGCCCGGGACCGCGGCTATCATACGCGGCTCACCGGGACAGACCCGGTATTTTGTGTCCCGGAGATTCCATGCCCAGCGTCAAAGTCCGCGAGAACGAGCCCTTCGAGTTTGCGCTGCGTCGCTTCAAGCGCACCTGCGAGAAGGCCGGCGTCCTGGCCGAAACCCGCAAGCGCGAGTTCTACGAGAAGCCGACCCAGGAGCGCAAGCGCAAGGCCGCCGCGGCGGTGAAGCGCCAGATCCGCCGCATGTCGCGCGACGTCACCAAGCGCCAGCGCCTGTACTGATCCAGGCCTGACCGCTGCGCGGGCGACCGGTTCGGTCGGAACCCGCGCGGACGTGGCAAACCGAAAGCCGGCACGCCCCGCGTGACCGGCTTTTTGTGTTTCCTGCGGAATCCGGCGTGGTCCGGCACGATCCGGCGCGACCACGCCATCCCGACATTCCTACAGCTAGAGGTGTTGCCATGAGCCTGAAGCAGCAACTGACCGAAGACATGAAGGCCGCGATGAAGGCCGGCCACAAGGACACCCTCGGCGTGATCCGGCTGATCAACGCCGCGATCAAGCAGCGCGAGGTGGACGAGCGGATCGAGCTGGACGACGCCGCGGTGCTGGCCGTGCTGGAGAAGATGGTCAAGCAGCGCAAGGACTCGGTGACCCAGTACGAAGGCGCCGGCCGCGAGGACCTGGCCGCGGTCGAGCGCGCCGAGATCGTGGTGATCGAGCGCTACCTGCCGGCCAAGCTGGACGAGGCCGCGATCCTGGCCGCGATCGACGCCGCGGTCGCCCTCGTGTCCAGTGAAAGCGGGGGCGCCGCCGGCCCGGCCGACATGGGCAAGCTGATGGGCGTGCTCAAGCCGCAGCTGGCCGGCCAGGCCGACATGGGCCAGGTCTCGGCGCTGGTGAAGAAGCGCCTGGCGGGCTGAGCGCGATGAGCGCGCCCGCCCCTTCGACCACCGTCCTGCGCCCCGCCCATCAGGACGACGTCCCGCTGATCCTGGAGCTGGTGCGCGAACTGGCGGTGTACGAGCGCCTGGAGCACGAAGCGGTGGCGACCGCCGCCGACATGCACGCGGCGCTGTTCGGCCCGCGTCCGGCGGCCGAGGTGCTGGTCGCCGAGCATGGCGGGCAGGCCGCCGGCTTCGCCCTGTTCTTCACCAGCTTCTCCACCTTCCTCGGCAAGCCCGGGCTGTACCTGGAGGACCTGTTCGTGCGCCCGGCCTACCGCGGCCTGGGCATCGGCAGGCGGCTGATGGTGGAACTGGCGCGGATCGCCCTCGCCCGCGGCTACGGCCGCTTCGAATGGTCGGTGCTGGACTGGAACGCGCCGGCGATCGCGTTCTACCGCGGCCTCGGCGCGCAGCCGATGGATGGCTGGACCGTGCAAAGGGTCACCGGCGCGGCGCTGCAGGCGCTGGCCGGCGCATCGGACTAGCGACGCGCGCTCACGCCCCGGCCACACCGGCGTGGCCAAGCTGCAGGCACCGGCGTGCCGCCACTCCCGCGTCCCATGAAATCCCTGTCCGCCAGCAAGCTGCGCCGCCACCTCGAACGCCTGCAGGAAAGCCTGCCGGCCGCCCTGATCAAGCGCTTCGTCGAGGCCGACCTGATCACCCAGGCCGCCTCGCTCTCGTTCTACACCCTGCTGTCGCTGGCGCCCCTGCTGGTGCTTCTGCTGTGGCTGACGGCCTCGCTGTACCCGCCCGCCCAGGCCTCGCTGGTGGCGCAGATCGGCAGCCTCGCCGGCGACAACGCCGCGGCGGTGGCCGAGACCGTGATCCGCAACGCCGACGAGCAGCCCGACATCGGCTCGCTGGCCGGGGTCTGGAGCACGGTGCTGCTGTTCGTCGGCTCGACCGTGGTGTTCGCGCAGCTGCAGGGCGCGCTGAACCTGATCTTCCGCACCGGCGGCGAGCAGCTGGGCGGGCTGAAGGCCTGGCTGCGCAAGCGGGTGTTCTCGCTGGGCGTGGTCCTGGCGCTGGGCTTCCTGCTGATCGTGTCGATGATCGCCACCACAGCGCTGCAGCTGGTGTTCTCGCGCCTGCCCTCGCTGCTGCCGGCGATCGGCTACACCAGCACCCTGCTGCTGTACGCGCTGGCCTTCGCCTTCCTCTACCACTACCTGCCCGACCGTCGGGTCGAGTGGCGGCAGGCGTTCCTGGGCGGGGCGATCACGGCCCTGCTGTTCGCCCTGGGCCGCTACCTGATCGGCCTGTACCTGGCCCAGGCGGCGCCCGGCAGCGCCTACGGCTCGATGGGCGCCCTGGTCCTGCTGCTGGTGTGGATGTACTACGCGGCGGTGGTGTTCTTCGCCGGCGCGCTGATCACGGCGGTGATCGACGAGCGGATGCACTCGCGCAGGAAGCTCCGGCAGGCGGGGCTGAAGGTTCCGGAGACGGGCACCGCTGCGGACGGCGCCGGGGAAACCCGGGGCTCCTGAAGCAGGAGCACCGGCTCCCGACGGGTCGTTCGGCTACGGCCCGGCCGGAAGCCCGTCCCGGATGGCATCCTATTGCGATGGCCCGCCTGTCCGACGCGTTCATCGACGACCTGCTCGCGCGCTCCGACATCGTCGAGATCGTCGGCGCGCGCGTGCCGCTCAAGCGCAAGGGCCGCGAGTACAGCGCCCCCTGCCCGTTCCACGACGAACGCACGCCCTCGTTCTACGTCTCCCCGACCAAGCAGTTCTACCACTGCTTCGGCTGCGGCGCCCACGGCACCGCGATCAGCTTCCTGATGAACTACGACCGGCTCGAGTTCCTCGACGCGGTCGAGGAACTGGCCCGCCGCGCCGGCATCGAGGTCCCGCGCGAGACCCGCCAGAACAACCAGGACAGCGACCTGCGCGACCAGTACGCCGCGCTGGAGGCCGCCGCCAAGCTGTTCCAGCGCCAGCTGGCCGACAGTCCCCGCGCCCGCGAGTACCTCGACGGCCGCGGCGTGGATGCCGAGAACCGCGCCCGCTTCGCCATCGGCTACGCCGCCGACGGCTTTTCCACCCTCAAGGACGCCCTGGGCACGGACGAGCGCCGGCTCAAGCTGCTCGACCGCACCGGCATGCTCTCCAAGAACGAGCGCGGCCACGTCTACGACAAGTTCCGCGACCGGATCATGTTCCCGATCCACGACCGCCGCGGACGGGTGATCGCCTTCGGCGGCCGCGTGCTGGACAAGGAAGCCAGCCCGAAATACCTCAACTCGCCCGAGACCCCCCTGTTCCACAAGGGCCGCGAGCTGTACGGCCTGTGGCAGGCGAAGCAGGCCAACCAGAAGCTGGAACGGCTGATCGTGGTCGAGGGCTACATGGACGTGGTCGCGCTGTTCCAGCATGGCGTCACCCAGGCCGTGGCCACCCTGGGTACCGCCACGACCGCCGACCACGCCGAGCTGCTGTTCCGCAACGCGCCGGACGTGTACTTCTGCTTCGACGGCGACGCCGCCGGCCGCCGCGCCGGCTGGCGCGCGGTGGAGTCGGTGCTGCCGCGGATGAAGGACGGCCGCCAGGCCTTCTTCCTGTTCCTGCCCGAGGGCGAGGACCCGGACAGCATCGTCCGCCAGGAAGGCGCGGACGGCTTCGACGCGCGCTTGGCCCAGGCCACGCCCCTGTCGCAGTTCTTCTTCGACGAACTGGGCCGCGACATCAACCGCGGCACCCTCGACGGCCGAGCGCGCCTGGCCGAGCGCGCCCGCCCTTTGCTGGCGCAGTTGCCCGACGGCGCCTTCGCCGACCTGATGCGCCAGGAACTGCAGCGCCAGACCGGCGTCGGCGCCGCCCAGGCCGCCGTGCCCGCACCACCGCGGCCGCCGGCGCGCCAAGCCGCCCCGGCGCAGAAACGCAGCCTGGTGCGCAGCGCCATCGCCCTTTTGCTGCAAAGGCCGTCGCTGGGCCTGCAGCTGGAGCGCCCCTACGGCTTCGCCGCGCTGCGCCTGCCGGGCATGCCCCTGTTGCTGGAGCTGCTGGACCTGGTCCACCAGCGCCCGGAGATCAGCACCGGCGCCCTGCTCGAGCATTTCGCCGAGCACGAGCAGGCCGACGCCCTGCGCAAGCTCGCCGCCCAGGCCCTGCCCGGCGACGAGGCCAGCTGGGCGCACGAACTGCACGACGCCGCCGCGCAGCTGGAAAAGCAGACCCTGCAGCAAAGGATCGACGAACTGCAGCAGAAGCAGCGCAGCCAGGGCCTGGACGAGACCGACAAGTACGAACTGCGGATGCTGCTGCAGGCGCTGGTCGCCGGCCGGGGCTGAACGCAGGACCGGCGGCCAGGGTTACAGGGGCCGTGCTAGGATCGCCGCTCGAAGGGGAGTAGTCCTCCGTGCTGTCGCCGTCATTACGGGTCCGCCTTTTTGCCGCGGCCCCCGGTGCAGCAGCGGGCCCAAAGGCCCGTGGACGAGACCTTCGCCGCCCCGCGGCGAAGGTGCGTCCGGTCTCCCCGATGCCGATGCAGGTTCGCCGTGGCCCTGGAATCACCGGAGCCTCCCCATGCATTGTCCCGCCTGCAAGACCACGATCCTGGCCATGACCGAGCGCCAGGGCATCGAGATCGACTACTGCCCCCAGTGCCGCGGCATCTGGCTGGACCGTGGCGAGCTGGACCGCCTGCTCGCCCGCGTCGAGGCCGACGTGGCGCCGACGCCGGCCCATGCCGGGTCCCGCAGCGCGCCGCCGCCGCCGCCCCGCCATGACGGCCACCGGCACGGCCAAGGCTACGGCGGTCATGGCTACGACACCCGCAAGCGCAAGCCCAAATCCCTGCTGGGCGAGCTGTTCGACTTCTAGGCCGGCACCGCCGCTACCCACCGATGCCGCCTGCACGCCGTTGGTGGCACCCTCCCTTCGCACTCCCACCTGACGCCCCACATGGACGCCCTCCTCAATCCCGAAATCTGGATCGCCCTGGCCACCCTCACCGCGCTGGAACTGGTGCTGGGCATCGACAACATCATCTTCATCTCGATCCTGGCCGCCCGCCTGCCGCCCGAGCAGCGCAACAAGGCCCGCCGCCTGGGCATCGCCGCCGCGGCGATCACCCGGCTGGGCCTGCTGTTCACCATCTCCTGGATCATCGGCCTGACCAAGCCGCTGTTCGCGCTGTTCGACCACCCGTTCTCGTGGCGCGACCTGATCCTGATCGGCGGCGGCCTGTTCCTGATCGCCAAGGCCACCCACGAGATCCACCAGAAAATCGAGGGCGCCGGCGGCGGCGGCGCGCCCAGTCCCAAGCGCATGGCGAGTTCCTTCGGCGGCGTGATCGTCCAGATCATGATCCTGGACATCGTGTTCTCGCTGGACTCGATCATCACCGCGGTCGGCATGGTCGACGAGCGCTGGGTGATGGTGGCCGCGATCCTGATCTCGATCGCCTTCATGATCGGCTTCGCCGGCCCGATCGGCGACTTCGTCGAACGCCACCCCACGGTCAAGGTGCTGGCGCTGAGCTTCCTGATCATGATCGGCCTGGTGCTGATCGCCGACGGCTTCGGCCAGCACATCTCCAAGGGCTACGTGTACGCGGCGATGGCCTTCTCGGTGTTCGTGGAGATGATCAACCTGTGGATCCGCCACCGCGAGCAGAAGGCCGCGGTACCTGGGGCCGCGGAACGCTGACACAAGGACGGCACCGCCCGGCCTGCCCGGGCGGTGTGCCAGCCCTGTAGGAGCCGGTCTTGCCGGCGACCGCCATGGCGGATGCGTCTGCGTGAAACCGGGTGCCAATGATGCGTCCGCCTCCACGGTCGCCGGCAAGACCGGCTCCTACAGGTGAAGCGAAACCGGTATCCGAAGGCACGATTCCCGACGCGCACGCGTCCGCCGTCGCATGGGGGATGGACCAAGTGGCACAGGGATGTGCCACGGCCCTGAGTAAAGACAGGATGCCGTCCCGAGGGGTGGGCCATCCCCCATGTGACGGCGGACTCCGTCCGAAGCCGGCTCAAGCCTCCGCTTCCGCCGTTGCCGTTGCCGTTCGATGATCGGCCCGACCTGTCTGTCTGGCGTCGCCGGCGCTTCTCCACGGACGGATGTCCGGTCTCCCGGCTCCTACAGGAGGCGCGCCAGCGCCAGCGGCAGCCAGTGGTCCACCAGCAGGAAGGCGAACAGTGCCATCAGGTAGACGATGGAATAGTTGAACACGCGCATGGCGTAGAACTCATCCGGCGGGTCGAGCAGGCGCCAGGCGTACCAGAGGAACACGCTGCCCAGCACCAGCGCACCGCCCAGGTAGAAGAAGCCGCTCATCCCGAACACCACCGGCAGCACGGTCACCTCGACCAGCAGCACGGTGTAGAACAGGATCTGCCAGCGGGTGTAGGTGACGCCGTGGGTCACCGGCAGCATCGGGATCAGGGCGCGGGCGTAGTCCTCGCGGCGGAAGATCGCCAGCGCCCAGAAGTGCGGCGGGGTCCAGACGAAGATGATCAGCACCAGCAACAGCGCATGCTGCCAGTCCCAGGGCCCGTCCATGCCGGTGACCGCGGCCCAGCCCAGCAGCGGCGGCGCCGCGCCGGCGATGCCGCCGATCACGATGTTCTGCGGGGTGGCGCGCTTGAGGAAGCCGGTGTAGACCACCGCGTAGCCGATCAGCGAAGCGAAGGTCAGCAGGGCGGTGACCGTGTTCACCCACAGCACCAGGATCGCCATCGAGGCCACGCCCAGCACCAGCGCGAACACCAGCACCTGCACCGGCCGCAGGGCGCCGGTGGCCAGCGGCCGGTGTGCGGTGCGGGACATGACCTTGTCGATGCGCTGGTCGATCAGGTGGTTGATCGCCGCCGCCGACGAGGCGGCCAGCCAGATGCCGAGCAGGCCGAGCACGCTTTCCTTCAACGGCGGCAAGGCGGGCACGGCCAGGAACATGCCGACCAGGGCAGTGAACACCAGCAGCGCGACCACGCGCGGCTTGGTCAGCTCCAGGTACTGGCGCCAGGCGGGAAGGGCGTTCATGCGACCGGCTCGGGATCCTTCAGCCGTGCCAGCAGGCTGACCAGCACGAACAGCAGGGCCGCGGCGCCGGCGTTGTGCATTACCGCCACGTGCAGAGGCAGCGCGAGCTTGACGTTGAGCACGCCCAGCGCGACCTGGGCCAGCACCAGCGCGCCCAGCAGGCTCGCCCAGCCGCGCATGCCCGGGGTGCGGTACAGGCGCACGGCCAGCCACAGCAGGTACACGAACACCACCATGGCCATCATCCGGTGGGCCAGCTGGATCGCGATCCGCGAGGCGCCGTCGAGTACGCCGCCCTCGTAGTCCACGCCGACCCCGCGCCAGAGCACGAAGCCTTCGCGGAAGTCGGTCTGCGGCCACCACTGGCCGACGCACTTGGGGAAATCCAGGTAGTGGTGCTCGGCCGTGGTCCAGCCACCGCCGCCGCAGGCCAAGGCCGCGTAGTTGGCGCTGGTCCAGCCGCCCAGCGCGATCTGCACGCCGAGCACGGCGATCCCGGCGATCAGCCAGCGCCTCAGCACCCGCGCGTCGGCCAGGCGGATCGGGAGGTGGGTCGCGCGCCAGGCCATCCACACCAGCAGGGAGAACGTGGCCAGGCCGCCGAGCAGGTGGCCCATGACGATGATCGGCTTGAGCAGCATCGTCACCGTCCACTTGCCCAGCAGGGCCTGGAACACGATCACCGCCAGGGTCAGCGCCGCGGCCCGGGCCAGGTCGATGTTCGACCAGCGCAGGGCGGCCAGCAGCAAAACCGCCTCGCCGGCGCCGGCCAGGGCGAAGGCCAGGCCGATCTGGCCATGCATATAGGCCGGGATCGAGCCGGCCACCAGCACGGAGGCGCCGACGATCTGGAGCACGCCGAAGCGCCGCCGGCGCGCGGCCAGCAGGGCCAGCAGCAGCACCAGCACGCCCAGCGAGGCGGCCAGGTGGCGATGGACCTGCTCGCGCCAGGCCTTGCTGGTGTCGAACGGGCGGATTTCGCTAGCCGCGTGCGCGGCTGCGTCCTGCGGCGCCGTGGGCCAGGTCGCGCGGCCGTAGCAGGTCGGCCAGTCCGGGCAGCTCAGGCCGGCGTCGGACAGGCGCACGAACGCGCCGAACACCACCACGCAAGCGGTCAGGATCACCGCCAGCCAGGCGATGCGGTGGAAGTGGCGGGCCAGGGTCGGCCGCACGAGCGCGTTCATCGGGACGGGAGCCTCACTTCAGTTTCAGCAGCCGGGCCACGTCCGAGCGCAGCCCGGCCGGATCGGCCTGCGGCGCGTAGCGCAGGATCACGAAGCCGTTGGGATCGACCACGTACAGCGGGATGCCGGCCGGATCGGCCGAACGCGGCAGGGCCGCACGCAGCGCCGGATCGTCGAGCAGCAGGCGCACTTCCGGCAGCCTGGCCGCCGCGTCCGGGGCCGGGCCCAGCCACAGCACCTCGACCTGGTCGGCGTTGTGGCCGAACAGCTGCCAGACCTTGTCCAGCTGGGCCAGCAGCTGCGGGCAGCGCGCATCGCAGCCGGCGGCCGGCGCCACCGCCACGATACGCCACACCCGCGCCTCCGGGTTCCAGGCGTAGGCGCCGCCGCTGGCCAGCCGCGGCGACACGGCCCGCAGGTCGACCGGCGGCTGCAAAAGTTCGCCGTGGTTCTTCAGCCCAGCCGGCATCCAGCCGCTGAAGCGCAGCACGCCGGCGCCGAAGGCCGAACCGAAGAACAGGACGAACAGGGCGATCAGCATCAGGCGCCCGCGTGTGCGGGCGGCGTCGGAGGCGGGAGCGGTCATGGCCGCGATTTTCGCATGCCCGGCTGCCGCACGCGCTCAACTCCGCCGACGTCGCGCGCGCCAGCTCAGCAGGGCGGCGATCGCCAGCACCGCGATGGCCAGCGCGAACCACTGCACGGCATAGCCGAGGTGGCGCTCGGGCGGCAGGGTGTTGGGCAGCAGCTCCAGGTCGCGGGCGTAGCCCAGCGGCAGGGCCGGATCCAGGCGCATGATCCGCGGCGCCAGGGCGGGCAGGCCGAGCGCCTGGGCCACCACCGCCGGGTCCAGCGCGACCAGCAGCAGGTCGCCGTCGGCCTGCAGCTGCACGGTCGGCGCGGCCAGGCCGGGCGAAGGCGGCGGCAACAGCAGGCCCGACACCGGAAGCGGGCGATCCGCGGCGGCGGCGATGTCCGGTACGGGTACCTGCGGCAGCCGGCGGTCGCCGGGCAAGGGCAGCCAGCCCAGCTCGACCAGCACAGGCATGCCGCCGTCCTCCGGCTGGAGCACCCGGTAGGCGCGCACGCCCGGGCGCGAGTCGCGGTTCTGGTTGTCAAGCAGCACCGCCGGCAAAGGCGCGAAGCGGCCACGGCCAGCGGCCCAGTCCAAGTCGCGCGCGCGCGCCGGATCGGCGGCCAGCGCCAGCGGCTGCGCCCGGCGTTCGGCCAGCACCCGGGCCGAGGCGTCGAGCAGGGCCTGCTTGGCGTGCATCCGCTGCAGCTGCCAGCTGCCCAGGCCCGCGCACAGCGCGGCCACGATCAGGGCCAGCGACCAGCCGGCCCACCAGGGCAGGCGCCGCCCGCTCACCGGCCAGCCCCGCGCACCCGGACGGTGCCTGCCTGCGATAATGCGCCGCGCATCCCCGCGCGCAACGAGCCCGAACCCGTGAACGATTCGCTCAAGACCCTGATCGTGGTCGCGTTCCTGCTGGTCATCGTCTGGAACCTCGGCTCGGCCCTGTACTACCTGCTGGTCGACCGCGGCCAGAGCAAGCGTACCGTCAATGCGCTCACCCGCCGCATCGGCCTGTCGGTGGCGCTGATCCTGCTGGTCATCCTCGGCATCTGGAGCGGGGTGATCCAGCCGCATGGGGTCGGCCGCTAGGGCCCGACCTTCCTGCGTGAGCCGACAAGCCGGCTCCCGCAAAAAGCGCGGGCGCCGCGAGGGCGCCCGTGCCTGGAGAACCGGGGACCGTCCGTTACAGCACGTACACGAACAGGAACAGCCCCAGCCAGACCACGTCCACGAAGTGCCAGTACCAGGCGGCCGCTTCGAAGCCGAAGTGGTGGTCCTTGGTGAAGTGGCCCTTCAGCGCGCGGAACCACATCACCAGCAGCATGATCGTGCCCAGCGCCACGTGCGCACCGTGGAAGCCGGTGAGCATGAAGAAGGTCGAGCCGTAGATGCCCGAACCCAGGGTCAGGTTCAACTCGCTGTAGGCGTGGATGTACTCCTCGGCCTGCAGGAACAGGAAGGTGATGCCCAGGACCACGGTCAGGCCCAGCCAGAACAGCAGGGCGCGGCGCTGGCCGGCCTTGAGGGCGTGGTGGGCGATGGTCAGGGTCACGCCCGAGGTCAGCAGGATCAGGGTGTTGACCAGCGGCAGGCCCCAGGCCGGGATGGTCTGGAAGTGGCCGCCGACCTGGCCCGGGCCGGCGCTCGGCCAGGCCGCGCTGTAGCCGTCCCACAAAAGGGCGTTGGTCATCACCCCGTCGCCCTCGCCGCCCAGCCACGGCAGGGCGTACTGGCGGGTGTAGAACAGCGCGCCGAAGAAGGCGCCGAAGAACATCACCTCGGAGAAGATGAACCACACCATCCCCATCCGGAACGAGACGTCGACCTGGCGGTTGTAGTGGCCGCCCTGCGATTCGCGGATGACCTCGCCGAACCAGTAGAACAGGGTGGCGATCATCATCGCCATGCCGGTGAAGAACGCCACCTTGCCCCACGACACGTCGTTGAGCCAGCTGGCCACGCCCATCATCATCACGAACATCGACACCGATGCGAAGATCGGCGCCTTGCTCCGGGCCGGGACGAAGTAGACGTTGGCGTCGGTCGGGTGTTGGGCCATGGCTTGGAGTTCCGTTGCTCTGGTCAGGGCGCCGCGTGCGGCGTGCTGGAGGCCCTGGCCGCGCCCAGCTGCGCGGTCATGGCGTCGTTCTTGAAGAAGGTATACGACAGGGTGATGGTCTTCACGTCGGCCGGCAGGTCCGGATCGACGATGAAGCGCACCGGCATGTCGCGCTGCTCGCCCGCCTGCAGGGTCTGGGCGGTGAAGCAGAAGCACTCGGTCTTGGTGAAGTAGCCCGAAGCGCGCGCCGGCGCCACCGAGGGCACGGCACTGCCGACGATGGCGCGGTCGCCGTCGTTGCGGGCGAAGTACAGGGCCTCGTTGAGCTCGCCGGGCACCACTTCCATGGTCAGCTGCTCGGGCTGGAACGCCCAGGGCAGCTTGGAGTTCACCCCGCCGTCGAACTGCACGGTCACGGTGCGGGCCTTGCGCGCATCGGCCGCGCTGGCCGCCGTGCCGGCACGAGCCTGGCCGGTGCCGCCTTCCAGGCGGATGCCGAACACCTTCTCGCAGGCGATCCGGTACAGCGGCACCAGCGAGAAGGTGAAGGCGAACGCGGCCAGGGCCACGCCCGCCAGCTTCAGCCAGCCGGCACCACGCCGGCGCGCGGGATCGTGCTTTTCCGGAGCCGGCGCGCTCATGCGTTCAGCACCCCGGACAGGATGAAGGCCACGTAGATCGCCAGGGCGATCGCGCCGACCACCCACACGGTACGCAGCACGCCCCTGCGGCGCTGTGCGGTGTCCTGGTTGTGGCTGGGTGCGGTCACGCTGCCTTCCTGTTGAACCCCCGCACATGGATGTGCGGGCTTTTGCGAGGGACTCGCCTCAATGACTGATATCGCCGTGCGCCAGGTCGCCGTCCTTGATCACCGGCGGCACGGTGAAGGTGTGGTGCGGCGCCGGCGAGGGAATGGTCCACTCCAGGCCCTTGGCGCTTTCCCAGGCGCGCGCCTCGGCCTTGGCGCCCTTGCGCAGCGAGTACAGCAGGATCGCGGCCATCATGAACGGGGTGGCGAACATGCCAAACGCGCCGATCGAGCTGACCAGGTTCCAGTCGGCGAACACCACGTTGTAGTCCGGGATGCGGCGCGGCATGCCGGCCAGGCCGAGGAAGTGCTGCGGGAAGAACAGCAGGTTGACGAACACCATGGTCCACCAGAAGTGGAACTTGGCCCAGAACTCGTTGTACATCCGCCCGGTGAACTTCGGCCACCAGTAGTACACCGCGCCGATCAGGGCGAACACCGCGCCGGTCACCAGCACGTAGTGGAAGTGGGCGACCACGAAGTAGGTGTCGTGGTACTGGAAGTCGGCCGGGACGATCGCCAGCATCAGGCCGGAGAAGCCACCGATGGTGAACAGGATCACGAAGGCCACCGACCACAGCATCGGCGCCTCGAAGGACAGCGAGCCCTTCCACATCGTGCTGACCCAGTTGAACACCTTCACCCCGGTGGGCACCGAGATCAGCATGGTGGCGAACATGAAGTAGATCTCGCCGCCCAAAGGCATGCCCACGGTGAACATGTGGTGGGCCCAGACGATGAACGACAGGAACGCGATCGCCGCGGTCGCATAGACCATCGCCTGGTAGCCGAACAGCGGCTTGCGGCTGAAGGTCGGGATGATCTCGCTGACCACGCCGAAGGCGGGCAGGATCATGATGTAGACCTCGGGATGGCCGAAGAACCAGAAGATGTGCTGGTACATCACCGGGTCGCCGCCGCCGGCGGCGTTGAAGAAGCTGGTCCCGAAGAACTTGTCGGTCAGCAGCATGGTCACCGCGCCGGCCAGCACCGGCATCACCGCGATCAGCAGGAACGCGGTGATCAGCCAGGTCCAGCAGAAGATCGGCATCTTCAGCAGGTCGATGCCCGGGGCGCGCATGTTGAGGATGGTCGCGATGATGTTGATCGCGCCCATGATCGAGCTGATGCCGGCCACGTGGATGGCGAAGATGGTGAAGGCCACGTTGTAGCCGCCCTGCAGCGACAGCGGCGGGTACAGGGTCCAGCCGCCGGCCGGGGCGCCGCCGGGCAGGAACAGCGACAGCAGAAGCATCGAGAAGGCCACCGGCAAGAGCCAGAACGACCAGTTGTTCATGCGCGGCAGGGCCATGTCCGGCGCACCGATCTGCAGGGGCACCATCCAGTTGGCCAGGCCGACGAAGGCCGGCATCACGCCGCCGAAGATCATCACCAGCGCATGCACGGTGGTCATCTGGTTGAAGAACTCGGGGCTGACGAACTGCAGGCCCGGGGTCGCCAGCTCGGCACGGATGATCACGCTCATCGCCGCGCCGACGATGAACATCACGAAGGAGAACAGCAGGTACAGCGTGCCGATGTCCTTGTGGTTGGTCGAGAAGAACCAGCGCTCGACGAAGCCCTGCTTGTGCTCGTGGTGGTCGTCGTGGTGCTCGGCGGCGGAATGGGCCATGGCGTTGCTACCTCTGGAATGCGGGTGCGTGGCGGCCGCGGGCGGCCGTTGCGTATGCGGCGTGTCAGCCGGCCTGGTCGGCCGGGGCCTGCGGCGCGGTCTCGGCCGGCGCCGCTGCGGGCGCGGCAGCCGGGGCCTCGCCCGCGGGGGCGGCGGCATCGGCCGGGGCGGCGTCCTGCGCCGGCGCGGCGGCCGCGGCCGGCTTCTTCGAGGCCAGCCAGCGGGCGTAGTCCTCCTTGGAGACCGCCTCGACCACGATCGGCATGAAGCCGTGGTCCTTGCCGCACAGCTCGGCGCACTGGCCGCGGTACACGCCGGGGGTCTTGATCTCGGTCCAGGCCTCGTTGATCAGGCCCGGGATCGCGTCCTGCTTCCAGCCCAGCGCCGGCACCCACCAGGCGTGGATGACGTCGTCGGCGGTGATGACGAAGCGGATCTTGGTGTCCACCGGCAGGACCAGGCGGTTGTCCACGTCCAGCAGGTAATGCGGGTTCTTCTCGAAGTCCGGCCGCTCGCCGCTCTGGCGGATGCGGTCGGACTCGCGGTCCAGGCGGCTGGTGAAGGCCACGCCCTCGCCCAGGTACTCGTACTTCCACATCCACTGGTAGCCGGTGACCTTGACGGTCATGGCCGAGTCGCGGGTGTCGTACATGGCGATCAGCTTGGCCGTGGCCGGCCAGGCCATGGCGATCAGCAGTACCACCGGGATCACCGTCCAGATGATCTCGGCGGTGGTGTTGTGGCTGAACTGGGCCGCGACCGCGCCCTTGGACTTGCGGAACCTGAACATGGCCCAGCCCATCGCGCCGAACACGATGATGCCGATCGCCACGCAGATCCACAGCGCCACCATGTGCGCGTCGTAGGCGTGCTGCGAAGAGGCGGTGACGCCGCGCCCCATGTTCAGCTGCCAGCGGTGCGGATCCGCCGACTGGGCCCAGGCCAGCGCCGGGGCCGCCACCAGCGCGCCCGCCGCCATCCACCGCTTGAACCATCCCTTCGCTTGCATCATTGCCTAGACCCTAGTTGCGTCATCGGTTGCGGCCGCTTGCGGCCGCCAGGAATTCCTTCAGGCATCGCGCCAGCTGCGAGCGTTCGGCCGGGCCCAGGAACGCGCCCACCTCCACCCCCCTGCCGCTGGACGACAGCGTGATCCTTCCGCCGCCATCCTGCACCTGCATCCTCACCCAATACGGGTGGGCGCTGAAAACGACCACGGCCCCCCGCCGGATTTCCACCGCCGAAGGGCCGATGGCGATCTCCTCGCCATGTTCCCCGCTGCACCACAACCGGCGCAGCGCCAGCGCCAGCCCGGCGCTGTGCAGCAGGGCGAAGGCCGGCGCGAAGACGTTGCCGGCTAGCCAGCCGAGCCCGGCCACCAGCCACATCGCCCCCGCCAGCGCGGCGAACAGCGCCCTGAACTGGGAGGCCGTCAGGGCCCGCGGCGGGCGCAGCCTGAGCTGCGCGCCTGCCTGTCCGGAACCCCGCGGCATCACCTCGATCACGTCGCCAACCGCCGCCCACAGCTGCGGAAAACCGTCAGATGGTAAGCGTTCAGCACATCCAGCGGCAACCGGCATTGATCCTGGACAAGGCGCCGGCAACCGCGCCGGGCTTGCCGCAGCGCCGCATCCCGCCCGCCGCGGATGATCCCCCTAGAATGGCCTCCCGCGCCGCCCCGCCCTCCGGACCCGACGTGAAGCCAGCCCCCCTGACCGTGGACGCCGCCGAGGTCGAGGCTCTGTTCGACTCGATCCCGGACGTGCTGTTCTTCATCAAGGACCGCGAGGGCCGCTACACCCACGTCAACGCCACCATGCTGCGCCGGCTGGGGCTGCGCTCGCGCCGGGAGATCATCGGCCGGCGCGCGATCGAGCTGTACCCGGGCGGCCTGGGGGTCACCTACGGCCTGCAGGACCAGCAGGTGCTGGACGGGGCGGTGATCGACAACCTGCTGGAACTGCAGCTGTTCCCGGACCAGGAGCCGGGCTGGTGCCTGACCTGCAAGCGGCCGCTGCTGGTGGACGGCCAGGTGGCCGGGCTGGTCGGCATCTCCCGCGACCTGGCCAGCCGCGAAGGCCTGGAGGCCGACTACGCCTCCCTGCGCGAGGCCCTGGTGCACATGAACCGGCACTACGCCGACAACATCCGCATCCAGGACCTGCTGGCGATCACCGGCTTCTCCGAGTCCAAGCTCGAACGCACCTTCCAGAAGGTGTTCCAGCTGGCGCCCCTGCAGCTGCTGAGCCGGATCCGGATCCAGGCGGCGATGCACCGGCTGCACGGCCCGGGCAGCATCGCCGGGATCGCCCAGGCCTGCGGCTTCAGCGACCAGAGCGCCTTCACCCGCCGCTTCGTGGCCCTGGTCGGGATGACCCCGGGCGAGTACCGGCGGCTGCGTACGGCCTGAGCCGCGGCGCCGCCCGCGTTTGTGCCGGCGCACGCGGCAACGCCGCCGGAATCGTTCAAGCCGCCGCCCCGGAGCGGACGCGATGATGGCGCCGCCCGGAACTCCCCTCCGCGGCACCGCCCGCCACGGCCGTGCGCTCCCGCGCGGCCGTGGTGGCATTCCGGTCCTTCCTTCGGCCAGCCCATGACCACTGCCCCGCTTCCCGACGCCCGGCCCGAAGCCGGCGACGCCGCCCCCATCCCGGTCCTCGCCCCGCCGGCCGCACCCTCGCCCCTGCGCGCGGCGATCACCGCCGCCTGGCTGCGCGACGAGGCCGAGCACGTGCGCGAACTGCTGCTGCAGGCGCGCCAGGAACCCCTGGCCCAGGGCGAGATCGACGCCCTCGCCGCCGACCTGGTCCGGCGGGTGCGCACCCGCGCCCAGGACCAGGGCGCGATCGAGGCCTTCATGCGCCAGTACGACCTCGGCAGCGAGGAAGGCGTGCTGCTGATGTGCGTGGCCGAGGCCCTGCTGCGGATCCCCGACCAGGAGACCGCCGACAAGCTGATCCGCGACAAGCTCGGCGACGCCGACTGGGAGAAGCACCTGGGCCAGAGCGAGTCGGTCCTGGTCAACGCCTCGACCTGGGGGCTGATGCTCACTGGCCGGCTGGTCAACCTCAACGACCTCACCCGCCACGACGTGCCCGGCGCGTTCAAGAGGCTGGTGGGCCGGGTCGGCGAACCGGTGGTGCGCCTGGCCGTGCGCCAGGCGATGCGGATCATGGGCCACCAGTTCGTCATGGGCCGGACCATCGGCGAGGCCCTGGCGCGCTCGAAGAAGGGCGGCAACGCCGACTACCGCTACTCGTTCGACATGCTCGGCGAGGGCGCGCTGACGATGAAGGACGCGCAGCGCTACCTGCAGGCCTACCGCGACGCGATCCACGCGATCGGGCGCAGCGGCAGCTACGTGGGTACGGATCCCGCTCTGAACGACGTCTTCGCCGCGCCCAGCATCTCGATCAAGCTCTCGGCGCTGTTCCCGCGCTACGAGCACGCCAAGCGCGAGCGGGTGATGGCCGAGCTGGCGCCGGCGGTGCTGGAACTGGCGCAGCTGGCGAAGTCCTACGGCATCGGCTACACCGTGGATGCCGAGGAAAGCGACCGCCTGGAACTGTCGCTGGACATCATCGAGGCCACCTTCGCCGATCCCTCGCTGGACGGCTGGGAGGGCTACGGCCTGGCGGTGCAGGCCTACCAGAAGCGCGCGCCGTACGTGATCGACTTCCTCGCCGACCTGGCCCGCCGGGTCGGCCGCCGGATCCCGGTGCGCCTGGTCAAGGGCGCGTACTGGGACGCGGAGATCAAGCGCGCCCAGGTCGAGGGCCTGCCGGGCTACCCGGTGTTCACCCGCAAGCAGAATACCGACGTGTCCTACCTGGCCACGGCCAGGCGCATGTTCGGCCACAGCGATGCGATCTACCCGATGTTCGCCACCCACAACGCGCAGACCATCGCCGCGATCCGCGCGATCGCCAACGGCCGCGCCTACGAGCACCAGAAGCTGCACGGCATGGGCGACGACCTCTACGCCGAGGTGGTGCCGGCCGACCGCCTCGGCGTGCCCTGCCGGGTGTACGCCCCGGTGGGCAGCCACGAGGACCTTTTGCCGTACCTGGTCCGGCGCCTGCTCGAGAACGGCGCCAACTCCAGCTTCGTCAACCGCATCACCGACGAGGAGGTGCCGGTGGCCGAGCTGGTCCAGGACCCGGTGGCCGCGGTCTCCGGCTTCGATTCCATTCCTCATCCGCGCATCCCGCCGCCGCGCGACCTCTTCATCCAGCAAGGCTTCGACAGGAACAACTCCATGGGCGCCAACCTCGCCGACGACAACGCACTGCAGGCCCTGGCCGCACGCCTGAACGAGCACGCCGGCCCCTGGCGCGCCGCGCCGCTGGTGCCGGGCGCCGCGCCCGCCGCCGGCGAACCGGTGACCGTGCGCAGTCCGGCCGACCGCCGCCAGGCGATCGGCCAGTGGCAGCCGGCCGACGCGGCCACCGTCGACAAGGCGCTGGCCAATGCCGTGGCCGCGCAGCCGGGTTGGGACCGCACCCCGGCCGCCAGCCGCGCCGCGATCCTGGAGCACGCCGCCGACCTGCTCGAGCAGCGCATGCCGCAGTTCATGGCCCTGTGCGTGCGCGAGGCCGGCAAGACCCTGCCCGATGCGGTCGCCGAGGTCCGCGAGGCGGTCGACTTCCTGCGCTACTACGCCGCCCAGGCGCGCGCCCAGTTCGGCACGCCCGAGCGCCTGCCCGGGCCGACCGGTGAGTCCAACGAACTGCGCCTGCAGGGCCGCGGCGCGTTCGTGTGCATCAGCCCGTGGAACTTCCCGCTGGCGATCTTCCTCGGCCAGGTCGCCGCGGCCCTGGCCGCCGGCAACAGCGTGCTGGCCAAGCCGGCCGAGCAGACCAGCCTGGTCGGCCACGCGGCGGTGAAGCTGCTGCACGAGGCCGGCGTGCCCGAGGCGGTCCTGCAGTACCTGCCCGGCGACGGCGCCACGGTCGGCGCGGCCCTGACCGGCGACGCGCGCGTGGCCGGCGTGGCCTTCACCGGCTCGACCGAAACCGCGCGCGCGATCAACCGTGCCCTGGCCGCGCGCGAGGACGCCGGCATCGCTGTGCTGATCGCCGAGACCGGCGGCCAGAACGCGCTGATCGCCGACTCCTCGGCGCTGCCCGAGCAGCTGGTCAAGGACGCGATCGGTTCGGCCTTCACCTCCGCCGGCCAGCGCTGCTCGGCCGCGCGGGTGCTGTTCGTGCAGGCCGACATCGCCGACAAGGTGGTGGACATGCTCGCCGGGGCGATGGCCGAGCTGAAGGTCGGCGACCCGGGCCTGCTGGCCACCGACGTCGGCCCGGTGATCGACGCCGACGCCCTGGAGACGCTCAAGGCCCACGCCCAGCGCATGGACCGCGAGGCCACCCACATCGCCACCGTGCCGATCGACTCGGACCTGGCCCTGGGCACCTTCTTCGCCCCGCGCGCCTGCGAGCTGCAGTCGCTGTCGCAGCTGCACAGGGAAGTGTTCGGCCCGGTCCTGCACGTGATCCGCTGGAAGGCCGACCAGCTCGACGCGGTGATCGAGCAGGTCAACGCCACCGGCTACGGCCTGACCCTCGGCATCCATTCGCGGATCGACGAGACCGTCGACCGGATCGTCTCGCGGGTCAAGGTCGGCAACATCTACGTCAACCGCAACCAGATCGGCGCGGTGGTGGGCGTGCAGCCGTTCGGCGGCCAGGGCCTGTCCGGCACCGGCCCCAAGGCCGGCGGCCCGCACTACCTGGCCCGCTTCGCCACCGAGAAGACGGTGACGGTCAACACCACCGCCGCCGGCGGCAACGCCTCGCTGCTGACCCTGGGCGACTGACCGGGGTTCCCCGGCGCCTGCGGTCGTGGACGCAAGGGACGCCTCGGCGTCCCTTTCCGTTTCTCACGCCTTCTTACGGGTGCCGGGCACAGTACGGTCCCGGACGCGGATGGACGCTTGCCTGCGCGCCCGTGCTGGGCGAGGCTTGCGGCGATCACGGGGAGCGGACGCCGCGGAGGCTGGCGCGGTCGTGGGCTGGCGGCGGAACCGAGGCGCATGACCACCGATTTCTACAACCTGCTGCTGACCGACTGCGCCCTGGCCCTGATCCTGCTCGGCCTGTTCTGGTACGTCTCGCGGGTGTCGCGCGGCGTGCCCGGGATCGCGTCCTGGGGCGTGGGCCACTTCCTCTACTCGCTGGGCGCGGCGATGCTCGACGGCACCGCGCTGGAGCTGGAGCGCGCCGGCGCGCACGGCGCCTCGCCGGTGGTCGCGGCGATCGGCGGGATCCTGGCCTGCGGCGGCCTGGCGGTGATCGCCGGGGCGATGGTGATGTTCGCCGGGCAGCGCGCCCTGCGCGGCGGCGAACGCCTGGCGCTGGCCGGCGTGGTCCTGCTCTCGCCGCTGGCCTGGCTGGCCGGCGACGCCATCGATGGCCAGGGCGCGGCGATGAGCGCGGCCGAACTGGCGATGCTGGCGACCGTGCTGGTCCAGCTGTGGCGCCTGGACGCGCCGCCGGCGCGGGTGCCGGCGCGGCTGATGATGCTCGGCGCGGTGGTGCTGGCCTTCCTCTACGGCCGCGACCTGCTGGACGCCTTCACCGGGCAGTACACCTCCAACCAGGCCTGGGTGAACGTCGACCTGTCGACCTGGTACCTGTTCAACTTCTGCATGCTGATGCTGACCAGCTTCCGCGCCGCCGAGGCGCTGCGGCAGACGGCGATGCTCGACCCGCTGACCGGCACCCTCAACCGCCGCGGCCTGTTCGCGCGCCTGGACCCGGAGCTGGAGCGGCTGACCCGCGATGCGCAGCTGGCGGTGATCGCGCTGGACCTGGACTACTTCAAGCGGGTCAACGACCGCCACGGCCACGAGATCGGCGACCTGGTGCTGCAGGAGCTCAGCGACACGGTCCGCGACTGCGTGCGCGAGGACGACGTGTTCGCGCGCGTGGGCGGCGAGGAATTCCTGGTGGTGGTCACCGGGCCGGACGCGGCCGGCGCGCCGCTGCTGGCCGAGCGCATCCGCAAGGCGGTGGCGGAGATGCGGCTGGACCCGCCGGCGCCGGCGGTACGGGTCACCGTCAGCGCCGGGGTCTGCCTGTCGGCGCGCCCGATGCCGCTGTCGATGCTGATGCGCGGCGCCGACGAGGCGCTGTACGCGGCCAAGCGCGGCGGCCGTGATTGTGTGGTGGCCAATACGCTGTAGGAGCCGGACTTGCCGGCGACCGTGGCGGCGGACGGGTCGTTGGCATCCGGGTGCTCGCAGACGTATCCGCCATGGCGGTCGCCGGCGCTTCTCCACGGACGAATGTCCGGTCTCCCGGCTCCTACAGGGCGACCAGCCGCACCCGCGCGAAGTTGCGCTTGCCCACCTGCAGCACGCCCTCGAAGCCGGGGGCGAAGGTGGCGCCCGGATCCTCGACCACCTCGCCGGCCACCTTCACCGCCCGCTCCTTGAGCTTGCGGTTGGCCTCGGAGTTGGACGGGGTGATGCCGGCGGCGGTCAGCAGCGCGGCGATGCGGATGCCCTCGGCCGGCACCGCCACGTCCTGCAACGGCAGCGAGGAGGTGTCGCCCTGCCCGGTCACCACCGCGTGCCAGCCGGCGATCGCCTGCTCGGCCGCGACCGCGTCGTGGAAACGGGTGGCCAGCTCGCGCGCCAGGCGCAGCTTGACCTCGCGCGGGTTGAGCGCGCCGGAAGCCACTTCGGCCTTCAGCCGCTCGGCCTCTGCCACCGGGATCTCGAAGCTGAGCAGGTCGATCCAGCGCCAGGTCAGCTCGTCGCCGATCTTCATCGTCTTGGTCACGATGTCGATCGCCGGCTCGGCGATGCCGATGTAGTTGCCCAGCGACTTGCTCATCTTGTTGACCCCGTCCAGGCCTTCCAGCAAGGGCATGGTCAGCACGATCTGCGGCGCCTGGCCGTGGTGCTCCTGCAGGCCGCGGCCCATCAGCAGGTTGAACTTCTGGTCGGTGCCTCCCAGCTCCACGTCCGCCTGCAGGGCCACCGAGTCGTAGCCCTGGACCAGCGGGTAGAGGAACTCGTGGATCGCGATCGACTGCTGGGCCGCGTAGCGCTTGGCGAAGTCGTCGCGCTCGAGCATGCGCGCCACCGTGTGCTGGCCGGCCAGGCGGATCATGTCGGCGGCCGACATCTTGCCGAACCATTCGCTGTTGAACCGCACCTCGGTGCGCTCGCGGTCGAGGACCTTGAACACCTGCTCGGCGTAGGTCTCGGCGTTGGCCAGCACGTCCTCGCGCGAGAGCGGCTTGCGGGTGACGTTCTTGCCCGAGGGGTCGCCGATCATCCCGGTGAAGTCGCCGATCAGGAAGATCACCTGGTGTCCCAGCTCCTGGAACTGGCGCATCTTGTTCAGCAGCACCGTATGCCCCAGGTGCAGGTCCGGCGCGGTCGGGTCGAAGCCGGCCTTGACCCGCAGCGGCCGGCCCAGCTTGAGCCGCGCCTCCAGCTCGTCGCGCTTGAGGATCTCGTCGGCGCCGCGGCCGATCAGGGCAAGGGATTGTTCGACGGACGACACGGACGGCTCCCACGGTTCTGGCAACGACAAACTTGAACCAAATGTTACGTGCGGGTTAACCGGAAAGCCAGCCAAAAATTCAGCTTCTTCAATGGTTTGACGCACAGATTTCAGGTGTCTATGTTACCCGCGCTGGGCCGCATTCCGGGGCCTACGTGAAGGAAGCCGCTCCATGCCCCTGTCCGAACACGGCCCCGTCCGCAAGCAGCAGTTCCACGACCGCCTCGGCATCCTCCACGACACCCTCCTCCACCGCACCCTCCGGCAGCGCTTCCCGGCGGCGTTCAACACCCGCTGGACCCGCCGGCACTGGGTCCACGCCAGCCTGTTCGCGACCCTGGGCGCGCTGCTGGCCACCATCGTCCCCGGTTTCTCCTCGCAGCTGCAGCCGGCCTCGCAGCTGCACGCCACCCTGCCGCTGAGCCTGCCGCCGCTGACCGTGCGCGCCCCGGCCGCCGGCCAGGGCCACCAGTGGGACGTGGTCCAGGTCGAATCCGGGCAGACCCTGGGCGGGGTGTTCGAGTCCATGGGCGTGTCCAGCCAGACCATGCACCAGATCCTGGAGCAGCCCGGCAACCGCGAGGCGCTGACCCGGCTGCGCCCCGGCGCCGAGCTGGCCTTCGCCCTGGGCGAGGACGGCGCCCTGCAGGGCTTCCGCTTCGACCGCACCCCGAGCCAGCGGGTCGAACTGAGCCTGGTCGGCGGCAAGATCCACGAGAAGGTGCTCGAGCGCGCCACCACCACCCGGGTGGCGGTGACCAGCGCCGAGATCGACTCCTCGCTGTACGCCGCCGGGCGTCGCGCCGGCCTGAGCCCGGCCTCGATCGCGGTGATGACCGACGACATCTTCAAGTACGACATCGACTTCAAGGACGTGCAGCCGGGCGACCGCTTCAGCGCCGTGGTCGAGGAGACCTGGCGCGAGGGCGAGCGGATCGGCGGTGGCCGGATCCTGGCGGCGACCTTCACCACCGGCGGCAAGACCTACACCGGCTTCCGCTTCGAGCGCGACGGCAAGACCGAGTACTTCACCCAGGACGGGCGGCCGCTGAAGAAGAGCTTCATCCGCATGCCGATCCCCTACGCGCGGCTGTCGTCCACCTTCGGCGCGCGCCGGCACCCGGTGCTGGGCAAGATGCGCATGCACAAGGGCGTGGACTACGCCGCCGGCACCGGCACCCCGATCATGGCCGCCGGCGACGCCAAGGTGCAGTTCGTCGGACAGCAGCGCGGCTACGGCAACGTGGTGATCCTCGACCACGGCCGCGGCCACACCACCCTGTACGCGCACATGTCGCGCTTCGGCAAGATCAAGCGCGGCCAGCAGGTGGCGCAGGGCTCGGTGATCGGCTACGTCGGCTCCACCGGCCTGGCCACCGGCCCGCACCTGCACTACGAATTCCGGGTCAACGGCGTGCACCGCAACCCGCTGTCGGTGACCATGCCGCCGCCGGCCCCGCTGGCCGGCGCCGAACTGGCCGCCTTCCGCGCCCAGGCCGCCCCGGCCCTGGCCCGGATCGAGTCGATGGAGCGGCTGATGTACGCCTCGGCCGAGCCGGCGAAGGGCAAGGCCAAGCGCGGCTGAGGAGGCGCGTAAGCGGCAGGGCCGGCGCCTACAATGCCGGCATGTCGCAGCTCTTCATTGGCCTGATCTCCGGCACCAGCGCCGACGGCATCGATGCCGCGCTGGTGGAATTCCCCGATCCCGACAACGCCGCCGGCCTGCAGCTGCGCGCGGCGCGGGTGCAGCCCTGGGCGCCGGTCTTGCGCGAGCGCCTGGTCGCGCTCGGCCAGGGCGGCGAGCTGCGCTCGCTGGACGAACTGGGCCGGCTGGACGTGCAGGTCGCCCAGGCCTTCGCCGACGCGGCGCTGGCCTTGCTGGAGGACGCCGGGATCGCGCCGTCCGCGGTGACTGCGATCGGCTCGCACGGCCAGACCCTGCGCCACCGCCCGCACGGCGATGCGCCGTTCACCCTGCAGGTCGGCGACGGCAGCGTGATCGCCGAGCGCACCGGCATCGCCACCGTCTGCGATTTCCGCCGCCGCGACGTGGCCGCCGGCGGGCATGGCGCGCCGTTGGTGCCCGCCTTCCACGCCGCCCTGCTGCATTCGGACGACGAAGACCGGGCCGTGCTCAACCTCGGCGGGATCGGCAACTACACCCTGCTGCCGCGGCAGGGCGCGGTGCGCGGCTTCGACACCGGCCCGGCAAACGCCTTGCTCGATGCCTGGTGCCTGCGCCATACCGGGCAGGCGTTCGATGCCGATGGCGCGTTCGCCGCCTCGGGGCGGGTCGACGAGGCCTTGCTCGCGCGCCTGCTCGACGAGGCCTGGTTCGCGCTGCCGCCGCCGAAGAGCACGGGCCGCGAGCAGTTCCGCCTGGAGTGGGTGCAGGCGCAGCTGCACGGTGGCGAGTCGCCCGCCGACGTCCAGGCCACCCTGCTGGAACTGAGCGCGGCCACCTGCGCCGACGCCCTGCGCGCGCACCAGCCCGGTACCGCGCGGGTGATCGCGTGCGGCGGCGGCGTACGAAACCCGCGGCTGATCGAACGCATCGCCGCGCGCCTGCCGGGCGTGGCGGTGGAGTCCACCGCGGTCCATGGCCTGGATCCGGACTACGTCGAGGCCATGGCCTTCGCCTGGCTGGCGCGCGAGACCCTGGCCGGCCGGCCCGGCAACCTGCCGGCGGTCACCGGCGCACGCGGGCCGCGGGTGCTAGGCGTGGTGCATCCCGCCTGACCCGCAGCCGTCGTCCCGGCGTTCGCCGGGACGACGTGGGGACTACAGCGCGCTGCCGCCGAACTTGTGGGTGTACTGCAGGTTGACCTGGCGCCCGACCGAGTCGAACCAGGACACGTCGTAGTACGGGTAGGCGGTGTAGGTCGGGTCGTACGGCGGCTTCTCGTTGGTCAGGTTGACCACCGCCAGCGACAGCCGCGAATGGTCGTCGAAGCGGTACTGCACCGAGGCGTTGTAGCGCCAGGTCGCCGCGATCCACGGACCCGGATCGCCCTCCTCCCACACCTGGTCGTACGACCAGCCGTTCGGCAGCCGGCCCAGGCGCTGGCCGTAGACCGTGGCCGACCACGCCGACTTCTCCCAGCCCAGGCTGATCCCGGTCTTGGTCCGCGGGATGTCGAAGCCGCTGTTGATCGCGAACTGGTCCTCCACCGGGTCGCCATCGAACTGCTGGAAGTCGTGCGACTCCACCCAGGTGTGGTTGAGCGAGGCGGTGAAACGGCCGATCCCGGTGTCGAAGCGGTAGCGCGCGGTGGCGTCGATGCCGCGGGTGGTCTCGCGGGCCACGTTCACCGGGTTGACGTAGATCCCGTACAGGGTGTCGTTGGAGCTGCGGGTCACCCGCGCCAGGGCATCGACGCAGGTCGGCGAGGCGATGTCCAGCTCGCCCAGGCGGCAGGCCGCCTCGTCGCGCAGGATCGCGTCCACGCTCATGTCCTGGACCTGGTCGCGCATGTCGATGTCGAACCAGTCGGCCGACAGGTCCAGCCCTTCCAGCGGCGACCAGACGAAGCCGGCGGTCCACGAGGTGCTGGTCTCCGGCTCCAGGTCGCGGTTGCCGGCGCGGGTGCGGATCAGGCCTTCCTCGTAGTCGGAGCAGTCGTCGGCCTCGTCCAGCAGGCAGTAGTAGTAGTCGTTGCCCGAGGTCTCGTCGTTGCCGATGCCGGCGTAGACGTAGTGCAGGTCCGGGGCGCGGAACGCGGTGCCGTAGGAGCCGCGCACCAGCAGGCTGTCGACCGGCCGCCACTCCAGGCCCGCGCTCCAGGTCGCCTTGCCGATGCTGTTGCCCGAATATCGATACTGGTCGTAGCGACCTGCCACGCTCAGGTTCAGGGTGTCGTGCAGCGGCATGCGCAGCTCGCCGGCCGCGGCCCAGCGGTTGCGGCTGCCGTGGCCGTCGGAGTCCTTCCAGCTGTAGTAGTGGTACTGGGTGGCGAGCGGGTCGGGATTGAGTTCGTAGGACTGGTGGCCGAGTTCGACCGTGGCGGCGAAGCCGGCCGCGCCGCCGGGCAGGGCGAACAGTTCGGACTGGGCCACGGTCAGCGCCAGCGTTCCGGTCTCCGACTGCGGGTGGTAGACCGAGCGCGCGGCGATGCCGTCGTACTCGGCCCGGGTCAGCGGCGTGTACAGCCGCGCCGGGTCGGCGTCGAAGATCGGGAAACCATCGTCGTCCTCGCCCAGCTGCTCGCCCAGGAACAGCGCGTTGGCGCGCGCGGCCACGATCTGCGGCCAGCTGATTTCGGCCTTGTACTGCGACCAGCTCAGCGAGGCCTCGTAGTCCCAGTCGGCGGCGAAGCTGCCCTTGAAGCCGGTGGTCAGGCCCAGGGTCTTCTGGGTGGTCTCGATCATGTTGCGGTTCAGCCCGCCGATCTCCTCCGGCGAGAACTGCCGCTGCCAGTACTCGACCTGGTCGGTGGCCTGGTTGAAGAAATAGCCCTCCTCGTTGCCGTCGGGCGCCATGTAGCTCCACGCGGTCACGTCGCGGAACAGCTCCACGGTGTGGTAGCCGGCCTGGAGGTCGGCGAACCACTCGCTGCCGTTGTCGAACAGGTAGCTCAGCGAGGCGTAGGCATTGGCGCCGCGGCGCTCGCTGAGGATGGTGCCGTAGCCGATCGAGGTGTCGCTGCCGCAGTAGTAGCCGTAGCGCGGGCGGTAGGCATGGTAGGTGCTGCCGCCGTTCTGCCCGGACAGCCCGGCGCAGGTGTCCTCGCCCGGGTCGATGTAGTCGTCCCACCAGTCGGTGCGCAGGTAAGCACGCCGGGCGATCCGCGAGCCCTCGGTGGGGCCGTCCCGGGTCGAGTCCTGGATATCGCGCTCGTACGCCCACAGCGGCGTCTGCGACTGCAGGTCCAGGCTGTACACGCCGCTGAAGCGGCCGCGCTCGAAGCCGCTGACCAGGCTGGCGTCGAAGGATTCGCCGCCGCCCTCGGTGGTGGTGCCCATGCGCACGTCGACGGTCACCCCATCGGCGCGCTTCTTGAGGATGAAGTTGACCACGCCGGAGATCGCGTCCGAGCCGTAGATCGCGGAAGCGCTGCCGGTCAGCACCTCGATCCGCTCGATCATCCCGATCGGGATGCTGGACACGTCGGTGAAATTGCTGCGGCCCTTGAACGGCATCGGGAAGTCGGCGATGCGGCGGCCGTTGACCAATACCAGGGTGTGGTTGGGGCCGAGGCCGCGCAGGTCCACCTGCTGCGCGCCGGGGGAGAAGTCCGCGCCGCTGGCCGACTGCTGGCTCTGGGTCTCGCCGCCGTTCTGGGTCATCGCCCGCAGCACGTCGGGCACCGAGGTGAAGCCCTGGGCCTGGATCTGCTCGGCGGTGATCACAGTGATCGGCGCCGGGCCCTCGACCTGCGCGCGCGGGATGCGCGAGCCGGTGACCTGGACCGCGTCGATCTCGGTGACCGGTTCGGCCGCGGCGCTGCCGCCGGACGCGGCCGGGACCGCGCGCGGCGCGGGCGCCGGCGGTGTGGCCCCGGCCTGTCGCACCACCAGCACCGCGCCGGTGGCCGGGTCGCGGCGGGTGGTGAAGCCGCTGCCGCGCAGCAGTTGTTCCAGCGCCTGCTCGGCCGAGGCCGCGCCCTGGACCCCGCCGGTACGCCGGCCCTTCAGCTCGTCGGCGCGGTAGACCAGCTGGGTGCCGGACTGCCGGGCCAGGGTGTTGAGCGCAGTGGCCAGGTCGCCGGCGGGCACGTCGATGCGCGCGGGCGCGGTTTGCGCCTGCGCCGCCAGCGCGGTGCTACAGGCCAGGCTCAACAGCAGGACACGCAATGGATGGCGCATGGATTCTTCCCCCGGCGGTGCACGCAGCGGCACCTTCAATGGAGCACGACGAACGGGCGGGCCGTTCCCCCCATGCCGACGATGCCGGACAACGTGATGTCGCCGCCGTCGCACCTTGGCGGTGCATGGCCGCTACGCCGGGCTCAGCGCGCGTGCAGGACGATGCGGTCGGGATGGCGCTCGGCGCGCACCGGGAAGCCCTGCTCGAGCAGGCCGACGAAGCCGTCGAGGTTGTCCCAGCGGAAGTTGCCACCGACCCGCAGGCCGGCCACCGCCGGGTCGGCCAGTTCCAGGCGGCGGGCGTTGAAGCGGTTGAACTCGGCCGCCGCCTCGGCCAGCGGGGCGTCGTCGAAGGCGAGGAAGCCCTGGCGCCATTCCAGCAGGCGCTCGGCCTCGCCGGCCGCCAGCGCGCGCACCAGCAGGCCGTCGCGGCCGGCGGTGGCCACGCTGCCGGCGGTCAGCAAAGCCGCCGGATGCGGGCGGCCGCCGGCTTCGGCGCTTTCCAGCCGGACCCGGCCCTCGGTCACCACCACCCGCAGGCCGTCGGCCTGGCGCCGGACCGAATAGCGGGTGCCCACGGCGATGGCACGGCGGCCGCCGGCCTCGACCTCGAACGGCCGGCCCGGATCATGGGCGACGGCGAAGATAGCCTCGCCCTGGACCAAGGCGATCCGGCGCCGGCCGCGTTCCAGGCTGACGTCCAGGCGGCTGTCGCTGCCCAGGGTCACCTGCGAGCCATCGCCCAGGACCAGTTCGCGCACCTGGCCGCGGGCGCTGGCGTAGGTCGCCTGTTCGCGGCCGCTGGCCTGCCAGCCGAACCCGCCGACGACGCCGGCCAGGCCGAGCACGCAGACCGCCGCCAGCCCGGCCGGCCAGCGCGATGCGCGCACGGCCGGTCGCGGGTTGAAGGTCAGTGCGCGCAGGTCGGGCGGCGGCGTGGCGGCGCGGGCATCGCATACCGCGGACGCGGGGTGCGGATTCGCAGCAGCGGTGCCTGCCGCCTCTCCGCCGCCGTCGCCGTCGCCCGTCGCCGCCATCGCACCGGTCCAGCGCGCCCAGTGGCCGCGTGCCGGCACCTGCCCCCCGGACAGGCCGGCGGCCAGCGCCTTCAGCCGCGCCGCCTCGTGCCAGGCCGATTCCAGCCGCAGCAGGGCGACCCGGTGCTCGGTGCGCTCGGCCAGCCAGGCGTCCAGCTCGGCCTGCGCCTGCGGCGACCAGTCGCCGCCGTCGCGCCGCGCCAGCCAGGCGGCGGCGGTGCGCTCAATCCGCCTGCTGGCGTCCATGCCCGTCGTCTCCCTGCGCCGCCGGCGCGCGCCGCCGCGCGGACGCGGCCGAGCTTTCGTCGCCCCCGTAGAGGTAGTCGGCGATCAGGCGCATCCCCTTGGCCAGGTGTTTTTCCACGGTCTTCTCGCTGATGCCCAGGCGCGCGGCCACGTCCTTCTGCGACAGCTCCTCCACCCGGCGCAGCCAGACCACCTCGCGGCAGCGGTCGGGCAGGCGCTCCAGCGCCTGGGTCAGCCGCCGCAGGGCCTGGCGGGTACCGAGCCAGCGCTCGGGCGAAACCTCGTCGATCAGGTAGACGTTCGAGGACTCGAAATCACCCACCGGCTCGATCGACACCACCCGGCTGCGGCGCAGGCGGTCGGTCATCAGGTGCCGGGCAGTGGCGAACAGGAACGCCCGCGGCGCGGTCGGCCGGCTGCGGGCGGCGGCCTCGTAGACCCGGGCGTAGACCTCCTGGCGCAGGTCGTGGACCTCGTCGCGCTGCGGCCAGGCGCGCTGCAGGTACTGCACCAGTGCGCGCTCGTGGACCAGCACCTCGCGGACGAACCAGGCGTCGAATTCGGTGGGCATGGCCGCACTGTAGCCGACCCGCCTCCCCTTGTAGGAGCCGGTCTTGCGGCGACCGCCATGGCGGAAGCGTCTGCGTGAAACCGGATGCCATTGATCCATCCGCCTCCACGGTCGCCGGCAAGACCGGCTCCTACAACAGAGATCGGTCATGGGGGAAGACCCGCGCCCGTTCGTCTAGTCTGGAAGCGGCGGCCATCCGGCCGCGGCATCGAACGGGAGCGAGCGCATGAAGGCAGCCGGCGGCAGGAAGATCGGACGGACTTTGCGGCGGCTCGGCACCTGGCTGGCCCTGGCCGCGGCCTGCGCCCTGCCGGCGCAGGCGGCCGAACTCGGCCACCACCTGCTCGGCGACAAGGACGCGCGCACGCCCGGCAAGGTCGAACCCGGCCTGCTGCTGATGGGCGGCGGCGACCGCAACTTCGACGCCCTGCGCTGGTTCATGGCCAAGGCCGGGCACGGCCACATCGTGGTCCTGCGCGCCTCGCTGGGCGGGGAGATCGGCGAGGAGTTCTACCGCGAGGTCGGCGGCATCGCCTCAGTGGAGACCTTCGTGTTCAAGGACCGCGAAAGCGCCGGCGATCCGGCCATGCTGCGCGCGCTGGCGCGGGCCGACGGCATCTTCCTGGCCGGCGGCGACCAGTCGCGCTACGTGCGCTACTGGCGCGGCACCCCGGTGGCCGCGGCGCTGGAGAAGCACGTGCGCGACGGCAAGCCGCTGGGCGGCACCAGTGCCGGCCTGGCGATGCTGGGCGAATACCTGTACGGCGCGATGGACGGCGGCAGCCAGACCAGCCCGCGCGCGCTGGCCGACCCGCTCGGCGACGACAACACCATCGAGACCGGCTTCCTGCGGCTGGAGCGGCTGCGCGGGGTGATCACCGACACCCACTTCAGCGAGCGCGGCCGGCTCGGCCGCCTGGTCGCCTTCGTCGCCAAGGCCGAGGCCCACGCCGGGCGGCCGCTGGTCGGGCTGGGCGTGGACGAAGACGCAGCGGTGGCGGTGGAGGGCGACGGCCGCGGGCGGGTGTTCGCCACCGCGCCCGGCGCCGGCGCCACCGTGGTCCGCGGCGGCTTCGAGAGCCAGGCCGAGGATGCACCGATGAACGTGGCGGGCCTGGAGGCCGTGGTCGCCGGCACCGGCTCGGTGCTGCACCTGCCCGAGGGCCGGGTCGAGCGGCCGCTGGCCACGCGCCGCTACGCGGTGCGCGACGGCGTGCTGGTGGCGCTGGACGCGCCCTTGCTGGTGGTCCACGGCGGCGCCGGCGTCGAACGCGCCGACCTGAGCGCCGAAGACGAGGCCGCCGCGCGCAAGGCCCTGGAAGCGGCGCTGCGCGCCGGCCATGCCGCCCTGCGCGCCGGCCAGCCCTCCACCGAGGCGGTGGCCGCGGCGATCGCGGTGCTCGAGGACGCGCCGCAGTTCAACGCCGGCCGCGGCGCGGTGTTCACCCACGACGGCCGCAACGAGCTGGACGCCTCGATCATGGACGGCGCCAGCGGCCGGGCCGGCGCGATCGCCGGCGTGCACCGGGTGAAGAACCCGATCCGGCTGGCGCGCACGGTGATGGAGCGCTCGAAGCACGTGATGATGGTCGGCGCCGGCGCCGAGGCCTTCGCCGCCGGGCAGGGCGTGGAGCTGGTCGATCCGGCGTACTTCCGCACCGAGAAGCGCTGGCAGCAGCTGCAGCAAAGGCTGAAGGAGGAAGCCTCCGGCCAGGCCCGAGTCGAGCGCCCGCACGACTACTTCGGCACCGTCGGCGCGCTGGCCCTGGACGGCCAGGGCCGCCTGGCCGCCGGCACATCCACCGGCGGTATGACCGACAAGCGCTACGGCCGGGTCGGCGATTCGCCGATCATCGGCGCCGGCACCTGGGCCGACACACGCTGCGCGGTCTCGGGCACCGGCTGGGGCGAGTTCTACATCCGTGCCGCCGCCGCCCACGAGATCTGCGCCCGGGTGCGCCTGGCCGGCGCGCCGCTGGCGCGGGCGGCCGAGGCGGTGATCAACCGCGACATCCCCAAGGCCGGCGGCGACGGCGGCGCGATCGCCCTGGGCGCCGACGGCAGCCTGGCCTTCCCGTTCAACACCGAGGGCATGTACCGCGGCTGGATCGGCGTCGACGGCGTGCCGCACGTGGCGGTGTTCCGCGACGAAGCATTGCCACTTCCCTGACCCTAGAACCCCTTGCCCGCCGGCAGCATCTTCAGCGCCGCGATCGCATCCGACAACGCGGTCACCTCGGGATTCTCGAAGCCGCTACGGACCTCGTGCTCGGAGGCGAACAGGCCCTGCTCGAGCAGCCGGGTGAGGGTTTCCTGCTGGGTCCAGCCGCGCGCCACCGAGACGCGACGGATGCGGTCGGCCAGGATCGGGTCGATGTCGCGCAGCACCAGGTCGGCCATAGCGTGGGTGGGTCCTTGGTGGTGCGGCAAGACTGCCACGGATCGCCGGGGCGCGGAATCGCCGCGCCCCGGCCGGCGTTCAGTTCTGCGCGGCAGGTCCGGCTTCGCGGATCCGCGGCCACAGCCAGGCCAGCAGGGCCAGGGTCGGCACCACCGTCAGCGCGCTGAGCACGAAGAACGTGCCGTACGAGCTGGCCTCCACCACATAACCGGACACCCCACCGGCGAACTTGCCCGGCAGGTTGGCCAGCGACACCAGCAGGGCGAACTGGGTGGCGGTGAAGTTGCGGTCGGTCAACGAGGACATGAACGCCACCAGCACCGTGCCGGCGAAGCCCTGGGAGACGTTGTCGGCGGTGATGGCCGCGTAGAACGCCCAGATCTGCGACGGGTACTGGCTCATCAGCAGGAAGGCCAGGTTCGACAGGGCTACGCCCAGCGCGGCCACGAACAGCATCTTCCGGAAGCCGAACGCGGCCACGCACAGCCCGCCGAGGAACGCGCCGCCGATTCCGGCCCAGATTCCGTACAGCTTGGAGACCGTGGCGATGTCGGCCTTGGTGTAGCCGCTGTCCAGGTAGAACGGGCCGGCCATCACCCCGATCACCTGGTCGGGGAACTTGAACAGGCCCACGAACAACAGCAGGACCAGCCCCAGCGCCCAGCCGTTGTTGGCGAAGAAGCTGGAGAACGGCTGCCAGAACGCGCCGAGGAAATCGATCCGCCGCTGCACCGTCGCCTCCGGTGCGTCCGGCTCGCGCGAACACAGGGTGGCCAGCAGCGGCAGCGCCATCAGCGCGGCCATCGCCAGGTAGGCGCTCTTCCAGCCGGCGAATTCGGCCAGATACAGCGCGCCGGCGCCGCCGACGATCAGGCCGATGCGGTAACCCAGGGTGTAGGTCGCCGCCAGCGCGGCCTGCGCCTGCGCCGGGGCGACCTCGATCCGGTAGGCGTCGACCACCGAATCCTGGGTCGCGCCGGCGAAGGAGGTGAACAGCACCCAGGCCACCAGCGGCCCCACCCCCAGCTCCGGCCGGGTGAGGGCCAGCGCCGCCAGGCCCGCGGCCACGCCCAGCTGCGCGGCCAACAGCCACGAGCGGCGCCGGCCGAACACGCCCAGCGGCGCGAACACGTAGCGGTCGATCAGCGGCGCCCACAGGAACTTGAGCAGGTAGAAGAAGCTCGCAAGGCTGATCAGGCCGATGCTGCCTAGGTCCAGGCCCGAGTCGCGCAGCCGGGTGGACAGGGTCATCGAGGCGATCGGCAGGAACGGCAGCCCGCAGCCGAATCCGAGCAGCGCCATCGTCGCCGCCGACGGCGTGCCGAAGGCGCGGCGGATCCCGACCCAGCCCTTGTACGCCGGCCTGTCCGGCGCGGCCGCGGTCATGCCACCGGCCCGGCGTAGTCCACGGTGAACGGGGCGTGGTCGGAGAAGCGGTCGGCGCGGTGGATCGAGCACGCGCGCAGGCGCTCGCGCAAGGCAGGGGTCACGAACTGGTAGTCGATCCGCCAGCCCACGTTGTTGGCCCGGGCGGCGCCGCGGTTGCTCCACCAGGTGTAGTCCTCGCCGGTGGGATGCAGCGCGCGGTAGGCATCGACCCAGCCGCGCCCGGCCTTCGCGTCGGCCTCCTCGGCCAGGTCCGCGCACAGGCCGTTGAGCCAGTCGCGCTCCGGCGGCAGGCAGCCGGAATTCTTCTGGTTGGAGGTCCAGTTACGGATGTCCAGGCGCGAACGGACGATGTTCCAGTCCCCGCACAGCACGTAGTCGCGGCCGCTGGCCAGCCACTGGTCCAGGACCGGTTTCAGCCATTCCATGATCTGGAACTTGTAGCCCTGGCGCAGCTCGCCCGACGAACCGGACGGGATGTAGAACGAGACCACGCTCAGGTTGCCGAAGCGCGCCTCGATGTAGCGCCCCTCCTCGTCGAAGTCCGGCCGCCCCAGCGCGGTGCGGATCTCGTCCGGCTCGCGCCGCGCGTAGATCGCCACGCCGCTGTAGCCCTTCTTGGTGCTCGCATCGCGGAACCAGGCCTTGTAGCCGGCCGGCAGGAACTCCGGCCCGGCCAGCTGGTGCTCCTGCGCCTTGGTCTCCTGCATGCACAGCACGTCGGCGTCCTGCTGGCCGAACCAGTCGAAGAACCCCTTGCTGGCGGCCGAACGGATGCCATTGGCGTTGAAGCTGATGATGCGCATGCGGCAGGACACGGGAAGCGGGACAGGCCGCTAGCCTAGCGAATCGCGGCGGCGGCGTGCGCCCCTTGGCTTGCCCGGACGGACCGATCCGGCATCAGGCCGACAGTTCGATCCTGGCAGGCTTGCCCAGCTTGGCCGCAAAGGTGACCAACATGTCGAGGCTGAACTTCTCGACCTTTCCCCGGGCCAGGTCTGACACTCGCCCCTGGCTCACGCCCAGGACCTTGGAAGCCGCAACTTGGGTCAGCTTGCGCGCCTTGATCGTCTGCTCGAGCTGCGCCATGAGGTCCGCACGCAGCGCAAGCACCTGGGCTTCGGCCTCATCGAACCCGAGATCGGCGAATACATTGCCGCTGGACGTCGTGATCCTGTTTTCGTCCCTGTCACTCTTGCGCATGGGGCACCTCTCATTCATGGAATAAGTCTGTATCGGGCCTTGCCCTTCTCGAGGTCACTGGCCGCAGTCTTCTGGCTTTTCTTCTGGAAGGCATGCAGCACATAGACGTCCGTGGCGCTCTCGACCACGTAGAAAACCCGGAAGGCACCATCCCTGGTGCGCACCCGGATCTCCCGGGTGCCGGCGCCGACATCCGGCATGGGCTACCAGTCCCGTGGATCGCCCCCCTGCTGGACCAGGCGCAGGTCCGTGCCCGCTTCGGCCCGGGCATCCGTCGGAAACCCGCGCAGGTCGTCCAATGAGGTTCCGATCCAGTGCAGCTCCTTCATGGCCCGGAATATATATTTACTTGTATATTCATGCAAGCACTGGCCGGCGCCCCGCGCAATCGCCCGGCCTGCCTGCTTGCCGGCCTGCCCATGGCCATGCGAAGCAACCGGGCGCGCCGGGTATCCTTTGGCGCTTCTCCGATTCACTTTCCAAGGCATGTCCGACCACCGCACCCGCTTCCTGCAACTGGCCCTGGACGCCGATGCCCTGCGCTTCGGCGAGTTCACCCTGAAGTCGGGCCGGGTCTCGCCCTATTTCTTCAACGCCGGGCGCTTCGACAGCGGCGCCAGCCTGGCGGCGCTGGCGGCCTGCTACGCCGACGCGATCGATGCGGCCGGGCTGCGTTTCGACCTGCTGTTCGGCCCGGCCTACAAGGGCATCCCGCTGGCGACCGCGCTGGCCTGCGAGTACGCGCGCCGCGGCCGCGACCTGCCGCTGGCGTTCAACCGCAAGGAGGCCAAGGCCCATGGCGAGGGCGGCAGCCTGATCGGGGCGCCGCTGGCCGGGCGCCGGGTGCTGGTGGTGGACGACGTGATCACCGCCGGCACCGCGATCCGCGAGGCGCTGGGGATCATCGCCGGCGCCGGCGGAACGGTGACCGGGATCGTGGTCGCGCTGGACCGGCAGGAGGTCGCGGGCGAGTCCGACCGCCGTTCGGCCGCGCAGGCGGTGGCGGCCGAAGCCGGGGTGCCGGTGCAGGCCGTGGCCGGGCTGGCAGACCTGCTTGCATTCGCCGCCGGAAACGACACACTGGCCGCATTCCGCGCGCCATTGCAGGCCTATCGGGCCCGCTACGGCAGCGATCCGTCGGGCTGAAGACAGCAGGGGGCTGCCGTGATGCCGAACCGTTCCACGACCGGGCCTTCGCGCCTGGCCTTGCTCGCCTGCCTGGCCTTGCCGGCACTGGCGGCGGCGCAGAGTGGCAAGCCGCCCGCCAAGAAGCTGTACTGCTGGGACCAGGGCGGCCAGCGGGTCTGTTCCGACACGGTGCCGCCGGAGGCGATGGCCTCCGCGCGCGAGGAGATCAGCGCCAGCAGCGGCATCCGCACCGGCGAGATCCAGCGCGCGCTGACCGACGAGGAACGCGCCGCCCAGGCCGACGAGGAGGCCCGCCGCCGCACCGAGGCGCTGGCGCTGGAGACCCGCCGCCGCACCGACCAGGCCATGCTGGTCACCTTCCAGGACGAGGAGGAGCTGCGCCGGGTGTTCGCCGAGCGGATCGGCCTGGTCGACAACAGCATCCAGACCGCGCGCTACAACGTGGCCAGCCTGCGCGAGGGCCTGGTGACCCTGCTGCGCACCGCCGGCGAGCGCGAGCTCGGCGGCAAGCCGGTGCCGGACCAGCTGGCCGACGACATCCGCCAGCGCCACGCCCAGCTGCTGTACAACAAGCTGCTGCAGCGCAGCTTCGAGAACCAGCGGGCCGCGCTGGACGTGGAGATCGCCGACATCCTCGAGCGCTACCGCGCGCTGAAGGCCGCCGACGCCCCGGGCGGGCGCGGCGTGGCCAGCCTGCCGCCGGAGCGGTAATCGCGACGCGCCGGCCCCTCGCAGGAGCCGGCCGGAGGCCTCAGAACTCCAGCGGCGTGCCTTCCGGCAGCAGGCCGCGCAGCTGCTCGCGGTAGAGGTCCTTGATCCGCGCCAGCGCCGCCTCGTCGTCGGCCTCGAAGCGCAGCACCAGCACCGGGGTGGTGTTGGAGGCGCGCAGCAGGCCCCAGCCGTCGTTCCAGTCCGCGCGCAGGCCGTCGATGGTGGTCAGGCGGGCGCCGGCGAACGGCGCGTCCTCGACCTGGGCGGCGGCGGCGAAGCGGGCCACGACCCCGTGCGGATTGTCCTCCACCGGGACCTTGATCTCCGGGGTGGAGACGCTGTCGGGCAGCTCGTCGAGCACTTCCGAGGCACTCTCCGCGCGGCCGGCCAGGATCTCCAGCAGGCGCGCGGCCGAGTACAGGCCGTCGTCGAAGCCGTACCAGCGCTCCTTGAAGAAGAAGTGGCCACTCATCTCGCCGGCCAGCTCGGCCTCGGTCTCGCGCATCTTCGACTTGATCAGCGAGTGGCCGGTCTTCCACATCAGCGGGCTGCCGCCGTTGCGCAGGATGTAGTCGGACAGCTTGCCGGTGCACTTGACGTCGTAGATCACCATCGCGCCCGGATTGCGCTGCAGCACGTCGGCCGCGTACAGCATCAGCAGGCGGTCGGGGAAGATCACCTTGCCTTCCCTGGTGACCACGCCCAGGCGGTCGCCGTCGCCGTCGAAGGCCAGGCCGATGTCGGCGTCGAACTGCTTGACCGTCTGGATCAGGTCCTCGAGGTTGTGCGGCTCGCTCGGGTCCGGGTGGTGGTTGGGGAAGGTGCCGTCGACCTCGCAGTACAGCGGGATCACGTCGGCGCCGATCGCCTCCAGCAGGCGCGGGGCGATCTCGCCGGCGACGCCATTGCCGGCGTCGGCCACCACCTTCAGCGGGCGCTCGAGCTGGACGTCGTCGGCGATCCGCTGGATGTAGTCGTCGGCCACGTCGTGCTGGGTCAGCACGCCCGGGTCGGCCTGGTGCAGGCGGCCCTCGGCGATGCGCGCGTACAGGTCGG
This sequence comes from Pseudoxanthomonas jiangsuensis, assembly GCF_010093185.1. Classification (GTDB taxonomy): domain Bacteria; phylum Pseudomonadota; class Gammaproteobacteria; order Xanthomonadales; family Xanthomonadaceae; genus Pseudoxanthomonas; species Pseudoxanthomonas jiangsuensis. Next base: position 113,973 of record NZ_PDWL01000002.1, on the reverse strand, counting down.
AGATCGCGTCGCCGGACAGGGTCTCGCCGCCGACCACGATCTTGAAGCCGTTGTAGTCGGGCGGGTTGTGGCTGCCGGTCACCGCCACGCCGCTGCCGGCGCGCAGGTGGTAGGCGGCGAAGTACACCACCGGGGTCGGGACCATGCCCACGTCGATCACGTTGCGGCCAGCCCGGCGCAGGCCCTCGATCAGGCCGCCCGACAGCTCGGGCCCGGACAGGCGGCCGTCGCGGCCGACCACGATGTCGGTCAGGCCCTGCTCGGCCATCACGCTGCCGATCGCCTGGCCGATCCGCGCGGCGACCTGCGGGGTCAGCTGCTTGCCGACCACGCCGCGGATGTCGTAGGCGCGGAAGATGCCCGGATCCAGCTGCACGTCCTGCACCGCCGGCGCGGCGCGCGGGGAGGCGGCCGCAGCGGCCGGTGCCTCGGCGGCGGAATCGCGCAGGGTCTGGCCCAGGGTCGGCAGGTCTTCCGCCGCCGGCGCGGCGGCGGCGCGGCGGCGCAGCAGCCCGCGCACCCGCGGGTGGGCCAGCAGCAGGGCCAGCACCGCCAGCACGGCGAACACCCCGGCCACCACGAAACAGGCCAGCGCGCCCAGGCCGAACGGGGCCACGCCCGGATCGGGCACCGCCGCCGCCGCGCGCAGGCCGGTCTTGCCGACCTCGCGCGAGAGCAGGTCGGCGCTCTGCGCCAGCGAGCCGTTGCCGCGCTCGATCACGTTGTAGTTGCCCTGGCGCAGGGCCAGGTAGGTGCCTTCGGGCACCGGCGCCTGGGAGACGCCGGCGGTGAGCAAAGGCAACGGCAGGCGTACGTAGGCCACCGCGGCCTGGCCGCCGAGGTTCACCGGCGCGGCCACCCCCAGCCTGGGCTTGCCTTCGTCGCGGACCACCGCGGCCACTGGCGCGTCGCCGCTGAGCGCGCGCTCGAGCAGGGCCAGGCGGGCGTAGCCGAAAGCGTTGGCATCGGCATACCCGGCAGCCAGGTCGGCGCGCCACACCGCGCTGTCCTCGGCCTGCGGCCAGGCGGCGCGCAGGGCGGCCGCAGCGGCGGCCGGATCGCCGCCCGCCAGGGCGGCCTGGAACTCTTCGCCCTTGAGCCGCTCGCCGAGGGCGCGCTCCTGCGCCGACAGTGCCGACGCGGTCGCCGCGACCGCCTGGTCGCGCGCGGCGGTCAGGTCGGCCTCGCGGGCATCGGCCCGCCACTGGTTCCAGCCGTTCCAGCCGAACCACGCCGCCAGCAGCAACAGCAGCAGCGCCAGCAGCGGTCCGACGCGGGCGGCCTGGCCGGGAATGGGCTTGCGTGCATCCATCTTGGTCATGCGTCCTTGTATCCCTTGTCAGCGTACGCCGGTGTGGCCGAATCCGCCCTCGCCGCGCTGGCTGCCGGCGAAGGTGTCCACGACCTTCAGTTCTGCACGCACGATTGGTGCCAACACCAGCTGGGCGATGCGGTCGCCGGGCTGGATGGTGAAGGCCTCGCGGCCTCGATTCCAGACGCTGATCAGCAGGGGGCCCTGGTAGTCGGCGTCGATCAGGCCGGTGCCGTTGCCCAGGACGATGCCGTGGCGGTGGCCCAGCCCCGAGCGCGGCAGGACCAGGGCGCACAGGCCCGGGTCGGCGATGTGGATGGCCAGGCCGCTGGGTACCAGCGCCGCATCGCCCGGCTGCAGCACCAGCTCGGCGTCCAGCGCCGCGCGCAGATCCAGGCCGGCGCTGGCGGCGGTGGCGTATTCGGGCAGGGGCCAGCTGTCGCCGAAGCGCGGGTCCAGCAGCTTCACCTCCAGGGTGTGGCTGCGCGCGGCCGCGCTCATGCCTGCAGCCTCTGCGCGATCAGCTCGACCAGGCCCTCGGCCAGGCGGACCTTGGGCGCGGGCGGGAAGTCGCGCTCGCCGGCGGGCCAGTAGGCGGTCATGGCGTTGTCGTCGCTCTCGAAGCCGCTGCCCGGCACCCCGACCCGGTTGGCCACGATCAGGTCCAGGTGCTTGGCGGTCAGTTTCTGACGCGCATAGTCGGCCACGTTGTCGGTCTCGGCCGCGAACCCGACCACCAGCTTCAGCCCGGCGTCCTCGCGCTGGGCGACCTCGGCCAGGATGTCGGGGGTGCGGACCAGGTCCAGGGCCAGGGTCTGGCCGGTACCGGTCTTCTTGATCTTGCTGGGCGAGAACGCGCGCGGGGTGTAGTCGGCGACCGCGGCGGCGCCGACGTAGACGTCGGCCGGCAACGCGGCCGCCACCGCCTCGCGCATCTGTTCGGCCGAACGCACATCCACCCGGCGCACCCCCGGCGGGGTCTCCAGATGCACCGGGCCGGCGACCAGCACCACCTGCGCGCCCTGGCGGGCGGCGGCGGCGGCCACGGCGAAGCCCATCTTGCCGCTGCTGCGGTTGCCCAGGTAGCGCACCGGGTCCAGGTCCTCGTAGGTGGGGCCGGCGCTGACCACGACCCTCATGCCCTGCAGCAGGCCTTCGGCCGGCGGAGCGGCCGGCGCGCCCCCGGCGGCCAAGACCGCCACGATCGCCTCCGGCTCGCGCAGGCGGCCCGGGCCGGATTCGCCCTCGGCCAGCGGGCCGTCGTCCGGGCCGATCACCTGCACCCCGCGCCCGGTCAACAGGGCGACGTTGGCGGCGGTGGCCGGGTGCCGCCACATGCGGTGGTTCATCGCCGGGGCCACCGACAGCGGCGCCTCGGTGGCCAGGCACAGGGTGGTGACAAGATCGTCGGCCAGGCCGTGCGCCAGCCGCGCCAGCAGGTCGGCGGTGGCCGGGGCAACCAGCACCCGGTCGGCCCAGCGGGCCAGTTCCAGGTGGCCCATGGCCTGCTCGGCGGCGCTGTCCCAGAGCGTGGTGCGCACCGGCTGCCCGGACAGGGCCTGGAAGCTGAGCGGGGTGACGAACTGCTGGGCGCCGGCGGTCATCGCCACCTGCACCTCGGCGCCGGCCTCGCGCAGGCGCCGGACCAGTTCCAGCGACTTGTAGGCGGCGATTCCGCCGCCCACGCACAACAGGATCCGCTGTCCCGCCAGGGCGGCGGTGGCCGAAGGGCTCACGTGGGACTTTTCCTACCGTGGATGGGCCCACAAGCTTACTCCAAGGTCCGTAAGGGACCGATGCGGGGCGGATGGACGCGGGCGCAGGCTGGAGGCCCGTCCCGCCATCGGCTCCAGGCCATGCACATCCGCGACTGGCCCTCCTGCGAACGTCCCCGCGAGAAGCTGCTGGCCCGCGGCGCCGGCGTGCTGTCGGACGCCGAGCTGCTGGCGATCTTCCTCGGCTCGGGCCTGCAGGGACGCGATGCGGTCCAGACCTCGCGCGAGCTGCTCGCCGCCCACGGCCCTTTGCGCACCCTGCTCGACCGCGAGCCCGGCGACCTGGCCCGCCTGCCCGGCCTCGGCCCGGCCCGCGCTTGCCAGCTGGCGGCCGCGCTGGAGCTGGGCAATCGCCACCTGGCCGCGGCCCTGGAACGCGGCGACGCGCTGACCGACCCGGTCACCGCCGGCCGCTACTTCGCCCGGCGGCTGCGGTCGTATCCGCACGAGGTGTTCGCCGCCCTGTTCCTAGACACCCGGCACCGCGCCCTGGCCTTCGAGGAACTGTTCCATGGCACCATCGACGGCGCCGAGGTCCACCCGCGCGAGGTCGTGCGCCGGGCCCTGGCGCATAACGCCGCGGCGGTGATCGTCGGCCACAACCACCCTTCCGGCTGCGCCGACCCGTCCGCCGCCGACCGCGCGGTCACCGCCCGGCTCAAGCAGGCCCTGGCCCTGGTCGAGGTGCGGCTGCTGGACCATTTCGTGGTCGGCGACGGCGAGCCGGTGTCGCTGGCCGCCCGCGGCCTGGTCTGAGCGCCCGCAGGCGGCGCCGGCGGCGGACCGGGTAAAATGCCCGGCCAAACCGCAACCCGGTCCCCCGAGTGAACACCCTCCTCAGCGCCCTGGTCGCCCAGGGCATCGACGCCCTGCGCGCCGCCGGCACCGTGCCGGCCGATGCCGCCACCCCGGATTTCGTGATCGAGCGGCCCAAGACCCGCGAGCACGGCGACTTCGCCACCAACGCGGCGATGCTGCTGGCCAAGGCCGCGCGCAGCAACCCGCGCGCGCTGGCGCAGGCGCTGGTCGCCGCCCTGCCGGCCAGCGACGACATCGCCCGGGTGGAGATCGCCGGCCCGGGCTTCATCAACTTCCACCTGACCCCGGGCGCCTGGCAGCGCGAGGTCGCCGCCGCCCTGAAGCACGGCGCCGATTACGGCCGCAATACCTCCGGCCAGGGCCGCACCGCCGGTGTGGAGTACGTCTCGGCCAACCCGACGGGCCCGCTGCACGTCGGCCATGGCCGCGCCGCGGCGATCGGCGACTGCATTGCCCGGGTGCTCGACGCCAACGGCTGGAACGTCAAGCGCGAGTTCTACTACAACGACGCCGGCGTGCAGATCGACAACCTGGCCCGCTCGACCCAGGCCCGCGCCCGCGGGCTCAAGCCCGGCGACGCCGACTGGCCGGCGGAGGCCTACAACGGCGACTACATCCAGGACGTGGCCGACGCCTACCTGCGCGGCGACACCGTGGAGATCGAGGGCCACGCCGTCACCGGCACCGGCGACGCGGAGGACACCGACGCGATCCGCCGCTTCGCCGTGGCGTACCTGCGCAACGAGCAGAACCAGGACCTGGCCGCGTTCGGCGTGGACTTCGACATCTATTTCCTCGAAAGCTCGCTGTACACCGACGGCAAGGTCGAGGAGACGGTGCGCGAGCTGACCGCCAAGGGCCACACCTACGAGGAAGGCGGCGCCCTGTGGCTGAAGTCCACCGACTTCGGCGACGACAAGGACCGGGTGATGCGCAAGTCCGACGGCAGCTACACCTACTTCGTGCCGGACGTGGCCTACCACCTGAGCAAGTGGCAGCGCGGCTACCAGCGCGCGATCACCGAGCTGGGCGCCGACCACCACGGCAGCCTGGCCCGCGTGCGCGCCGGCCTGCAGGCGCTGGACGTGGGCATCCCCAGGGGCTGGCCGGAATACGTGCTGCACCAGATGGTCACGGTGATGCGCGGCGGCGAGGAAGTGAAGCTGTCCAAGCGCGCCGGCTCCTACCTGACCCTGCGCGACCTGATCGAGGAGGCCGGGCGCGACGCCACGCGCTGGTTCCTGATCGCGCGCAAGCCCGATTCGCAGCTGGTGTTCGACATCGACCTGGCCAGGCAGCAGAGCAACGACAACCCGGTGTTCTACGTGCAGTACGCGCACGCCCGGGTCGCCAGCCTGCTGCGCCAGGCCGCCGAGAAGGGCTACGTCTACGACCAGGCCAACGCCCTGGCCAACCTGGCCCGGCTGGACGACGAAGGCTCGCTGGCGCTGATCGTGGAGCTGTCGCGCTGGCCGGAGACGGTGGAGGCGGCCGGACAGTCGCTGGAGCCGCACCTGGTGGCGCAGTACCTGCGCGAACTGGCCTATGCTTTCCACACCTGGTACGCGAACACGCCGGTGCTGGTCGAGGAAGCGGCCCTGCGCGACGCGCGGCTGGCCCTGGCCCTTGCGGTGCGCCAGTGCCTGGCCAACGGCCTGGGCCTGCTCGGCGTGAGCGCGCCGGAGCGGATGTGACGCCCCGGGCACGACGGAGAGAGATACGGTAATGGCGGCAAGACGTGGCAAGAGCCAGGCGCGGCGGACGAGCGGCGGCGGTCGTAGCAATGGCCGCCCGGCGTGGGTCTGGGTGGTGGCCGGGCTGGCGATCGGCGCGGTGGTGTTCCTGGCGGTGCCGGGGCTGTTCAAGGGCGAGGGCGACGGCTTCGTCCGTTTCGGCCCACGCGCCGATCCGGACGCGCAGCCGGCGCCGATCGCCGATGGCGAGGCGATCGCCGACGGTCCGGCCGGCGAGGCACCGGCGCAGGCCGCGCCGAACGCGCCGGCGACCCAGTACGACTTCTACACCGTGCTGCCGGGCAACGAAGTGCGCATGTCCGATGCCGAGCTGGCGGCCAGCGCGCGTGCCGAGCAGGCCCGCCGGGAACAGGAGGAGGCCCGCCGCGCCCGCGACGCGCTGGAAGGCCGCACCCCTGCTCCGGCCGCGACCGCCGCACCGGTGAACATCGAGGCCGCGGCGCCCGCGGCGGCGGCACAGGCGGCGGCCACGCCGCCTGCCGCTGCTGCGTCGCAGGCCGCTCCCGCAGTGGCCACCACCACCGGCGATGCCCGCTACATCCTCCAGGCCGGTGCCTTCGGCGCCTCCGGCGATGCCGAGCAGATGAAGGCCAGGATCGCGATGCTCGGCCTCGGCGCGCGGGTCGAATCCGGCCAGGCCGGCGGCCGCACGGTGTACCGCGTGCGCATGGGGCCCTACGGCAGCGCCAGCGAGCTGGCCGAGGCCAAGCAGAAGCTCGCCAGCGGCGGCCTGCCGGCGATGGCGATCAAGGCGCAGTGATTCCGCCAGGCGGAATCACCCCAAGGTTTGCGTAGCAAACCTTGGGCCCCGTGCCCGTTGCATCCATAACCCCCCCGCCTGTCGGCGCGCCCCCCTTGACTCAAGGGGGGCTGTTTCACCTGCAGCATTCCGGCGGATGGCCGGCCCGCCCCTGTCGGGCCCCCGCTCCTCGATGGTGCGAGAATCGGCGGGCTTCTCCCACAAGGAATCCGCGATGTCCAAGACCGCCTTCATCACCGGCGCCACCTCCGGCTTCGGCCTGGCCGCCGCGCGCCGCTTCGTCGGCGCCGGCTGGAAGATCGTGGCCACCGGCCGCCGCGCCGGGCGCCTGCAGGCGCTGGTCGACGAACTCGGCGCGGACAACGTGCATCCGGCCTGCTTCGACGTGCGCGACGCAGCGGCGATGGCGGCCGCGCTCGACGCGCTGCCGCCCGGCTTCGGCGACATCGACGTGCTGGTCAACAACGCCGGCCTGGCCCTGGGCACAGCACCGGCGCAGCAGGCCAGCCTGGATGACTGGCGGACGATGATCGACACCAACATCACCGCCCTGGTCACCCTCACACACCGCCTGCTGCCGGCGCTGGTGGCGCGCAAGGGCGCGATCATCAACGTCAGCTCGGTGGCCGGGGTGTATCCGTATCCCGGCGGGAACGTCTATGGCGGCACCAAGGCCTTCGTCAGCCAGTTCTCGCTCAACCTGCGCACCGACCTGCACGGCAGCGGCGTGCGCGTGACCACGATCGAGCCGGGCATGGCCGAGACCGAGTTCACCCTGGTCCGCACCCACGGCAACCAGGCCGCCTCCGACGCGCTGTACAAGGGCGCGCAGCCGATGACCGCCGAGGACATCGCCGAGCAGATCTGGTACGTGGCCACCCTGCCGGCGCACCTCAACATCAACCGGCTGGAGATCATGCCAGTGACCCAGAGCTTCGCCGGGTTCCAGGTGTTCCGCAGCTGAAGCGCTTCGTCCACCGGCGCCGCCGGTTCGGAGACCGCGGCCAGGCAGCCGCCCGCAGCGGCCGCCTGGCTGGCGACCACCCTGGGCAAGCCGCCTGCCAGCGGTTCGCCCGCCATGGCGGTCGCCGGCAAGACCGGCTCCTGCAAGGGGGGCGCCGGGACAGGGTCAGGCCAGCGGCGCGTCCGACAGGTAGGTGTAGCCGGTCAGGCCGGCTTCCAGCGCGGCGGCCATCGCCAGCGACTCGTCCTGCGGCAGGCCGGCGTCGTGCACGCGCTGGGCGTAGGCCGCACGCAGGTCGTCCAGGCGGTAGCCGACGTAGTCGAGCATCACGTCGGTGGTGTCGCCGCGGCGCTGCTGGGTCAGCTCGTAGCCGCCGTCGGCGGCCAGCCGCACCTCCACCGCGTCGGTGTCGCCGAACAGGTTGTGGATGTCGCCGAGGATCTCCTGGTAGGCGCCGACCAGGAAGAACGCGATCCGGTAGCCCTCGCCGTGCCGCACCGGGTGCAGCGGCAGCGAGGTGTCCAGGCCGCCGTTCTCGACGTAGGTCTTGACCGTGCCGTCGGAGTCGCAGGTCATGTCGGCGATCACCCCGCGCCGGGTCGGGGCCTCGTCCAGGCGCTCGATCGGCACGATCGGGAACACCTGGTCGATCGCCCAGGCGTCGGGGATCGACTCGAACACGCTGAAGTTGACGAAGTACTTGTCCACCAGGCGGTCGTTGAGCTCGTCCAGCACCGGGCGGTGGCTGCGCTCGCCGCCGTCCAGGCGCGCGCGCACGGCGTGGGCGATGGCGTAGAACAGGTCGTCCACCCGCGCGCGCTGGGGCAGGTCGATCTGGCCCAGGGCGTAGGCAGACAGGCCCTCGGCGTGGAAGTGCTGGGCCTCGTGGTACAGCTCCAGCGGCGGGCGCCGGTCCAGGTCCTCGTGCAGCTCGCGCAGGTGGCGGATCGCCGCCGGCTCGTCGGCGTGGGCGTCGGGCACGCGGCCTTCCGGCGCGGTTTCCACCTCGGTGGTGTTGGCCACCAGCACGGCGTGGTGGGCGGTCATCGCCCGCCCGCATTCGGTGACGATCCGCGGCTGCGGCAGGCCCAGCTGGGCGCAGGCCTCGGCCAGCGGCTGGACGATGTTGGCCGCGTACTGGTTCAGGCCGTAGTTGATCGAGCACTCACTGCGCGAGCGGGTGCCCTCGTAGTCGATGCCCAGGCCGCCACCGACATCCATGTACCGCACCTGCGCGCCCAGCCGCGACAGCTCGCTGAAGTAGCGCACCGCCTCGCGCATGCCGTTGGCGATGTCGCGCACGTTGGAGATCTGCGAGCCCATGTGGAAGTGCAAAAGCTGCAGGCAGTCGCCCATGCCCTGGTCGCGCAGCGACTTCCACAGGTCCAGCACCTGGCGCGGGGACAGCCCGAACTTGGCCTTGTCGCCGCCGCTGTTCTGCCACTTGCCCGCCCCCAGCGAGGCCAGGCGCATGCGCACGCCCAGGCCGGGGCGCACGCCGAGGTGGCGCGCCTCCTCCAGCACCAGGGCCAGCTCGGAGGGCTTCTCGACGACGACGAAGGTCTCCAGCCCGAGCTTGCGCCCGATCAGGGCCAGGCGGATGTACTCGCGGTCCTTGTAGCCGTTGCACACGATCAGCCCGCCCGGGCGCGACAGGGCCAGCACCGCCATCAGCTCCGGCTTGCTGCCGGCCTCCAGGCCGAAGCCCTCGCCGGCGTGCGCGGCCAGGGTGCCGGCCACGCCGCGGTGCTGGTTGACCTTGATCGGGTAGACGGCGGTGTAGCCGCCGGCGTAGTCCCATTCGGCCATGGCACCGGAAAAGGCCGCCTGCAGCCGCGCCAGGCGGTCGCCGAGGATGTCCGGGAAGCGCAGCAGCAGGGGCAGCTGCATGCCGCGCTCACGGGCGGCGTCCACCAGCGCCGGCAGCGCCAGGGCCGGACCGTCCGCGCCGCGCGGCAGCACCTGCACCGCGCCGTCGGCCACGTCGAAGTAGCCGCCGGACCAGTGCGGGATGGACCAGGTCTTGCGGGCGTGGTCGGCGGACCAGTCGCTCATCGGCGTAAGGCTCGGGATGCGGGAAAGGACGCGCATTCTACCCCTGCCGTTCATGGGGCTCCGTTACAATGCGCGCCCGCCGCAGGCCCCCACCCTCATCCGCCCCTTCCGGGGCACCTTCTCCCGAAGGGAGAAGGGATAAAGCAGAAGGACACCGCCATGAGCACCCGGGACAACTGGTACATCGAGCATTTCGAGCCGACCGGCTCGGCCATCGGCTACCGCATCGAGGCCAAGCTGGACGAGGTGCAGTCGCCGTTCCAGAAGATCGAGATCTACCGGACGACCGACTGGGGCAACCTGATGCTGATCGACGGCGCGGTGATGCTCACCAGCCGCGACAACTTCCTGTACCACGAGATGATCGCCCACCCGGTGCTGTTCACCCATGCCGCGCCGAAGCGGGTGGTGATCATCGGCGGCGGCGACTGCGGCACCCTGCGCGAGGTGCTCAAGCACCCGGGCGTGGAGAGCGCGACCCAGTGCGACATCGACGAGCAGGTCACGCGCATGGCCGAGAAGCACTTCCCGGAGCTGTGCGATTCCAACGCCGACCCGCGCGCGCAGCTGCTGTTCGACGACGGCGTGGCCTACATGGCCAACTGCCCGGCCGGCAGCGTGGACGTGGTGATCGTGGACTCCACCGATCCGGTCGGCCCGGCCGAGGGCCTGTTCAACAAGGACTTCTACGCCAGTTGCTTCCGCGCGCTGAAGGACGACGGCATCCTCGTGCAGCAGTCCGAGTCGCCGCTGGCCCAGCTGGAACTGATCCAGGCCATGCGCAGCGAAATGGGCAAGGCCGGCTTCAGCACCTTCAAGACCCTGCCGTTCCCGCAGCCCTGCTATCCGACCGGCTGGTGGAGCGTGACCCTGGCGCGCAAGGGCCAGGGTTTCGGCTTCCGCGAGGCCGAGGCGGCGGCCAAGCCGTTCGCGACCAAGTACTACAGCGCGCACCTGCACCAGGGCGTGCTGGTAGCCCCGCCGTTCGTGGCCGCGGCCCTGGGCGAGTAAGGCTCACCGCTTTCCGGCGCGGTCGCGTACGCGCCGCCCGGACGTCGCCGATCGGGGCCGCCTTGCGGCCCCGATCGCATTGGTACCCGCGCCCCCATCCGCCCATTTGTTCCACTTCTGGAACGTTCCCTTTTCTTAACATTCAGAATTAGCGGACTGTGCAGTTCTAGAATTCACGCCTCGCCGGCCACCCGCAGTCGGCACCCGGCCCGGAGGCCGTCACGTCCCCGTGGCGCCGGGTCCTGCAGAACGACGACGTCATGAACAGCATCGCCACCTCCACGCCCGGCACGTCCCTGGACGCCCCGCTCCTGCTCAAGGAAGGCACCCGCCTGCTCGAGCCGGACGTGTACCGCACCCACCTCGACGGCCGGCCGGCCGTGGTCAAGGACTACAGCCGCTACCGCCACACCCTGCTGGCGCCGCTGGCGCGGCTGCTGGTGCGGCGCGAGGCGCGCAACCTGCGCCGGCTGCGCGGCTGGGCGCACGCGCCGATGCTGCTGGGGATCATCGGCGGGCTGACCCTGGCGATGGAGTTCGTGCCCGGACAGCCGCTCGGCGCCGAGAACCCGATCGACGGCGAGACCTTCCGGCGCCTGCGCGGCGCGGTCGCGCACCTGCACGCCAACGGCATCACCCACAACGACCTGCACCCGGCCAACGTGATGGTCGACGGCGAGCGCGTGGTCCTGCTGGACTTCGCTTCCGCCTTGCACCTGCCGCGCTGGATGCGCAATGCGCCGGTGGTGCGCGAGCTGCGCCGCGGCGACCTGGCCAACGCGTTCAAGATCGAGCAGCGCCTGACCGGGCGCGAACCCGGCGGCTACGTGTCCTCGGTGCTGGCCGACCCGCGCTGGGTCACGGCCGTGCGCGATGGCTGGAAGCGGATCTACGGCCGCTTCAAGAGCGCCTTCGGCGGCTGAGCGCGGCCGGCGGCTTACAAAGCGTCCGCGTCCAGTTCGCCGGTGCGGATCCGCACCACCCGGCCCAGGTCGTAGACGAAGACCTTGCCGTCGCCGATCTTGCCGGTGCCGGCCGACTTCACGATCGCCTCGACCACCGGTTCGACCTGGTCCTCGGTGACCGCGACCTCGATCTTCACCTTGGGCAGGAAATCGACCACGTACTCGGCCCCGCGGTACAGCTCGGTGTGGCCCTTCTGCCGGCCGAAGCCCTTGACCTCGGTGACCGTGATCCCGGCGATCCCGTGGCTGGCGAGCGCCTCGCGCACGTCGTCCAGCTTGAACGGCTTGATCACGGCCATGATCATCTTCATCCGACGGTCTCCAGCGGCATCTCGGGGAGCGCACAGGATACCGCGCGCCCCCACGCTTGCCACGCCCGCACCGCCTCCGGTCCAATGTTTCCCAGTCCGCGCCGGGCGGTTTTCCGACCCCCCGGACGGGGGTGCACCGACGCCACCCCGCCCCGCCGCGGCGCAGACTGTCCCCCACGTCCACAGGCCCCGCCCATGATCGACCTCAACCACATCGACGACCTCGCCCGCCGCCTGAGCGAACTGGTCCCGCCGGGACTGCGCCAGTCCGGCGAGGAGCTGCAGGCCAGCTTCCGCGGTGCCCTGCAGGCCGGCCTGTCGCGGCTGGACCTGGTCAGCCGCGAGGAGTTCGAGGTCCAGCGTGCGGTGCTGCTGCGCACCCGCGAGAAGCTGGAGGCGCTGGAGCGCGCGGTGGCCGAGCTGGAAACCCGCCTGGCCGCCGCCGACGGCGGCGCGCCGGGCCGCAGCCCGCACTGAGGCCCGCCATGGGCCTGGCGCTGGTGCACAGTCGCGCCCGCGCCGGGGTCCATGCTCCGCCGGTGCAGGTGGAAGTGCACCTGTCTGGTGGTTTGCCCTCGACCCAGATCGTCGGCCTGCCGGCCGCCGCGGTGCGCGAATCGCGCGACCGGGTACGCGCGGCGATCCTCTGCGCCCAGTTCGAGTACCCGCAAAGGCGCATCACCATCAACCTGGCGCCGGCCGACCTGCCCAAGGACGGCGGCCGCTTCGACCTGCCCATCGCCCTGGGCATCCTCGCCGCCAGCGGCCAGATCGACCGCGAGGCGCTGGCCGGCTGCGAGTTCCTCGGCGAGCTGGGCCTGACCGGCGAACTGCGCCCGGTCGATGGCGTGCTGCCGGCGGTGCTGGCGGCCGCGCGCGAGGGCCGGCGCCTGGTGGTGCCCGCCGGCAGCGGTGCCGAAGCCGCCCTGGCCGGCGGGGCGCAGGCCTACGTCGCCCGCACCCTGCTGGAAGCCTGCGCCGGCCTGGGCGGCCGCAACCTGCCGCGCGCCGAGGCCGGGGCAGTCGCCGTGCCCGAGGCTCCGCCCGACATGGCCGACGTGCGCGGCCAGGCACAGGCCCGGCGTGCGCTGGAAGTGGCCGCCGCCGGTGGCCACCACGTCTTGATGAGCGGGCCGCCCGGCTGCGGCAAGACCCTGCTGGCCTCGCGCCTGCCCGGACTGCTGCCGGAAGCGAGCGAGGCCGAAGCGCTGGAAACCGCCGCGGTCGCCTCGACCAGCGGCCGCGGCCTGGACGCGGCACGCTGGCGCCAGCGGCCCTGGCGTAGTCCGCACCACGGCGCCAGCGCTGTCGCCCTGGCCGGCGGCGGCAGCCCGCCGCGCCCGGGCGAGATCTCGCTGGCGCACAACGGCGTCCTGTTCCTGGACGAGCTGCCGGAATGGAGCCGGGCCACCCTGGAGATGCTGCGCGAACCGCTGGAATCGGGCCGGATCACCGTCTCCCGCGCCGGCCGCAGCGCCGAGTTCCCGGCCCGGTTCCAGCTGGTGGCGGCGATGAACCCCTGTCCCTGCGGCTGGGCCGGCGACCCTTCCGCGCGCTGCCGCTGCACCCCGGACCGGATCCTGCGCTACTGGGGCCGGCTGTCCGGCCCCCTGCTGGATCGGATCGACCTGCACCTGGCCATGGCCCGGCTGCCCCCGGCACAGCTGCGCACCGATGCGCCGCCGGGCGAGTCCAGCTGGACGATCCGGCTGCGGGTGGAAGCGGCGCGCGCGCGCCAGCTGCAGCGCAGCGGCGTCCTCAACGCCCATCTGGACGCCGCCGGCCTGGCCTCCCATTGCCGCCTGGCCGAGTCCGAGCAGTACCTGCTGGAAAGCGTCGGCGAACGCCTGCAGCTGACCGCGCGCAGCCTGCACCGGGTGCTGCGGGTGGCCCGCACCATCGCCGACCTGGACGGCGAAGACGGCATCGGCGGCGCGCACCTGGCCGAGGCCCTGGGTTACCGGATGCCGCTGGCACCGCCTGGTGGTGGTTGACTGGATAGCCACGGCGGCCAGGACGCGCGCAGACGTGCCCGCCTTGGCATTCGCCGGCGCTTCTCCACGGACGAATCCGGTCTCCCGGCTCCCACAGTTCAAACCGCCTGCCGCGGCCACACCCGCCCACCCGGATCGAACTCGGCATTGCGCATTTCCTCCGCGCGCCAGCCGAATCCGCATACGGCCATCGCCCCCTCCTCCAAGGGGTCCAAGCCAAAGGCCTGCTCGATGTCGGCCTCGTTGATCGCGCAGGTGACGAAGGCTCCCAGGCCCAGATCGGTGGCGGCCAGGTACAGCGTCTGCGACAGGTGCCCGGCGTCCATGACCACCGCGCGGTAGGCCTTGGGATGCTGGCGGTACTTCCAGAAGCAGCGCGCAAAGCGGGTGGCCATCACCACCAGCAGCGGCGCGTTGGCGAACCAGTGCTGGCCGGCGACCATCCGCGCCGCCAGTCCGTCCAGCGGCTCCGCCGGCACCGCCAACGGCTCCAGCGCGTGGTCGAGCGGGTGGTAGTGGTAGAGGCCGGGCGCCACCCCCTCCACCCGCTGCACCAGCAGGTAGGCCCCGGTTGGATGCAGGCCCCCGCCGGACGGGCTGCCCTTCTTCAGGAACACCGTGTCCTCGTCGGCCTGCCAGCTGCCGTGGGCCGCGAACACCCGCTCCAGCATCCGCGCCAGCGATTCCTGCGGCAGCGCGCGCCGTGGATCGAAGTTGCGGCAGGTGGTACGACGCCGGAGCAGAGCATCAAAGCCTTCCGGCTCAATGGTGCGCGCCAGCGCCAGCCGCGGACCATGGCCGCCGCGCGCGGGCACCGCCGGCGGCGGCGGACCCAGGTTCTCGCGCAGGCCGACCGCGGTGGACAGGCCTGCGGCCTCGGTCGCGGCCGCCGCGTCCTGGCCGCTCCAGCGGGCGGCACGGTGCAGCATCGCCGCCGGCGCCCACCAGTGGCCGGCGCGTAACCGCACATCGCGCTGGGCGTGGATCCTACGCTGGCCTTCGGCAGCGGTCTCGGCAATGACAAGGCCTGCGTCCAGAAGCGCATCCAGCGTACCTTCCGACCAGCCAGCCAATGTTTCCTCAGGTGTCCAGGTCTCCGGCGAAAGCTCGGCAAGCAAGTCCCGCTCCGCCGTGCCCAGCGCGACCGGCTGCTCCAGGTGCGGCGCATGCGCCACCCACTCCCGACTGCGTCGCGCACCGCTGCCGCCGGACAACAGCCCGGCCAGGTCGAACTCCACCCGCTCCCGCGGCTCCAGATACAGGACCGCGCAACGACGCACCCGCATGTGCCCCCCTTTGGCCATGCCCTTGCAATATCAGCCCCGCCAGTATGACGATGCCTGACCGCGCATTCCGCGCGGGCTACATATCACCAGGGGGAAAAACATGACCAGCAATCAAGCGAGCCAGCCCATGGACGCGGCCGTCGTGGACGAACTGCTCGACCGCCTCTCCAGCGACGACGGCTTCCGCGACCTTTTCGCCACCGACCCGCGTGCAGCTCTGGCCCAGATCGGCCATGTGGTGCCGGCGGACGATCCGCTGCTGTGCGCGCAGACCACGGTATTGGCGTCGAAGGAAGAGCTTGCCGCGGCGCGTGAAGCATTACGCGAGCACCTGACCAGTGCCGTCACCATGACCGTCATTTTCAATTTCGAGGCCGGTAAAGTCGAGCAGTCTCTCGGCAAGAACTAGCATCAAACACGCGGCGGGACCATGTCCGCCAAAGGACAGGTCCCGTCAGCGGACGCCAGTCGCCTCCGGCGATATCTCTGTTCGGACATCCACCAGGTTTAGTGGCTGGAGCACCTGCTCGGCAACCACTTCCGCAAGTGCCTGTCCGTGGTGCTCATGCAGCCAGCGCTCCTGTTCGGCGATGCCGGACAGGTCACCGCCATCCCGCGCGAGCTCACGCATCACTACTCGTGCCTGCACGAGTTCAGTTCCATCCAGCTGTGGCTTCAGCAGTTCGACGCCATCCGCCACTCGTCCATCCAGACGCAACTGATTTGCGCGGACCAGAGTCACAATCTTGTCGACTTGGCGGTTGCGCATACGCAGCGCCTCCGGCTCCAGCCAATCCAGACAACGCGAGGCAAGTGCAACTTGCCCGCTGCGCTGTGCCAAATAAGCCAGCACGGCGTAGCGGAAAACTTCTTCGTATCGTGCTGGACTCCCAGCATCCATCAGTGCCTTGCGCGCTTCCCGCTCGATCGCGGCCAGGGATTCCATCGGGATGGCTTCACCAGTAGCGGAACGCACGATCAAATCATTGAGCGTGAAATGGCGCGGATAGGGTGCGGGAAGACTGGAAGCCATCTCCCGCATGCGTAGAGCCAAGCGCTTGGCACGCGCGCCATCATCGCCATCAAGTGCGACCGCCACCAACCCTCGCTGCGCGTTCAACCACATTGGCAGACCATCTTCTGGCTTGACCGCCTCCAACAGCGCGGCGGCCTGCTCAGGCCGCCCTTGCAGGATGAGTGCTTCCGCACGTGCGCCCGCCATCGGCGCACGGCCGGCAAGCTCCGCCTGTTCCAGCGCTTCCAACGCCTCCTTCGCTCGGCCCAGTGCGGTGAGAGCCCGGGCAACATGCACCAGCGTATAGGTACGCTTGGGCGCCTGCGGTGCCGAGCCCTGCTGGGCATGTGCGAGCGCTTCTTCGAAGCGGTTCTCGGCCAGCAAGTACCACGATGAATTCGATTGCGCTGGATAATGGTCAGGATAGAGCTTGGCCATTGTCAGCCACTGCGAGAGCGAGCCGCCATCAGGGGAGATCTCCGCCTGCCATGCATCGACCTGCAATTGGTCTCGTGCAGTAAGCTTTTCACGCACGCGTACGGCGTTGGCGACGTGACGGCTAGCGTCAGCCGTATCGCCTGATGCCCAGGCAATGCTCGCAAGGCCCAAGTGCGCCCGCGCGAATTCGGGATCAAGCCTTACCGCGCTCTCAAACAGCCCGCGCGCCTCTTCCCAGCTCCGCTTGGCCATGGCCTCTTCAGCCAAGGCATAAGCACGCAGTGCTTCGAGATTGCCGGTGGTCGCCTGAGGCAGCGGAATCGAGCTCTGCTGCACCGAGGCTACTGCTTCGCCGAGATTACCGCGTAGCTGGCGAGAAACCTTATCGATTGATCCCAGCACCGACGCGAGGCCTTTGCCACTAGCCCGCTCCGAGTAGATGGTCGTCTGCGTGACAGGATCAACGATCTCAACCGAAAACTGCAGTTCGTTGTCGACCTCGTTTACAGCCGGAAGAACCACTGCACGCGCCCCAGTTCGCGCTGCCACCTGCGAAGCGACGGCACGATCGAGCATTGCACTCTGCGGATCCAGCCGCATCTGCTCCAATGTCTGCTGCACCTTGAGGTCGCTGAGCACATTGACGTACCGCGACTGCTCCAGGCTGATCCGGAACGCCTGCTCCAGCGACTCGTCCAGCACGGTCTGCCCGGTGAGGTTGCGCAGGTCGCCCACCACCACCCAGTCGCGTTCGGAGAAGGCGATGGCCGGCTCGGGCCGGGTGATGAACCAGGCGCCCAGGCCGATGCCGGCCACCAGCAGCACCTCGGCCACCAGCGCCGCCGGGCGCCGCCACAGGGGCAGGTCGCGGCGCGCCTTGGCGTCGCCGGACGGCGCGCGCAGCGGCGCCAGCCCGGGTTCGCCGACCTCGAGGACTTCCTGCACCTCGGGCACGCCCTTGAAGCGCCAGCGGCCGTGCGAGCGCCACTGCAGGGCGTCGCCGCGCTCGCCCAGTTCGCGCGCGGCGCGGCGCACCAGCGGCTCGGCCACGGCCGACAGCAGGATCTGGCCGGGGCGGGCCAGCTGCATCAGGCGCGCGGCCAGCGGCTTGGCCAGGCCTTCGATCTCCATCGACTTGGCGCCGGCCTGCACCGCTTCGTCGCTGTTGCGCCAGATCAGCACTTCGCCCACGTGTATTCCGGCGCGGGCGCGCAGGGGCACCGCGCCGTGGGCCCAGCCGAGGTCTTCCAGGCCGCGGCGGTAGTCCAGGGCGAAGCCGAGCCCGTCCAGCGGGCGCTCGAACATCAGCAGCAAGCCGTCGGAGCGGTCGATCAGGCGGCCGCGCCAGCGCTGCTGCAGCTCCAGCACGAAGTGGTCGTGCTCGCGGAAGAACGCGGCCGCGCCGGTATCGCCCAGCTTCTCGACCAGGCCGGTGGAGTCGCACAGGTCGGTCAGCAGCAAGGTGCGCAGCTGCGGCGCGTCGACGGCAGGGGGCGTTCCGTCGCTCATCTTCGCCTCGTCAGTATTCCGAGCGGGGTGGGTCGTCGACCCAGGACACGCGGTTGCCGCCCTGGCGCTTGGACTCGTACAGCGCCGCGTCGGCGCGGGCGTACCAGTCGTTCCAGTCGCGGTCGTGCTCGACCAGGCAGGCGCCGACGCTGACCGCGCAGATGGTCGGCACCGCCTGCTGCAGCCGCAGCAGGCTGCGGGTCGTGGCGATCACGAACTCGGCGTAGCGCAGCACGTCCTCGCGGCTGTCGGCCGACACCAGCAGGCAGAACTCGTCGCCGCCCAGGCGGCAGGGCACGTCCTCGGCGCCGGCCACCGAGCGCAGGATGCCGGCGATGTTCTGCAGCACGCGGTCGCCGACCAGGTGGCCGTGGTCGTCGTTGATCTGCTTGAAGCGGTCGCAGTCCACCAGCAGGAGGCCGGTGCCGCCCTTGAAGCCGACCCGGCGGCATTCCTGCAGATGCAGGGTCAGGCCGCGGCGGTTGTACAGGCCGGTAAGCTCGTCGGTGCGGATCAGCTCTTCGGTCTGGTTGAGCTGGTGGGTGGTGGCGTAGAGGTCGTCCAGCGCCGTTTCCAGGTCGTGGTTGCGGCGGCGCAGCTGGCGGATCAGGCTCTGCTCGTTGAGCACCACGCGGGTGATGGCCCGCCGCAGGAACTGCGCCACCAGCGCCGGGTCGCGTTCGACCAGGCGCTGGAAGCCGTCCTGGCCCAGTTCCACCAGGCGGCCCTCGCCCACGGCGATGGCGTCGGCGCTGCGGGTGTGTTCGCCCACCAGCAGGCCCAGTTCGCCGAAGAATTCCTGCGTCCCCAGGCGCTTGAGCGCCAGGTCGCTGCCGAAGTCCAGCTCGACCTCGCCCTGGGCGATCAGGTACATGACCTCGCCCGGGTCGCCGCGGCGGAAGATCCGCTCGCCGGCCTGCACCCGGCGCTCGCGGCCGACCCCGGAGAACAGCTCGAACTCGCGCGCAGCCAGCACCGCGGCCGCGCTGTTGCCGTTCGTCGTCTCCTGGTCCGTCCGTTCGCGGACGATGTGCGCCACGCCGTCGCTCGGCATCCCGCGGCTCCCTGCGCCTGGCCCCCCTGCCAGGTCGAACGCCGAGGATACCATCGACTCGGGTATGGAGAAGGCGGCCGGCGGGCGCCGGCCGGCCCTCAGGCCGCGGCGCGGTCGTGGAACTGCTCTTCCTCGGTCGAGCCGGTCAGGGCGGTGGTCGAGGACTGGCCCTGCTGGATGGTCTGGGTGACAGCGTCGAAGTAGCCGGTGCCGACCTCGCGCTGGTGCTTGACCGCGGTGAAGCCCTTCTCGGCGGCGGCGAACTCGGCCTCCTGCAGCTCGACGAAGGCGCTCATCTGGCGGCGGGCATAGCCATGGGCCAGGTTGAACATCGAGTAGTTCAGGGCGTGGAAGCCGGCCAGGGTGATGAACTGGAACTTGTAGCCGTAGCTGGCGATCTCCCGCTGGAACTTGGCGATGGTGGCGTCGTCCAGGTTCTTCTTCCAGTTGAAGCTCGGCGAGCAGTTGTAGGCCAGCAGCTTGCCGGGGTACCTGGCATGGATCGCCTCGGCGAACCTGCGGGCGAACTCCAGGTCCGGCTTGCCGGTCTCGCACCACACCAGGTCGGCGTAGGGGGCGTAGGCCAGGCCGCGGCTGATCGACTGCTCCAGGCCGTTGCGGACCTTGTAGAAGCCCTCCACGGTGCGCTCGCCGGTGGTGAACGGCTTGTCGTTGTCGTCGATGTCGGAGGTCAGCAGGTCGGCGGCCTCGGCGTCGGTGCGCGCGACCAGGATGGTCGGCACGCCCATCACGTCGGCGGCCAGGCGCGCGGCGTTGAGCTTCTCCACCGCTTCGCGGGTCGGCACCAGGACCTTGCCGCCCATGTGCCCGCACTTCTTCACCGAGGCCAGCTGGTCCTCGAAGTGCACGCCGGAGGCGCCCGCCTCGATCATCGCCTTCATCAGCTCGAAGGCGTTGAGCACGCCGCCGAAGCCGGCCTCGGCGTCGGCCACGATCGGCTGCAGGAAGTCGATCGAGTCGTCACCCTCGGCATGCTGCAGCTGGTCGGCGCGCAGCAGGGCGTTGTTGATCCGGCGGACGACCGCGGGCACCGAATCGGCCGGGTACAGCGACTGGTCCGGGTACATCTGCCCGGCCAGGTTGGCGTCGGCGGCCACCTGCCAGCCGGACAGGTAGATCGCCTTCAGCCCGGCCTTGACCTGCTGCATGGCCTGGTTGCCGGTCAGCGCGCCCAGGGCGTTGACGAAGTCCTCGGTGTGCAGCGACTTCCACAGCTTCTCGGCGCCGAGCCGGGCGATGGAGTGCTCGACCGGGATGGTGCCGCGCAGGCGCACGACGTCGGCGGCGGTGTAGTGGCGGGTGATGCCGGCCCAGCGCGGGTCGGTGTTCCATTCGTGCTGGATCTGCTCGGCGGTCTTCAGCGTGGTCATGGCGGTTCTCCGTGGGGGGTCAGTCGATCCGGGCGTAGGCCGGCAGGGTCAGGAACTCGACCAGCTGGCAGGCGCGGGTCAGTTCGTCGAGCAGGGCGATGGCCTCGGGGATGCGGGCGCCGCCCGGCAGGGTGGCGGTGTCGCCCAGGCGGCCCGGCAAGGCGGCCAGGGTCCGCTCGAACAGGGCGAAGTCGATCACCGTGCCGTCGGCCAGGTGCACCGGGCTGCCGTCGGCGTGGCGGCCGCGCGGGTCGGAGTGGTGCAGCCACTGCCACAGCTGGGCGCGGGCGATCTCGGCGGTGGCCGCGTCCTCCATCAGCCAGTGGATCGGCACGCAGCCCTGGCCGTCCAGCCAGGCGGCCAGGTAGCGCACGCAGACCTCGACGTTGTTCTCGAAGCCCTCGCGGGTGATCGTGCCTTCGCTGGGCCGGATCAGGTCGTCGCGGCCGACCCGCACGTCCTCGCGCAGCACGTGGTGCTGGTTGGGCGTGGGCATGTGCGCGTCGAACACCTCGCGCGCCACCGGGATCAGCGCCGGGTGCGCCACCCAGGTGCCGTCGTGACCGGCGCCGACCTCGCGCAGCTTGTCGGCGCGTACCCGGGCCAGGGCCTGCTCGTTGGCCGCCTCGTCGCCGGCGATCGGGATCTGCGCGGCCATCCCGCCCATGGCGTGCGCGCCGCGGCGGTGGCAGGTGCGGATCAGCAGCTCCGAGTAGGCCTTCAGGAACGGCTGGGTCATGGTCACCTGGCCGCGCTCGGGCAGGACCCGGTCGGCGTGGGCGCGGAAGGTCTTCAGGTAGGAGAAGATGTAGTCCCAGCGGCCGCAGTTCAGGCCGACGACGCGGTCCTTCAGCGCGTGCAGGATCTCGTCCATCTCGAACACCGCCGGCAGGGTCTCGATCAGCACCGTGGCCTTCATCTGCCCGTGCGGCAGGCCCAGCATCGCCTCGACGTGCGACAGCGCGGCCTCCCACAAGGCGGCCTCCTCCATCGACTGCAGCTTGGGTAGGTAGAAGTACGGGCCGCGGTCGTTGGCCATCAGGGTGCGGGCGTTGTGCCAGGCGAACACGGCCATGTCGAACAGGCCGCCGGCGATCGGCTCGCCGTCCACCCGCACGTGCTTCTCGTCCAGGTGCCAGCCGCGCGGGCGCACGATCAGCACCGCGCGCTCGTCGTAGCGGCGCAGGCGGTACTGCTTGCCGTTCTCCGCCTCGAAGCCCAGGGTGCCGTCGACCGCGGCGGCCAGCGCGCGCTGGCCGGCCAGCAGGTTGCGCCAGGTCGGCGCGGTGGAGTCCTCGAAGTCGGCCATGTAGCAGTTGGCGCCGGAGTTCAGCGCGTTGATCACCATCTTCGGGTCGGTCGGGCCGGTGATCTCCACCCGGCGGTCGCGCAGGGCCCGCGGGATCGGGGCCACGCTCCAGTCGCCGTCGCGGATGGCGGCGGTGTCGGCGCGGAAGTCCGGCAGGCCGCCGGCGTCGAAGAAGGCCTGGCGCTCGCGGCGGGCGGCCAGGCGGGCGCGGCGCTCCGGCTCGATCGCCCGGTGCAGGGAGACCAGCAGGCCCAGCAGCGGCGCCGGCAGCAGCTGTTCCTGGCCGGCCACCCGCTCGGTCAGCGAAAGCCCGACCGCGCCGCGCGGGGCGGCCACGGCAACCGGACGGCTGGCCGGGCGGGTCGACGGAGTCGCAGGGACGGAGGGGGTCGCGGTGGCGGCGGTGGCGGACATGGCAGGCTCCTGGCTGCTCGGCTTGGAGGTCCACGCTGCGCTGCGGCAAATTATTTGACAAAGCAGATTTGTCAATGTACTTCATAAGTTCAACTAATATGCAGGCACAACCATCCCGTGCCCACCTCTGCAAGTCCCCGTTTTTCCTACAAATCCGACCGGCTCAAGCCGCTGCGGGCGTTCTGCCAGACGGTCCGCCTGGGCTCGGTCTCGCGGGCCGCGGACGCGCTTTTCGTCAGCCAGCCGGCCATCACCCTGCAGTTGCAGGCGCTGGAGCGGGACCTGGGCATGCCCCTGCTGGAGCGCAACGGCCGCCGCCTGGCGCCGACCCGGGAGGGCGAGGTCCTGTTCGAGATGGCCCTGCCGCTGGTCGAGCAGATCGACGGGCTGGAGGCCGCCTTCCGCGAGCGGGTGCGCGGGCTGGAGGCCGGCGAGCTGCGGATCGCCGCCAACAGCTCGACCATCCTCTACCTGCTGCCGAAGATCGTGGCCGCCTTCCGCGCCCAGCACCCGGACGTGCACCTGACCCTGGACAACGTGGTCACCAGCGAGGGCACCGACCTGCTGCGCGAGGACGCGGTGGACCTGGTGGTCGGCACCCTGCTCGACGTGCCGGCCGACCTCAGCTACGAGGCGGCGCACCGCTTCGAGCAGCGCCTGGTCGCCCAGCCCGGCCACCCCTTGCTGAAGAAGGCGCGGCTGGAACTGGCCGACCTGGCCGAATACCCGCTGATCCTGCCGCCCAAGCGGCAGATCACCTGGCGCCTGGTCGACCTGGTGCTGCAGCAGAACCGGGTGCCCTATTCCGTGGCGCTGGAGGTCAGCGGCTGGGACGTGATCAAGCAGTACGTGGCCATGGGCATGGGCGTGTCGATCGTGCCCTCGATCTGCCTGGGCGAGGCCGACGCCGGACGCCTGGGCTCGCGCTCGCTGTCGGCGTTCTTCCCCTCGCGCAGCTACGGCGTGGTGGTGCGCAAGGGCCGGGTGCTGTCACCGCAGGCGCGCGCCTTCATCGCCCTGATCAAGCCCGACCTGATGGCTCCGCGCGAGTACGACGAAAGTGGGCATTCGGAGCGGTGAGGCGGTCGAGGCCGGCGAGGCTTCGCCGGAACACCCGCTCCTCCCTCCGGGCAGAAACGAAGCCTGGAGCCCGCAGGTCATCGGCCTTCCGTCTTCGCATCCGGCGGGATGCGGCGGCTAGATCGTCCGCGCCAGTTGCATGACCGGCAGGGACAGGGCCGCGGTCGCCAGCACGATCACCAGGATGCCCGCCGCCAGGCCAGCGACGGCGGCCGCGATTCCGCGATGGCGGCGCTGCGGCCACGACCACCAGGCGGCCACCGGCACCAGCGCCGCCAGCCAGGCCAGCCGATGCCATTCCAGGACCAGGCGGGTCGGCCACGGCAGGTCGGTTCCGAACGCCGCCAGGGATTGTGCGAACTGCGGCAGTACCGTCTCCACGCCCGCCACCAGGCCCAGCGCAGCCAGTATCCCCGCAGGCAACCAGATCCAGGAGGACCATGGCCCGGCCTGACCGTTCCGGTACGTGGGAATGGGTGCGGACATGCGCATCGCCTCCTGGCTGCGGCTTGGCTCCGTTCGCTTCAGCTTGCTACGGCCATCGTCCGTCGGCAACCGCGCAGGTCCCGCGTTCAACCAGCCACGAACACGCGCCATCCCAGCCACGCCAGCACCGCGACCGCCGCCCAGAACAGCAATCCCACCACGACACAGGCCAGGTCGTCCTCGCGCACGCGTCGCCGTCGCCGGCTCAGGATCGCGTAGCCCAGGCCACGCACCGGCAGCTCGAACAGCAGTTCCAGCAGCACCCGGCCAACGATGCGCAGCGCGCTGCCGAGGAAATGGCCGCCGAGTTCATCGATCGGCATCCGCGCCTCCTTCCCTGGCACGTCGACCTTCCGCCGCGGAGGTGGCCATCGCCTTGCGGTTGCGGCCGCTCAGCGCGCCACCGTGGTCATTTCGGCCGGGCGTGCGTTGTCGCGCAACGCCAGGGTCTTGCCCATGCCGTAGCCCTGCACGAGCAGGAAGAACACCAGGCCGGTCGCCATCAGCAGGCCGCCGGACGGCTGGCCGCGACGCGCGGCCCAGCCGCCGATGACGATGGCGACCAGGAAGAACAACGGCGAGAACAACGCGCCGGCGACGATGAAGAGCCAGGCGTGCGAAACCGCGCGATCACTGCGAATGCGTCCGTGCATGATCATCTCCAGGATGGGATGCGCACCGGCGATGGCCGCCGATGGCGCCGCCGGATCGATCGGCGGCCGGCCCGATCATGGCACAGGCACCGCCCACCCGCCCGTTCAGCCCGGCGGCGCATCCGGGCCGCGGCTCAGGACGCCGGCTCGAGCCGGTACAGCCGGCCCTTGGCGCCGCGGCCGCCGTCCTCCAGCAGCCACACCGTCCCGTCCGGGCCCTGCTCGACCTCGCGGATGCGGGTGCCCATGTCGTAGCGCGCGGCCTCGCGCGCTGCGTCGCCGTCGAACGCCACCCGCACCAGGCTCTGCGAGGACAGGCCGCCGATCAGGCCCTGGCCGTTCCAGCCCGGATAGCGGTCGCCGCGGTAGATGATGAAGCCCGCCGGCGAGATTACCGGGTTCCTGGTGACGGCCGGGGCGCGGAATTCCGGGCGGGTGTCATGGTCGGGGATCGGCTTGCCGTCGTAGTGGTCGCCGTTGGAGACGATCGGGTAGCCGTAGTTGGCGCCCCTGGCGATCAGGTTCAGCTCGTCGCCGCCCTTGGGTCCCATCTCGTGCACCCACAACCGGCCGTCGTCGGCGAAGGCAATGCCGAGCATGTTGCGGTGGCCCAGCGACCATACCTGCGCGGCCACGCCGCCCTGCGCGGCGAAGGGATTGCCGTCCGGCACCTGGCCGTCGTCGCGCAGGCGCACGATCTTGCCCAGGTTGCCGGCCATGTCCTGGGCCGGATCGAACTTCTGCCGCTCGCTGGAAGTGATCCACAGCAGGCCGTCGCGGTCGAAGGCGATGCGGTGGCCGTAGTGGCCCTGGCCGCTCACCTTGGGCGACTGCCGCCAGACCACCTGCAGGTCGGCCAGGCGGGCGTTGTCGAGGTCCAGCCGGGCCCGTGCGACCGCGGCACCGGCGGTGTCGCCCTCGCCCGGTTCGGCGTAGCTGAGGTAGACCCAGCCGTTCTCGGCGAAGCGCGGGTGCAGGACCACGTCGCCGAAGCCACCCTGGCCGCCGTAGGCCACCTCCGGCACGCCGGCGATGCGGATGCGCTTGTCGCCGGCGATGTCGTACAGCTGCAGGCGCCCGGCCTTCTCGCTGACCAGCAGGCGGCCGTCGGGCAGGAAGGCCATCGCCCAGGGCTCGTCGAAGCGGGCGATCTCGCGCTCGACGAAGGGTTTGGGCGCGGCGGCCGGCGCCGGCTGGGCCTGGGTGGCGGCGCAGGCGGCGGCGAGGACGAGGGCGAGCGGCAGGCGGACGGGAAGGCGCATGGCGGCGGCTCCGGTGCGAGGGGTGGCCCGATCCTACCCGGGTGCGTGTCTGCGCGGTGAGGGCGGGGGTTGCGCCTACACGGGCGCGCGGCGCAGCTGGGCGAACGCGGCCAGGGCGGCGGCGCGGCCCTCGGCCAGGTCCACCTGCGGCTGCGGGGGATAGTCCGGCGCGTGCCGGCGCAGCAGCTCCGGCTGCTCCCACGGCGCGAACCGCGCCGCCGGCGGCAGCGACGCCAGCTCCGGCACCCAGCGCGCGATGTAACTGCCGTCCGGGTCGAACTTCCGCGCCTGGCTCACCGGGTTGAACACCCGGAAGTACGGCGCTGCGTCGGCGCCGGTGCCGGCGGTCCACTGCCAGCCCTGGGTGTTGTTGGCCAGGTCGGCATCGACCAGGGTGTCCCAGAACCAGCGCGCGCCGTGCGACCAGTGGATGCGCAGGTGCTTGGTCAGCCAGCTGGCCGCGATCATCCGCACCCGGTTGTGCATCCAGCCGGTATGCCACAGCTCGCGCATGCCGGCATCCACGATCGGCACCCCCGTGCGGCCCTGCTGCCAGGCCTGCAGCTTCGCCCGCAGGGGCCGCGCCCAGCGGAAATCCGCGAAGCGCGGATCGAGGTCGCGCTCGGGCACCTGCGGGTAGTGGTGCAGCACGTGGTGGGCGAACTCGCGCCAGCCCAGCTCGGCCAGGAAACGTTCGCGGTCGGCGGCGGCGATCACGCCGCCGGCATCGAGCACCGTCGCGGCCACCCGCCGCACCGAGACCTCGCCGAAGTGCAGGTGCGGCGACAGCCGCGAGGTCCCCGCCTCGGCGGCGAAATCGCGGTTATACGCGTAGCCCTGCACCGCCCCGTCGAGGAAGCGCGCCAGCGCCTGCCGCGCCCCCGCCTCGCCTGGCGCGAACCTTCGCCAGAAGCCGGCGTCCCATTCCGGCCGCGGCGCCGGCAGCACGTGGTCCAGCGGCACCCCGTGCGGCGCGTCGACCGCATCGGGCGAAGGCAGCCGTGCCGGCGCCTCCCAGGTGGAAAGCGCGCGCCAGGACGCCAGCGCCGACTTCCAGAACGGGGTGAACACCCGGTACGGGTCGCCCTGCTTGGTCGCCAGCTCCCACGGCTCGAACAGCAAGGCGCCGTTGAAGCTTTCCGCATGCAGGCCCTCGCGGCGCAGCTCGCGCTTGATCCGGGCGTCGCGCTGCTCCACCGCCGGCTCGTAGCGGCGGGTCCACAGCACCGCCTCGGCGCCGGTGAGCGCGGCTACCGCCCGCAACGTGCCCAGGCTGGGGCCGTGCAGCAAAAGCAGGCGCGATCCCCGCCGCTCCAGCTCGGCCGCCAGCGCTTCGAGCGAGCGCCGGCGCCAGGCCATCGAGGCCGCACCCGGCGCCCACGCGCCCTCTTCCTCCGGGGCGTGGATGTAGACCGGGATCGGCAGCAGGCCGCGGTCCAGCGCCGCGCGCAGGGCCGGCTGGTCGTCCAGCCTCAGGTCGTCGCGGAACCAGACCAGAGCCGCGCCCATGTGCGCCTCAGACCGTGCCGCGGTTCTTGCCCTGCCACGGGCGGTACCAGGCGCGGATCGCGGCCATGTCCGCCTGCAGGTCGCCGCTGGTATGGAACAGCGGGCCGATGCCGATGGTCTTGTCCGGATAGTGGAAATAGGCCATCAGGATCGGCACCCCGGCGCCGTCGGCGATCTTCCAGAACCCGGGCTTCCAGTGCTCGACCGGCTTGCGCGTGCCCTCCGGCGCCAGCGCGAACCACATCCGCGGCGATTGCCGGACCAGTTCCACCGCCTGCGCGACCACGCCCTGGGCGCGATTGCGGTCGACCGGGATCACCCCCAGCCGGTGCAAGACCAGCGACAAGGGCCACCAGAACAGCGAGGCCTTGCCGAGCACGCGCACGTCGAAGCCCAGCGCCATCTTCGCCGCCATGCCCCAGATCCCGTCCCAGTTGGACGAATGCGGCGCGGCGATCAGCACCAGCCGGGGGATGTCCGGCAGCTCGCCGACCACCCGCCAGCCGCCCAGGCGCAGCACGCTGCGGCCGAGCCAGCGCGAGAACCGGCGCCGCGCCGGCAGCTGCGGCATGTTCGGCGGGATCGCCGGCAGCAATAGGCGTTCGTCGGCCATGTCAGTCCCAGTCGCGGGTGCCGCGGCCGCGCTTGATCTCGCCGCGCTCGCGCTTGCCCTGCAGGCGCCTTTGCTGCGAGCCGCGGGTGGGCTTGGTCTGCACCCGCGGCTTGGGTACCGACAGCCCGGCGGCGACGAACGCCGCCAGCCGCTCGCGCGCGTCCTGGCGGTTGCGGTCCTGGGTGCGGAAGCGCTGGGCCTCGATCACCAGCACGCCCTCGTCGGTGATCCGGCGGTCGCGGCGGGCCAGCAGGCGTGCGCGCAGGGGCTCGGGCAGGGAAGGCGACCCGGCGATGTCGAAGCGCAGTTCGACCGCGGTGGAGACCTTGTTGACGTTCTGCCCGCCGGCGCCGCTGGCGCGCACGAAGCGCTCTACGATCTCCGTTTCCGGGATCGCCAGATCGGGACCGACAGGAATGGCATCGGCGGACATGGCCGGATTGTACGGGAGGCGGGGGTCACGGCTGCGGTAGGATCGCCCGGTCCCGAAGCCATGGAGGCTGCCATGCCCGCGTTCCGCACCGCCCTTGCCCTGCTGCTCGCCACGTTGCCCCTCCCCGTGCTGGCGGCGCCGCCCAGCGACGACCGCCTGGAGCATCTGCTGGAGGTGATGCGGGTGCAGCGCGACACCGAACGCATGCTGCCGCAGATCGAGGCGGCGCAGGAACAGATGGTCACCCGTGCCCTGGCAGGCGACAGCAACGTCGAGAAGCAGAAGGCGGTGCGTGCCGCGCTCGCCGAGTCGCGCGCCTCCCTGCAGCGGATGCTCGGCTGGGAACGGCTGCAGCCGCTGTACATGGACATCTACCGCAAGACCTACGACGGCGAGGACGTGGAGGCGATGATCGCCTTCTACGAAAGCCCCGCCGGGCAGCGCGTGCTCGACCGGCAGCCACGGCTGATGGAGAACGTGATGGCCGCCGTCGGCGAACTGGTCGGCCCGGAGATGATCGCCATGGGCGAGCGCATCGCCACGATCGAGAAGGCCAAGGCCAAGGCGACCGAGTGAGCCGGCCACGCCTGCCCGGTCGTTGCTGGCCTGGCGGGCGCTAGTCCGGCAGGCGCCAGCCGAACAGCTCCATCGCCTTGACGAGCTCGCCCGAAGGCGGTGCCGCCACCCGCACCTCGCGCCCGTCCCGCGGATGCGGGAAGCCCAGCATCCACGCGTGCAGCAGCATCCGGTGCACTCCGCGCATGCGGAAGGCGCGGTTGTGGCGGCCGTCGCCATGGCTGGTGTCGCCGATCAGGTGATGCGAGGCGTGCTTGAGGTGGCGGCGGATCTGGCGGAAGCGGCCGGTCAGCGGCGCGCATTCGAGCAGCGCGTAGCGCGAGGTGTCGAAGCCGGCCGAAGGTTCGTCCAGTTCGCCCGTGGCCAGGCGCCGGAAGCGGGTCTGCGCCGGCTTTTTCTGCGGCTTGCCGGGGCCGCCATCGAGCGGGTGGTCGATTACGAAGTCCTCCTCCGGCCAACCGCGGCACACCGCCAGGTAGCGCTTGTCCAGCTGCTGGGCCATCACCGCCTTGCCCAGCGCCGAGGCGCTGTCGCGGTCGAAGGCCAGCAGCAGGCAGCCGCTGGTAGCGCGATCCAGGCGATGGACCAGGTGGATCGGGCGGCCGAACTGCGCGCGCAGGCGGTCGGCGGCGAAGTCGGTCTCGTCGGCGGCCAGCGCGCTGTCGTGCACCATCAATCCCGCCGGCTTGTCGACCACCGCCAGCCATTCGTCCGCATACAGCACCGGCAATTGCACCTGCATCCATCCTCCACCGCACGGAGTGCCCGCCTGCGCGACGCGGCGGCATCTGCGAAACTCGCCCGGCCGGCGCGACCGCCGGTCGATCCCATTGGAGACCACGGATGATCCCCAGTAAGCAGATTCTCGCACTCGCTCTGGCGTTCGCACTCGTCCTGCCCGGCGCTTCCCTGCCCGCCTCCGCGCAGGCGCCCGCCCTGCCCAAGGGCGTGGTCACCGGCCCCAGCATCGAAGGCATCAGCGAATACACCTTGGGCAACGGCCTGCGGGTACTGCTGTTCCCCGATGCGAGCAAGCCCACGGTAACCGTGAACCTGACCTACCAGGTCGGCTCGGTGCACGAGAACTACGGCCAGACCGGCATGGCCCACCTGCTCGAGCACCTGCTGTTCAAGGGCACGCCGCGCCACGACGACATCAGCGGCGAGATGAAGCGACGCGGCATCGCCTTCAACGCCACCACCTCGCTGGACCGCACCAACTACTTCGCCTCCTTCCCGGCCAGCGACGAGACCCTGGACTGGGTGCTGAAGATGGAGGCCGACCGCATGCTCAACTCGCGGGTGGCCAAGGCCGACCTGGACAGCGAGATGACCGTGGTCCGCAACGAGCTGGAGGCCGGCGAGAACAACCCGGCCGGGGTGCTGTTCCAGCGCCTGCGCTCGACCGCCTTCCTCTGGCACAACTACGGCAATTCCACGGTCGGCGCGCGCTCGGACGTGGAGGGCGTGGACATCGGCCAGCTGCAGGCGTTCTACCGGACCTGGTACCGGCCGGACAACGCCACCCTGGTGGTGGCCGGACGGATCGACCCGGCCGTGGTGCTGCGCAAGGTGCAGGCGGCATTCGGCGCGCTGAAGAAGCCGGCCGCCGCGCTGCCGCGCCTGTACACCCTGGAGCCGGCGCAGGACGGCGAGCGCGAGGTCACCGTGCGCCGGGTCGGCGACCTGCGCCTGGTCGCCGCCGCCTACCACATCCCCGCCCGCACCCATGCCGACAACGCCGCGCTGGCGGTGCTGGCCAACGTGCTCGGGCACACCCCCGGCGGGCGCCTGCACAAGGCCCTGGTGGAAACCCGGATCGCCGCCGGCACCGGCGCCGGCGCCGAGGGCCTGGCCGACGCCGGCCTGCTGACCGCGGTGGCGGTGCAACCCAGGGACGGCGATCCGCAGAAGGCGCAGGACGTGCTGCTGGCCCAGCTCGAGGACCTGGCCAAGCACCCGGTCACCGCCGAGGAGGTCGCCCAGGCCCAGCAGCGCATCGCCAACGCCTACGAGCTCTACTTCACCGACGTCAACGCGGTCGGCATGGGCCTGTCCGAGTTCCTTGCCGCCGGCGACTGGCGGCTGCTGTTCACCAGCCGCGACGCCATCGCCAAGGTGAGCGCCGAGGACGTGAACCGGGTGGCCGCCACCTACCTGCGCCCGAGCAACCGCACCCTCGGCCGCTTCGTCCCGACCGAGGCGCCGGACCGGGTGGAGATCCCGGCCGCGCCGGCGGCGGCCGGCGTGGTCGCCGGCTACACCGGGCGCGCGGCGGTGGAGGCCGGCGAGCAGTTCGATCCCAGCCCGGCGAACATCGAATCGCGCACCGAGCGCCTGGTCCTGGGCGATGGCCTGAAGGTCGCCCTGCTGCCCAAGCGCACCCGCGGCGGCACGGTGGTGGTCAACGGCGTGTTCCACTTCGGCGACGAGAGCTCGCTGCGCGGCCGCGACGTCGCCTCCAGCCTCACCGGGGCGATGCTGATGCGCGGCTCGCGCGGCCTCGACCGCGTCGGGATCGACCGCAGGCTGGAGGAACTGCAGACCCAGGGCAGCGTCGGCGGCAACCTGCAGGCGGCGACCCTGTCGCTGCAGAGCCGCCGCCAACAGCTGCCCGAAGCGCTGGCGCTGATGGCCTCGCTGCTGCGCGAGCCGGCGTTCCCCGAAAGCGAATTCGAGCAGCTGCGGCTGCAGATCGTCACCAGCCTGGAAGCCTCGCGCCAGGAACCGGGCAGCATCGCCGGCCGGGCGCTGTCGCGGCACTTCGACCCGTGGCCGGCGGGCCATCCGCTGCACGCACTGGACCTGGACGAGTCCCTGGCCGCCGTGCGCGCGCTGCGGCGCGAGGACCTGGTCGCGTTCCACCGCGACTTCTACGGCACCGCCGACGGCGAGATCGCCATCGTCGGCGACTTCGATCCGGCCGCAGTCAAGCGACAGCTGCACGAACTGTTCGCCGGCTGGCGCAGCAGCCATCCGTACGCGTCCATCGCTACCGCCTACACCGCGGTGGCGCCGCTGGACCAGCGCCTGGCCGCGCCGGACAAGCCCAATGCGGTGCTCCTGGCCCGCCACAACCTCGCCCTGCGCGTGACCGACGCGGACTACCCGGCGCTGGTGGTGGCCAACCGGGTGTTCGGCGGCGGCGCGCTGAAGTCGCGGCTGGGCGACCGCATCCGCCAGAAGGAAGGCCTCAGCTACGGTGTCTCCAGCGGCATCAGCGCCGACGACAGCCGCACCGGCAAGGACGATTCGGGCAGCTTCTCGATCCAGGCCATCGCCGCGCCGCAGAACGTCGACAAGGTCGAGGCGGCGGTGCGCGAGGAACTGGCGCGGCTGGTGGCCGAGGGCATCACCGCCGAGGAACTGCGCGACGCCGTCTCCGGGCTGCTGACCGAGCGCGAGCAGGGACGCGGCAACGACGGCACGGTCTCGGGGATGCTCCAGGACCAACTGTTCTTCGGGCGGACCATGGCCTTCACCGCCGGACTGGACGACAAGTACCGCGCCCTGACCCTGGACCAGGTCAACGCCGCGATCCGCAGGCACCTGAAGCCCGAGCAGCTGACGGTGATCGCCGCCGGCGATTTCGCCGCGGGGGAGAAGCCGGCGCAGTGATGGCGCGCATCGGCGGGGCGGCGGGTGTCGCCGCGCCGCCGGCCTAGCGCCGCGGCAAGGCCGCCAGGATCGCCCACAGGCCGCCGATGCCGGCGACCCAGGCCGACAAAGGCACGCCGAACAGCCGCGGGCCGCCGGCCTCCAGGCCATAGAGCACCGCCGCCACCAGCAACAGGCCCACGCCGAGGATCGCCGCGACCGAGCGCCTCTGCATGATCTGCAGGGTCCGCGCCAGCTCGGCGATGTCGCCCGAACGCACGTCCACCGCGTGCCGGCCGGCGACCTGCTGCTCCAGCCAGGCGTGCATCAGCCGCGGCATGTCCGGGGCGCGGGTCATCAGCTCCGGCACGCGCTTGCCGAACTCGCGCCAGAGCCTGCGCGGGCTGTAGCGCTCGCGCAGGATCCGCTCCAGCACCGGCCGCGCCACCGCCCAGATGTCCAGGCGCGGGTCGAGCTGGCGGCCGACGCCCTCGATGTTGAGCAGGGTCTTCTGCAGCAGGATCAGCTGCGGCTGCAGGGTCAGCTCGTAGCGCTGGGCGGTGCGGAACAGCTTGGCCAGCACCTGCGCCAGCGAGACCTCGCTCAGCGGCCGGGTGAAGTACGGCTCGCACACCGCGCGCGCGGCGGCCTCCAGCTCGTCGATGCGCACGGTGGCCGGCATCCAGCCCGCCTCCACGTGCAGCTCGGCGATGCGCCGGTAGTCCTGGTGGAAGATCGCCATGAAGTTCTCGGCCAGGTAGTACTGGTCCTGCGAGGACAGCTGGCCGACGATGCCGAAGTCCAGGGCGATGAAGCGCGGGTCGTGTCGCCGCGCCGGATCGTCGTCCACCCAGATGTTGCCGGCGTGGGCGTCGGCGTGGAAGAAGTTGTCGCGGAACACCTGGGTGTAGAACACCCGCACGCCCTTGGCCGCCAGTACCTTGCGGTCGATGCCGGCCGCGTCCAGCGCGGCGATGTCGTCGGACGGGATGCCGCTGACCCGCTCCATGGTCAGCGCACGCTGGGCGGTGTGCGACCAGATCACCTCCGGCACGTACAGGTCCGGCGAGTCCTTCCAGAAGCGGCGCATCACGCTGGCGTTGGCGCCCTCGCGCTGCAGGTCCAGCTCGGCGGCGAGGGTGGTCTCGATCTCGGCGACCACCGCCTGCGGACGGATCTTGTCGGCGTTGGGATGGGTGCGGTCGACCAGCGCGGCCAGCGAACGCAGCAGGGCGATGTCTGACGCGATCTGCTTCTCTATGCGCGGGCGCAGCACCTTGACCACGACCTGGCGGCCATCGTGCAGGCGCGCGGCGTGGACCTGGGCGATCGACGCGGAGGCCAGCGGCACCGTGTCGAACGCGGCGAAGGCTTCGGTCACCGGCAGGCCCAGCGCCTGCTCCACGATCAGCCGCGCCGCGTCGCCGTCGAATGGGGCGACCTGGTCCTGCAGCAGGGCCAGCTCCTCGGCGATGTCGGCCGGGACCAGGTCGCGGCGGGTGGACAGGATCTGCCCGAACTTGACGAAGATCGGCCCCAGTTCCTGCAGGGCCAGGCGCAGGCGCGCGCCGCGCGGCTGCGCAGCCACCTCGGCGGTGGCGCGCGGCACGAACGGCTTGCCCAGCCGCAGCCAGCGCTCGGCCGGGGTGTCGTCGAGCAGGTCGTCCAGGCGGTAGCGCAGGACCACCCGGCCGATCCGCCAGGCGCGCAGGGCGGCCTTCATGCGCCCGGCTCCCGCACCGGCGCGGCCGGCAGCCGCAACCGGGCCACGCGCGCGGCGATCCGCTCGACGTCGTCGCGCAAAGCGTCGACGTCGTCGTTGAACGCGGCCAGTTCGGCCCGGGCGACCACGTCGCGCGATTCCTCGGTGAGGTATTCGGCGCCGGAACGGACCAGGTCGCCGGCGGCCTGGCGCGCGCCGCGCAGGGCGGCGGCCGCGGCGTTGGCCAGCTGCACCCCGATCACCTCGCCGAACGCCGATACGAACGGCTGCTGCCAGTCCGGATCGAAGCCGGCGGCCAGCCTCTGCAGCCGTTGCGCCAGGGCGGCGTCGCCGGACACGTGCAGGCGCCCGGACGGACGGCCGCGGGCGGCGGCCTGGGCGAAGAACGGCAACTGCCCGAGCAGGCCGCCGATGCTGCCGCGCACGGCCAGGTCGGCCTCGCGCACCGGCGGCCCGACCTGCAACCAACCGCGGTGCACGCCGATCTCCAGCGCCAGCGGCGGCGATTCCAGGGTCAGCGACACCCGGCGGCCATCCAGCGGGGTCAGGGCGTCGCGGGTATCGGGGTCCAGCGCCACGGCGCGGTTCAACGCCGCTTCCAGGGCGCGTCCGGCCAGCGGCTTGAGGGCATCGAAGGGCGTGGGCATGGCGGCATTCTACCGGCCGGGAAATACGCGCGGCGGAAAAGGAAACGGGCGGGACCTGGGTCCCGCCCGTTTCCGTTGCCTCCCTGCCACCGCCCCGCCGGTGCATCCACGGCGGAGCGGTGGTGCATTCCAGTCAGCTTCGAACCTGGAGATTCGAATCCGCCATTCCCCGGGCGGCATGCCCGGGTGGAGCGGGGGGTTCAGTGCGCTAGACGCGCCGGCCGCGCAGCAGCGAGATCGCGCCCAGGATCAGGAACACGACGAACAGGATCCAGGCGATGTTGGTGGCCGCGCCGGCGATGCCGCTGAAACCCAGCAAGGCGGCGATGACGGCGATGACGAAGAAGACGACGGCGTAATGGAGCATGGTGGTTTCATCCCTGTGGTGCGCCGCTGGTCCGGCGTTGGGCGCATGTTGGGACAGCCGCGGTGGTGGCCGGGTGACGGCGGCGTGGTGGCGGCATGAACGATCGGCTGCCAGCGGCAGGGCCGCGGCGGACCGGGCCGGCGCCGCGCCCTTGTGTTCGCTCCTCGCGTTACAGCGAGGCTGCCAGCCGTCGCAACCCTTCCTCGAACGACACCGCCGGCACGTAGCCGAAGTCGCGCCGCGCAGGTTCCATGCTGTACCAGTGGGCGGTGCTCAGCTGCTCGGCCAGGAAGCGGGTCATCGGCGGCTCGCCGCGCAGGCGCAGCAGGGGCCACAGCCGTTCGCACACCGCGCCGATGCGGTAGGCGGCCTTGAAGGAAATGGATTGGGTCACCGGCGGTGCGCCCGCCGCCGCCAGCAGGCGATTGAGTACCTCGCGGATCGGCAGGGGCTCGCCATTGGAGATGAAATAGGCCTTGCCGGCGCAGGCCGCGCCGGGCCGCAGGTGTTCGAACGCATCGAAGTGCGCCTGGGCGGCGTTGTCGATGTAGGTGGTGTCGACCCGGTTGTCGCCGGAACCGACGATGCGCAGCCGCCCGGCGCGCGAGCGCTCGACCAGGCGCGGCAGGATGTTGCTGTCGCCGGGGCCCCAGATCAGCCGCGGACGCAGGGCCACCACCGCCAGGGTGGCGTCGTTGGCCGCCAGCGCTTCCTGCTCGGCGATCGCCTTGGTCGCGGCGTAGGGCGCCTGGAAATCCTCGCCGTAAGGCACCTCGTCCGCGCCCAGGCCCTCGACCGGATGGGTGGCGCGGTGGGTGACGCTGGGCGTGGAGGTATAAACCAGGCGGCCGATGCCATGCGCGCGGCAGGCGGCGAGCACGTTGCGGGTACCGACCACGTTGGCCTGGTGGTAGCTGTCGTAGCTGCCCCAGGCGCCGGCCTTGGCGGCGTTGTGGAACACCGCGTCCACGCCGTTGGCCGCGTGCAGGACCGCGTTCGCATCGGCCAGGTCGCCGCGCACCTGGCCCACGCCCAGGGCGGCCAGCGGCGGCGAATGGCTGCGCTGGAAGCTCACCACCTCGTGGCCGCGTTCGCGCAGGCCGCGGCACAGGGCCAGGCCGAGGAAGCCGCCGCCGCCGGTGACCAGGATCCTCATGGCTTGCCTCCTGCGATGCGCGCCGCGGCCCATTGCGCGAGCTTCTCGCGGCCGATCTTGGCGTTGTGGCGAATGTCCACCGGGAAGCCCGGATGGCGCAGGAAACGCTCGATCCGCGCGGTGTGCGGATGGCGCGCGCCGAGTTCACGCAGCTCGGCCTCGATCCGCGCGAACTCGCCGGCGGGCGCCCCGGCGGCCAGTTCCACGCACAGCACCGGCCGCTGCGTGCCCGCCGCGCCGACCCCGACCAGGGCGGTGCGCCGCACCTGAGGATGGACGTTGAACACCGGCTCGACCTGCTCGGTATGCAAGGGGCCGTCGGCCGTCTCCACCCGCTGGGTCTTGCGCCCGCAGAACCACAGCCGGCCTTCCGGATCGAAGTAGCCGACGTCGCCCATGCGGTGGACGACGCGTTCTTCGCCATCGCCCAGGCGCTCGCGGATCTTGGCCGCGGCGGTGGCGGCCTCGCGATTGAAGTAGCTGTCGGTGGCGGTGGGCCCGGCCACGGTGATCTCGCCCACCTCGCCGGGCGCCAGCTCGCGCACGCCGCTCCAGTCGGCGATGGCGCCATCGTCGATGGCGATGATCCGCACCTGGTTCGGCGCCACCGGGCGGCCGACGCAGGTGCCGGCGCCGGCCTCGGTCGCGGCGCGGGTGGCCTGCAGCTCGCGGCCTTCGATCACCGCCACCGGCAGGCATTCGGTGGCGCCGTAGGGCGTCCAGAACTGGGCGTCCTCCGGCAGCAGGGCGACGATCCGCTCGACCACCTCCGGCGGCACCGGCGCCCCAGCCGAGGTCACCCGGCGCAGGGTGGGCAAAGGCCGGCCATGGTCGGCGAGCACACGCATCAGCGCCGGCGAGCCGAACAGCTGGGTCGCGCCGAAGCGCCAGACCGCGTCGTGCAGGCGGCGCGGATCGGCCTGCGCCGGCCGGGTCGGGTCCATGTCCGGGATCACCGAGGTCAGGCCCAGGGCCGGATCGAACAGCGCGAACGGCGGGAAGGTCGGCAGGTCCACTCCGCCCGGCTCGATCCCGAAGGCCCGCCGCATCATCTCGATCTGGGCGAGGAAATGGCGGTGGCGGTAGACCACGCCCTTGGGCACCCCGGTCGAGCCGCTGGTGAACAGGATCGCGGCCACCTCGTCCGGCGCGGTGGTGGCCAGCTGCGGCCCGGTGCCGGCCCCGGCGCGCTCGACCGTGGACAGGGTGGTCCCGCCCCAGCCGAGACGGCGGCCGACCGTGACCAGCCTCGTGGCAGAACGCGCCCAGCCCAGCAGCCGGCGCGCCACGTGCGCCAGCGGGATGCCGATGAAGGCCTCGGCCCGGGCCTCGTCCAGGCACTGCTTCAGCGCGCGCCGGTCGATTCCCGGATCGACCAGCACCGGCACCGCGCCGGCCTTGAACAGGGCGAACATCAGCAGGAAGAACTCCGGCGACGGCCGCACCATCACCACGGTGCGGGTGCCGCGGCCGATGCCGTAGGCGGCCAGGCCGGCGGCGATCGCGTCGCTGCGCGCATCCAGGCTGCGGTAGTCCAGGACCACGTCGTAGCGGGCCAGGCCGCCGCCGGGCGCGCGCCGGCCGGGGCAGCGGATCGCCGCCTGGCGCGGGCGTTCGGCCGCCAGCCGCGGCAGCGCGGCGGCGATGTTGCAGGGTTCGGTCATCCGGGGATTATCGCCCGCGGCCGGATGCCGCGGGCCGTCCGGGCTCCGCGGCATGGCGGAGGCGAGCCCCTGCCTGCCCCTTGCGTGGCGCCCGCGGCCGGAAAAAAATGGCGGCCCGCACCGCTCCCCGCCGCCACCACGGGCCGGCCCCGCCATGCATCCCTGCCTGACCTGCGGCGCCTGCTGCACGCAGTACCGCGTCGCCTTCCACTGGATGGAGTCGGACGAATCCACCGAAGGCGGCGTGCCGGCGGCGCTGACCGAGCGCCTGGACGCGCACCGGCTGTGCATGCGCGGCACCTACGCCCCGCCGATCCGCTGCGTGGCCCTGGATGCGGAGATCGGGGTGTACTCGCGCTGCAGCATCCATCCCAGCCGGCCCTCGGTCTGCCGCGAGGTGGACGCGTCCTGGGAGTACGGCGTGGCCAGCTCGCAGTGCGACCGCGCGCGCGAGGCCCACGGCCTGCCGGCGCT
Source organism: Pseudoxanthomonas jiangsuensis (assembly GCF_010093185.1). Taxonomy (GTDB): domain Bacteria; phylum Pseudomonadota; class Gammaproteobacteria; order Xanthomonadales; family Xanthomonadaceae; genus Pseudoxanthomonas; species Pseudoxanthomonas jiangsuensis. The sequence goes on along the minus strand of NZ_PDWL01000002.1, from coordinate 75,597 downwards.
GGGCCCGGCCGACTGGCGCTGGCGCGACGACGCCGGCAACGACGACGGCCATCCCGACGACAACGGCAACAGCCCGTCCTCGCCGCCGGTGACGCCGATCGCGGCGTGAGGCGGGATCAGTCCTGCAGCGGATGCGCGTCCAGGAACGCGCGGATCGCCGGCACCAGCACCTCGTGTTTGTCCTCGAGCACGTAGTGGCCAGCGTCCTCGAACGCATGCACCTGCGCCTGCGGCAGGTCGGCGCGGAAGCGCTCGAGGAAATGGCGGTCGAACACGAAGTCCTTCAGCCCCCAGCCGATGAACGCCGGCCGGTCGGCGAACGACGGCAAGGCCTTGCCCGCCGCCTCCAGCAACGGCCAGGCCGCGTCCTTCGGCGACAAAGGGATGTCCTGCATGAAGCGGATGGTGGAGATCCGGTTCTTCCACGAGTCGTACGGGGCCACGTAGGCGCGGCGCACGTCCGCCGGCATCCTGCGCTCCACGCCCAGCCACGAGGCCCCGGCCGAGAACGCGTTGAACGCGCGGATCACCACCTCGCCGACGAAATAGTCCCGGCCCAGCGCGATCTGCCAGGGCATCGCCTTGGCCGCCGGCATCGGGAACGCGGCGGTGTTGAGGATCACCAGCCGCTTCAGCTGCGCCGCGTGCGCCAGCGCCCAGCCGAAGCCGATCATCCCGCCCCAGTCGTGCACCGCCAGGGTCACCGGGGTGGCGTCGTCGACGCCGGCGTGGCGCAGCAGCGCTTCCAGGTCGTCGACCCGCGACTGCAGGGTGTAGTCGTAGCGCGGCGCGGCGGTCGGGCGGTCGTCGGGCTTGTCCGACAGGCCCATGCCGACGTGGTCGGGCACGATCACCCGGTACCTGTCCGAAAGCCCCGCCACCAGCGTGCGCCAGTAGTAGCTCCACGACGGATTTCCGTGCAAGGCGACCACCACCTCGCCGTCGCGCGGGCCCTCGTCCAGATAGGACATGGCGATGCCGGGGCGGACTTCGAAGCGCCGGGGCTGGGTGGGGTAGCCGGGAAACTGGGACACGGTCGGGGAGCTTCGCGCGGAAACCGCGCATTGTAGGCCAGCGCAGACGGCGGCCGGCCCACGGCGGCAGGCGCTGCGGCGCCCCCGTCGGCCACGCCAGCGACTACCATGCACGCCCGCCCCACCGCCTCGCTGCCATGACCACGCCCCTGCCCTATCTAGACGACACCCAGATCGAGCGCCTGTCCGGACTGCTCGAACAGCGCGCCGTGCCGTTCAAGGGCCTCAACCTGGAAGCGCTGGACGGCTTCCTCTCGGCCCTGGTGGTGGCGCCCTCGGAAATACCGCTCGGCGAATGGCAGCCGCGGGTCTGGGGCGGCCAGCCGCCGCGCTGGGACAGCGAGGAGGAGGCCGCCCAGGTCCAGCAGTTGCTGACGGGCCACTGGAACATGTGCGCCGCGCGTGCGCGCCACGACGGCGACACCCTGCCCGACCACCTGGCCCCGCTGCTGTGGCTACCCGAGGATCCGGAGTTGACCGGCGAGCAGGCGTTGCACGAGGACGAACTCGACGTCGGCCGCGACTGGGCGCTGGGCTTCTTCACCGCGGTGATGCTGCGCGAGCAGGAATGGGACCAGTGGCTGGACGAGCACGACTGGATCGAGGAGATCTTCGACCAGCTCGACCGCCTGGCCAGCGGCGAGGCGATCGACCCCGAGGACCCGGACGCGCCGGCCACGCCCGTCGGCTATCGCGAGCGCCTGGCGATCGTCGTCGAGCTGCCCTCGATGCTGGCTGACCTCAACCACCACCGCGTGCATGCGCTGACCCCGCGCGAACCGATCCGCCGCGAGGACGTCCCCGGCCGCAACGATCCGTGCTCCTGCGGCAGCGGGAAGAAGTACAAGAAGTGCTGCGGGGTGGAGTGAGGCAGGGACGCCCTGCTACCACTCCACCTCGGCCATCGAGCAGTTCAGCCCCGAGCCGATGCCCAGCAGGGCGATCCGGTCGCCCTTCTTCAGGCGGCCCAGCTCCTTGAGCTTGCTCAGCACGATCGGCACCGAGGCCGGGCCGATGTTGCCGTGCTCGCCGAAGATGGTCATGACCTTCTTCGGGTCCACGCCCAGCGACTTGATGAAGGCCTGGGTGTGCGGGCGGCTGACCTGGTGGATCACGAACTGGTCCAGCTCCTCCACCGCCCAGCCCAGCGCGACCTTGGCCGCGGCGAAGGTCTTGGTCGCCAGCTTGATGCCCTCGATCAGCAGCATCCGGGTGTCGGTGACCATGCGGTCCAAGTTGCCGCGGCACAGCTGGTTGAACTCGGTGGCCGAGCGGGTCACCCCGCCCTTGTAGCGCGGCGCGTCCGGGACCAGCTCGCGGCGGGCCAGGACCATCGCGGCGGCGCCGCAGCCCAGGGTCAGGGCGGCCATCTCGTCGCGGAACTGCTGCTCGGTCACGTCCGGCGAGGTCATCCGCTCCAGGGTCTTCTCGTAGACCAGGTTTGCGGTCTCGCCGTCCACCACCAGGGCGTAGTCGATCTCGCCGCGCTCGAGCATGCGCGCGGCGATGTCCATGCCGTTGATGAAGGCCAGGCAGGCGTTGGCGACATCGAAGGTCATGCACTCGTCGCCCACGCCCAGGTTGCCGGACACGATCGAGGCGGTGGACGGCTCCAGGTAGTCGCGGCTGACGGAGGTGTTGACCAGCAGGCCGACCTTGTCCACGCCGACGCCGGCGTCGTCCAGGGCCTTGCGCGCGGCCAGGGTGGCCACGTCCGAGGCCTGGACGTCGTGGTCCCACAGGCGGCGGGCGTGGATCCCGGCGATGTCGCCCAGCACGTCGACCCGGATGCCGAGGCGGTCCAGGGTCGGCTTCAGCCGCTCGTTGATTTCCTGCGAGGTCAGGGTGTGCGGCGCATCCACGTGCGCCAGCCCCGCGATGGAGACGTTCTTGAAAAGCATGGCTTGACCGCGCCGGTGGGGCGAAAGGACCGAGGATTCTACCGGTTGGCCGCCTTCACCGCACCTTTACGTACGGATCGGCGCGGACGCGGTCAGGGAGAACAGCGCCAGCCGGCGAAGCGCTGGCTGCCGCCGGCCGGCTCGCCCAGCGGCTGCAGGACGTTGGCGCCCAGGCCCGGCCCCTCGTTGCGGGCCAGGGTTTCCAGCTCGTCGCGGACCTTGACCGCGTTGCGCTCGTAGAAGGCCACGCTGTCCTTGACCGAGACTTCGATCTCGCCCAGCCGGGTGCAGCCGGCCGGGGCCGCGCCGGCCGGGATCACGCGCACCGCCTTGGCCTCCGGCTTCAGCGGGACCCAGGTGCAGGCGGCCAGAGGCAGGGCGAGGACGAGCAGGACGGGGAGGCGCAGGGTCATGGTCGGGGTCCGGAGTGGGCGGTCGGCGGAGCCAAGGCTGCCGGCCGTGGGATGAACGTCATCGTAGCGAAGCGCCATTGTAGGAGCCGGTCTTGCCGGCGACCGCCATGGCGGAGGCGTCTGCGTGAAACCGGGCGCCATTGATGCGTCCGCCTCCACGGTCGCCGGCAAGACCGGCTCCTACAGGAGAAGCGTAAAGCACGCGGGCAGCGGGTACGCATGCGCCGGCTCGGGGGCCGGCGCACGCGCATGGCTCACTTCTTCACGGCCACCGGCTTGCCGTCGGCGTCCACCACCTTGACCTCCCCCAGGCCCAGCGCGCGCACCGGCTGCTCGACCTGCTTGAGGTCGCCCACCACCACCCAGACCAGCTTGTCGGGGTCCAGGGTCGCCGCGGCCTGCTTCACCTGGTCCACGGTCAGCGACTCGATCTCGGCCTTGCGCCGGAACACGTAATCGTCCGGACGGTCGTAGCGGACCAGGCCGCCGATGGTGCCCATCACCGCCCGCCCGGTCTCGTAGGCGCCGGGCAGGCTGCGGATCTCGGTGGCCTGGATCTTGGCCACCTCGGCCGCGGTCGGCGGGGTCTTGCCGCTGGCGTACTCACGCACCTCGCGGTCCAGCTCGGCCAGCGACTCGGCGGTCTTGTCGATCTGGACCGGGGCGAAGGCCATCCACGGCCGCTGGCCGAGGGCGCCGGAGGCGAAGCTGTAGGCGCCGTAGGCCCAGTGCTTGTCCTCGCGCAGGTTCATGTTCAGGCGCGAGGAGAACTCGCCGCCCAGCACCGAGTTGGCGAAGTCGAACTTGATCGTCTGCGCGTCCTTGGTCGAAGGCACCACCTGGCCGGCCAGGATCGTGGCCTGGACCGCGCCGGGCTGGTCGATCAGGTACACGGTCGGCTTGGCCGGCCGCTGCACCGCCGGGATCGCCGCCGCGGCGGCGGCTTCGCCCTCGGCCTTCCAGTCGCCGAAGTGCTTCTCCAGCAGCGGCACGACCTCGGCCAGGGTGGTGTCGCCGACCACGATCAGAGTGGCGTCGTCCGGGCGCACCCACTGGCGGTGGAAGGCGGCCAGGTCGTCGCGGGTCAGCGAGGCGATCGAGGCCTCGGTACCGGTGCCGCTGAACGGGATCGCGTAGGGATGGCCGGCGCCGTACAGCAGGGGCGGCAGCACGCGCTGGGCGGCGCCGTTCGGGCGCGCCTTCTCCTGGGCGATGCCGGCGATCCAGGTCGCGCGGACGCGGTCGATCTCCTTCTGCTCGAAGCGCGGCTGGCGCAGCATGTCGGCGAACAGGTCCAGCGACGGGTCCAGGTTCTCCTTCAGCGCCGACAGGTAGGCGTTGCCACCGTCCAGCGAGGCGCCGGCGCCCAGGGCCGCGCCCAGCGATTCGGCGCGATTGGCGAACTCCAGCGCGTCCAGCGCACCGGCGCCCTCGTCCAGCATCGACATGGTGAAGCTGGAGGTGCCCAGCTTGCGGCCCAGGTCGGCGGCGAAACCGCCCTTGAACTCGTAGCTGAACTGCACCACCGGCACCGCGTCGCGGCGGGCCAGGATCACCCGGGTGCCGTTGCCCAGGGTGGCCCGCTCCAGCGCCGGGAATTTCAGCTCGGGGAAGCTGTCGGGCATCGGCACGCCGGTGCTGCGGTCGACCGTGGCCTTGGCCGCCTTGAACTTCGGATCCGGCTTGGGCAGGACGAACGGTGCCGGGGTCGGCGACGGCTCCTCCTCCAGCACGGTGCGCTCGCCCGGCAGCACCACCAGGGTGTGGGAACCGTTGCCCAGCCAGCTGCGGCCGGCCTGCTGCACTTCGGACGCGGTCGCGCGCTCGAGCGTGGCCAGGCTGTCGCGGTAGCAGCCCGGGTTGCCGGTGTAGACCGCGCACTCGGCCAAGGCGTCGGCCTTGCCGCCGAAGCCGCCGATCCGCTCCACCCCGCGCACCACCTGCGCCTTGATCACGGTCTGCGCCTGCTGGAGTTCAGCCGCGGTCGGGCCTTCGGCCAACAGCCGGGCGATCTCCTCGTCCAGGATCGCCTCGACCTTGGCCGGGTCCACGCCCTGCTTGACGTCGGCGGTGACGTAGAAGGTGGAGGCCAGCTCGAACGGCTGCACGTAAGTGCTGACCTTGTCGACCAGCTTCTCGTCGAACACCAGCCGGCGGTCCAGGCGCGAACTCTTGCTGCCGCCCAGCACCTGGCTGAGCAGGGTCAGGCGGTCGAGGTCGGCGTTGCCGTAGTCGGCCACGCTCCAGGCGCGGTAGATGCGCGCCTGCGGGACCTTGTCGGTCATGGTCGCGCGGGAAGCCTGGCGCTTGACCGGGCCGGCCTGGACCCGCTCCAGGGTCGGGCCGGCGGGAATGTCGCCGAAGTAGCGCGCCACCTTTTCCTTGGCGGTGGCCAGGTCGATGTCGCCGGCCAGCACCAGCACCGCGTTGTTCGGGCCGTACCAGGCGCGGAACCACTGCTTGACGTCCTCCAGCGAGGCGGCGTCGAGGTCGTTCATCGAGCCGATCGTGCTGTGGTGGTACGGGTGGCCCTTCGGGTACAGCGCGCGGTAGATCTCGTCGTCGGCCTGGCCGTAGGGCTGGTTCTCGCCCTGGCGCTTCTCGTTCTGGACCACGCCGCGCTGCTCGTCCAGGGTCTTCTGGTCGATCGCGCCGAGCAGGTGGCCCATGCGGTCCGATTCCATCCACAGGGCCATGTCCAGCGCGGTGGTCGGTACATTCTGGAAGTAGTTGGTGCGGTCGAGCCAGGTGGTGCCGTTCATGTCGGTGGCGCCCACCAGTTCGAACGGCTCGAAATACTCGCCCTGGTGGTTCTCCGAGCCGTTGAACATCAGGTGCTCGAACAGGTGGGCGAAGCCGCTGCGGCCGCCGGGCTCGTCCTTGCTGCCGACGTGGTACCAGATGTTGACCGCCACGATCGGCGCCTTGCGGTCGGTGTGCACCACCACCCGCAGGCCGTTGGGCAGGGTGAATTCCTCGTAGGGGATCAGCGCCTGGGCGGCGGCCGGCGCCCGCGGGGCGGCCACGGCCTGCGGCAGCCAGGCGGCGGCGCCGAGCGATGCGGTGATGGCCAGGACCAGGGCGGCCGTGCGTGGCCTGCGGGATACGGTCATGGTGACGCTCCTTGGAGGGTAAGTCGGCCGATCCTAGCGAGCCCCCCCGCGCTTTACACTAGGCCACAAGCCATGCCGGTCCGGAGCGGTGCCATGCCGGAAGCGAACCCAGCCACGCGCCATTGCCTGGTCACCGGGGCCAACCGCGGCCTCGGCCTGGAATTCGTACGCCAGCTGCTGGCGCGGGGCGAGCGGGTGGTCGCCACCTGCCGCCAGCCCGGGAAGGCGGCCGCCCTCAACGCCCTGGCCGGCGAGCACCCCGGCCGCCTGCACGTGCTACCGCTGGACGTGGCCAGTGCGCGCAGCCGCGACGAGCTGGTGCGCGAACTTCCGCTGGTGCTCGACGGCGCGCGCCTGGGCCTGCTGCTCAACAATGCCGGCCTGCTGCACGGCGGCGAGCGCTTCGGCCAGGTCGCCGAATCGGACCTGGACGCCAGCCTGCGCACCAATGCGACCGGCCCATTCCTGCTGACCCAGGCGCTGGCGCCGTGGCTGGCCGACGGCGACGGCGACGGCGCCCGGCCGGGCGCGGTGGTGGCCAACCTGTCCTCCGAGATCGGCTCGCTGTCCGGCCACGGCGAGTTCCGCACCCCCAGCTACGCGATCGGCAAGGCCGCGCAGAACATGGCCAGCGTGCTGCTGGCGCGGGCGCTGGCCCCGCGCGGGATCCGGGTGATCGCCCTGCATCCGGGCTGGGTCCGCACCGACATGGGCGGCGAGCGGGCACCGCTGGCGGCGGCGGACGCGGTCGCCGGGCTGCTGGCCACGCTCGACCGCCTTGGGCCGCAGGACAGCGGCCTGTTCCTGGACCGCGTAGGCCGTCCGGTGCCCTGGTAGGACCGGCGCCGCGGGCCGACCCGCAACGCCACCGCCCACTCCGGGCCCCGCCGCTCCGGCAGTCCTCCGCGCCCGCATTTCGACCAGGCCCGGCGTCCGTCCGCCGGGCGAGCGGACGTCCGCGCGCCCGGCGGACACTCTGCATTCTTCTGGAAAACCCTTTCCAATCAATTCATTGCAGTTGGCACGCGTCCTGCGTTGATCCAGCCGACCCCGAAACGGGGCCAAGGCCGGAACTGAACACCCGTTGAACCACACCGCAGGCAGCACAGCTGATGGTTGCACTTGCTGATTAGGTGTATTACTTTACTACCACACCACACATCAACAACACCGGAGCACCCCATGAACGCCAAGACCCTGACCGCCGCGATGAGCCTCGCCCTGTCGCTGGCCACCCTGGCCCCCAGCGCCCTCGCCGCTTCCCCCGCCCGCGCCGACCACATCGTCGACCTGCCGGCCATCCAGGTCCGTCCCGACGCCGCCCTGCAGGCCGAACTGCTGGCCAACGCCCCGCGCGTGGACCACATCGTCACCCTGGAGACGGTGCAGGTCCGCCCGGACCGGGCCACGCTGGCGCAGCTGGACGCGCTGGCCGCGGTGCGCGAGCGGGTGGTCGACCTGGCCACCGTGTACGTGCGGCCGACCGCCGAGCAGCTTGCCGAGCGCACCGCGATCGTCGCCCGCGAACAGGCCGAAGCGCTGGTCGCCCAGGTGGGCAGCCAGCTGGCCTCGAGCCTGGCCGCCCAGGTCCGCAGCGTGCAGCCGTAAGCGTGCCGGCCGCCCGCTCCGGCATGGAGGCGCCCCGCGCCGCACCGGGGCGCTCCATCGCCACGACTAGAATGGCGCGATGCCCGCGCCCGAATTCGACGTACTGCTCTACCAGCCCGAGATCCCGCCCAACACCGGCAACGTGATCCGGCTGTGCGCCAACACCGGCGCCCGCCTGCACCTGATCGAACCGCTCGGGTTCGCGATGGAGGACAAGCAGCTGCGCCGGGCCGGACTGGACTACCACGAGTTCGCCCGGGTGCAGGTGCACCCCGACCTGGAGACCGCACTGGCGGCGATCCGCCCGGTCCGCCTGTTCGCCCTCAGCACCCGCGGCCAGGTCCGCCACGACCAGCCGGCCTATGCCGACGGCGACGCCTTCCTGTTCGGCCCCGAGACCCGCGGCCTGCCGGCCGGGGTGCTCGATGCCGTGCCCGAGGCCCAGCGCCTGCGCCTGCCGATGCGGCCGGGCAACCGCAGCCTCAACCTCTCCAACGCCGTGGCCGTGGTGGTGTTCGAGGCCTGGCGCCAGTCGGGCTTCGCCGGCGGCCTGTAGCGCCCTCCGTACTCCTTCGTACGCCAGACTGCGGCCAAGTGCCCGCCGTGCAACTGCTTTTTTGCATGTTAGCGGTATACATCGTTGTCATTCTTGGTTTCCAGCGCTGTCATCGAACGAAGGCGGATCAGGCGCTTCGAGCAACGTACGCAGGTCAATGGAGCGACCCTCCGGACGATCGTTTCAATCGCTGCGCTTCAGTGCGACTTCCTTTAAAAACAATTGCTTGAGACGGATCTTCCGGCGGTCCGCGCACATTCCATGCTGCACAGCAGCACATTCGGGGATGTTAGCGCTACATCGACGGGTTCTATCTGCTATTCCCCACTGACGTTTGACAACGCTGTCAGACATGGCCCAAATGCGGCCCGTCGGGGACTGGCGGTCTCCGTACAGACAACTCGAACTTTCGTTCATGACCCCGGGGAGGGAATTTTCATGAAGCAGCTGCAAGCCGTGCCGCGGAAGCGGCTCCTGTCGTCCGCACTGCTGCTGGCACTGGCCCAGCCAACCGTCGCCCAGGAACAGCAGGACCAGATCAACGAACTCGACACCGTGGTGGTCACCGGCATCCGCGCCAGCCTCCAGTCGTCCATGAACCTCAAGCGGGACTCGCAGGGCGTGGTCGACGGCATCGTCGCCGAGGACATCGGCAAGTTCCCGGATACCAACCTGGCCGAAGCGCTGCAGCGCATCAGCGGCGTGTCGATCGACCGCACCTCCAGCGGCGAAGGCTCCAAGGTCACCGTGCGCGGCGTCGGCCCCGATTTCAACCTGGTGCTGCTCAACGGGCGCCAGATGCCGGCGTCCAACCTCGGCCCGGGTGGCGCGGGCACCTCCAACTCGCGCTCCTTCGACTTCGCCAACATCGCCGCCGAGGCGATCGCCGCGATCGAGGTGCACAAGACCGGCCGAGCCGAGCTGCCCACCGGCGGCATCGGCGCCACGATCAACGTCAAGACCGCCCGCCCGCTGGAAATCCGCGAGCCGCTGGCCAGCATCGGCTTCAAGGCCGTGCACGACACCTCGGCGCGCAACCTGCCGGACAGCTACCCCGGCGCGCTGGTCACCCCCGAAGTCTCCGGCATCTTCAGCAAGACCTTCGCCGACGGCACGTTCGGCATCATGCTCAGCGGCTCCTACCAGGAGCGCGAGTCCGGCTACAGCCAGGCCAGCGTGGCCGACGGCTGGATCACTTTCCCCGGCGATTCCAACAGCTGGAACGCCCTGCCCGCACCGGGCACCGGCTATTCGGACCGGATCACCAACCGTCCGGGCCCGGACGACGTGTACGCGCGCCCGCAGAACACCGGCTACAGCGTCAATGGCGTGCAGCGCCAGCGCACCAACGGCCAGCTGACCTTGCAGTGGGCCCCGAGCGAAAACCTCACCGCCACGCTCGACTACGCCTACATGGAGAACAAGGTCCAGCAGCAGCGCAGCGAACTGTCGGTGTGGTTCAGCCAGACCGCCGGTGACAGCTCGTGGACCGACGGCCCGGTTTCGGCGCCGATCATCTACCAAGAGGAATACAACAACGCCGACCTGTCGATGGGCGGCATGCAGCTGGCGACCAAGAACAGCGGCGACTCGCTGGGCTTCAACGTGGAGTGGGAGGTCAACGACGCACTCAGCCTCGCATTCGACTACCACAACTCCAGCGCCGAATCGCGCCCCGACAGCCCGCTCGGCTCGGCCGGCGTGCTGGGCGTGGCGTCCTACGTGCGCGGCAACACCACGACCGACTACAGCGGCGAGATCCCGATCATCAACGTGCAGCTGCCGCCCGGCATGACCTCGCTGCAGGCCGCCGATGCGCTGGTCACCGGCTCGGTCTTCCAGAACAGCTACAACAAGTCCGAGGTCGAGCAGTTCCAGGCCGACGGCACCTTCAAGTTCGGCGACTACTCCGGCCTGGACTTCGGCGTGTCGGCCACCGAGGTCAACAACCGCACCGCCTCGGCGGTGATGCAGCGCGACACCTGGGGCGGCGTGGGCAGCCCGGCCGACTACGACGACAGCATCTGGTCGGCCGACAACATGTCGCGCTACTTCAAGAGCTTCGGCAACAGCGGCAATCCGGACTGGACCGACCAGTTCCTGGTGTTCGATTTCGAACGCCTGCGCCAGGCCGCGATCGACGTTTCCGGCTGCCCGACCTGCTACGAGATGCCGACCGAGTTCACCGACGACCTGCGCACCACCGAGAAGTCCAAGAGCGCCTACCTGCAGTGGACCACCAGCTTCGACTGGTCGATGCCGCTGGACGTGGCGGTCGGCGTGCGCTACGAGGAGACCGAGGTCGATTCCTCGGCGCTGGTGCGCATCGCCAACGGCATCTCCTGGGACGCGGCCAACGAGCTGAACGTGACCTACCAGCCGGGCCAGGACTTCACCGAACTGGAAGGCAAGTACGACTACGTGCTGCCCAACCTGGACCTGGCCCTGCACGTAACCGACCAGATCACCCTGCGCGGCAGCTACAGCGAGACGATCGGCCGGCCCGGCTGGCAGCAGATCCAGGGCGGCCAGCGCCTGGCCGGCATCGTGCGCGTGGACGGCGGCGACGGCAGCCGCGGCAACCCCGCGCTGGAACCGCTGCTGTCCAAGAACTTCGACCTGTCCCTGGAGTGGTACTACGGCGACGCCAGCTACGTGTCGGCCGGCTACTTCCGCAAGAACATCGAGAACTTCATCAGCGACACGATCGTGCGCGAAGAGCCGTTCACCCTGCACACGCCGGTGGGCGGCGCGTACTGGAACGCGGCGATCAGCAACGGCGGCTGCACGGCCGCGGACCTGCCGTGCATCCGCGACTACATCTTCGCCAACTACGCCGGTTCGCCGGGCGTGAACTACACCGGTCAGAACTCGGCCGGCCAGGCTACCGGCAGCATCGTCGGCCAGCCGGGCGATCCGGTGGCCGGGTTCGACATCACCACCCCGTCCAACCAGCGTTCGGACCACCTGGACGGCTTCGAGATCAACTTCCAGCACGTGTTCGGCGACTCCGGCTTCGGCCTGGCCGCCAACTACACCAAGGTGGAATCGGGCCTGACCTTCGACAATGCCGATCTGGGCACCCAGTACCCGATGGTCGGCCTGAGCGACTCGGCCAACCTGGTGGCGTTCTACGACAAGAACCGCTGGCAGGTGCGTGCGGCCTACAACTGGCGCGACGAGTTCCTCAACGGCATCGGCGGCGGTGGCACTCCGCCCAACCCGAACTGGACCGAGGCCTATGGCCAGCTCGATGCGATCGTCAGCTACGAACTGCTGGACAACCTGACCCTGAGCCTGGAAGCGATCAACATCACCGACGAGACGCAGCGGATCCACGCCCGTCACGAGAACATGGTGCGGTTCGCCACCCAGACCGGGCCGCGCTACATGTTCGGCGTGCGCTACCGCTTCTGACGCCCCTCCCAGGCGCCACGGCCACGCCGCGCCCTGCCCGGGCCGGCGTGGCGGAAGGAGCCGCCGATCCTATGGCGGCTCCTTCTTTCTTGGCGGCACGCGATAAGGCACGATGCCGCACGAAGCGGCCCGCCCCGCAATCCCGAAGAACCCATGAGCAACAACGTCCTGCTGAACAGCGTCGACCACCGTGCCCTGCGCGTGGACGCAGGCCATGGCGCCGCGCTCGGCGACGATGTGATGGCCGCGCCGACCTTTCCCGGCGAGTTCCGCAATGCCCAGGCGCACTACCCGATCGTGTTCGGACGCGATGCCGCCGGCGGCTTCCATCCGCTGGTCCTGTTCGGGCTGCAGGAGGGCGCCAACCTGTTCCTCGAGGGCGAACGCTGGGACGCGGCCTACATCCCGCTCTCGGTGCAGCGGCAACCCTTCCTGATCGGCATCTCCGGTGAGCAGCGGCTGATCCACGTGGACCTGGATCACCCGCGCGTGCGCGGCGGCACCGGCGAGGCACTGTTCCACGACTACGGCGGCGCCACCGAATTCCTGGAGCGGATCAAGTCGATCCTGCTCGCCCTGCACGACGGCATCGCCGCCACGCCGGCCTTCATCCAGGCGCTGTTGCGGCACGAGCTGCTGGAGTCCTTCGTCCTGGACGTCCGGCTCGATGATGGCTCCGACAACCGCCTGGCCGGCTTCCACACCGTCGACGAGGCGCGCCTGCAGGCCCTGGACGGCGCGGCGCTGGAGCGCCTGTCGCGCGATGGCCACCTGCTGCCGATCTACATGGTGCTGGCCTCGCTGTCGCGGCTGCCCGACCTGATCGCGCGGATGAACCGCCGCCGTGCCGCCGGTCGCTGAGCCCATCGCCGAGCGCTCCGGCCTCGACCCGCGGTCGCTGCCCGACGAGGTCCTGCGCGCCGCCGAGCCGGTGGTGTTGCGCGGCGTGGTCGCGCAGTGGCCGATGGTCCGCGCCGGGCGCGAATCGGCACAGGCCGCGATCCAGTACCTCAAGCGCTTCGACCACGGCGGCATGCCGGTGGTGGCGACGGTGGCGCCACCGGAAGAGGCCGGGCGCGTGTTCTACCGGGACGACATCACCGAGTTCAATTTCCGCCGCGAGCAGGTTCCGCTGGCCGTGGCACTGGACACCCTGCTCAAGTACCTGCACGACCCGGCGCCGCCGTCGATCTATGTCGCGTCCACCACCGTGGACACCTTCCTGCCCGGTTTCCGCACCGAGAACACGCTGGACCTGGGCGACCGCCAGCCGCTGGCCAGCATCTGGATCGGCAACCGCAGCCGGATCCCCGCCCACCAGGACGTGCCGGACAACCTGGCCTGCGTGGTCGCCGGTCGGCGCAGGGTGACGCTGTTCCCGCCCGACCAGCTGGCCAACCTCTACATCGGCCCGCTCGACCACACCCCGGCCGGCCAGGCGGTGAGCCTGGTCGATTTCCATGCGCCCGACCACGAGCGCTTCCCCAGGTTCGCCGAAGCGCTGCGGCACGCCCGGGTGGCGGAGCTGGAAGCGGGCGACGCGGTGTTCATCCCGAGCATGTGGTGGCACCACATGGAGGGGCTAGACCCGTTCAACGTGCTGGTCAACTACTGGTGGCGGCAATCGCCGGCATGGATGGACACGCCGATGAACGCCCTGATGCTGGCGATCATGTGCGTGCGCGACCTGCCGCCGGTGGAGCGCGCGATCTGGAAGGACGTGTTCGACCACTACGTTTTCGACTACGACCAGGCCACCGTGGCCGGCCATATCCCCGAACCCGCGCGACGCGTGCTTGCCCCGTTGGACGAGGCACGCGTCCGCCACCTGCGCGCGCTGCTGCTGCAGCGCCTGAACCGCTGAGTACCCGACCCATGCACAGTCCCGACTCCACCCTCGCCCCCCGTCCCGTCAAGCGCGTGGTCATCGCCGGCGGCGGCACCGCCGGCTGGATGGCCGCCGCCGCCCTGTCCAAGACCCTGGGCAAGGTGCTCGACATCGTCCTGGTGGAATCGGAGGAGATCGGCACGGTCGGCGTCGGCGAAGCCACGATCCCGACCCTGGTCACCTTCCACCGCCTGCTCGACATCAAGGAGCAGGAGTACATGGCGGCGGTGCAGGGCACGGTGAAGCTGGGGATCTCCTTCGAGAACTGGAAGGACGTGGGCCACCGCTACATCCATTCGTTCGGCATCAGCGGCAAGGACCACTGGTCGGCCGGCTTCCAGAACTTCTGGCTGCGCGGGCGCGCAGAAGGCCTGGCCAGCGAGTACAGCGACTACTGCATCGAGCTGCAGGCCGCGCTGCAGGACCGCTTCTCGCACCTGCCGCGCTACCACGTCAACTACGCCTACCACATGGACGCCGCGCTGTACGCGCGCTACCTGCGCGGCTTCAGCGAACGCCATGGCTGCCGGCGGATCGAAGGCAAGATCGTGGACGTGGCCACCGATGCGGAAGGCAACATCGCCTCGCTCAGGCTCGAGCGCGGCGAGGTGATCGAGGGCGACCTGTTCATCGACTGCACCGGCTTCCGCGGGCTGCTGATCGGCAAGACCCTGGGCGTGGGCTTCACCGACTGGTCGCACTGGCTGTTCAACGACAGCGCGCTGGCCACCCAGACCACCGCCGTGCGCGACGCGGTGCCGTACACGCGCGCGATCGCCGGCGACTCCGGCTGGCAGTGGCGGATCCCGCTGCAGCACCGGGTCGGCAACGGCATCGTCTATTCCAGCCGGCACATGAGCGACGACCAGGCGCGCGAGGAGTTCCTGGGCAGCGTGGAGGGCGAGATCATCAAGCAGCCCTGGCCGGTAAGGTTCCAGCCTGGCCAGCGCCAGCAGTGCTGGGCCAGGAACTGCGTGGCCCTGGGCCTGGCGGGCAGTTTCATCGAACCGCTGGAATCGACCACGATCCACCTGATCCAGCGCGGCATCGTGCACCTGCTGCAGAATTTCCCGCAGGTGATCACCCAGCCGGCGATCGACGAGTACAACGCGCGGCTGGACGAGGAACTGCAGCACGTCCGCGACTTCGTGGTCATGCATTACCACATCAGCGACCGCCGCGACACGCCGTACTGGCGCGAAATCGCGGAGATGAAGATCCCGGACACGCTGCGCCACCGGATCGAGCTGTTCCGCGAGACCGGCAACGTGTTCCACGTGCCCGGCGAACTGTTCGGCGTGAACTCCTGGGTGCAGGTGATGCTCGGCCAGGGCATCCAGCCCCGGCGCTACCACCCGACCGCCGACGTGATGAGCCGCGAAGACCTGGCGCGCTTCCTCGGCGACATCCGCGGCAACGTGCTCGACACCGTGCGCCAGTTCCCCGCGCATATGGACCACCTGCGCCATTACGCGCCGGCGCAGGTGCCCGAAGCGGTGGCCGCGGCCGCGCGCTGAAAGCGGCGCGCGCGGCGCGCTCCGTCGACCACGCCGCGTCGCCCATACCGCGGCGCCTGCAGCGGGCCGGCGTCAGCGCGTCGCGGCCTGCCGCAGGTGCCCCCCGACCGGACGCGAGAACGCGCCGCCATCGGCCACGTCCCAGTTGATCGACCAGGTCATCACGCCACGGAAGTCGGGATAGGCCCGCTGCGGCTTCACGCTGTCGCAGCCCTGCAGCGTGGTGAGGCAGTCGAACGCGCGATTGATGTCGGCGGCGCTGGCCTGGCCGTTGTTGGCCGCGCGCGGACCGGACGGCAGCGCCAGCGCGACCTGGTCGGGGCGCAGGCCCTCGAAGCGGCCGCGCCTGCCGCCTTCCAGCGGAAAGCCTTCGATCAGCATCGTCGCCGAGGCCACCATCATGTCGACGCTGCCGCCGGGGAACTTCTCCGCGCGGTAGGGCGTGGGCAGTCCACCGTTGTTGTAGAGCTGCACGTGCAGCAGGTCCAGCTCTTCGCGCAGGCCGTCGATCAGCGGCAGGTACGCGCCCCAGATGCCTTCCATCGACACCCAGCCGCCCTGCACATAGGGATGTTCCGGCGCCATCGACACGTAGAGGTCCGGATACATCGCGTGCAGCCGCTTCACCGCCGAGACCAGGTGGCCGAGCACGGGCGCGCCATGGACCACGCCGGCGATCTTCTCCAGGTCGATGTCGATGCCGTCCAGTCCCCAGGCGTCGATGGCCTCGGCGGTGGTACGCACGAAGTTGTCTTCGTCGCGCTGCGTCTGCAGGGTCACCGTGCCCAGCTCGCCGCCGAAGCTCAGGACGACGATCTTGCCGGCGGCGCGCTTGCGCGCGATGTCCCCGCGCAAGCGGTCGCGGTCCAGCGAAGGATCCGGGTTGAACGCGATCCTGCCCTCGCCGACGTCATCGGCGAAGGCCAGGACGATCACGTCCCAGGCCTCGTCCACCTCGCCGACCGGCAGCAGGCCCAGGCCGTTGTCGAAGTTGTGCAGGTAGCCGACCAGGGCGTGGCGCGGCAGTGTCCGGCTGTCGCCGGGCGCGGCGGCGGCGGGTGACGCGGCGGCGGTAAAAGCCGGGCCGCAGAGCAGCAGGCAGCACAGTGCGAGTTTCTTCATGTGTCCTCCGTTTGAGCGCGCGGCATTCTAGACATGCGATACGACATCGCGGCCAAGCGCAGCGGCGATTGCATGCAAGTTGTCCTGCGGCAGCACCGGTCCGCTTCCCGGCACGACACGTGCGGACATCGGCGGGGTGCGGTGGCGACAGGCGCGCGACAACCTCGGGTCGCAGGGCCGATTTGCCGGAGTCGCCAGAGTTCCCGCTCCGCGCCGCAAATTCATGTACCGGTCAGTTCTGAATTCAGCCGCGGTTGCGCGCTGGCGCGAATAATTCGCGGGCCGGATGAAAGTGGTTCCCGCGCGGACATCGCAACCGGTACCGCATAACAACAATGAGACAAGCGAGTCCCGAATGAAGAACACCTCCGTGCTTGCCCTGGCCCTGCTGGCCGCCCTGCCGTTCGCTGCTTCCGCCGCCGAAGGCGTGTCCTACAACTATGTCCAGGGCGGCTACACCGCCACCAACACCGATGGCGCCGACGCCGATGGCTTCGGGGTCGATGGTTCGGTCGCGATCGCGCCGAACTTCCACCTGTTCGGCGGCTACGGCAACCAGGAGATCGACGACACCTCGATCGACTTCGACCAGTGGCGCGTGGGCGTGGGCTACAACCGCGAGATCGCCCGCTCGGCCGACCTGGTCACCCGCGTGGCCTACGAGAAGTTCGACGCCGGCCAGGGCTTCGACTACGACGGCTGGAGCGCGGAGGTCGGCGTGCGCGGCGCGCTGGCCCCGAACTTCGAAGGCTATGCGATGGCCGGCTACGAAGACGGCGACGAGTACGACGGCGAGTTCTACGGCCGCCTCGGCGCGCAGGTGAAGTTCAACCCGAACTGGGGCTTGAGCGGCGACGTGAAGTTCGTCGACAGCGACACCCAGTGGTTCGTGGGTCCTCGCTTCAGCTGGTAACAGCGTTCCACGCGCGGGTGCCGGGGCAGTTCCTCTCTCTCCCTGCCCCGGTCCACCGCGCGACCCCTGGCGTGTTCCCTCCCTCCACGCCAACCCGGAGCCCGGCGCAAGCCGGGCTCTTTCTTTGTCCGCGCCTCAGCGGAACAGGGTGTCCGGATACTCGGGCTTCTGTTCGCGCGCCAGCAGCTGGCGCAGGCCGTCGACCGGGGTGATGTCCCCGTGCAGCACCGCCTGCACCCCGGCGGAGATCGGCAGGTCGATGCCGTGGCGGCCGGCCAGGCGCATGACCTCGTCGGCGGTCTGCACCGACTCGACCACCTGCCCGATCTGGGCGATCGCCTCGGCCATCGCCTGGCCGCGGCCCAGGGCCAGGCCCAGGCGGCGGTTGCGCGAAAGATCGCCGGTGCAGGTCAGCACCAGATCGCCTAGACCGGCCAGGCCCATCAGGGTTTCCGGACGCGCACCGATCGCCGCGGCCAGGCGCAGCATCTCGTTGAGGCCGCGGGTGATCAGGCCGGCGCGGGCGTTCAGGCCCAGCTCCATGCCGTCGGACACGCCGGTGGCCACCGCCAGCACGTTCTTCATCGCCCCGCCCAGCTCGGCGCCGACCATGTCGTTGCCGGTGTAGGCGCGGAACGCCGGGCCGTGCAGGGCGTCGGCCACGGCCTGGGCGAAGCCGGCGTCGGCGCCGTGCACGGTCACCGCGGTCGGCAGCCCGAGCGCGACCTCCTTGGCGAAGGACGGGCCGGTAACCACCGCCAGCGGCACCTGCGGCCCGAGCACGTCCTCGGCCACCTCGTGCAGGAAGCGACCGGAGCCGGGCTCGAAACCCTTGGTCGCCCAGGCCACGCCGGCGCCAGCCGGCAGCCAGGGCTTGAGCGTATGCAGGGTCTCGGTGAAGGCGTGCGAGGGCACCACCACCAGCACCCAGGCGCTGCCGGCGACGGCCGCGGCCAGGTCGGTGGTCGCGCGCAGGCTGCCCGGCAGTTCGATGCCGGGCAGGTAGCGCGGATTGAGGTGGTCGCGGTCGATCGCCGCGACCATGGCCTCATCGCGGCCCCACAGCGTGGTCGGGTGGCCGTGGCGCGCGGCGAGCGCGGCCAGGGCCGTTCCCCAGGAGCCGGCACCGAGGACGGCCAGCGACGGTTTGGACTCGGCGCTCGCCGCGGTCATGGGCCGGGGTGGTGCGGCTTAGGCGTTGCCGGCCGGCTCGGCCGAGGCGATGTCGCCGCCGGCGGCGGCCTGGGCCTGGCGCTGGCGCAGGGTCTCGGCGTACAGCGCGTCGAAGTTGATCGGCTGCAACAGGAACGGCGGGTAGCCGCCGGCCTGGACCAGGTCGCCCACGGTCTGGCGCACGTACGGGAACAGGATGTTCGGGCACTGGGTGCCCAGCAGCACGTCGATGCCCTGCGGCGGCAGGCCGGCGATGCCGAACACGCCGGCCTGCTCGACCTCGGCCACGTAGGCGGTCTTCTCGCCGACCTTGCAGGTCAGGGTGACGCGCAGGGAGACCTCGAAGGCGTTCTCGTTCAGGCGCTGCACGCGCTGGTTGAGGTTGAGCTGCAGGTCCGGCTGGCCGGCCTCGCCGAAGATCGCCGGGGCGTTGGGCGACTCGAAGGAAACGTCCTTGACGTAGATCTTCTCGACGCTGAAGGCCGGGCCAGCGGCTTCCTGCGGGGCGGGGGCGGCAGCGCCGTTGGTGGTTTCGTCGGACATTTCGCAACTCCAGAACAGTAAAAGGGATCGATCAGGCTCGATCGGGGACCGAATCGGGGATTATGGCACGGGCCCGCGGGCCCGACGGCGGCTCAGCCGCGGCCCTTGACCAGCGGCAGCCCGGCGGCCTGCCAGGCGGCGATCCCGCCGTCCAGCCAGAACACCTGCTCGAAGCCGGCCTTCTTCAGCTTCTTCGCGGCATCGGCCGAGGCCATGCCGTTGCGGCAGACCAGCACCACCGGCGACTGCTTCGCCCCCGCCAGCAGCTTGCCGGCCGGGTCGAACTGGCTGGGGATGACGTTGCGGCTGCCGGCGATGTGGCCCTTCTCGAAGTCCGCGATCGCCGACAGGTCCACCACCACGGTGCCGGGCTGGTTGGCCAGCAGCGGCAGTTCGGCCGGCTTGAGCGGCTTGTAGCCGCGGAACAGGCGGGCGATCTCGGTGTAAATGATGGCCACGGTCAGGCCGACCAGCGCCAGCGACAGCATCGGGTGGCGGCCGGCGAAGGCCATCAGGGTCTCGAAATTCACGGCGGGGCGGGGTCATGGACGCGATGCGGGGCGGCGATTGTCGCACAAGCCCCCGCCGCGGCCGCAGGCGTCGGGCCGGTTACTGGCCTTCCCAGAAGTCGGGCAGGCCGGCGGCCCACCAGCGCTTGGCCTGGTCGTCCCAGCGCCACTGCTCGCTCCAGCGCATGGTGCGCTCGGCCTGGGTGTGGCGGTTGATCACCCCGATCTCGACGGTACGCATGATGCTGCCGTCCTCCAGTTCGCCGTTGCCGCCCTCGCGGTAACGGGTGACCTGGAGCTGGCGGTAGCGCTCCAGTTCCAGGTCGGTCAGCGGATCGGCGGCGCGCCGGGCCGGGTCGACCAGCTGCCACGCCGCCTCGTATTCGCTCCAGCGCAGGGCCGAGGCGAACGCGGCCTGGGCCTGGTCGAGCCGGGCACGCTGGCGCGCGCCGGCCGCATCGGCGTCGGCGGCGGGCAACAGCAGGGACAGGAACAGCGAAAGGATCGCGGCAAGGCGCAGCATCGGCATGCGGCCAGCAAGGACGGACCGGAGCATCCTAGCAGGCCGTCGCCACGGCTCAGGGCCGCGCCAGGGCGACGAAGCGTCCGCTGAAGACGGTGGCGTCGCCGCCATCCGCCAGGGCCACCCGCGCGGCGATCCGGCAGCGCGCACGGCCGCGCTGGCGGAAGGTCGCCACGAAATCCTCCCAGGCGCCCTCCTCCAGCCAGGCCTCGGCCTCCAGCGCGGCGTACAGCGGCGCCAGGTAGCGCACCGTGCTGTCGGCCACATACACGTCGGCCTGCAGGCCGGCGCGCGCCAGCTGCCGGGTCGCCAGGCCCCAGCCGGCCAGGGTCATCAGCGACACCAGGCTGCCGCCGAAGGCCGAGCCCTTGTCGTTGACGTTCGGCCCCAGCGGCGCGTGCAGGCGCAGGCGCGCGCCGTCATCGCCCGCGATCACCCTCACCTGCATCGCACGAACCTGGGGAATGCCGTCCAGGTGCGCCTGCAGCCACTCCAGGGAATCGTCCGGGAAATCGTCTGCGACCATCGCGGTACCGGTGCTGTCGCGCGAGGCTCGCGCGGGGTCCGCATAATGCCGCAATGCCCGCGCCCGACGCTTTCTCCTGGACTTTGGTCTCGCTGCGCCCGCGCGCCGGCCACGACAGCCTGCGCCACGCGGCCGCCCGCCACGGTGGTCGCCTGCTGGCGCTCTCGCCCTGGGTACTGCAGCCGCGTCACGACGACGGCGCACGGCAACAGCTGGAAGCGGCGCTGGAAGCCGAGGCGCTGGTGTTCACCAGCCCGGCCGCGGTGCATGCGGCGGCGGCCTTGCGGCCGTTGCGGCCACGCCGCGGCCAGCAGTGGCTGGCGGTCGGCGCCGGCAGCGCGGCGGCGCTGCGCCGTGCCGGGATCGAGGACGTCCAGGTCCCGCGAAGGATGGACAGCGAAGGCCTGCTCGCCCTGCCCGCGCTGGCCGGTGCCGCCCGCGTCGGGCTGGTCACCGCACCGGGCGGCCGCGGCCTGATCGCCGCGACCCTGGCCGCGCGCGGGACCGAGGTACGCCGCGCCGATGTCTATGCGCGCCTGCCGCTGCCGCCGACCGCCGTCGCGCTGGCGCGCCTGCGCACACTCTCCGGCCCGGCCTGCCTGGCACTGAGCAGCGCCGAGGCGCTGGAGCGGGTGCTCGGCCACTGGCCCGCGGAAGCGGGCGACGCCCTGCGCCGCTGCGCCGTGGTCGCCGCCAGCGAACGCCTGGCGGCACTCGCCCGCGGCCACGGCATGGCGCCGGTCGCACTGGCCGACGGCCCGCGGCCCGCGGCCCTGGCCACGGCCGCGGCCGCGCTCGTGGCCCATTCCTGAATCCGATTCCGCTTCCCTGAATCCCGGCGCCTTGCGGCCGCACGGACGCCAAGCGATCCTTTCCCGCGCGGTCGCCGCGCCGCTGCGGAGAGAAGGTCCGCAGGCCGGCGCCGCGGTTCGACAAGGATGCAACCGTGAACGACGAATCACCCCACCCTTCCCGCAAGCGTCTGCCCGCGGCTATTGCCCTGTTGTTGCTGCTGGCGGCCGGCCTGGCCGGCTGGTACGGGTGGCATGCCTGGCAGACGCGCCAGGCGCGGACGCAGGCGCACGCGGTCGAGAACGCCCGCCAGCTGGACACGCTGCTGCAGCGCATGGACACCCTGCGCGGCGACCTGGGCGCCCAGGGCCGCCTGATCAAGGACGCCGCTGCGGCCAACCGCCTGCTGCGCGACGAGGTCCTCGCCCTGGGCCAGCGCAACGCCCTGCTCGAGGAAACCGTGGCCCGGCTGGCCGCCTCCAGCCACCAGGGCAGCCAGGCCGTGCGCCTGGACGAAGTGGAACTGCTGCTGGTGCTCGGCACCCAGCGCCTGCGCATCGCCGGCGATGCCGAAGGCGCGCGCCGCGCCTACGCCCTGGCCTCCAACCTGCTCGAGGGTCTGGACGATCCGGGATTGCTCAACCTGCGCCAGACCCTGGCCAGCGAACGCGGCGCGCTCGATGCGCTCGGCGCCGGACCGCGCGCGGCGCTGGCCGGCCGCCTGGATGCGTTGGTCGCGCGCCTGCCGCAGCTGCCGGTGCAGGACCTGGCGCTGGTGGAAGGCGGAGGACCGCGCGCGGCCTGGTGGCAGCGCCTGCTGGCGCCGCTGGTGCAGATCCGCCCGGCGGGCAGCCAGGACGTACTCGGCGATGCCGACCGCCAGCTCGCCGACGACGCCCTGCAGCTGGAACTGACCCTGGCCCGCGCCGCGCTTGAGCGTGGCGACGTCGACGCCTTCCACACGGCGCTGAACCGCTGCCGTGCGTGGATGGCGCGGTTGTGGCCCGATTCACCGGGCCTGCGCGAAGTTCTGGGCGAACTGGATGCGTTGCGCGCCGCGCCGCTGCAACCGCAGGCACCGGCCCTGGATGCCACCCTGCTGCAGCTGCGCGCGCTGCGCGACGGAAGGAGCCCGTCGTGAAGCCGTATCGTTCCCTGGTGATCGCGCTGTGCGTGGCCGTGATCGGCGTGCTCGGCGCACAGTGGCTGGCGCAGCAGGATCCGGCCGCGATGGGCCGGGTGATCGTGCGCGCCGCCGGCTACGACTACAGCGCCTCCCTGCCGGCGGCGATCCTGCTGGTGGTGCTGGCCTGGCTGTTGCTGGGCGTGCTGGTCTGGCTGCTGCGATTGCCGTTCCGCGCCTGGAGCCGCTACCGCAAGCGCCAGGGCCGCGCCCGCCTGCTGGAAGGCCTGCGCGCCCTGCAGGGCGGCGACTGGCGCCGCGGCGAGCGCCTGCTCGCCGCCGCCGGCACCGACCGCGAGGCCGGCGCGGTGGCCCTGGCCGCCGCGGTCCGCGCCGCCGACGGCCGCGGCGACGAGACGGCCGCGCAGCAATGGCTGCAGGCGCTGGAAGCGCGCGACCCGGGCGCCCACGCGGTTCTGCAGGGCGAGCGCCTGCTCGAACGCGGCCTGCCGGTGGATGCGATCAATGCTCTGGACGTCGCCGCCGCGCAGCCGCTCCCGCCGCGCGGCCTGGTCCTGCGCGCCCGCGCCCTGGCGATGATCGGCCGCGCCGGCGAGGCCTACGGCCTGCTCGGCGCCCTGCGCCAGCAGGCGGCCCTGCCGGAACCGGAACTGGCGCGCCTGGAAGGCGAACTCGCCGCGCAGCAGCTGCACGAGGCCGCCGACGCCAACCTGCTGGCCGAACGCTGGGAAGCCATGCCCAAGCCGCTGCGGGCCGAGCCCGCTGTGGTCGCCGCCTACGCCACCCGCGCCGCCGCGCTGCGCTGGAACGATGCCGCCCTGCGCCACCTCGACCACGCCCTGGACGCGCAGTGGGACGAATCGCTGGTCGACCTCTACGGTCGCCTGCCGATCGGCCACGTCGACTCGCGCCGCGCCAGCGCCCAGCGCTGGCTGCAGCAGCATCCGGCCAGCCCGGCTCTATTGCTTGCGCTCGCCCGGCTGGCGCAGCAGCAGGGGCAATGGCCGCAGGCGCAGGAATTCCTGCATCGGGCGATCGCCCAGGGCGCCAGCGGCGATGCCTGGGAGGAACTGGGCCATGGCTTCGCCGCCGCCGGCGACGAGGCGCAGGCGCGTCGCGCCTACGCCAATGCCCTGCGCGTGGCCCGCGGCGAACCGGCCGAGGAACTGCCCGGCCGCGACCTGCGCGAGAAGATCCACGACCTGGCGGTGGTGGAAGAGCGCGACGACTACGGTTTGCCGCGGCTCAAGCCCTAGGCGTCGTTCCTCAGCGCTCGACGATCGCCACCACGCCCATGCCGCCGGCGGTGCAGATCGACACCAGCGCGCGGCCGCCGCCGCGTTCGGCCAGCTGCTTGGCGGCGGTGGCGACCACCCGCGCGCCGGTGGCTGCGAACGGATGGCCGGTGGCCAGCGAGGAACCGACCGGGTTGATCTTCTCCGGATCGATCCGGCCCAGGGGCGCATCCAGGCCCAGGCGGTTGCGGCAGTAGTCCTCGCTCTCCCAGGCGCGCAGGGTGCACAGCACCTGGGCGGCGAAGGCCTCGTGGATCTCGTAGAGGTCGAAGTCCTGCAGGCTCAGCCCGTGCCGCCTGAGCATCTCCGGCACGGCCACGGTCGGGGCCATCAGCAGGCCCTCGCCGTGGACGAAGTCCACCGCCGCCACCTGGGCGTCACGCAGGTACGCCAGCGGCTCGTGGCCGTGGGCGCGCGCCCAGTCCTCCGACGCCAGCAGCACCGCGGCGGCGCCATCGGTCAGCGGGGTCGAGTTGGCCGCGGTCAGGGTGCCGCGGCCGGAGGTCCGGTCGAACGCCGGCTTCAGCGTGGCCAGCTTCTCCAGCGACGTGTCCGGGCGCAGGATGTTGTCGCGCTCCACCCCGCGGAATGGCGCGACCAGGTCGGCGAAGAAGCCGCGCTCGTAGGCCGCGGCCAGCTTGCGGTGGGAGGACACCGCCCATTCGTCCTGCGAGTCGCGCGAGATGCTCCACTGCTTGGCCATGTCCTCGCAGTGCTCGCCCATGCTCTTGCCGGTGCGCGGCTCGGCCACGCCGGGGAAATCGGGCTTGAGCTCGGACAGCTTGAAGCCCTTGAACGCGGCGATCTTGTCGCGGGTGCTCTTGGCCCGGTTGGCGGCGAGCAGGCGCGCGCGCAGCTTCTTCCCGTACACGATCGGCACATCGGAGGTGGTGTCCGAACCGCCGCCGATGCCGGCCTCGATCTGGCCCACCGCGATCTTGTTGGCCACGGTGATGATGGTGTCCAGGCTGGTGCCGCAGGCGCGCTGCATGGTGATGCCCGGGGTCAGCGGCGACAGACCGGAGGACAGGGCGGCCTCGCGGCCGAGGTTCCAGTCCGAGGCGTGCTTGATCACCGCGCCCATGGCCACTTCGCCCAGCTGCTGGCCGTGCAGGCCGAAGCGCTCGACCAGGGCGCCCAGGGTCCGCACCGACATGCCGAGGTTGCCGACGTCCGAGTAGGCGGTGTTCTGGCGGCAGAACGGGATGCGGACGCCGCCGAGGATGGCGACGGGACGGGGGGCTGGCATGGGGAGACCTCGGGCGGATTCCATTCGTGGATTACGGTCTGCATACGCGACCGAATGCATAATGCCCGCAGTGTAGCCCCGACCCGTCAGGCGGCCAATGAGCAAGACCGACTTCGGCATGAACGCCCCCGCCCCTTCCTCGCAGGGAGGACGCTCGCATGGCTGAGCCCGTGTTCCGCGGCGTGTTCGCCCTGGAGCTGGCCGGCGGCGCCGCGCCCGGCCGTCCGGCGCTGTCTCCGGAGGAAGCCGGCGAGCTGGCCGCGCGCATCGGCCGCGACCTCGCCGCGCTGGTCGAGGGCGTGGCCGGGCTGGACCTGGTCCTGGCCGCGGCCCATTTCGATCCGGCCGAGGCCCTGCGCCCGGGCTGGCCCCTGCACCAGCGCCTGGCCGAGCTGCATGCGCGCGCGCCCGGCCGCGGCGAGGGTCCGCGGGTGCTGGCGTTCGGCGCCGATGCCCAGGGCGAGGTGCCCTTGCCGTTCCAGGCCGAGGCGGCGCTGGCGGGCGGCGGCCTGCGGGTGTTGCCGTTCCTGCTGGCCGGTCCGGCCGGGGCGGTGGCCTCGGTGGCCGAGGCGCTGGAGGACAAGCTGCTGCAGTTCGGCATGGCCCGCCCCGACACCGCGCTGGCGGCGCAGGACGGCTTCCACGCCCGGATCGAGCACGCCCGCTATCTCAGCGCCCACGATCTGGCGGCGATGATGGCCATGCAGTACGAGAACCAGGGCCTGGCCCCTTTGTGGAGCCTGGTCGAGGCCGCGCTGCTGGCGCCGCGGGACGTGGAGTGGCTGGATGCCGGCCCCGAGCCCCTGCTGCGGCTGGAGAACGGCGAGGTGCGCATGGCCCTGTTCGATCCGTCCGGCTGGTGCGCGCACTACCAGGGCGGCCAGGCGGCCGAAGGCGAGTGCGAGCGCCTGCAAAGGGTGTACGAGCATTTCCTGGCGCGGCAGAGGCAGCTGGCCGCGGTGCTGGAGGCGCACGGCATCCCGGTGCTGTACGTGCACGCGGACGGCAGCGGCGATCCGCGCATCCTGCTCGCGCAGGCGTCCTGAGGCCGCGCCTTCCTTTCGCTGGAAACGCGGCGACGGCCTGCGCCGCACGGGCGCAGGCCGCGAAACCCTCTCTTACCGGGTCACCTTGATCACGCCGCAGGCCAGGCGCGCGCCGGCGTTGCCGGTGGGCTGGGTGTGGTAGTCGTCCGGGGCGGCGTGGACGATCACCGCGCGGTTGGCGATGTCGTTGAGCGCGCCGCCGCCCAGGGTCACGCCGCGCAGGTGGACGTTGACCGTGGCCACGCCCTCGGCGTTGGAGGCGATGTTGTCCATGTCGCCGGCATGGTGGGCGCCGGCGCCGGCGCGGCCATGGGCGCTGGCGGCAGGATTGAAGTGGCTGCCGGCGCTGGTGGCGTCGACCGCGCTGCAGTCGCCCTTCTCATGCACGTGGAAGCCGAACTGGCCGTTCGCCGCCAGGCCGCCGACCTCGCCGCTGATGTGCACGCCATCGCCCATCGGTGCGATCGCCAGCTTGCCGCTGACCCGGCTGCCGGACGCCGAGGACAGGACCACGGCGGCCTGCTGGGCGGTGCTCACCGGGGCGGGCGGCGGCGGCGGTTCGGGCGGGGTGCTGCTGCAGGCGGCCAGGGCGAGCAGGCCGATCGAGGCCAGGGCGATGCGCATGGTCCGGATCTCCGGTCGGGGAAAGGGCCCACAGGATACGCACCCGGCCGGTTCACGGCGGATGAACCCGCGCGGTGCCAGCGCGATCGCGCGCGAACGGTGCGGGTGCCGCTGGCGATCCCGCCTCAGCGCCGCTTGCGGCCCGGGCCGAGCTTGCGGGTCACGGTGTTGCGGCCCACGCCGAGCAGGCTGGCCGCCTCCACCCGGCGGCCGCCGGTGTGCTGCAGGGCGGCGGTGAGCAGGGCCTGGTCGAAGCGCTCGCGCGCTTCGGCGTGCAGGTCGCGGGCGCCGGCCTGCAGGCAGGCCAGGGCCCACTGCCCGAGCTGGCGGTCCCATTCGGCCGGGCCGGCGGCCGCGGATGCGGCGGCGCCGGGCGCAGCGCCGGAAGCGGCCGCCTGCACCAGCTCCAGGTCGTCGGCGGTGATCGTCTCGCCGGGGGCCAGCGCGGCCAGGCGCCAGCACACGTTCTGCAGCTCGCGCACGTTGCCCGGCCAGTCCATGCCCTGCAGCGCGGCCAGCGCCGCCGGCTCGAAGCGCTTGGACCCGGCGCCAAGCTTGCGCGCGGCGCGGTGCAGGAAGGTGTCGGCCAGCAAGGGGATGTCCGGTCGGCGCTCGCGCAAAGCCGGGATCTGCAGCCGGACCACGTTGAGCCGGTGCAGCAGGTCGGCACGGAAGCGGCCCTGCTGGACCAGGGTTTCCAGATCCTGGTGGGTGGCGGCGACCACCCGCACGTCCACCCGGATCAGCTCGCGGCCGCCGACCCGGAAGAACTCGCCCTCGGCCAGCACCCGCAGAAGCCGGGTCTGCAGGGAGGCCGGCATGTCGCCGATCTCGTCCAGGAACAGGGTGCCGCCGTCGGCCTGCTCGAAACGGCCGACGTGGCGCTTCTGCGCGCCGGTGAAGGCGCCGGCCTCGTGCCCAAACAGTTCGCTCTCCAGCAGCTCGGCCGGGATCGCAGCGGTGTTGAGCGCCACGAACGGTCCGGCCGAGCGCGGCGATTCGCGGTGCAGGGCGCTGGCCACCAGTTCCTTGCCGGTACCGGTTTCGCCGGTGATCAGCACCGACAAGGGCGCCTGCGCCAGACGCCCGATCGCGCGGAACAGCGCGCGCATGGCCGGGGTGTCGCCGATGAGCTCGGCGGACGGACCCGGCTCCGGTTCCGGCGGGGCCGGCCGCGGCGGCTTGGCGGCGCTGCCGGCCGGCAACGCGCGCGCGGCCAGCGCCACCGCGTCGTCCAGGTCGAAGGGCTTGGACAGGAATTCGTGGGCGCCGCCGCGGAAGGCGCTGGCGGTGCTGGCCACGTCGGTATAGGCCGACATCACGATCACCGGCAGCTGCGGGTGCACCGACTTGAGCCGGTCCAGCAGCTTCAGCCCGTCCTCGCCGGGCATGCGCACGTCGGTGAACAGCAGGTCCGGGGCGCCGCGCACGCGCAGGGCGGCCAGGGCGCTGGCGGCGTTCTCGAAGCCGTCGACCTCGTAGCCGGCATCGCGCAGGGCGGTGGCCAGGACGAAGCGGACCGAGCGGTCGTCGTCGACCACCCAGACCCGGCGGTTGTCGGCGGGGATGCGTGCGCTCATGTCGATGCGCCTCCTTCGGATTCGGTCTGCGGCAAGAGCAGGGTGAAGACGGTATGCCCCGGGCGGGAGCGGAAGGTCAGCGAGCCGCGGTGCTCGCGCGCGACCTGGTGGGCCAGGGCCAGGCCCAGACCGGTGCCCTCGGCGCGGCCGCTGACCAGCGGCAGGAACAGGTGTTCGGCCAGTTCGTCCGGCACGCCGCGGCCGTCGTCGACGATCTCCACCCGCAGCGCGCGCGGGTGCAGGTGTTCGCGGATGTGCAGGCCGCTTTCGACCCGGGTGCGCAGGATGATCGTCGAGGCCCCGGCCTGCAGCGCGTTGCGGACCAGGTTCCAGACCGCCTGGGCCAGGCGGTCGGCGTCGCCGGACAGCTCGGGGATGGAGGGGTCGTAGTCGCGCTGGACCCGCACCGACCAGCCGCCCTCGGCCTCGGTCAGGCGCAGCACCCGCTCGAGCACGGCGTGGATGTTCAGCGGCGCGTGCGGGCGCTGCGGCGCCGACGACATCAGGTTGTCGACCAGCTGGCTGAGGCGGTCGATCTCGGCGCCGATCAGCTCCAGCAGTTCGCGCTCGCCGGCATCGTCCGGGCGCGCGGCCGCGCGCCGGGCCAGCAGCTGGGCGGCGCCCTTGAGCCCGGCCAGCGGATTGCGCAGTTCGTGGGCCAGGCCCTTGAGCGCGGCCGACAAGGCCCCAGGCAGGGCCTGGGCCGCGTCCGGCGCGGGGAAGGCGTCGGCCGGGTGCGCCTCCAGCAGCCAGCCGTCGGCGGTGCGGGTGACCCAGCCGTCGGCGTAGCGCGGCGCCTCGCCGGGCACGCCCAGGGCGATCCGGTGCAGGCGCAGGACCTCGCGCTCGTCCTGTTCGAGGAACCGGGCCAGGGCCTCGCCGTCCTGTTCCAGCGCCGCCAGCGGCTGGCCGATCAGGCGCCGGGGCCCGACCCCCAGCCAGCGCGGGAACGCCGGGTTGATCCCCACGATCCGGGCCTGGGCATCGGCCCAGGCCAGCGGGGTGGCGAGCTGGTCGGAACCGGGGGCGGCGCTGCTCATGTCCATTGCACCAATTTAGTGCATGCACCGGCCGGCTGCGAGAGGCGCGCAACGCTGTCGCCCCGGCGCCCCGCGGGACCGGGCGCCTTGCGGAGGCCAGCGCACCCGAAGCGTCGCGGTGCGATGCCTGCCGCCGGGAAGTAAAGGAGGAGGCTTCGGCCACCGGCCGGAGCCGGGGGACATGAGCGGCGGCAGGCATCGTGCCGCGACGCCGCGGCCATGTCCCCCGGCAACGATGCAAAAGTCGCTGGGTCCCGGCGGGCGCCGCCGGGACGACGGATCGCGCGCGATCCGGACCGCTCAGCGCTGCCGGCGCGCCTGCTCGGCCAGCGAATGCAGGATGCGCAGGTCCTGCGCGTCCAGCTCGGTGGCGGCGTCGCCGCGGTAATGCAGGCGGTACGCGCGCACGGCCGCGGCGCGGTCGTGCAGCGGCCAGCCGATGGCCTGCATCGCCAGCCACGGGTCGAACCCGGGCGGCGGCTCGCCGTCGGCCGGGTCGGGCCACAGGCCATAGCCGGCCTGCGCCAGCTGCCGCCACGGGAAGCGGGGCCCCGGGTCGGTCTTGCGCGCCGGCGCCAGGTCGGCGTGGGCGATGACCGCGTGGCGCGGGATGCGCAGCCGGGCGCACAGGTCGTCGAGCAGGCGCAGCAGGGCGTCGAGCTGCGCGGGCGGGAAGGGTTCATCGCCATCGTTGTCCAGCTCGATGCCGATGGATGCGGAGTTGAGGTCGTCGATCGTGCCCCAGCTGCCACCGCCGGCGTGCCAGGCGCGCTGCGCGTCGGCCACCAGCTGGTACAGCGTGCCGTCGTCCGCGACCAGGTAGTGCGCGCTCACCGGGCCGCCCTGGTTGCGCGTGCGCAGGGTGTGCAGGCTGTGCGCCGCCGAATCCTGCTCGGTCGCGTGCAGGACGATGATCGTCGGCCGGCGCGGGTCGTGGTTGGGCGAGGGCTGCCACTGCGCCATCGCGTTGCGCGGCGGCGCATGGGTGCAGGCGCACAGCAGCAGCAACGACAGCGCGGCGGTCCTGCGGAAAAAGGCCATGGCCCATTGCAGCGTGATGCGTGGCCGATGGCAAGCAATGCCGGTGCGCGCGGCGCAAACGCAACGAGTGGGCGGGCGGAACGGGGGGGATCACGGGATCACCTCGGCGGTGTCGGATGCGCTGCGCCCCCCGGGCAGCGCTGGCAGCGACGGGGCGCGGGGCCCCGCTGGCGGCCCGCAGGCCGCCGGGGATGCGGCCGGCCGCGTGGACCGGCCGCATCGGGAAGATCCCGTTCCGCGGCGTCGCCGCGGAACGGTTGCCACATGCCGCGTCGATCAGGCCTCGTAGGCCGACTCGCCGTGCGAGGTGATGTCCAGGCCCTCGCGCTCGGCTTCCTCGCTCACCCGCAGGCCGAACACCAGCTTGGCCACGGAGTAGCCGATCACCGAGACGACGCCGATCCAGACGATGGTCAGGCCCACGCCCAGCGCCTGGATGCCGACCTGCGAGGCGATGTTGAAATCCTCGCCGCCGGTGCCGCCCAGCGACGGCGCGGTGAACACGCCGGTCAGGATCGCGCCGACGATGCCGCCGACGCCGTGCACGCCGAACACGTCCAGGCTGTCGTCCGCGCCCAGCAGCTTCTTCAGCCCGGTCACGCCCCACACGCAGATCACGCCGGCGGCAAAACCAATGGCGACCGCGCCGAACGGACCCACCAGGCCGGCGGCCGGGGTGATGCCGACCAGGCCGGCGACCATGCCCGAGGCCACGCCCAGGGCCGAAGCCTTGCCCTTGACCAGCTTCTCGGTCAGCGCCCAGCCCAGCACCGCGGCGGCGGTGGCGACCAGGGTGTTGAGGAAGGCCAGGGCCGCGCCGGCGGTGGCTTCCAGGTTGGAACCGGCGTTGAAGCCGAACCAGCCCACCCACAGCAGCGAGGCGCCGACGAAGGTCAGGGTGACGTTGTGCGGCTTGATCGCGGTCTGGCCGTAGCCCAAGCGCTTGCCCACGAACCAGGAGCCGATCAGGCCGGCGATACCGGCATTGATGTGGACCACGGTGCCGCCGGCGAAGTCCAGCGCGCCCTTCTCGAACAGGAAGCCACCGGCCGCCCAGACCATGTGCGCGATCGGCAGGTAGCCCAGGGTGAACCAGATCACCGTGAACAGCAGCACCGCGGCGAACTTCATGCGCTCGGCGAAGGCGCCGACGATCAGCGCGCCGGTGATGCCGGCGAAGGTGGCCTGGAAGCCGACGAACACGTACTCCGGCAGGCTCACGCCGTCGGTGAAGGTGGCGGCCAGGGTGTCGATGGTGACGCCCTTGAGGAACAGCTTGTCCAGGTTGCCGACCCAGGCGCTCTCGCCCGAGAACGCCAGGCTGTAGCCGTAGACGATCCACAGCACGCTCAACAGGGAGAACACCACCGCGACCTGGACCAGCACCGACAGCACGTTCTTGGCGCGGACCATGCCGCCGTAGAACAGCGCCAGGCCGGGCACGACCATCATCAGCACCAGCAGGGTGGAGGTCAGCATCCAGGCGACGTCGCCCTTCTCCACCACGGGCTCGGCCGCGGCGTCCTCGGCGGCGGCCGCGGGTTCGGCAGCAGCCGCGACGGCCGCGGCATCGGCGGGCGCATCGGCCGGCGCCGCTTCGGTGGTCGCCGGCGCGATGGCCTCCTGGGCGACGGCGGTGCCGACGAACGCGGTGGCCGCCAGCGCAGCCACCAGCATCAGCAGGCAAAGGGAATGGAACCGGGTCTTCCACCCGGACAGCAGACGGATGTTCATGGGCTGTGCTCCGAGTGTGGGTTAGAGCGCGTCCGCGCCGATTTCGCCGGTGCGGATGCGGATGACCTGTTCGACCGCGGTGACGAAGATCTTGCCGTCGCCGATCTTGCCGGTGCCGGCCGACTGCTGGATCGCTTCCAGCACCGCGTCCAGGCGCTCGTCGGTGACCACGGTCTCGATCTTGATCTTGGGCAGGAAATCGACGACGTACTCGGCGCCGCGGTACAGCTCGGTGTGGCCCTTCTGGCGGCCGAAGCCTTTCACTTCGGTCACGGTGATGCCGGACACGCCCGCCTGGGCGAGGGCTTCGCGCACCTCGTCAAGCTTGAACGGCCGGATGATGGCGGTGATCAGTTTCATGTTCGCATCCCGATGGTGGAGGGTCCGGCCGCGAGGCCGGCGTTCGGAACTTGCAGAGGACGACCGGGTCCGCTGGACCCGGCGCCTCCTTCGACATGGCCGCCCCGTGCCGGCGGCGGCGCACCGATTCCCAGGCTGCACCCGACTTCTTGGGGGAGGTCGTGCAGGCCCGTGAATCCCTACTTCCCCTGTAGCGTGTTGCGGTGTCGCAGTGCCGCGGCGGCCTTCCTGGCGCCGTGGCGGTGGCGCGTGCGGTTCCCCAACCGCACGCGCCGGGTACCGGTCAGGCGGTGTAGTACAGCTGGTATTCCAGCGGGTGGGTGGCGGCGCGGAACTTGGTCACTTCCTGCATCTTCAGCGCGATGTAGCCGTCGATGAAGTCGTCGCTCATGACCCCGCCGGCCTTGAGGAACTCGCGGTCCTTGTCCAGCGCTTCCAGGGCCTGGTCCAGCGAGGAGCAGACCTGCGGGATCAGCTTCTCCTCTTCCGGCGGCAGGTCGTACAGGTCCTTGTCGCTCGGCGCGCCCGGGTCGATCTGGTTCTTGATGCCGTCCAGGCCGGCCATCATCAGCGCGGTGAAGGTCAGGTAGCCGGACTGGATCGGGTCGGGGAAGCGCATCTCGATGCGGCGCGCCTTCGGGTTGGACACCCACGGGATGCGGCACGAGGCCGAACGGTTGCGGGCCGAGTAGGCCAGCATCACCGGCGCCTCGAAGCCCGGGACCAGGCGCTTGTAGCTGTTGGTGCCGGCGTTGGCGAAGGCGTTGATCGCCTTGGCGTGCTTGAAGATGCCGCCGATGTACCACAGCGCCAGCTGCGACAGGCCGCCGTAGCCGTCGCCGGAGAACAGGTTCTTGCCCTCCTTCGCCAGCGACTGGTGCACGTGCATGCCGCTGCCGTTGTCGCCGACGATCGGCTTGGGCATGAAGGTGGCGGTCTTGCCGTTGCGGTGGGCGACGTTCTTGATGACGTGCTTCATCCGCAGCAGCTCGTCGGCCTTCTTCACCAGGGTGTTGAACTTGGCGCCGATCTCGCACTGGCCGGCGTTGGCGACCTCGTGGTGGTGGACCTCGACCTCGATCCCGACCTCGGTCAGGGTCTTGCACATCTCGGCGCGGATGTCGTGCAGCGAGTCGGTCGGCGGCACCGGGAAGTAGCCGCCCTTGACGGTCGGGCGGTAGCCGCTGTTGTTGCCGTCGTAGCTCTTGCCGGTGTTCCAGGCGCCTTCCTCGGAGTTGATCTTGAAGAAGGTGTGGCCCATGTCGTTGCCGAACTGGACCGAATCGAAGATGAAGAACTCCGGCTCCGGACCGAAGAACGCCAGGTCGGCCACGCCGGAGGACTTGAGGAAGGCCTCGGCGCGCTTGGCGATGCCGCGCGGGCAGCGGCCGTAGCCCTGCATGGTGGCCGGGTCGAGCACGTCGCAGGTCAGCACCAGGGTCGGGTCGGCGTAGAACGGATCGAGGTAGGCGGTGTCGGCGTCCGGCAGCAGGACCATGTCCGACTCGTTGATGCCCTTCCAGCCGGCGATCGAGGAGCCGTCGAACATCTTGCCTTCCTCGAACAGCGCCGGCTCGATGATCGAGACCGGGAAGGTCACGTGCTGTTCGATGCCGCGCATGTCGACGAACCGCAGGTCGACGAACTCGACCTTGTGCTCCTTGACCAGCTTCTCAACGTTTTCCAGGGACATCGCTTGCAACCTCGGGGTTGATGGGTAGGCAGTCCATAGCAGGGCGCGTGCCAACTCCACCGCGATCACAAGCTGTTGATTTGCATGAATGTCGCACTCGGATGAAACCATTGGCACCAATCAGGTGCATCATTCTGGTGCGAGCAATGCACCAAAATAGGTCTATCTGGCGACGGCCAGCCCAAAAACCGGGCTCACGTATGCTGGCCGCCCCACCGCGACTCCCGATCCCGCCGTGTCCGACCTGCTTTCCGCCCTCCTGCTGGGCATCCTCGAAGGCCTGACCGAGTTCCTGCCGGTTTCCAGCACCGGCCACCTGCTGATCGCCCAGCACTGGCTGGGCCAGCGCAGCGACTTCTTCAACATCGTCATCCAGGCCGGCGCGATCCTGGCCATCACCCTGGTGTTCCGCCGCCGGCTGTGGGAACTGGCCACGAACCTGGGCGATCCGGGCAACCGCGACTACCTGGCCAAGCTGGCCGTGGCCTTCCTGGTCACCGCGCTGGTCGGCCTGCCGGTGCGGCTGGCCGGCTGGGAGCTGCCGGAGACGGTGACCCCGGTGGCCTGGGCCCTGGTCCTGGGCGGGATCTGGATGCTGCTGGCCGAACGCCTGGCCGAGCGCCGCGGCGACGTGGCCACGATCAGCTGGAAGGTCGCGGTGCTGGTCGGCCTGGCCCAGGTGGTGGCGGGCGTGTTCCCGGGCACCTCGCGCTCGGCCGCGGCGATCTTCATGGCCATGCTGGCCGGCACCAGCCGGCGCTCGGCGGCCACCGAGTTCGTGTTCCTGGTCGGGATCCCGACCATGTTCGCCGCCAGCGGCTACGCCTTCCTGGAGCTGGTGAAGGATGGCGCGGTCGGCGACCAGGACTGGGCCGGCGTGGCGGTGGCCTTCGCCGCGGCCAGCGCCACCGGCTTCGTGGTGGTGCGCTGGCTGCTGGGCTACATCAAGGCCCACCGCTACACCGGCTTCGCCGTCTACCGGATCGCGCTGGGCGTGCTGCTGCTGGCGCTGATGCCGGGCGGGACCTGAACCCCTCGGCGCAGCCTTCACGCCGGCGCAACCCCGGCGGGCGCATCCAGCCGTTCTGTCGTCGCATCGGGCGGCATGCACGCCCGGCCCGCTTCCAAGGATCAATCGCCATGAACCATCGCCTGACCCTGCTCGCCCTGTGCCTGCCGGCCCTGCTGGCCGCCTGCGACAAGCCGGCCGACCAGGAGCCGCCGCCGGGCGAGCTGCCCGCCGCCCAGATCCCGGACCCCGTCCCTGCCGCTCCGACGGCCGAGGTCGGCGATGCGGCCGCCTTGCTCGCCGGCCACCACTGGCGCCTGGTCGAGGCCAGCGACGCCTCCGGTGCCCGGATCGAGGCCCTGTTCGCCCGCGCCGACGCGCCGGTGCAGCTGGACTTCGCCGACGGCCGCCTGGGCGTGTCCAACACCTGCAACCACATGGGGGGCGGCTACACCCTGGAAGGCCAGACCCTGGCCGTCGGCCGCCTGGCCTCGACCCAGATGGCCTGCGCCGATCCGAAGCTGGCGGCGCTGGACGCCGAGGTCGGCAAGCGCCTGGAAGGCCCGCTGACCCTGGCGACCGAAGCCGGCACTCCGCCGCGGCTGATCCTGGCCACCGCCGGCGGCGAGCGCCTGGTGTTCGCCGGCGAACCCACCGCCGCGGCCCGCTACGGCGGCGCGCCCGAGCGCGTGTTCCTGGAAGTGGCCGCGCAGACCAAACCCTGCAGCCACCCGCTGATCCCCGGCAAGCAGTGCCTGCAGGTGCGCGAGGTCCGCTACGACGAGGCCGGCCTGAAGACCGGCGAACCCGGCGCGTGGGAGAACTTCTACGAAGAAATCGAGGGCTATGCGCACCAGCCCGGGGTGCGCAACGTGCTGCGGATCGACCGCTACACCCGCCAGGACGTGCCTGCAGACGCTTCGAAGTACGCCTACGTGCTCGACATGGTGGTCGAGTCGGAGAAGGTGGAGCCCTAAGCGCGCGACGCCCGGCGGCGCCCGCGCTCAGCCCACCGCAGGGTTGAGCGTGTAGGTCCCGTACACCGCCGCCTCGGCCAGGACGTGGCCCTGCATCGCCCGGCGCACATCGGCCGCGGTGAAGCGCGCCGGCAAGGGCAGCGTGGCCACGTCCAGCGCGAACAGGCGGAAGAAGTAGCGGTGCAGGCGCAGGTCGTTGAACGGCGGATACGGGCCGTCGTAGCCGAGGTAGTCGCCGCCCAGCTCGGCGTCGCCGGCGAACCAGCCGGTGTAGTCGTTCAGGCCCTGGCGCGCGCCGGCCGGGCCGGGCGGTGAATGCTTGCCGCGGGCGGTGATCCCGTCGCTGCAGCTGCCCGCGGCGATCTCCCGCACGTCCGCGCCGATGTCGGCCATGGCCCAGTGCACGAACTCGGCGCGCGGCTGCTCGACCGGGATCTGCAGATCGTCGCGGCCGACGGTCCCGGCCACGGTCGGCGCGTCCGGATCGACGCACAGCAGGGCGAAGGAACGGGTGCCTTCGGGCACCTCGTCCCAGGCCAGGTGCGGGTTGCGGTTGGCGGCGAAGCCGTCGGCCTGGCCCATGGCGAACTGCGCCGGGATCGGCCCGCGGGGCGGGAAACTGTCGCTGCGGATGCGCATGTCGCGGTCCTGTTCCGTTACCTGCGCTCAGGGTAGCGCAGCTGCGCCGGCCGCCGCGCGCCGACCGGGCCACGCCCGCGGTGCGGGCGTCAGCCGCCCGGCAGCGCCGCCGCCAGGTGCTCGGCCACCCAGCGCTCGGCGAAACCGTCGCCGGCCAGGTTCTCGACGAAGGCACAGTGCCCGCCCCAGCGCGCCACTTCCAGCCGGGCGCTGTCCGGCAGCCGCCACTGGCGGAAGTCGTCGAACGGGATCACCGGATCGTCCAGCGCCATCAGGATGTGCGCCGGCACCTGCAAGGCGGCCAGGCGCCCGCCGGCGATGGAGTAGCTGTCGAAATAGTCCTCGACGTCGGCGAAGCCGGCGTGGCGCCGGGCCAGCCAGCCGATCAGCCCGCGCATGTCCAGGGCCAGGGTGGCGTCGTCGTAGGTGTGGCGCTCGGGGAACAGCTCGCGCTTGCGCAGCAGCGAACTGCGCCACTTGCGCCGAAAGTACCAGTCGTAGAACTGCGGCGCGTGCCGCTCCATGTGGACCATGGTGGTGGACGGGTCCACCAGCGGGCAGACCGCGGCGATCCGCCGCAGGGGCAGCCCGGCCAGCTGCGCGCGCAGGCCCAGGCGCAGGGCGTGGTTGCCGCCCAGCGAATAGCCGGCCACCACCAGGTCGCGCACGCGCAGGCGCGCGACCATGTCCGCGGCCGCGTGCACCAGCTCGTCCAGGCGGTTGGAGTGGAACAGGTCCTCGTTGAGGTGGTGGGTGTCGCCGTGGTCGCGGAAGTTGAGCCGGAACACCTCGAAGCCCCGCGCCAGCAGCCGCGCCGCGGTCAGGCGCATGTAGCCCGATTCGGCGCTGCCTTCCCAGCCGTGCAGCAGCAGGGCCATCGCCCGCGGCGGCGACCCGGGCACCCGGCTGTGCCAGCCCTGCAGGCGCGCGCCTTGGCCGCCGTCGAGGATGTATTCGCGGGTCTGGGCCCCGGCCGCGTGCAGGGCGCGCAGGCCGCGGCGCTGGCGCAGGCCGCTGGATCCGAGCACCGATTGCAGGTGCGGATTGCGCAGCAGGCGGGGCGGCTGGTAGTCGGCGGCGGTCAGCATGGCGGCGGCGGAGACCTTCTCCCGCATTTTGCACCGCAGCATCCGCGGCGCAAGTGCGGCCGGTGCGCTGCAGCGTCCTATCGCTGTTCCATCGCCGCCACGATCCGCTCGCGCGACAGCTCGGCGATCCGCCGGCGCCCGTCGAGGTCGCCGGCCGGGATGGCTTCCAGGAAGTGGATCTCGGCCAGCCGCGCCGGTTCGCCGAGCAGGCGCACGAAGTTGGCGGCGAAGCTCTCGCGCGGGCCGAACGCGACCACCGTCTGCGCCTCGCCGTGGCGGCCATAGCGCAGGGCCACCGGCTGCACCGGCACCTGGGTCTCGACCGCGGCCTGGAAGATCCGAGCATGGAACGGCCCCACCGCCTCGCCGCCGCGGGTGCGCCCTTCCGGGAACACCCCGACCGAGCGCCCGCCGCGCAGCCGTTCGCGCATCACCTCGATCACGCCGTTGAGCGAATCGGCGCTGCCGCGCTGGTGGAAGATGGTCTGGCCCTGCGCCGCCAGCCAGCCCACCAGCGGCCAGCCGGCGATCTCTCGCTTGGCGACGAAGCCCATCATCCGCTGGCTGTGCAGGGCCTCGATGTCGACCCAGCTGACATGGTTGGCCACGAACAGCACCGGCCCGCGCAGCGGCGTGCCGAAGCGGCGCAGGCGGAAGCCGAAGATCCACATCAGCCCGGCCGACCACGCCCGCACCGCGCGCTCGCCCAGGGTTTCCGGTCCCCACCGCAGCCGCCCCAGCGGCGGCGAAAGGCACAGCAGGGTCGGCGGCAGCAGCAACAGCACGTGCAGCGAAAGCAGGGGAATGCGGTAGAGGTAGCGGCAGGCGCGCGCGAAACCGCCGCCCCGGCGGGCGGGGCGCCGGGCGGCACGGGTGGGGGCATGATCCATGGACGCGCACGATACCGGGAAAGGCGGGGAGCGGGGAGTTAGGAACCCCTCGGCACCACCGCCAGGGTCAGGCGCGAGATGCACACCGGCCGGCCGCGGCCGTCCTCGATCCGGATCTCCCAGACCTGGGTGGTGCGGCCGACGTGCAAAGCGCGGGCGGTGCCGGTGACCGTGCCCTCGCGCACCGCGCGCAGGTGGTTGGCGTTGATCTCCAGGCCCACGGCGACCTGCTCGCGGGTGTCCAGGCACAGGTTGCCGGCGCTGCTGCCCAGGGTCTCGGCCAGCACCACCGAGGCCCCGCCGTGGAGCAGGCCGTACGGCTGCTTGGTCCGTGCATCGACCGGCATGGTCGCCTGCAGCCAGTCCTCGCCGGCGGCGGTGAAGACGATGCCCAGGTGCTCGATCAGGGTGTCGCGGCTGAGGCGGTTGAGGTCGTCGAGGGAAACGGGGGCGCGGAAGGCCATGGGTCGGGTTGGATGCGGGATGGACCTCGATTATCCCGCGTATCAGTCGGCAAACAGCCCGGGCTGCACCGGCGGATAGCCCAGGCGGCCGTCCTCGATCCGCGCCGGCGCGGTCCAGGGATGCGCCTGGGCGTGGGTGGCGTCGAGGATGTGCACCACCTCGATTCCGCGCAGCTTGAGCACGTCGGAGATCAGGGCGCGGTGGCAGCGCCACCACACCGCCTCGGCGCACATCAGCGCGGTGCGCTCGCGCGCGGCCAGTTCCAGCAGCAGCTCCAGGCCCTCGGCGAATTCGGCGCTGCCGAGGTGGTCGGCGTAGCCCTGGAACGAGGCGTTGCGCCAGCCGCCGTTGGCCGAGCCGGGCAGCGGTTTGCGGCGGCCGCCCAGCTGCGGCAGCCAGCGGTACTCGATGCCCGCGGCCGGCAGGCTGCGCGCCAGCGCCTCGCTGGCGAACCAGGGATAGCGGCGCGAGCCGGGAAACCGGCGCACGTCGGCGACCGCACCGATGCGGTAGACGCCGAGCAGGTCCAGGAACTCCTCCCAGCCGCGGGTGGAATGGCCCACCGTCCACACCGTGGCCACGCCCGCCGCGGGATCGGCGCTGGCCACCTCAGCCGATCCTGCGCAGTGCCGCGCCCTTGTGCATGGCGACGTGGTCGCTGCGGTCGCTCTGGATCTCGTACTGCGGATCGTCCTGGCTGCAGTGGCGCACGTGGCCCTTGTACTCGGTGTCGCGGACGTGGACCTTGACGATCCGGCCGCTGACGCGACCGGCCTCGGAATTCCAGCTGACGTGGTCGCCGACCTTGAAGGCGTGGGACATGGCATCGACTCCTCGCGCGTGAAAGGCCCATTGCCGCCGATGCGGCGTGCACGCCGCGTGTCGACGAAGGCCGGAGCCGCGCGCTACAGGATCGGCACCAGGCCGGCGCCGAAGGCGGTCAGCATCCGGGTCAGGATCGACTTCGGACCGAGGCTGACTTCCGGGAAGTCGCCGACCGGCGCGTAGCAACGGTGGAACTCCGGATCGCGGCGCGGCAGCGGCCGCGGGCACTCCGGGCCGGGCTGGAACTCGTAGTTGGTCGCATAACGCCACGGCCACAGGTCCAGGATCGGCGATCTCTCCAGCACCTTGCCGACGCTGTAGTTCAGCCCCGACAGCACCGGCGGCTTGGCCCGCGGCGCCACCACCCAGGAATTGCCCGGGGCGATGTCGCCCTCGATGCTCGCCGCCAGCGCGCGGGCGAACGCCGGATCGTCGATCACCACCGCCGCCTCGGTGTTGTAGGTCTCGCTGCGCGGGTCGAAGTTGTGGGTGCCCACCACCGCGATCCGGCGGTCGATCACCATCGACTTGGCGTGCAGGCCCATGCGCGGGCCGGCGCCGGTCACCGGCAACGGCCGGTTGGCCGGCGCGCTGGTGCGCAGCAGCGACGGCCGGGTCTCGGTGCGCAGCTTGGCGGCGACCTGGGCCTCGCCAGCGCTGCCGCGGCTGCCCCCGAGACTGCCGCCGGGCAGTTCGCTGCGCGCGACCTCCGGGTCGGGCGCATCCGCCGGCGCCTGGCCCGGCCACCACCCGCCCAGCGCCGGGTCCACCGGCGGGTCGGCCGGGAATGGCTTGTACTCGAACAGGTCGAAGCCCAGTTCGCGCACGTGCCGGCGCTTGTACTTGTAGGTCAGCGCGTAGACGATCGGGTTGTCGGTCGCCGCCAGGCTGTTGGTCGAGACCCGCACCTGCGGCGGCGCCTCGCGCCCGCGCAGGCCGCGGAAGATCTCCAGGGCGTGGTCGGACAGCACCAGGTACGGGGTCTGCAGCAGCACTTCCTCCTGTGCCCCCGCGAGCAGCCCGGCCAGGCCGGCCGCGCCCACGCCGTCCTCGAGCGCGCTGTCGCCGTGGTGCTTGTCCGGCAGGTCGGCCAGGTATTCGACCGCGGCCACCGGCATCGCCCGCGCCACCAGCTGGGTGCGCACCGTCTCCGGGTCCGAGGCCGCCTGCGACAGGGCCTCCACCCGGCGCGGATGCGCGGGCCTGGCCGGCGGCATCGCCGGCACGCCGTCGGCCAGCAGCCGCCGCGCGACGTCGTTCAGGCGCTCCACCGGCACGCTGCGGCGGTCGTCCCAGTACGCGGCGAAGTTGCGCTCCATCGTCCGCACCTCCGGCCCGGCGACCAGCACGTCGCGGTCGCGGAACTTGAACTGCGCGTCCCAGTCGTAATAGTCGTCCTGGTAGTTGCGCCCGCCGGCGATGCCGACGGCCTCGTCCACCACCAGCAGCTTGTTGTGCATGCGCTGGTTGAAGCGGCGGAAGCAGCAGACCACGCTGGCGGCGTAGTGCAGGTAGTTGGGCTTGGCCAGGTTGAAGGTCGGGTTGTAGATGCGCAGTTCCAGGTTCTGGTGCGCGCCGGACAGCGCCGCCAGGATCTGCAGGTCGGCGATCGCCGAGAGCTGGTCGATCAGCAGCCGCACCCGGACCCCGCGCCGGGCCGCGGCCAGCAGTTCGTCCAGCACCAGCCGGGCGCTGTCGTCGGTGTCGAAGATGTAGGTCTGCAGGTCGATCCGGCGGGTCGCGCTGCGGATCAGGTTGACCCGCGCCAGCAGGGCGTCGCCGCCTTCGTCCAGCAGCAGGGCGTAGTGATGCGGGGCCCCGTCCGGCGCGGCCGCGGAGGCGGCGAAGGCCTCGCCGGCCAGCGCGCGCAGGGGCGAGGGTTCGGCGCAGCGGTCCGGCTGGCCGCAGTCGACCGCCGGCGCGCGCGCGGCCGCCGCGATCGCGATGGCGCGGTCGCGCTGCTGTGCGGACAGGGTGCTGCAGGCGGCGGCCGGCAGCACGAGCGCCAGTACGAGAAGGCGGAGCAAGGGGTTCACGGGGCGGGATTGTCCTTCAACCAGACCTGCATACGCAGCAGTACCCGGTCGCCCACCGCGATCTGCCAGTCGTCCATGCCGTAGCGGCTGCGGGCGATGTCGCCGTTCACCGCGATCGGGCAGTCCAGGCCCGGCCGGGCGCACTCGGCCGGGCCGATCCGCAGGGACTCGGCGCGACTGTTGCCGCGCAGGGTCAGGCGGCCGACCAGTTCGCCGCCGTCGGCCAGGGTCTCGGCCTGGTAGGGCTCGGACACGAATTCCATCCACGGGTGGCGGAGCGCGTCGAAGAAGCTGTCGCCGCGCATCCAGGCGGTGTAGCGCGGCTTGTCCGGAATCTCGGCTGCGGCGGTGGACAGCCGCAGCCGCACCTGGTGGCGGCCGTCGGGCAGCACCTCGCAGATGCCTTCATAGACCGGGAACACGCCCTGCAGGCGCTGGCCGATGCGGGTGCGGACCTCGAATCCCAGCTGGCTGCGCTGGGTGTCGATCAGCAGGGGCGCGCCCGGACGGGGCTGCGGCGCCTGCGCCAGGGCCGACAGCGCCTGGCCGAGCAGGAGGCAACCGCACCACCACCGCCAATGCATGGACTCAGGGCCACCAGAACGCCGTCAGCCCGGCGATGCCCGGCTCGATCGCCGCCTGCGCCGGCAAGGCCAGCACCGCCACCGCGGCGGTCGGCATCCCGCGGTACTCGTCCGAACGGCCGCTGTTGAGCAGGGCCACCAGCCGTTCCAGGCCCGGGTTGTGGCCGACCAGCAACAGCCGCTCGACCTCCTGGTGGTCCTGGAGGAGGCCGATCAGGGCCCCGGGGGTGGCCTCGTAGATCGCCTGTTCCAGTCTTTGCTCGGCGTAGCCGGTCACCTCCAGCACCGCCTCCAGGGTCTCGCGCGCGCGCCGGGCCGGCGAGCACAGCACGCAGTCGGGTTGCAGCCGGTGCTCGGCCAGCCAGCGGCCGGCGGCCTCGGCCTCGGCCAGGCCCTGCGGCGAGAGCGGGCGGTCGATGTCGGCCTGGCCGGGCGAGGCCGGTTCGGCATGGGCGTGGCGGAGCAGAATCACTTGGCGCATCGAGGGTCTCCGCTCAGGCCTTGGCCAGCCATTTCAGCAGGGGTTCCCAGTCGGCCTGGTGCTCGCGCACCTGGGCCGAGTGGTAGTCGAACAGGCTGCGTCCCAGCCCGACCAGGACCACGTAGGCCTGGGTGTCGCGCAGCTGCGCCACCACCGGATAGGGCCAGGACTTGAGCATCTCCAGCGCCTGCTGGCTGGCGTTGGTCCACGGCTTGGTGCGATTGAGCACCAGCCCCACCGGCAGCTTGCGCGAATGCACCCGCGGCACCTTGGCCAAGGTGTTGAGGAAGCCGACGGTGGCCTCGATGTCCAACGCCGAGGGCTGGACCGGCACCACCACCGCGTCGGTATGGTCGAGGAAGCTGTCCAGGTCGTCGGCCAGGGCGCCGGCGGGCGCGTCGATCACCACCTGGTCGGCGTCGTCCGGCAGCCAGGCGCGCCAGGCGCGGCGGCGGCTGGCGTCGATCGGCAGGACCGCGCTGTCCAGCTCGGCCCGGCGCTGGGCCCAGCGGGTGGCCGAGCCCTGCGGGTCGGCATCGGCCAGCACCGTGCGCCGTCCGGCCAGCGCCGAATGCGCCGCCAGATGGGTGGCGATGGTGGTCTTGCCCACCCCGCCCTTGGAACCGGCCACCAGGATCGTCTTCATGCGCCCCTCGTCTCCGCCATTGGCTGCCCGCAGGGTACACCGGGCCCCGTGGAGGCGATAGGAAGGCCGCCGCGGCGCTGCTATCGTGCCCGCGCCCACGCCACGGAAGCGCCATGAGCCAGCTGCAGGACCTCACCGCCCTGATCCGGGCCAACACGCCCCTGATCGTGATCGAGACCCGCGACGAGGAGCGGGTGGTGGAACTGTTCCGGCAGTCGCTGATGCAGGTCTGGCGCGCCCTGCACCGCTGGACGATCACCGAGGGCCTGCGCCGGCTGGACCTGGACCGCGAGGATCCGGCCGAGGGCCCGCCGGACGCCTCCTCGGTGCTGCGCGCGATCCAGGAGGCCGACCAGCGCGGGATCTACCTGCTGCTCGATTTCCACCCCTACCTGGGCTACGCCAGCCACCAGCGCCTGTCGCGCGACATCCTCCAGCGCCGGCACTGCCAACCGCACGTGATCGTGCTGGTCGGGGCCAAGGTCGAGCTGCCGGCCGAACTGGACGCGCTGGCGGTGCGCTTCTCGCCCCGGCTGCCCGACGCCGCCGCCCTGCTGAAGCTGGTGCGCGAGGAGGCGGTGGCCTACGCCCGCGAGAACGGCGGCCGCCGGGTCGAGGCCGACGAGGAGGCGGTGCGCCAGATCGTGCGCAACCTGCAGGGCCTGGACCTGCACGACGCCCGCCGCATCGCCCGCCAGCTGATCCACGCCGATGGCGCGCTCACCGCCTCGGACCTCCCACAGCTGGCCCGGCTGAAGTTCGAGCTGCTCAACCGCAGCGGCCACCTGCACTACGAGTACGACACCGCCGGCTTCGGGGACGTGGCC
This sequence comes from Pseudoxanthomonas jiangsuensis, assembly GCF_010093185.1. Classification (GTDB taxonomy): domain Bacteria; phylum Pseudomonadota; class Gammaproteobacteria; order Xanthomonadales; family Xanthomonadaceae; genus Pseudoxanthomonas; species Pseudoxanthomonas jiangsuensis. Next base: position 30,776 of record NZ_PDWL01000002.1, on the reverse strand, counting down.
GGGGCCGCGCGGCTGAAGCGCTGGATCGGCCAGCGCCTGGCCGCCTTCGTCGGCCAGGCGCCGCCGGGCCTGGACCCGCCGCGCGGGGTCCTGCTGCTGGGCGTGCAGGGCTGCGGCAAGTCGCTGCTGGCCAAGGCGATCGCCGGCGGCTTCGGGGTGCCCCTGCTGCGCCTGGACTTCGGCACCCTGTACGCCAAGTACCACGGCGAGACCGAGCAGAACCTGCGCGCCGCGCTGGCCTCGGCCGAGCAGCTGGCGCCGTGCGTGCTGTGGATCGACGAGATCGAGAAGGGCGTGGCCGCCGACGGCGGCGACGGCGACGGCGGCGTCTCCCGCCGCGTGCTCGGCTACCTGCTGACCTGGATGGCCGAGCGCAAGGCGCCGGTGTTCCTGGTGGCCACCGCCAACCAGGTCCAGCACCTGCCGGCCGAGCTGCTGCGCAAGGGCCGCTTCGACGAGATCTTCTTCGTCGACCTGCCCGCGCCCGATACCCGGGTGGAACTGCTGCGCCTGCACCTGGCCGGCCGCGGCCTGGACCCGGAAGGCTTCGCCCTGCCGGCGCTGGCGGCGGCGGCCAATGGCTTCTCCGGCGCCGAGATCGAACAGGCCATCGTCTCCGGCCTGTACGCCGCCCACGCCGAACAGCGCCCGCTGGACACCGAGCTGCTGATGGCCGAGATCCGCGGCACCCGCCCCTTGTCGGTGCTGATGGCCGAGCAGGTGGCCGCCCTGCGCGAATGGGCGCTGGAGCGGACGGTGCCGGCGGACTGAGGACGCATCGCGCCAGACAGAACGGCAACAGCAACGGCAACAAGCTGCGCTGACTTCGGAAGGAGTCCGCCGCCACATGGGGGATGGACCACCCCTCGGGACGACATCCTGTCTTTACTCAGGGCCGTGGCACATCCCTGTGCCACTTGGTCCATCCCCCATGCGACGGCGGACGCGTGCGCGTTGAGATCAGGACTTCTTCTTCCGTCGTCCCCGCGCAGGCGTGGACCCAGCGACTTTGCTTCACCCTGTAGGAGCCGGAAGAGCAGAAGCACCAGAAGCGGTGAACCTCACGCCCGCAGAGGCCGCCGTGCCTTGGGTCTGCGGGGCAAGTGGCACAGGGATGTGCCACGGCCGCGCGTTGCGGGCAGGACGCCCGCCCGAGCGGTGCACCGCAGACCCAAGGCACGGCGGTCCCAGCCGAAGCCGGCGCGACCCAATGCCCTTGCGTTTGCAGTTGCAGTTGCAGTGCGGGTTGCGGTTGCCTTTCAACGCCCCAGCAGCCACGCCCACGCCGGCAAAGTAGCGAGGCACAGGACGATGCCATAGCCGACCAGCGCGGCGGACAGCCGCGGCGCGAGGCCGTGGGCCATCGCCAGGGCGGCGGCCGAGATCATGGTCGGCATCGCCGATTCGAGCACGTTGGCGCGCAGCATAAGGTCCGGCATCCCGAACAGTCGCGAGACCGGCCAGGCCAGCGCCGGCATCACCAGCAGCTTCAGCGCCAGGCCGGTGGCCAGCGGGCGGATCTCGTCGCGCGGCAGCTTCAGCCGGATCGACAGGCCCACCGCCAGCATCACCAGCGGCAGCATCGCCTCGGCCAGCCGGCGCAGGCCCGAGGCGATCCATTCCGGCGGCTGTTCCGGCATCAGGGTCAGGCCGAACAGCAACGCCCACACCGGCGGGAAGCGCGCGATCCGCAAGGCGATCGCGCGCGGCCCCGGCACGGCGTCGCCGCTGTAGCGGGCGACCACGTACAGGCCCACGGTGGAGAGCAGGATGAAGGTGCCGAACTGGTCGTAGACCACGGCGTACCGGACCGCGTCCTCGCCCAGCAGGGCGCGCACCATCGGGTAGCCGACGAAGCTGGAATTGCACAGGCCCACGCACAGCAGCAGCACCGCGTACTCGTCGCGGCCGAACTTCCACAAGCGCGACGCCACGCCCACCAGCAGCCAGGTCGCGCCCATCAGGATCCACGGCGTCAACGCCACCCCCAGCAGGGACCACTGCAGGTGCAGCCGCGGCACGTACAGCAGCACCGCCGCCGGCAGGCACACGTACAGCACCACCAGGTTCAGCGTCTCCGAAGCGTTGGCCGGCAACAGCGTGGTGCGGCCCAGGGCCATGCCCAGGCCGAGCATGGCCAGGATCAGGGCGAAGGCGTCATGGGCCATTGCGGTCTTCCGGCGTCACGACCGGCCGCGCCGCGACGGCGGTCACGGCCAGGACGGCGGCGCGGCCTGCCAGGCGGCGAATACCTCGGCCAGGGTGGCGCGCTCGTCCTCCCGCCAGTCCGGCAGCAACGCCGGGAAGTTCGCCGGGTCGCCCCAACGCGCCGGTTCGGTGCGCGCGGCCGCCGCGTACCAGGCCACCGCGTCGGCGCGGCGGCCCAGCTTCCACAGCACCAGGGCCAGGGTCGGCGGCTGCCAGGACGGCGCGCTCGGCCATCCGCCCAGCAAGGGCTGCCACTGCTCCAGCGCCTGCTGCGGCTGGCCGGCGCGGTACAGGTCCCAGCCGTAGTTCCAGGCCACCGTGCGCGAAAGGCGCTTGTTGCTGCGCGCGTTGCGCAGGGCCGCGGCGTAGAGCTCGTTGCCCAGCTCGATGCGCTGGTTCTGCATCGCCACGTGCGCGAGCTGGGCGCGCGACTCGATGTCTTCCGGCCGGCGCTGGACCGTGGCGGCCAGCTGGTTCACCAGCGCGTCGCCCTCCAGCCCGGTGACGACGGCGATCGGCCGGGTGGTGCTGGCGTCCTCGTCGAAATAGAACTCCTGCGGCGCCAGCGACTGCGCATTGGCGCAGGTCCACGCCAGCCACAGCGCGAACGCGATACATGACTTCTTCACTGCCTGTCCCCGAAGCGATGCCACCAGCCTCCCCGGGCCATCCTAACGCCACAGCGCACACCCGGCGAGTGCGGGCCATCACATATTGGCCGCTGATATCATTCCGCGCCGGGCTTCGCGCCCGGCTCCGCCAGCGCTCAGGCCAGCCATGACCAGTACCGCCGAACTGACCTCGCCCGCCTCCGCCAACACGCCCGGCCTGGATTCGTTCGACCGCGACTACACCCTGGAACACCGCTACACCCGGCGCGACGGCCGCATCTACCTGAGCGGCGTGCAGGCGCTGGTGCGGCTGCCGCTGATGCAGCAGCTGCGCGACGCGGCCGAAGGCCGGAATACCGCAGGCTTCGTCAGCGGCTACCGCGGCAGCCCGCTGGGCGGCTTCGACCTGGAGCTGTGGCGCGCGCGCCGACACCTGGAGGCGGCGAAGGTGCGCTTCCAGCCCGGCCTCAACGAAGACCTCGGCGCGACCATGGTCTGGGGCACCCAGCAGACCAACCTGTTCCCCGGCGCCCGGGTCGATGGCGTGTACGCCATGTGGTACGGCAAGGGCCCGGGCGTGGACCGCTGCGGCGACGTGTTCAAGCACGGGAATGCAGCGGGCACCGCGCGCCACGGCGGCGTGCTGGCGCTGGCCGCCGACGACCACGCCTGCCGCAGCTCGACCCTGCCGCACGGCAGCGAGGACGAGTTCGTCAGCGCGATGATGCCGGTGCTCAACCCGGCCGGGGTCCAGGACATCCTTGACCTGGGCCTGGTCGGCTGGGCGATGAGCCGCTACACCGGGCGCTGGATCGGCTTCAAGACCATCGCCGAGACGGTGGAGTCCTCGGCCTCGGTAGAAGTCGATCCGTTCGCGCGCCGGATCGTGCTGCCCGAGGATTTCGAGCTGCCGCCGGGCGGGCTCAACATCCGCTGGCCGGACCCGCCGCTGGAGCAGGAGATGCGCCTGCACCGCTATGCAGTCGGCGCGGCCCAGGCCTTCGCCCGCGCCAACGGCATCGACAAGGTGGTGATGGATTCGCCGCGGCCGCGGCTGGGCATCGTCACCACCGGTAAGAGCTACCTGGACGTGCTGCAGGCGCTGGAATACCTCGGCCTGGACGACTACGCCTGCCGCGACCTCGGCATCCGCGTGTACAAGGTCGGCATGACTTGGCCGCTGGAGCCGCAGGGGATCGCGGCGTTCGCCCGCGGCCTGGAAGACATCGTGGTGGTCGAGGAGAAGCGCGCCTTCATCGAGCGGCAGATGAAGGAGCAGTTCTACAACTGGCCGGCCGGCTGGGGCCGGCGGCCGAGCATCGTCGGCAAGTACGACGAGGCCGGCGAATGGATCCTGCCCTCCACCGGCGAGCTGACCCCGGCGACCATCGCCGCGGTGATCGCCCGGCGGATCCAGCGGTTCCCGCTTCCCTCCAGCACGCTCACCGACTCGATCGAGCAGCGCCTGCGCTGGATGGAGGAGAAGGAAGCGGAGATGGCCCTGCCGCGCGCCAACTTCCCGCGCGTGCCGCACTACTGCTCCGGCTGCCCGCACAACACCTCCACCGTGGTGCCCGAAGGCTCGCGCGCGCTGGCCGGGATCGGCTGCCACTACATGGTGACCTGGATGGACCGGGCCACCGACACCTTCACCCACATGGGCGGCGAAGGCGTGACCTGGGCCGGGCAGGCGCCGTTCACCGACACCGCGCACGTGTTCCAGAACCTGGGCGACGGCACCTACTTCCACAGCGGCTCGCTGGCGATCCGCCAGGCGGTCGCGGCCAAGGTCAACATCACCTACAAGATCCTCTACAACGACGCGGTCGCCATGACCGGCGGCCAGCCGGTGGACGGCACCCTGACCGTGCCGGATATCGCCTGGCAGATGCGCGCCGAGGGGATCGACACCATCGTCCTGGTCAGCGACGACATCGGCCGGTGGAACAGGCGCGAGCTGTTCCCGGCCGGGGTCGAGTTCCACGACCGCGCCGAGTTGGACGCGGTGCAGAAGCGCCTGCGCGAGGTCAAGGGCGTCTCGATCCTGATCTACGACCAGACCTGCGCCACCGAGAAACGGCGCCGGCGCAAGCGCGGCAAGCTCGAGGACCCGCAGAAACGGGTGCTGGTCAACACCCTGGTGTGCGAAGGCTGCGGCGACTGCGGCCAGAAGAGCTTCTGCGTCTCGGTGCTGCCGAAGGAGACCGAGTTCGGACGCAAGCGCGAGATCGACCAGTCCAACTGCAACAAGGACTATTCCTGCGTGCAGGGCTTCTGCCCGAGCTTCGTCACCGTGCACGGCGGCAGGCCGCGCAAGGGCCGCAAGGCCGAGGCCGCCGCGGTGCTGGAGAACCTGCCCGAGCCGGCGTTCCGCTCCGCGCTGGACACGCCCTGGAACATCCTGATCACCGGCGTCGGCGGCACCGGCGTGGTCACTATCGGCGCCCTGCTGGGGATGGCCGGGCACCTGGAGGGCAAGGGCGCCACCGTGCTCGACCAGACCGGCCTGGCGCAGAAGGGCGGCGCGGTCACCACCCACGTGCGCCTGGCGCGCACGCCCGAGGACATCCACGCGGTACGCATCGCCGCCGGCGAAGCCGACCTGGTGCTGGGCTGCGACATGGTCGTGGTCAACGACTACTGGGCCCTGTCCAAGGTCCGCGGCGAGCGCTCGGAAGTGGTGCTCAACACCTACGAGGCGATGCCCGGCAGCTTCACCATGCGCCCGGACCTGCACTTCCCCGCGGCCGACATCGTCGCCGGGGTGAAGCTGGCCCTGGGCGGGCGCGAGCCGCGCCTGCTCGATGCCACCCAGCTGGCCACCGCCCTGCTGGGCGACGCCATCGCCGCCAACCTGTTCATGCTCGGCTACGCCTGGCAGCTGGGCCTGGTGCCGGTCTCGTTCGGCGCGCTGATGCGGGCGATCGAGCTCAACGGCGCGGCGGTGGAGATGAACCGGCAGGCCTTCGCCTGGGGGCGCCTGGCCGCGGTCGATCCGCAGGCGGTCGCGGCCGCCGCCGGCCTGGTGTCCAACCCGGTCACCGCCGACGAGCGCGTGCCCGACGGCCTGCGCCAGCTGCCGCCCGGCGACTGGGAAGGGATCGAATGGGGCAGCACCAGCGCGCCGCAGCCGGTGCGGGCCGAGCGCGAGTGGCGCGGCCTGCCCGAGCATGGCGATGCCGGCGGCGGCACGCCCTCGGCGTCCCCGCTCGACGTGGCCACCGGCGGCATCGCCGCCCTGCCGCTGGACGACCTGCGCCTGTCGCGCAGCCTGGACGAACTGGTCGCGCGCCGCGAGGCGTTCCTGACCGGCTACCAGGACGCCGCCTACGCCCGCCGCTACGCGGCGCTTGTGGCGCGGGTGCGCGCGGCCGAGAACCTGCGCGCACCCGGCTCCACCGCGCTGACCGAGGCGGTGGCACGCTACGCCTTCAAGCTGATGGCCTACAAGGACGAGTACGAGGTCGCGCGCCTGTACACCGGCGGCGAGTTCCGGCGCCGGCTGCAGCAACAGTTCGAGGGCGACTACACCCTGCGCTTCCACCTGGCGCCGCCGCTGCTGGCGAAGAAGGACGAACAGGGACGGCAGCTCAAGCGCGAGTACGGACCGTGGGTGTTCACCGCGTTCCGCTGGCTGGCGAAGCTGAAGTTCCTGCGCGGCACCGCCTTCGATCCGTTCGGCTACACCGCCGAGCGGCGGATGGAGCGGCAGCTGGTCGTCGACTATTTCGCCACGGTCGAACGGCTGCTGCCGAAGCTGGACGGCGGCAACGTCGCCCTGGCCGCGGAGATCGCCAGCATCCCCGAACACATCCGCGGCTACGGCCACGTCAAGGACGCGCACCTGCACGCGGCCAGGGCGCGCGAGGCCGAACTGCTGCGGCAGTGGGACGATCCCTTGCGGGTGGTGCTGCGCGCCGACGCGGCCTGAGGACGGCTACGCGCCGTCCTGCGGCGCCGGCCCGGTCGACTGCCGCAGCTGCAGCGCGTAGGGCATCTTCACCATCCGCCCGGCGCGGGGATCGCGGATCGCGCACAGCAGCTGCACGGTGGCGACCTGGCCCATGTCCCGGGTGGAGCGCTGCACGGTGGTCAGGCGCGGGAAGATCTGCTGCGAGATCGGAGTGTTGTCGAAACCGCACACCGACACGTCCTGCGGCACCCGCAGGCCGCGTTCGGCCGCCGCGCGCACGACCCCGGCGGCCATGTCGTCGTTGGCGGCGAAGATCGCGGTCGGCCGCCTGGCCAGGTCCAGCAGCCGCCGCCCGGCCGCCAGCCCGGAATCGAACGAGAACTCGCCGTCGACCACCAGCGCCGGGTCGTAGCGCAGGCCGGCGCGGCGCAGGGCGCTGCGGTAGCCGGCCAGGCGCCACTCGCTGGCACCGTGGTCGGGATGGCCGCGGATGTGGCCGATGCGCTGGTGACCGAGATCGACCAGGTGCGCCATCAGCTCGCACACCGCCTCGTGCTCGTCCAGGGTCACCCCGATCCGGCCCTGCGGCTGCCGCGGCGAGATGCAGGTGAACGGCACCCCGAGTTCGTCGAGGCGGTCGAGCAGGGCACCGCTGTCGGTCAGCGGCGGGGTCAGGATCAGGCCGTCCAGGCGCGAAGTCTCGACCAGGGTCTCCACGGTCTCGGCCAGGTCGCCGGCCTGGAAGCCCACCGGCTGCATGACCATGCCGTAGTGGTGGTTCTCGCAGGCCTCGACCACGCCGTTGACCACCTCCATCAGGTAGTTCGGCGACGGGTTGTCGTACAGCAGAGCGACCAGGTAGGAGCGGTTGCCGGCCAGGCTGCGCGCGGACGGGTCGGGCCGGTAGTTGAGCGCGGCCACCGTTTCCATGACCTTGGCGCGCGTGGATTCGCGCACGCCGGGCTCTTGGTTGAGCACGCGCGATACCGTCTTCATCGATACGCCGGCCGCGGCGGCGACGTCCTCGATCCTCACCCGCATTGCGCCCGACCCTCCCGCGGTCCGGCACGGCAGGCGCCGGCCGGACCGCTTCCGTTATGCCCGGATCACCAGAACAGCGTGTACAGGGCCGCCAGGATCGCGACCACGCCCAGCGCGCCGAAGTTGAAGCCGGCCGAGGTGCCGTAGTTGACGTCGTCGGTGCGGATCAGGTCGCTGCCGGCCTTCTGCGGCCGGGTCGCCAGCGACACCACCACCGCCAGCGCCAGCGCCAGCAGGAACACCAGGCCGACGCGGTCGATGAACGGCAGCGACGGCCAGGCCATCTTCAGCACGATCGACAGCACGAACGAACCGATCGCCGCGGCCAGCGCGCCGGCCTCGTTGGCGCGCTTCCAGAACAGGCCCAGGACGAAGATCACCACGATGCCCGGGGTGAAGAAGCCGGTGTATTCCTGGATGTACTGGAACGCCTGGTCGAAGCTGCCCAGCAGGGGCTTGGCGGTGAGGATGCCGATCAGCACCGACAGCGCGGCGGCGATCCGGCCCACCCGCACCAGCTTGGCCTGTTCGGTCTGCGGCCGCGCCTTGGCGTAGAAGTCCAGGGTGAAGATGGTCGCCACCGAATTGATCTTGGACGCCAGCGAGGCCACGATCGCCGCCACCAGCGCGGCGAATACCAGGCCGAGGATGCCGCTGGGCAACAACCGCATCATGGTCGGGTAGGCCTCGTCCGGACGGTGCAGGTCCGGGGCCAGCATCACCGCGGCGATGCCCGGCACCACCACGATCAGCGGCATCAGCAGCTTCAGGAACGCGGCGAACAGCACGCCCTTCTGCGCTTCCTTCAGGTCCTTGGCCGCCAGCGCGCGCTGGATGATGTACTGGTTGAAGCCCCAGTAGCTGACATTCATGATCCACATGCCGCCGATCAGCACGCTGATGCCCGGCAGGTCCTTGTAGAACGGGTTGTCCTTGCTGAGGATCATCTCGAAGTGGCCCGGGTGCTCGGCCCACAGGCGGTTGAAGCCGGCCACGATGCCTTGGCCGTCGCCGATCTGGTTCAGGGTCAGGCCGGCCACGAACAGGCCGCCCAGCACCAGCAGGGTGACCTGGACGATGTCGGTCAGCGCCACCGCCTTGAGCCCGCCGTACAGCTGGTAGACCAGGGCGAACACGCCAATCAGCACTACCGCGGTCATCTGGTCCATGCCGGTGACCTGGTTCACCGCGATCGCGCCCAGCCACATGATCGAGGTGATGTTCACGAACACATACAGGCCCAGCCAGAACACCGCCATCAGGGTGCGGATGCGGTTGCCGTAACGTTCCTCCAGGAACTGCGGCATGGTGTAGATGCGGTTGCGCAGGAAGATCGGCAGGAAGAACTTGCCGACCAGCAAGAGGGTGGCTGCCGCCATCCACTCGTAGGAGGCGATCGCCAGGCCGATGGCGTAGCCCGAGCCGGACATGCCGATGATCTGCTCGGCCGAGATGTTGGCCGCGATCAGCGAGGCGCCGATCGCCCACCAGGGCAGCGACTTGCTGGCCAGGAAGTAGTCGCTGGCCGACTTCTGGTGGCCGGCCTTCTCGCGCGACACCCATTGCGCCAGGATGAAGATGCCCGCCAGGTAGGCGAGCACGATCACGATGTCCAACGTGGCAAGTTTCACTCGGGTCGACTCCTAGGACGATGTGCGGATGGCGCGGCGGCCGCGCGGCCGCGGTATGCGGTGGGAGGGTTCGGTGAGCCCGGGAATGACGGCGCGGGGGAGGGAGCGGCGCATGCGTGCCTGCCGTTCCGCGCGGGAGGCGCGGCGGCGTGCTGCTGCATGCGCGGCGGGCGCCCCTCAACGCCCGCTGTCACTCCCTCCCCCTTCAGCGACCGGTGCCTCCTCCTCCCCGGTCCGGCACGGTCGCTGCTGCCGTTGCCCCTCGAAAACGTCGATACAACCGTGGTGCCGCGCCTCCTGCGCGCGCACCGGTGATCCGGTCCGGCGGGCGACGCGTGCAGGCGCCGCCGCCTTTTTCTTGTCGCGTGCCGGGCGGCTTACTGCCCGGTCGGGCACTCCAGGATCTTGCCGGCCTCGCTCACCGCGCCCACCGCCACCCGGGCGATCGACACGGTGGCCGGCGCGTCGCTCTGCAGCTTCAGCAGCAGGTCCAGCTTGGACACGTCGGCGCCGGAGGCGGCGAAGCACTTCAGCGGGATGCCCAGCGCGGTCCACTGCCCGGCCGGCAGGCCGGCCAGGGCGGCGCGCAGGTCGATCGGCTCGCCGGCGCCGGCGCTGACGGTGAGCGCACCGCTGGCCGGCACCGCGTCCGGACGCAGGGTCACCAGCAGCAGCAGGTCGCCGTTGGTCTCGCGGGTCAGCTCCTGGGCTGGCTCGGCACTCAGCCGCACGCTGGCCGGCTGCTTGCCCGACCAGGTGAAGCGGCGCGCATCCTCCTGGCGCTGGTGGTCGACCGCGGTCACCTCCAGGCTCCTGTCGGCCACCGCCACCGGCACCGTGGTCACCAGCGTGGTGTGCGCCTTGGCGTCCTCCAGGTGCAGGCTCAGGCCGGGGGCGAGCATGGCATCGGCGAAGTACACCCCGGCCGGCGCCTGCAGGCCCTCGATCCCCGATTCCTCCGGCAAGGGCGCGACCTCGCCCTTGTCGGCATAGGTCAGGCCGTAGCCGTAGGCGAACTGCGGGTCGTAGCCTTCCTGGCCGACGTTGTTGGCGTACTGGACCGCGGTGCGCGGCCAGGAAAAGGCCAGCTTGCCCTTGAAGTCATGGTTGACGCTGCCGTCCGCCTTGCGCAGCAGCACGTCGGCGATGCCGCCGCCCTCGCCGCCCGGCAGCCAAGCCGCGACGAAGGCGTCGGCGGCGTTGATCTCGCGGTTCACCCACAAAGGACGGCCGCTGACGAACACCGCCACCACCGGGATGCCGTCGGCCTTGAGCTTCTTCAGCAACTCCAGGTCGCTGTCGTCGCCGGGCTTGTACAGCAGGTTGGGGATGTCGCCCTGGAACTCGGCGTAGGGCTTCTCGCCGAACACCACGATCGCCGCGTCGGGCCTGGTCTTGTACTTGCCGTCGACCGCCAGCTCGGCCTGGCCGCCGGCGGCCTTGGTCGCTTCCTGCAGGCCCTCCCAGACGGTCTGCGCGTTGGGGAAGTCGGCGCGGGTGGTGCCGGTGCCCTGCCAGCTCAGGGTCCAGCCACCGGCGATCAGGGCCACGTCGTCGGCATGGCTGCCGGCGACCAGCAGGCGCTTGTTGGCGGCCAGCGGCAGCACGCCGCCGTCGTTCTTCAGCAGGACCAGCGACTCGCGCACGGCCTGGCGGGCCACGGCGCGGTGCTCGGCCGAGCCGAGCAGCTCGAACTTGCCGCCCAGCGCGCGCTGCGAGGGCTTGCCGGCCTCGAACAGGCCCATGCGGAACTTCACCCGCAGGATCCGGCGCACCGCGTCGTCCAGGCGTTCGGCGCTGAGGGTGCCGTCCTTGGCGGCGGCCAGGGCGGTCTCATAGAAGCCCTTCCAGCTGTCCGGCGCCATCGCCATGTCCAGGCCGGCGTTGATCGTGGCCGGGCAGTTCTCGTTGGTGCAGCCCTTGATCTGGCCATGGCCGTTCCAGTCGCCGACCACGAAGCCGCCGAAGTTCATCCGGGCCTTGAGCACGTCGGTCAGCAGGGGCTTGTGGCCGTGCAGCTTCTCGCCGTGGAAGCTGTTGAACGAGGCCATCACCGACTGCGCGCCCGCGGCAATGGCGGTGGCGTAGCCGGCGGCGTGGGTGTCGCGCAGCACCGCCTCGCTGACCTGGGTGTCGCCCTGGTCCTTGCCGTTGGTGGTGCCGCCGTCGCCGAGGAAGTGCTTGACCGAGACCATCACGTGGCGGCCGTCCAGGAACTCCGGGGTGCCCGGCTTGCCCTGCAGGCCCTCGACCATCGCCGTGGCGAACTCGGCCACCACCTTCGGGTCTTCCGAGTAACCCTCGTAGGCGCGGCCCCAGCGGTCGTCCTGCGGCACCGCCACGGTCGGGGCGAAGGTCCACTCCATGCCGGTGGTGCGGGTCTCCTGGGCGGTGATCTCGCCGATCCGACGCAGCAGCTCCGGGTTGCGGGTCGCGCCCAGGCCGACGTTGTGCGGGAACAGGGTGGCGCCGACGATGTTGCTCTGGCCGTGCATCGCGTCGATGCCCCAGATGATCGGGATCGCCTTGCCGCCGCCGGAGGTGTCCATCGACGCCTCGTAGAAGGCGTCGGCCAGGGCGAGCCACTCGGCCGGGGTGGCGTTGTACTTGCCGCCCGGGTCGGAGCTGCCGCCGGCCAGGATCGAGCCGAGCCGGTACTTGCGCACGTCCTCGGGGGTGATCGAGGCGATGTCGCCCTGGACCAGCTGGCCGACCTTCTCCTCGACGGTCATGGTCGCCAGCAGGTCGTCGACCTTCTTCTCCAGCGCCGGATCGGCCGGGAACGGCCACTGCGGCTGCGGCCACTGTTCCGGATGGATGCTGCCGTCGGCGGCGGCCGGGGCCTGGGCGGTGGCGTCGCCGGCGGCCGGCGTCTCCTCCTTCTTGCCGCAGCCGGACAACAGGGCCACGGCCAGGGCGCCGGCCAGGGTGGTGGCGATACGGACGCCGGGCGCGCGGGCGCCGCGAAGCATGCTGCTCAAGGTGTTCCCCTCCGCTTTCGTTGATCTGCCATCCGGCGGCCTGGGCCGGCCGGCAGGCCCGGAACGCAGGTCCGGACCCGATGGGGGGCAGAGGCTCAGGGCAATTGGCAGCGCTGTCAATTGGAATGGGGGATATACCGGAATCCACCGGATACGCGGCCTTTGCCGCCAAATCCACGCCTGGCCGGCAAAAACCGGCGATGCCGCGGTGCTGATGGGTCGCCGGGGCGGCCCGCGGCGGCCCCGTCCCCCCCTGCTTCCTGTTGCGACGCAGCAGCCGATTGCGATGACGGCCGCCGCCGGACGCCTGCCCGGACCGGTGCGGGGAGCCTCTCCGCCGGCCCCGCGGACCGCGCCTCCGGAGCGCGGCGCCTTGCCCGCCGCGCCTTCCCGGCTTCCGAAGCCGGCGCGTCCCTCTCTATAATCGACGGCAGCTGTGGCCGCCGCGCCACTCGCCAATAGGACGCGAAGTGCGCAACTACGACCTTGAATTCCTGAAGCGGTTCTCGATGGTGATCGGCCTGCTGGCGCTGATCACCCTGGGCCTGATCCTGCTGGCGCACCACCTGCACGGCCGCATCCCGCCGGAAGTCTCGCCCACGGCCGCCGCCCGCACCGAGGCCCGGATCGCCCCGGCCGGCGCGGTCTATGCCGGCGATACCGGCGCCGCCGCCCAGGCCGCCGCGGCCGAGGCCGCCAAGGCTGCCGCCGCCTCGCAGGTCGCCTACGGCGGCACCACCGACGGCGCCACGATCTACAACAACCTCTGCGGCGCCTGCCACACCAATGGCGTGGGCAAGGCCCCGACCCTGGACCACGCGCACTGGGATGCGCGCATCGCCCAGGGCAAGGAGACCCTGTACAAGCACGCGATCGAGGGTTTCACCGGCCCGGACGGCGGGATCATGCCGCCCAAGGGCGGCAACCCGGCGCTGACCGACGAGCAGGTCCAGGTCACGGTCGACTGGATGGTCTCGAACCTGAAGTAAGCCGCACCGCTGTCCGCACGACGCCGCCTCCGGGCGGCGTCTGCATTTGCGGCGATCCTTCGCAGAACCGGCCCCTGCATCCGCGCTGCGGCCACCCCACTGGAGTGCACGCCATGCGCCGTTTCCCGCTAGCCGCCGCCCTTCTGCTCGGCGCGCTGTTGCCGGCGGCCGTCGAAGCCCGTCCGCCCACGCCGCTGGCGATCGGCGCGGTCCAGGGCGAGGCGGCCACCAGTCCCTGGCAGGGCCGCGAGGTGACGGTCGAGGGCGTGGTCAGCGCCGACTTCCGCGCCGGCCTGGGCGGACTGTTCCTGCAGGACGGCGGCGATGGCGATCCGCGCACCTCCGACGCGGTGTTCGTGCGCATCGATGCCGCCGGCCTGTCCGTACCGGGAAACCTGGCCATGGGCACCCGCTGCCGCGTCACCGGCCGGGTGGTCGAACTGCCATCGGGCCGCGACAGCCTGACCACGATCGAAGCCGCCACCCTCGGCCCCTGCCGCACCGCGACCCTGCCCGCGGCCCAGGCCATCGCCGCCCTGCCCGCGGACTGGGAACCGCTGGAAGGCATGCGCGTACGCATCGACGCGCCGCTGACCATCACCGGCAGCCACGCCCTGGCCCGCTTCGGCGAGCTCACCGCCAGCTTCGGCGGCCGCCAGTGGCAGCCCAGCGAACTGGCCCGGCCCGGCAGCGCCGAGCATGCGCAGCTGGACGCGGAGAACGCGCGCCGGCGCCTGGCCCTGGACGACGGCAGCCAGCAGCGCGATCCGGACGCCGTCGCCTACCTGGCCGACGGCATCGCCCCGCGCGTGGGCAGCGTGGTCGCCGGCGCCGAAGGCATCGTCGACCACCGCAACGGCGCCTGGCGCCTGCAACTGCAGGCGCCGCTGGCGCTGCAGCCGGCGCCGCAACCGCCGCCGCCCGGCGTGCCGGGCACGCTGAAGGTGGCCGCGTTCAACCTGGAGAACCTGTTCAACGGCGACGGCCAGGGCGGCGGCTTCCCGACCCCGCGCGGGGCGCGCACGCCGCAGCAGCTGCAGGCGCAGCTGGCCAAGCTGGTGGCCACGATCCGGGCGCTGGACCCGGACATCGCCGCGCTGATGGAGCTGGAGAACGACGGCTACGGCCCGCAGTCCAGCCTGGCCCAGCTGGTGGCCGCGCTCAACGCCGATGGCGCCAGGTGGCGTTTCGTCGACGCCGGCCGCGGCCCGGGCGACGACACCATCCGGGTCGGCCTGATCTACCGCGAAGACCGGGTGGCGACCCGCGGCAAGCCGCGCGTGCTCGAGGCCGGGCCGTTCGGCGAGCTGAGCCGGGTGCCGCTGGCCCAGGCCTTCGCCCGCAAGGGCGGCAAGGGCCGCCTGGTCGTGGTCGCCAACCACTTCAAGTCCAAGGGCTGCAGCGAGGCGGCCGGCGACGACGCCGACCGCAAGGACGGCCAGGGCTGCTGGAACGCGACCCGCCTGCGCTCGGCCGCCGCCCTGCACGCCTGGCTCGATCCGGGCCCGACCGGCCGCAACCGCGACCCGGTGGTGCTGCTGGGCGACTTCAACGCGTATGCGATGGAGGATCCGGTGCGCTGGCTGCGCGAGGAGGCCGGCTGGGCCGATGCCTTCGCCGTGGCCGCAGGCGACGATGCGGCGCGGCCCTACAGCTACGTCTACGACGGCCTCAGCGGCCGCCTCGACCACGCCCTGCTCAGCCCCTCGGCCGTGCCCCTGCTGCGTGGCGCGGTGGAATGGCACGTCAACGCCGACGAGCCGGACGACGCCGGCTATGACGGACGCAACGTCCCCGGTCCGTGGCGCAGCTCGGACCACGACCCGCTGGTGCTGGGCTTCGACCTGTAGAAGCCAGCAACCGCAAAGGCTATAGGGTTGCGCTGGCTTCGGAGGGAGTCCGCCGTCACATGGGGGATGGACCACCCCTCGGGACGACCTCCTGTCTTTACTCGGGGCCGTGGCACATCCATGGCCACTTGGTCCATCCCCCATGCGACGGCGGACGCTTGCGCGTTGGGATACGTGCCTTCGGTTTGGAGAAGCGGGGGTTGCTTCTCCTGTAGGAGCCGGTCTTGCCGGCGACCGCCATGGCGGATGCGTCTGCTTGAAGCCGGGTGCCAATGATTCTTTCGCCTCTACGGTCGCCGGCAAGACCGGCTCCTACAAGGTAAGCAAGGCACTGGGTCCCGGTGTTCGCCGGGATGACGGAGTCAGGCCGACACCTGAAGAGTGGAAGCACCCGAAACGATGAACTTCAAGTTCGCAGAGGCCGTCGTGCCTTGGGTCTGCGGGGCAAGTGGCACAGGGACGTGCCACGGCCGCGAGTTGCGGGCAGGACGCCCGCCCGAGCGGTGCACCGCAGACCCAAGGTACGGCGGCCCCGACCGAAGCCAGCGCAACCAATAGCTTTTGCCGTTGCCGATCCCCCCCAACCTCAGCCCGCCCCGCCGTGCAGGTAATCCAGCGACACCTGCAGCAGGGCGCGCAGGCCCACGTCCAGCGAGGACTCGTCGAGCAGGAACTCCGGCGAGTGGTTGCCCGGCGCGGTCGCCGGGTCGATCCCCCTGGCGGTCGAGCCGACGAAGAAGAACATCGCCGGCACCTCCTGCCCGAACAGCGAGAAATCCTCCGAACCCATCTGCAGCGGCGGCTCGTACACGTTGTCCGCGCCGACCACCGCCTGCAGGCTCGGCAGCATCCTCGCGGTCAGCGCCGGGTCGTTGACCGTGGCCGGGTTGCCGTCGCTGTCGGGCACCTTGGCCTCCACCCGCGCGCCGTGCGCGGCGGCCACGTGCTCGGAGACGTTGCGCAGGTCGGCGAAGATCTTCTCGCGCATGCCCTCGTCGAAGGTGCGGATGGTGCCGATCAGCTCCACGTCGTCGGGGATGATGTTGTAGCGGATGCCGCCCTTGACCGCGCCGAAGGTCACCACCGCCGGCAGCCTGGCCAGGTCGGTGCGGCGACTGACGATCGTCTGCGCGGTGCCGACCAGGTTGGCCGCGGCGACGATCGGGTCGACCCCGCCCCACGGCCGCGAACCATGGGTCTGGCGGCCGACCACCCGGATGCTGAAGCGGTCGGAGGCGGCCATCAGCGGCCCGCCGCGCACCGCGATCCGCCCGGCCTGGACCGAGGAGAACACGTGCAGGCCGAACACGGCCTCCGGCCGGTAGTCCTTGAACAGGCCCTGCGCCAGCATCAGCGCTGCGCCGCCCTCCTCGCCGACCGGCGCGCCCTCCTCGGCGGGCTGGAAGATGAACATCACCTCGCCCGGCAACTGCTCCTTCATCGCCACCAGCGCCTTGGCCACGCCGAGCAGGATCCCGGTGTGGGCGTCGTGGCCGCAGGCGTGCATCACCCCGACGGTCTCGCCGCGATACTCGCCGGTGGCCTTGGAGGCGAACGGCAGGCCGCTGCGCTCGGTCACCGGCAGCGCATCCATGTCCGCACGCAGGGCGATCTTCGGCCCCGGCTTGCCGCCCTTGAGGATCGCGACCACGCCATGGTGGGCAATCCCGGTGCGCGGCTGCAGGCCGATCTTGCGCAGTTCCTCGGCCACCACCCGCGCGGTGCGCTCCTCGCGGTTGGACAGCTCCGGGTGCTGGTGGAAATCGCGCCGCCAGTCGATCACCTGCTGCTGCAGGCGCTGGGCGGCGGCGGCCACTTCGGGCCGCTGCGCCGGCGCGGCGGACGGCTGCGCGAGGGCCGTCAGCGGCAACACGGCCAGCAGGGACAGGGCAAGACGGGTGCGGGCGGGCATCGCGACGGCTCCGGTACGGGAATGGGCCGATGCTAGCGGCAATGGCGGGGCATGCCGAGTCACGGCGGCGACACCGCACGATGGACGGGCCGCGGGCGACGGTCCACCATCCCCGCCCCCTTGCCCCGTTCGCTTCCCGATGCCCGAGCTCGCCCTGCAGCTGTTGCTGCTGCTGTTCCTGGCCGCCCTGCTGGCCGGCTTCATCGATGCGATCGCCGGCGGCGGCGGCATGATCACCCTGCCGGCGATGCTGCTGGCCGGGATCCCGCCGCTGCAGGCGCTGGGCACCAACAAGCTGCAGTCGCTGTTCGGTTCGGCCTCGGCCAGCTGGTCGTACGCCCGGCACGGACACGTGGACCTGCGCGCGCAGCTGCCGATGGCGCTGGCCGCCGCGGCCGGCGCGGTGCTCGGCGCGCTGCTGGCCAGCCGGGTCCCGGCTGACTGGCTGAAGCTGGGGCTGCCGTTCCTGCTGGTCGGCATCGCCCTGTACTTCGCGCTCAAGCCGGACATCGGCGCGGTCGAGCGTCACCGTCGGGTATCGCCGTTCGTGTTCGGGCTGACCTTCGTCCCGGCGATCGGCCTCTACGACGGGATCTTCGGCCCGGGCACCGGCTCGTTCCTGATGCTCGGCTTCGTCACCCTGGCCGGGTTCGGCATCCTCAAGGCCACCGCCCACACCAAGTTCCTCAACTTCGGCTCGAACGTGGGCGCGTTCGCGGTGTTCGTGTGCACCGGCGCGGTGCTGTGGAAGGTGGGGCTGGCGATGGGCGCCGGCCAGTTCCTCGGCGCGCAGCTGGGCTCGCGCTTCGCGATGCGGCACGGCACCCGGGTGATCAAGCCGTTGCTGGTCACGGTGTCGATCCTGCTGGCCGTGCGGCTGCTGGCCGACCCGACGCATCCACTGCGGGTGTGGCTGGGAATCTGATCCGCGTCAGCGGAACACGACGGTCTTGTGGCCGTTGCGCAGGATCCGGTGCTCGACGTGGCGGCGCACCGCCCGCGCCAGTACCTGCGACTCGATGTCGCTGCCCACCCGCACCAAGTCGCGCGGGGTCATCGCGTGGTCCACCCGGGCCACGTCCTGCTCGATGATCGGGCCCTCGTCCAGGTCCTCGGTCACGTAGTGGGCGGTGGCGCCGATGATCTTGACCCCGCGCGCGTGCGCCTGGTGGTAGGGCTGGGCGCCCTTGAAGCTGGGCAGGAAGCTGTGGTGGATGTTGATCGCGCGCCCGGCCAGGGCCCGGCACAGGTCCGGCGAGAGGATCTGCATGTAGCGCGCCAGCACCACCAGGTCCACGTTCTCGCGCTCGACCAGGTCGACGATCGCCCGCTCCTGCTGGGCGCGGTTGGAGGCATCCACCGGCAGGTGGTGGAAGGGCACGCCGTAGGAGGCCGACAAAGCGGCGTAGTCCGGATGGTTGGACGCGACCGCGGCGATGTCCACCTTCAGCTGGCCGCTGTGGGCGCGGAACAGCAGGTCGTTGAGGCAGTGGCCCTGCTTGCTGACCAGCACCAGCAGCCGCGCGCGGCGGCGGGCGTCGTGGATCTGCCAGTCCATCTCGAACTCGCCGGCGAGGTGGCCGAAGCGCTCGAGCAGGGCCGGCAGCGCGTCGGCCGCCGGCAGCTCGAAGTGCACGCGCAGGAAGAAGCGGCCGCTCTCCTCGTCGCCGTACTGCTGGGCGTCGACGATGTTGCAGCCCTGGCCGAACAGCAGCCCGGAGACGCGGTAGACGATCCCGGTACGGTCCGGGCAGGAAAGGGCGAGGATGTGGTCGTGGCGCATAGGGGCGCCATGGTAGGGCAGCGCGGGCGGATACGGGCGGCCGGTTGCAGCTGTTACCGCCCGGGTGGCTACCGCCCGAACACCCCGCGCGCCTCGCGCGGCTCGCAGCGCAGGTACTGCGGCGCCGGCGCCACGCTCGCGCCCAGTTCGGCCGCCGCGTGCCAGGGCCAGCGCGGGTCGTAGAGGATGCCGCGGGCCAGCGCCACCGCATCGGCGCGGCCTTCGGCCAGGATCGCCTCGGCCTGGCGCGGCGCGGTGATCAGGCCGACCGCGATCACCGGCATCGCCACCTCGGCCTTGATCGCCTCGGCGAACGGCACCTGGTAGCCCGGCACCGCCTCGATCGCCTGGCGCGGGTCCAGGCCGCCGCTGGAGACGTGGATGAAGTGGCAGCCGCGCGCGTCCAGCGCGCGCGCCAGTTCGATGCTCTGGGCCAGGTCCCAGCCGCCCTCGACCCAGTCGGTGGCCGAGATCCGCACCCCGACCGCGACCGTCGCCGGCACCGCCGCGCGCACCGCCTCGAACACCCGCAGCACCAGGCGCATGCGGTTCTCCAGGCTGCCGCCCCAGGCGTCGTCGCGGGCGTTGCTCAGCGGCGAGAGGAACTGGTGCAGCAGGTAGCCGTGGGCGGCGTGGATCTCGACCAGCTCCAGGCCGATCCGCGCGGCCCGCTGGGCGGCGCGGACGAAGTCCTCGACCAGGGCGTCGATCGCGGCCGCGTCCAGCGCCTGCGGCACGCCGTGGCTGTCGTCGTAGGCCAGCGCCGACGGGGCGACCGTGGTCCAGCCCTGCGGATCGTCGGCGGCGATCGCACCGCCGCCTTCCCACGGCCGCGCGGTGGAGGCCTTGCGCCCGGCGTGGGCCAGCTGGATGCCCAGCGGCATCGGCGACCAGCGCCGCAGCGAGGCGAGCAACCCGGCCAGCGCGGCTTCCTGGTCGTCGTTCCACAGGCCCAGGTCGGCATGGCTGATCCGCCCGCGCGGCTCGATCGCGGTCGCCTCCAGGACCAGCAGGCCGGCGCCGGACAGGGCCAGGGTGCCGAGGTGGATGTGGTGCCAGTCGCCGACGCAGCCGTCGTGCGCCGAGTACTGGCACATGGGGGCGATGGCGATGCGGTTGGACAGTTCCAGCGGGCCGAGCTTCAACGGCGAGAACAGCAGGCTCATGGCGGGGAGGGGCAGGGAGGGCCGTGCATTGCAGCGCCAGCCGGCGGCCGCATCAAGGCCGCAGCTGGATCACAGCATCACGGGCGGTGCCACTGCATCTGCCAGCCACGGCAGTACCTGCGCGCAATCGGCCTCGACCTTCAGCGCCAGCAGGTCGTCGGCGCGGGTACGGCCGCAGTTGAGCATCGCCACCGGGATGCCCGCCTCGGCCGCCATCCGGGCGAAGCGGAAGCCGGACCAGACCATCAGCGAGGACCCCACCACCAGCACCGCGTCGCTGCGCCGCAGGTGCGCGACCGCCGCTTCGACCCGTGCCCGCGGCACGCTCTCGCCGTAGAACACCACGTCCGGCTTGAGCAGGCCGCCGCAAAGCGCGCAGTCCGGCACCGCGAACGCGGCGAAGTCCACGCCCTCCAGGTCGGCGTCGCCGTCGGGCGCGATCTCCGCCACGTGACGCTCCCACCCCAGGTTGCGCGCCAGCAGCTCGTGCTGGAACTCCGCCCGCGACAGGTCCGCGCCGCAGCCCAGGCACACCACCCGGTCCAGGCGCCCGTGCAGGTCGATCACCGCCGCCTGGCCGGCGCGCTGGTGCAGGCCGTCCACGTTCTGGGTCACCAGCACCTCGATCCGGCCCTGCGCCTCCAGCGCGGCCAGGGCGCGATGGGCGGCATTGGGCCGGGCCTGCGCGAAGCGCGGCCAGCCGGCCAGGCTGCGCGCCCAGTAGCGGCGGCGGGTCGCGTCCTGGCCGGTGAAGGCCTGGAAGGTGATCGGCGGCACCCGCTTCCAGCCGCCGTCGGCGTCGCGGTAGTCGGGAATACCCGAGCCGGTGCTGATCCCGGCGCCGGTGAGCACGAACAGGCGGCGATGGCGGTCCAGGAATCCGCGCAGCGCATCCAGGCCAGGCGGATCGGGCGATGCAGGCGCGGCGACGGGACCGCTTGCGAATGCCGGGGCAGGATCGGAACTCATCCCCTCCTCATGGGGCCGCCGCCGCTCGCGGGCAAGGTCGGCCGCAAGACCATTGACGCCGCCGCCCGGCCCCGCTAACGTGGCGCCCGCCGACGGTTTCATCTCTTCATCACGATGCAGAGATGAATTAAAAGGGAAGTCCGGTGCGCGCCTGCCCGCAGGCGCAATTCCGGCGCTGCCCCGCAGCGGTAACTGGAAACGACCTCCGCCATCGCACTGGCCCTCGCGGGCCGGGAAGCGGCGGACAGTAGGCCACGGCGCGCGTGCGCGCCGCCCGTCCACGAGCCCGAAGACCTGCCCCGGCCGGAAGGCATGCCCGCCTTCCGCCTGACCTGGAGCCTCCGCGGGGAGGCGGCCGGAGCCCCGCGCATGGCGCCACGCCGTGCGCGCGTCCCCGTGCCCGTCCCCGCGTTGGTTCCGGTTCGCCCGCGGGGGCGAAGGTCGCCACGGTTCCGCGCATGGCCACGGCCACGGGCGGCGCCCGCCCTTCGTTCCTCATCGACCACGCATGAGGAATCGCACGATGACGCTCACCACCAACCTCGGCTTCCCCCGCATCGGGGCCCGCCGCGAACTCAAGCACGCCCTGGAATCGCACTGGCGCGGCGAACTGTCCGCCGACCAGCTGCACGCGGTCGGCCGGCAGCTGCGCGCCCGCCACTGGACCCTGCAGCGCGACGCCGGCATCGACCTGCCGCCGTCCAACGACTTCTCGCTGTACGACCAGGTGCTGGACACCGCCTTCCTGTTCGACGCCATTCCGTCCAGCCACCGCGCCCTGGCCGACGCCGACCCGCTGGCCGGCTACTTCGCCCTGGCCCGCGGCCACCAGCGCGACGGCATCGACCTGCGCGCGCTGGAGATGACCAAGTGGTTCGACACCAACTACCACTACCTGGTGCCCGAACTCGAAGCCGGCCAGCCGTTCGCCCTGCGCGGCGACAAGCCGCTGGCCGAGTACCTGGAGGCCAAGGCCCTGGGCATCGAGACCCGGCCGGTGCTGATCGGCCCGGTGACCTTCCTGTGGCTGGCCAAGAGCGTGGACGGCAGCGACCGCTTCGCCCTGCTCGAGCGCCTGCTGCCGGTGTACGCGCAGCTGCTGCAGAAGCTCCAGGCCGCCGGCGCGCAGTGGGTGCAGATCGACGAGCCGGCGCTGGTGCTGGACCTGTCGCCGGCGGTGCAGGACGCCTACCGCCGCGCCTACGCCGCGCTGGCCGCCGGCCCGCGGCCGAAGCTTTTGCTGGCCGCTTACTTCGGCGCCCTGGGCGACAACCTGGAGCTGGCCGCCTCGCTGCCGGTGGACGGCCTGCACCTGGACCTGGTGCGCGCACCCGAGCAGCTGGAGGCGGTGCTCGACAAACTCCCCGCCGGACGCGTGCTCTCCGCCGGCCTGGTCGACGGCCGCAACATCTGGCGCACCCGCCTGGACAACGCCCTGCTGCTGGCCCGCTACGCCCGCAACCGGGTCGGCGCGGAGAACCTGTGGCTGGCGCCGTCGTGCTCGCTGCTGCACGTGCCGGTGGACCTGGACGGGGAAAAGGCGCTGGAGGCCGACCTCAAGTCCTGGCTGTCGTTCGCCAGGCAGAAGCTGGGCGAGATCAAGGTCCTGGCCGATGCCCTGGACGGCCGCGACGGCGCCGAGGCCGCGCTGGAGGACGCGCGCGCCCGGATCGAGTCGCGCAAGGCCTCCCCGCGCGTCCACCGCCCGGCCGTGGCCGCGCGCCTGGCCGCGCTGGACGCCGATGCCGCCCGTCGCCGCTCGCCCTACCCGCAGCGCCGCCAGGCCCAGGCCGCCGCGCTCGGCCTGCCGCTCTATCCCACCACCACCATCGGTTCGTTCCCGCAGACCCACGAGGTGCGCGAGGCGCGGGCCCGGTTCAAGTCCGGCAGGCTCGACGAGGCCGGCTACGACGCCTTCCTCGAAGCCGAGACCGAGAAGTGCGTGCGCTACCAGGAGCAGATCGGGATTGACGTGCTGGTCCACGGCGAGTTCGAGCGCAACGACATGGTCGAGTACTTCGGCGAGCAGCTGGACGGCTTCGCCTTCACCAAGCTGGGCTGGGTGCAGAGCTACGGCAGCCGCTGCGTGAAGCCGCCGGTGATCTTCGGCGACGTGGTCCGGCCGGCGCCGATGACCGTGCGCTGGTCGAAGTTCGCCCAGTCGCTCACGCCGCGGCCGATGAAGGGCATGCTCACCGGCCCGGTGACGGTGCTGCAGTGGTCGTTCGTGCGCGACGACCAGCCGCGCGCCGACACCTGCCGGCAGATCGCCCTGGCCCTGCGCGACGAGGTGACCGACCTGGAGGCGGCCGGGATCAAGGTCATCCAGATCGACGAGCCGGCCCTGCGCGAAGGCCTGCCGCTGCGCCGCGCGCAGTGGTCGGCGTACCTGGACTGGGCGGTGCACAGCTTCCGCCTGAGCGCCTCGGGCGTGGCCGACGAGACCCAGATCCACACCCACATGTGCTACTCGGAGTTCAACGACATCATCGAGGCGGTGGCGGCGATGGACGCCGACGTGATCTCGATCGAGACCTCGCGCTCGCGGATGGAGCTGCTGGATGCGTTCGTCAGGTTCCGCTACCCCAACGAGATCGGCCCGGGCGTGTACGACATCCATTCGCCGCGGGTGCCGACCACCGCCGAGATGGTCGGGCTGCTGGAGAAGGCGCGCGCGGTGCTGGCGCCCGAGCAGATCTGGGTCAACCCGGACTGCGGCCTGAAGACCCGCGGCTGGGCCGAGACCCGCGCCGCGCTGGAGCGGATGGTCGAGGCCGCGCGGATCCTGCGCGGCGGGCGCGCCCAGGCGGCCTGAGCCGGCAAGGCCATGCCGCCACCCGGGCCGCGGCGACCACAGGGGCGGATGCGACAGGCGCGCACGGACGCGCGCCGCTTGGCCGACGACAGCGTTGTCGTCGTGCAGGCGCGCGAACGCCGGCCTAACATGGCCTTTCCCCATCGCCGCCATCGCACAGGAGCCGCCGTGTCGATCAACCAGCAGCAGAAGGACCGGATCGCGTCCGGCCAGGGTTTCATCGCCGCCCTCGACCAGAGCGGCGGCAGCACGCCCAAGGCGCTCAAGCTCTACGGCATCGGCGAATCGGACTATTCCGGCGAGGCGGAGATGTTCGCCCTGGTCCACCGCATGCGCGAGCGGATCGTCACCAGCCCGGCCTTCGGCAAGGGCGGGCGGGTGCTCGGCGCGATCCTGTTCGAGCGCACCCTGGACGACCGCTTCGACGGCCAGGACGCGGCCACCTACCTGTGGGAGACCCGCCAGGTCGTGCCGTTCCTGAAGATCGACAAGGGCCTGGAGGACGAGGCCGACGGCGTGCAGCGGCTCAAGCCGATCCCCGGCCTGGACGCGTTGCTGGCGCGGGCCAAGGCCAAGGGCGTGTTCGGCACCAAGGAGCGCTCGGTGATCAAGGCCAACAACGCCAAGGGCATTGCCGACGTGCTCGACCAGCAGTTCGAGCTGGCGCGCCAGGTGCTGGCCGCCGGCCTGGTGCCGATCGTCGAGCCGGAGGTGGACATCAAGGCCGCCGACAAGCAGGCGATCGAGGTCGCGCTGAAGCAGGGCCTGCTGGCGCGGCTGGACGCGCTCGATCCGGCGACCCCGGTGATCCTCAAGCTGACCCTGCCCAGCGTGGACGGCTACTTCAAGGAACTGGTCGAGCACCCGGCGGTGCTCAAGGTGGTGGCGCTGTCGGGCGGCTACAGCCGCGAGGAGGCCA
The DNA here is from genome assembly GCF_010093185.1 of Pseudoxanthomonas jiangsuensis. Lineage (GTDB taxonomy): Bacteria > Pseudomonadota > Gammaproteobacteria > Xanthomonadales > Xanthomonadaceae > Pseudoxanthomonas > Pseudoxanthomonas jiangsuensis. Next base: position 5,988 of record NZ_PDWL01000002.1, on the reverse strand, counting down.
ACGCGAAGCTGGCCCGGAACCCCGGCGTGATCGCCAGCTTCAGCCGCGCCCTGACCGAGGGCCTGAGCGCGCAGCAGGACGACGCGCAGTTCGACCAGGCGCTGGACGCATCGATCGAATCGATCTACCGCGCCTCGATCGCCTGAGCGACGGCCGCGCCGCCAGCCGTCGCATGAGCCCGTATCCCGATACCACCGCCCTGGTCGTGGTCGACCTGCAGCCGGACTTCATGCCCGGCGGCGCGCTGGCCTGCCACGAGGGCGACGCGATCGTGCCGGGCGTCGATGCCCTGCTGCGATCGCGCCGCTACCGCACCGTGGTCGCGACCCAGGACTGGCATCCGCCCGGGCACGCCTCGTTCGCCAGCTCGCATCCGGGGCGCCGGCCGTTCGAGACCATCGAACTGCACGGCCACCCGCAGGTGCTGTGGCCCGACCATTGCGTGCAGGGCACGCCGGGCGCGGCGCTGGATCCGCGGGTGGACTGGACGCCGCTCGACCTGGTCCTGCGCAAGGGCACCGACCCGCAGGTCGATTCCTACAGCGGCCTGCGCGGGAACCACGGCCCTGGCGGTAGCCGGCCACCCACCGGCCTGGCCGGCTGGCTGCGCGAACGCGGCATCGACGAGGTCCACGTCTGCGGCCTGGCGCGCGACTACTGCGTGCTGTGGACCGCGCAGGACGCGGCAGCGGCCGGCTTCCGGGTGCGCTTCCTGTGGCAGCTGACCCGGCCGGTGACGCCCGCCGGCGACGCCGCCACCCGCCAGACCCTGGACGCGGCGGGGATCGCGCTGCTGTAGGACCGGCCCGTACAGGGGAGGGCTGCTAGGCTCTGCCGGCGATGCACCCCGAACCCCCCGCCCCGCCCGCGCCCGACGACGACCCGCCTCCGGTCCCGCCGGAGAAGCCCCTGCCGAACGAGTGCTGCGAGAGCGGCTGCCCGATCTGCGTGTACGACCTGTACGCCGAAGCGCTGGACGGGTACCGGCAGGCGCTGGCCGAATGGAAGCGGCGGCACCCGGACGGGCCGCTCCCGTAGAGCCGAAGACCATTCCTATGGCGACGCGGGCGCCGGCAACGGCGGCACCGGCGTCGGCCGGCCCAGCGGGTCCAGGGCAATCATCACGAAGTGGCCGCGGGTGCACAGCTTGCGCTCGCCGCTGAGCAGGTCCTCGGTGATGACCTCCACGTCCACGCTCATCGAGCTGCGCCCGACCTTGACCAGGCGCGCGACCACCTCGACCAGGTCGCCCTTGTGGATCGGCTGGTTGAAGTCGACCTGCTCCGAGCGCGCGGTGACCACGGTGCTGCGCGCGTAGCGCGAGGCCGCGATGAACGAGGCCATGTCCATCCACGCCAGGGCCTGGCCGCCGAACAGCGTGCCCAGGTGGTTGGTGTGGTCGGGGAATACCATGTGCAGCAGGCGCGCCTCGATCGGGCGCGCTTCGCCTTGCAGGACTTCGGACATCGCGGTGTTCTCCAGGTCGTCGCGGCCTCCCGCAGGCATCATCGCCGATCCGGCGGAGGATGGCGTGCAGGCCGGCGGGCGATGCCTCCCCCACCGGCTCCTACAAGTGGGCGCCGACCGCGGCGGCGACCTGCACCGGCGACTGGAAGCCGGGCAGGCGCGCGACCTCGGCGCCCTCGCGGAATACCGCCAGGGTCGGGGTCTGGCGCAGGCCCAGGCCACGGAAGAACTCCTCGCCCACCTGTTCGAGCTTGACCTTGAGCAGGACCAGGCCCTGCGCGTCCGGCTCGGCGGCGAACTTCCTCAGCGACATGTCGAGCATGGTGCAGCCCGGGCAGTTGTCCTTGTAGAAGTCCACCAGCAGGCGCGGGTGGGCGGCGACGGCGGAGGCGTAGTCGTCAGGCGACGAAGCGTGCAGGGTCTGCATGGGGAGAGGTCTCGCTGGGCATGCCCGGGCCGGGCATGCGCTGGGTACAGGTCAGGATGTGGTCGGTCCAGCGCTGGATCTTCAACGCGTCGCGCTCGCCGTGCGGCATCTGCTCGATCTCCAGCCGCGGATAGCCGCTGCCGAAGAACGCGGCGATCCGGCGCACCGCGCCGCAGTAGTACTCCTCGCCCCACTGGGTCTCGCCGGTGCCGAACACCGCCAGCCGCGGCGGCTTGCCCACCGCCTCGACCAGCTCGGCGATCAGCGCCTTCATCTCGCCGGGCGTGCGCCCGGCGTTGTCGGTCCAGGCGCCGAGCAGGTAGAGGTCGTGGCGCGGGTCGCCGGCGTCGGCCAGGGTCTGCACCCCGGCCTCGATCCAGCTCACCTGGTGCCCCGCGGCCTCGCAGCGCGCGCGCACTTGGCGGGCGACGTCGCGGGTGTTGCCGCTGAGCGAGGTGAAGGCGATCAGGATGCGCATGGGAACGCTAGAGGTCGTCGAAGCCGTTGTCCGAGTTGGTCTTCTTGTAGCTGGCGTTGCGCATCTCGAAGAAGTCGGTCTTGGTCTCGGTGAAGTTGTCGGCGTAGGCCTTGATCCACGGCATCACGTTGTCGGTGGTCTCGGCGTACAGCTTCTCGATCCCGAGCATGCCGGCCATCTTGTTGGCGCGGTACTTCACGTAGCGGATCATCTCGTCCACGTCGATGCCGTCGATCCCGTCCAGCACCTCGCCGGTCCACTGGGTCTCCAGCTCGATCGCGTGGGCGAAGGCGCCGTGCACGTAGTCGGTCAGCTCGTCGGTCTGCAGCTCCGGGTTCTCGCCGACGATGGCGCGGATCACCTCGCTGATGAACTTGGTGTGGGCCAGTTCGTCGCGGTTGATGAAGCTGATGATCTTGCCGGTGCCGGTCATCCGGTTCTGGCGTACCAGGTTGTAGAAGTAGGCGAAGCCGGAATAGAAGTTGATGCCCTCCAGGATCGAGGACTGGATCAGCGAGCGCAAAAGGGTCTCGGCGGTCTTCTCGCGCATGAAGTCGTCGTAGGACTGCATGATCGGCGCATTGCGCTTCTGGATCGTCGGGTGGGTGCGGGCGATCTCGAACACCCGGTTCTGGTTGGCCAGGTCGGTGATCGAGGCCAGCACGTAGCTGTAGCTCTCGTTGTGGATCACTTCCTGCTGGCCGATGATCGCCGCGTTGGCGTGCGCGGCCGGGTCGGTGATGTACTCGGCGACGTTGTAGATGAAGCGGGTCTGCGGCGAGTCCAGGGTGGCGAGCAGGCCGATGATCGAGTCGTAGGCGTTCTTCTCGCGCGCCGAGAGCTCGCCGTACTGCTTGGCGTCGCCCTTCATGTCGACCTCGTCCGGGATCCAGAAGTTGGTCGAGAGTTCCTTGTAGGCGCGGTAGAACGACGGGTACGGAATGTCGTTCCAGTTGAGGATGCCGGAGGTCTTGCCGTTGATGATCCCGGTGGAACGGTTGGGATTGCGCGGCTCGAGGATGCGGATGCGTTCGAGCGGCGTGGCGGTGAGCGGGGCGGTAGCGGACATGTACTTTCTCGTGTTTCGGGCCGTCGCGCCCCTGCGCAAGGAGCCCGCGGCGACGCACCTGTCTGGAGGAAAGCCCCCTGAGTCAGGGGGTGCGCCGAAGGCGCGGGGGTGTGGGTGCTCGTGAGCCGGGGCCCAAGGTTCGCAGAGCGAACCTTGGGGAGCTGTCAGCGCGAATGCGCTGTCAGCTCGAACACCATTCGCACTCGGCGATGTCGATGTCGTTGGAGCGCACGTAGTAGGTGGTCTTGATGCCCTCGCGCCAGGCGGTCATGTGCAGTTCCAGCAACGTGGACGCGCGGATGGTCGACGGCACGTACAGGTTGAAGCTGATGGCCTGGTCGACGTGGCGCTGGCGGCGCGCGTTCTGCCGCACCGAGGCGAACTGGTCGACCTTGTAGGCGCCCTTCTCGTAGTACGGCCAGGTCTCCAGCGACAGCCCCGGCGCGGCGACCGGGCGGCGGAAGTCCTTCTTCTCCTCGTAGTAGAACGCCGAGTAGATCGGGTCGATCGAGGCGGTCGAACCGGCGATCTGCGCGGGGGACATGTTCGGCGCCACCGCCAGCAGCCAGCCGTTGCGCACGCCGTTGACCGCGACCTGGGCGGCCAGGTCCAGCCACTGCGGGCTGTTGTAGTCGCGGTCGCGGAAGTAGGCGCCGGTGTGCCAGTCGCTGCCCGGGAAGGACGGGTAGGTGCCCTTCTCCTTGGCCAGCTCCATGCTCGCCTGCACGGTCAGGTAGTTGATCCGCTCGTACAGGGCGTCGCTGTAGTCCTCGGCGTCCTTGCTGTTCCAGTGGATGCCCTTCTGCGCCAGCAGGTGGTGCCAGCCGAAGGTGCCCAGGCCGATGGCACGGTACTTCTGGTTGGTGATCGTGGCCTGCGGCACCGGCAGGTCGTTGAGGTCGATCACGTTGTCGAGCATCCGCACCTGGATCGGGATCAGGCGCTCGAGCACGTCGGTGATCAGGTCGCCCTGGCCTTCCTGCGGCAGCACCGCGCGGCCGAGGTTGACCGAAGACAGGTTGCACACGACAAAGTCGCCGGCCTGCTTGGTGGTGACGATCTGGTTGCCGGAGATGATCTCCTGCATGAGCCTCGTGGGGCTCATGTTCTGCAGGATCTCGGTGCACAGGTTGGACGAGTACACCATCCCGGCATGCTTGTTCGGATTCTTCCGGTTGACCTCGTCGCGGTAGAACATGAACGGGTTGCCGGTCTCCAGCTGGCTGACCATGATCCGCTTGAAGATCTCGATCGCCTTGACCGTCTTGCGGCCGATGCGCTCGTCGTTGACGACCTCCTCGTACTTCCTGCGGAAGGTGCCGTCGGGATCGCCCTTCTTCTCGTCGTAGAAGTCCTGCAGATACCAGCCCTTGACCCGCTTCACCTCGTGCGGGTCGAACAGGTACCAGTCGCCGCGGCGCTCCACCGCCTCCATGAAGATGTCGGGGATGCAGACCGAAGTGAACACGTCGTGCGCGCGCAGGCGCTGGTCGCCGTTGTTCAGGCGCAGATCGAGGAAGGCCTCGATGTCGCGGTGCCAGATGTCCAGGTAGACCGCGACCGCGCCCTTGCGCTGGCCCAGCTGGTCCACCGACACGGCGGTGTTGTTGAGCTGCTTGATCCACGGCACCACGCCGCCGGAGGAGTTGGGCACGCCGCGGATCGCCGAGCCCGACGAGCGCACGTAGCCCAGGTAGGCGCCGACGCCGCCGCCGCCCTTGGAGACGCGGGCGATGTCGGTGTTGGAGTCGTAGATGCCCTGCAGGGAGTCGTCGACCGTGTCGATGAAGCAGCTCGACAGCTGGCCGCCGATCTTGCCGGCGTTCTGCAGGGTGGGCGTGGCCACGGTCATGTACAGGTTGGACAACGCCCAGTAGGCCTCGCCGACCAGCTGCATGCGCCGCTCGCGGCTGCCCTTGCCCGGGCCGGCCTCGTTCTGCATCAGGTACAGGGCAATGGTCAGCCAGCGCTCCTGCGGCAGCTCGAACACCCCGCGCGAGGTGTCGGTGGCCAGGTAGCGGGTGGCCAGCAGGTACAGGCCGTTGTAGGCGAACAGCTTGTCGCGCTCGGGCTCGATCATGCGCCCGGCCTCCTGCAGCTCCTCCTTGGAGTAGGCGCGCAGGATGTCGTTGGAATAGACGTTGCGGTCGGCCAGCGACTCCTGCAGGCCGACGTAGGAGCCGTACTTCTGCTCGGCGTCGTAGAAGCGGTTGCGGCTGGCGCGCTTGTACAGGCGGCGCAGGTACAGGCGCGCGGCGAAGTACTCCCACTCCGGCGCGGTCAGGTCGACCCGGGCCTCGGCCTCGCGGATCAGGTGGTCGACCAGGTCGTCGGCGTTGACCGCCTCCTTGCGCTCGACGAAGCCGAACACGCTGCGCTTGTAGTCGGCCACGTCCAGCTGCGGGAACTCGGCGTGGATGGCGTCGATGCTGCGCTCCAGGCGCGCGCGGTCGAACGGGATCCGGCGGTTGCCGGCTTCCTTGGTGATCCAGGTGGAGACCTGGCTTTCGTCGATGGCGGGGGCGGGCATGGCGGAGGCCTCGCGGG
>NZ_PDWL01000029.1 GCF_010093185.1 Pseudoxanthomonas jiangsuensis | reverse complement strand
GGGCGGGTGGCCATGGAAATCTCCGTCGGCTTGGCGTTGAACGGGGGTTTCCACCAGTTCACGCCAGAAAATAGGAAAAAACAACCAGATAACGCTGGATACACTGCGCCCATTGCGCGGGAACTGGCAATCGGGCCAGTGGATGCGCCTGCCGGGAGGCGTGCGATGCAGCGGGTTCTGGTGTTGGGCAGCGGGGTGATCGGCGTGACCAGCGCCTGGTACCTGGCGCGCGCCGGCTTCGAGGTGACCGTGGCCGACCGCGAGCCGGGCCCGGCGCTGTCCACCAGCTACGCCAACGCCGGCCAGATCTCGCCCGGCTACGCCTCGCCCTGGGCCGCGCCCGGAGTGCCGCTGAAGGCGCTGAAGTGGCTGTTCCAGAAGCACGCGCCGCTGGCGATCCGGCCCACCGCCGACCCGCAGCAGTACCTGTGGTTGGCGCGGATGCTGCGCAACTGCACCGCGGCGCGCTACGCGGTGAACAAGGAGCGCATGGTCCGCCTGGCCGAATACAGCCGCGACTGCCTGGACGAGCTGCGCGCCGAGACTGGCCTGGCCTACGAGGGCCGCCAGCTCGGCACCACCCAGCTGTTCCGCACCGCCGCCCAGCTCGATGCCGCCGCGCGCGACATCGCGGTGCTGCGCGAGGCCGGCGTGCCCTACGAACTGCTGGACCGCGAAGGCATCGCCCGGGTCGAGCCGGCGCTGGCGGCCACCGCCGACAAGTTGGTCGGCGCCCTGCGCCTGCCCGGCGACCAGACCGGCGACTGCCAGCTGTTCACCGCGCGCCTGGCGCAGATGGCGCGGGCGCAGGGCGTGGAATTCCGCTACGGCGCCACGATCGAGGCGATCGAGGCCGACGGCGAGCGGGTGACCGGGGTGCGCATCGACGGCCGCGTCGAGCGCGCCGACCGCTACGTGCTGGCGTTGGGCAGCTGGTCGCCGAAGCTGCTGCGGCCGCTGGGGATCGACCTGCCGGTGTATCCGCTCAAGGGCTATTCGCTGACCCTGCCGATCGTCGATCCGGCGATGGCGCCGGCGTCCACGATCCTGGACGAGAGCTACAAGATCGCCATCACCCGCTTCGACCGGAGGATCCGGGTCGGCGGCATGGCCGAGGTGTCCGGTTACGACCTGGGCCTGGACCCGCGCCGCCGCGCGACCCTTGAACTGGTGGTCAACGACCTGTATCCGCAGGGCGGCGACCTGGCCCGCGCCGAGTTCTGGACCGGCCTGCGTCCGGCCACCCCGGACGGCACCCCGGTGGTCGGCGCCACCGCCCTGCGCAACCTGTTCCTCAACACCGGCCACGGCACCCTGGGCTGGACCATGGCTTGCGGCTCGGGCCGCTACCTGGCCGACGTGATCGCCTGCCGGCCGACCGGGATCGGCCGCGAAGGCCTGGACATCTCGCGCTACGGCGGCGGCCGGATCGCCGCGGCCGAGCCGATCGAGGCCAGTCCGGCGACAATGGCGCGCTGATCCGCCGGCGCGCCCGCGCGCCGCCGGCCCCGACCCGTCGCCCCGGCGCATGCCGGGATCCCGCGCCTGACCGCGTCCCGCCAGCGTTTCCACAGATCCCCAATCCGTCCCGAATGCGCCCCGCCCGTGCCCTGATCGACCTCGATGCCCTGCGCCACAACTACCGGCTGGCGCGCGCGCTTTGCGGCGGACACGGGGGCGGCGGCCGCGCCCTGGCGGTGGTCAAGGCCGATGCCTACGGCCACGGCGCGGTGCGCTGCGCGGCCGCGCTGGAGGCCGAGGCCGACGGTTTCGCGGTGGCCTGCATCGAGGAGGCGCTGGCCCTGCGCGAGGCCGGCATCCGCGCGCCGATCCTGTTGCTGGAAGGCTTCTTCGAGGCCGGCGAACTGGCTTTGATCGTCGAGCACGGGCTGTGGACCGTGGTCCACGCGCCCTGGCAGGTCGAGGCGCTGGAGCGCACCCCTTTGCCGCGACCGGTGGACGTGTGGCTGAAGCTGGACTCGGGCATGCACCGGGTCGGGATCGATGCCGCCGACTACCGCGACGCCTGGCAGCGCCTGCGAGCGCTGCCGCACGTCGGCGCGATCGTGAAGATGAGCCACTTCGCCCGCGCCGACGAACCGGACTGCGCCCGTACCGGCGAACAGCTGGCGAATTTCGCCGCCGCCACCGCCGGCCTGCCGGGCGAAAGCAGCCTGTGCAACTCGCCGGCCCTGCTGGGCTGGCCGCAGGCGCGGGCCGAGTGGGCGCGTCCGGGGCTGATGCTGTACGGCGTCTCCCCGTTCGCGCAGGCGCATCCGGCGGCGGCCGCCCTGCGCCCGGTGATGACCCTGGAATCGAAGGTGATCGCGGTGCGCGAACTGCCGGCCGGCGAGCCCGTGGGCTACGGCGCGCGCTTCGTCACCGAACGGCCGACCCGGGTGGGCGTGGTCGCCATGGGCTATGCCGACGGCTATCCGCAGTACGCGGTCAACGGCACCCCGGTGGCGATCGACGGCCGCCCGGGCCGCCTGGTCGGCCGGGTCTCGATGGACATGCTCACGGTGGACCTCAGCGAGCATCCGCAGGCCGGCGTCGGCAGCGCGGTGGAGCTGTGGGGCCGGCAGGTGCCGGCGGCGGAGGTGGTCGCGCGCAGCCAGACCAGCGCCTACCGCCTGCTGTGCGCGGTCAAGCGGGTGTCCCTGCGGCACGTGGACTGAGCGGGGCGCGGACGGCGTCGCGGGCGGCCTCAGCCGGCGCGCGGGCGCGGCGGCCGCACCATCGTCTCCATCAGGTGCTCGAGCGTGGCCTCCAGGTCGCCGCAGCGGCCCATGTGCGTGGACGAGGTCTGGATGACCGCGCTGCGCCGGGCGGTGAGCCAGTGGAAGCGCGCGCGCGGCGGCAGCAGCCCGATCGGCGCGGCGGCCTCGCCGCCACGGCAGATCGCCGGGATCGCGGCCAGGTGCCGGCGCACCATCGCCAGGTCGACGGTCGGGTCCAGCGCGCGCACGCGCGCCTCGTCCAGTTCGATCCGCGCCTGCAGGAAGCCGGCGCGCTCGCACGAGAGGATGATGCCGACGTTGACGAACTCCTCGCGCTCCACGCGCGGCACCACGCGGATCACCGCGTAGTCGTAGGTGTCAGCCGTGCGCACGGATCGCCTCCTGGACGAAACCCGCGCGTCCGGCCAGGCGCGCATGCAGGTAGCCGGCATAGGCCTGGCGCTGCGTGTCCGGGCCGGCGAACGCGTCCGGGCCCTGCAGCCAGTCGTCGGGCACCTGCGCGACCGCCTCGTCGATCGCGCCGGCCAGCCTTCGCGCCATCGCCGCGTCCACCTCCGCCAGCCGCGTGGCCCAGCGCAGCAGCACGTGGTCGCGGATCAGGGCGAAGGGCCGCGCGGCCTGGGCGAGGTCGCCGTCCCAGCCGTGGTGGAAGTACAGCGCCGCGCCGTGGTCGATCAGGTACAGGCGGTCGTGCCAGACCAGCATGTTCGGATTGCGGGCGGTGCGGTCGACGTTGCTGGTGAAGGCGTCGAACCAGACGATCCGCGAGGCCAGTTCCGGATCGGGCTGCTCGGCCACCGGGTCGAAGTTCAGCGCGCCGGGCAGGTAGTCCATGCCCAGGTTGAGGCCGGCGCTGGCGCGGATCAGCGCCTGGATCTCCGGGTCGCCCTCGGTGCGGGCCAGGTCGGCGTCCAGGTCCACCAGCACGATCTCGGGCACCGGCAGTTCGAGCGCGTGCGCCAGCGCGCCGCAGATCGCCTCGGCCACCAGCGCCTTCGGTCCCTGCCCGGCGCCGCGGAACTTGAGCACGTACAGGCCCTGGTCATCGGCCTCGACCACGGCTGGCATGGAGCCGCCCTCGCGCAGCGGGGTGACGTAGCGGGTGGCGGACAGGCGGCGCAGCGGCATGGGCCAAGGATAGCGTCCGCGCCGCCCGCCGGTGGCGGTGCTACCTTGGCGCGGGGCGCGCGGCCTGCGTGCGCGACGATCCTGGGGAGAACGGGGCAATGGCCGATCCGTACAATTCCGCACCCGCCATGGCGACCTCGCCGCGGCTGGACGACAGCATGGTCACCACCGCGCCGGAGCTGGCAGGTTACCGGGTGGTGCGCAGCCTCGGGCTGGTGCGCGGGATCACCGTGCGCTCGCGCTCGGTGGTCGGCAACTTCCTGGGCGGGCTGCAGACGCTGTTCGGCGGCAACATCACCATCTACACCGAGCTGTGCGAGCAGGCGCGCAGTGAGACCTACCGCGACATGGTGCTGCACGCGCGCCAGCTGGGCGCCAACGCGGTGATCGCGGTGCGCTACGACGCCACCGAGCTGATGTCCGGCCTGACCGAGGTGCTGTGCTACGGCACGGCGGTGGTGGTCGAGCCGCAGCATTCCTGAGCCGCGCGCCGGTCCGCTTCGCCCGGAATAGGCGCAGCCCGCGGCCGGTTGCTAGAGTCGGCGGCCACGCACCCCGGAGCCGTTCCATGCCATTGCGCCTTTCCCGGCCGCGCCGCGCCGCCCTGTCGCTGTCCCTGCTGCTGGCCCTGCCGCTGGCGGCGGCGGCCGAAACCGTCTACGTCCGCGCCGGGCAACTGCTGGACGTGGAGTCGGGCCGGCTTTTGCCGGACCGCGCGATCCTGGTCGAGGACGGGCGCATCGCCCGGATCGAGCCGGCCGCCGCCCTGCCGCCGCCGCCGGGGGCCACGGTCCACGACCTGTCCGGGCGCACCGTGCTGCCGGGGCTGATGGACGCGCACGTGCACCTGATCGGCGATGCCGACAAGCACGGCTACAACGAGCTGGGCGAATCTTTGCCGCTGGCCACCCTGTACGGCGCGCGCAACGCCCGCGCCACCCTGTTGGCCGGCTTCACCACCGTGCGCAACCTCGGCTCGTCCGGCTACGCCGACGTGGCCCTGCGCGACGCCATCGCCGAGGGCCTGGTCGACGGCCCGCGGGTCGTCGCCGCCGGCATCCCGGTGGGCATCACCGGCGGCCACTGCTCGGACAACAACCTGCTGCCGTACGAGGAGAAGGCGGTGGGCGAGGGCGTGGCCGACGGCCCCTGGGAAGTGCGGCGCCAGGTGCGGCAGAACGTCAAGTTCGGCGCCGACGTGATCAAGACCTGCTCCACCGGCGGGGTGCTGTCCAAGGGCACCCAGGTCGGCGCGCCGCAGTACACCCTGGAGGAACTGCAGGCACTGGTCGACGAGGCCCACAGCCACGGCCGCAAGGTCGCCTCGCACGCGCACGGCGCCGGTGGCATCCTCAACGCGCTCAAGGCCGGGGTCGATTCGATCGAGCATGCCAGCTTCATCGACGACGCCGGCATCGCCCTGGCGAAGAAGAACGGCGCGATGCTGGTGATGGACATCTACAACACCGAGTACATCCTCGGCGAGGGCGAGAAGGCCGGGATCCTGCCCGAGTCGCTGGAGAAGGAAAGGCGCACCGGCGGGATCCAGCGCGAGAGCTTCCGCCGCGCCCACCAGGCCGGGGTGCGGATGGCCTTCGGCACCGACGCCGGGGTGTATCCGCACGGGCAGAACGCGCGCCAGTTCGCGCGCATGGTCCGCTTCGGCATGACCCCTTTGCAGGCGATCCAGGCGGCCACGCTCAACACCGCCGCGCTGTTCGGGATCGAAGGGGAAACCGGCGCGCTCAAGCCCGGCCTGGCCGCCGACCTGATCGCGGTGGACGGCGATCCTCTGCAGGACGTGTCGGTGCTGGAACAGGTGCGCTTCGTGATGAAGGGCGGGCGCGTCTACCGCGAGTGAGCGCGGCTGCCGGAGCGCCGCGGGTCCTGCGCGATCCGTGGCGCAACCCGGCGTTCCGCCGGCGGGCTTGAGCCGGCCGGCGCATCGGGGTGGAATGGCGGCCCGTTCCTTCCCCCGAGGCATCCCGATGGAATACCGCTATCTCGGCCGATCTGGCTTCCGCGTCCCCGTGCTCAGCTTCGGCACCGGCACCTTCGGCGGCCAGGGCGCGCTGTTCAGCGCCTGGGGCAGCACCGACGTGGCCCAGGCCCGGCGCCTGGTCGACATCTGCCTGGACGCCGGCCTGAACATGTTCGACAGCGCCGACGTCTACTCCAAGGGTGCGGCCGAGGAGATCCTCGGCGAGGCGATCAAGGGCCGCCCGCGCGACTCGCTGATCCTCTCGACCAAGGCCACCTTCCGCTTCGGCGAGGGCGAGAACCAGGTCGGTTCCTCGCGCCACCACCTGATCAACGCGGTCGACGCCGCCCTGCGGCGCCTGGGCACCGACTACATCGACCTGTTCCAGCTGCACGGCTTCGATGCGCGGCCGCCGGTGGAGGAGGTGCTCTCCACCCTCGACACCCTGGTCAAGGCCGGAAAGATCCGCTACCTGGGCGTGTCCAATTTCTCCGGCTGGCACCTGATGAAGTCGCTGGCCGCCGCCGACCGTCACGGCTGGAGCCGCTATGTCGCCCACCAGGCCTACTACTCGCTCATCGGCCGCGACTACGAGTGGGAGCTGATGCCGCTGGCCGAAGACCAGGGGGTGGGCGCGGTGGTGTGGAGCCCGTTGGGCTGGGGCCGGCTGACCGGCAAGCTGCGCCGCGGCCAGCCCCTGCCGGAGAGCAGCCGGCTGAAGTCGCAGGCGGCGCTCGATTCCGGCCCGCAGGTGGAGGAGGAATACCTGTACCGGGTGGTCGACGCGCTGGACGAGGTCGCCGCGCAGACCGGCAGGAGCGTGCCGCAGGTGGCGCTGAACTGGCTGCTGCAGAGGCCGACCGTGTCTAGCGTGATCGTCGGCGCGCGCAACGAGGAACAGCTGAAGCAGAACCTGGGCGCGGTCGGCTGGAACCTGAGCGCCGAACAGGTGGCCAGGCTGGACGCCGCCAGCGCGGTGCCCAAGCCGTATCCGTACTGGCACCAGGCCGGGTTCAAGTACCGCAACCCGACGCCGGTTTAAGCCTCCCGCACGGTTCGCCCGGGCGGCATGCGTTCAGGGCGCATCGGTGGCGCGTCCGCGCGCATCGATCAGGAACCGCGCCCGTTGCCGGCCGTAGTAGAAGGTCGCGCGCCAGGTGCCGGCGTCCTCGCCGGTGCCGCGCTCGCACAGCACCGCGATCTTGCCGTCGTCCATCAGCTGCCGGAACGCGGCCACCTCCAGGCCGATCCGCTCGGCCACGCGGGCGCCGTCGATTTCCAGCGCAGATGCAGCTCGGTTCATGGCGGGCCTCCCATGCCGGCAGGATCGCGCGCCGGGCGCCCGGCTGCCTTGATCCAGGTCACGGCGTTCGGGTCCCGGCCAGCGGCGATGGCGGATAATGCCGGTCCGCTCCCGGTTGCCGATCCGCTTGACCCTCCACGACGATCCCCTCAAGGCCCTGCTGCTGCCGTTCGACAGCGGCGCGCTGGCATGGCCGGCCCAGGGCGGCATCCTGTTCCTGCGCGGCCGCGACGGCTGGCCCCTGCGCCAGTACCCGCTGGCGGCGTTGCGCTGCGAACAGGGTTTTAAGCCGCTGGCCGACGGCCTGCGCCTGGCCGGCCTCGAGGCGCATCCGCAGCTCGAAGGCGACGGCGACGCCGCCCTGATTCTGGTCCTGCCGCCGCGCCAGCGCGACGAGGCGCAGGCCCTGCTGGCGCGCGCGGTCGCGCTGGCCGCGCCCGGCGCGCGGGTGGTCGCCGCGGTGGCCAACGACGAGGGCGCGAAATCGCGCGAGAAGGACCTGCAACAGTTGGCCGGCCTGGATGGGACCCTGGCCAAGTTCCACTGCCGGGTGTTCTGGACCCCACCGCTGCACGGCGCCCACGACGCCGCGCTGGCCGCGCGCTGGAGCCAGGCCGACGCGCCGCGGCCGATCCTCGACGGCCGCTACCGCAGCCGCCCGGGCGTGTTCGCCTGGGACCGGATCGACCCGGCTTCGGCCCTGCTGGCGGCGCAGCTGCCGGCCGACCTGTGCGGACGCGGCGCCGACCTCGGCGCCTGCTGGGGCTACCTGGCCGACGAGGTCCTGCGCCGCGCGCCCGGGGTGCACGCGCTGGACCTGTACGAGGCCGAGGCGCGCGCACTGGAACTGGCGCACGGCAACCTGGCCGCGCATGCCGGCCGGGTCGCGCTCGGTTTCCACTGGCACGACGTCACCGCCGGCCTGGCGCACGGCGGCTACGACTTCATCGTCAGCAACCCGCCGTTCCACGCCCACGACCGCGGCGACCGCCCGGAACTGGGCCAGCGCTTCATCGAGGTCGCCGCGCAGGCCTTGCGCCCAAGCGGGCGGCTGTTCGTGGTCGCCAACCGCCACCTGCCGTACGAGGCGACCCTGGGGCGCGCGTTCGCCACGGTGCGGGTGCTGGCCGAAGGCGGCGGTTTCAAGGCGATCGAAGCGGTGAAGGCCGCAGTGAAGGAGGGCGGGCGATGAGCAAGTCGATGAAGCTGGTCAAGCACCTGGCCAACCTGGGCTACGGCAGCCGCAAGGAAGTGGCCTGGATGTTCCGCGAGGGCCGGGTCACCGACGCCGCCGGCGAGGTGCTGTACGCCGACGATCCGCTCGAGCACGACAACGTGCGGGTGGACGGCGAGCCGCTGGACCCGCCCGCGGGCCTGGTGCTGATGCTGCACAAGCCGGCCGGCTACACCTGCTCGACCAAGGACAAGGGCCGGATCGTCTACGACCTGCTGCCGCCGCGTTTCCGCCTGCGCGACCCGGTGCTGTCCACCGTCGGCCGCCTGGATCGCGACACCACCGGGCTGCTCCTGCTGACCGACGACGGCGGCCTGCTGCACCGGATCGTTTCCCCGAAATCGAAGCTGGCCAAGGTCTACGAGGCGACCCTGGCCCAGGACCTGCGCGGCGACGAGGCGGCCCTGTTCGCCAGCGGCACCCTGATGCTGGAATCGGAGACCACGCCTTTGCTGCCGGCCGGGTTCGAGGCGCTCGGCCCGCGCCGCGCGCGCCTGGTCCTGCACGAGGGCCGCTACCACCAGGTGCGGCGGATGTTCGCCGCCACCGGCAACCACGTCGAAGCGCTGCACCGGCCGCAGGTCGGCGGGCTGGCGCTGGACGATCTTCCCGAAGGCCGCTGGCGCGCGCTCGACGCCGCCGACCTGGACCGCCTGTTCGTCATGGAGACCGAGACCGCGTGACTTCCCTCGACCCCGCCCTCGCCCTGCCGTTCCTGCCCGATGCGGTGATCTTCGACATGGACGGGCTGATGCTCGACAGCGAGCGCGCGATCAACGCCTGCATGGCCCAGGCCGCGCGCGAACTGGGCCACGCGCTGCCGGACACGCTGTGGCTGCAGATGATCGGCGGCGGCGATGGCCTGTGCCGGCGGCTGGTGGCCGGGCAGATCGGCGAGGCGGCGGCCGACGCCCTGCTGGCGCACTCCGAGGCGCTGTACGACGCGGTCGCCGACGCCGGCATCGACCACCGCCCCGGGATCGTCGAGCTGCTGGAACTGCTGGTCGCCCGCGGCATCCCACGCGCGGTGGCGACCTCGACCCGGCGCCCGCTGGCGATGCGCAAGCTGCGCGCCGCCGGCCTGCTGCCGTACTTCGACGCGGTCTGCACCAGCAGCGACGTGCCGCGGCCCAAGCCGGCGCCGGACGTGTACCTGCTGGCGGCCTCGACCCTGGGCGTGGACCCGGCCCGCTGCCTGGTGCTGGAGGATTCGCCGACCGGCGTGCGCGCGGCGCTGGCCGCGGGCATGACCCCGGTGCAGGTGCCGGACCTGCTCGAGCCGGATGCGGAAACCCAGGCCCTGGGCCATCGCATCGTCGCCTCGCTGGAGCAGGCGCAGCGGCTGCTGGAAGCCAGGCTGGCCTTGTAGGAGCCGGTCTTGCCGGCGACCGCCATGGCGGATGCGTCTGCGCGAAACTGGGTGCCATGGATGCGTCCGCCTCCACGGTCGCCGGCAAGACCGGCTCCTACAGGGGGAGGCAGCAGGGCGCGCACCCCCTTGGACAATCTGCCCCGGTCCGGCGCGGTCCATGGCCCGGCGGCGGCGCCTACAATCGCCGCGTGCTCCGTTCCCGCCATCTCCACCGTCCGATGACCCGGCTGGCCCTGCTGGCCGTGCTGCTGCTGGCGCTGGCGCCGTCGGCCAGCCGGATGCTGGCGGCCGGCAGCACCCAGGTGCTGGCCGGCTGGTCGGAACTGTGCACCACCATGGGCCTGCAACTGCTGCCCAGCGAGAGCCGCACGCTGTCCGGCACGCCGGCGCCCGCGCCGATGCCGGGCAATGGCGAGTATTGCGACTACTGCCCGCTGGCGGCCTCGCTGCCGTTGCTGCTGCTGGCCTTGGCCCTGGCCCTGCCGCACTGGCGCTGCGATCTGCGCCCGTGCCCGCCTGCGTCGCCGCGCCTGCGCGTGGCGGCCAACCTGCGCGGCCTCGGCAGCCGCGGCCCGCCGCTCCCGCTCTGAACCACACCGCCTTCCCCTGATCCGCGCGGCCGTCGTGCCGCGCCCGTGTGCTTTGGAGTTCCCATGTCGATCCGTTTCCGTGCGGCGCCGCGCGCGTCGCGCCTGTCCGTGGCCTGCCTGCTGGCGTCCGCCGCGTTCCCCTGCACCGTCCTGGCCGCCACCGATGCGGCGGCCGATGCCACCACCCTCGACACCCTGGTCGTCACCGCCGACGCGCCGGTCTCGCCGCTGACCTGGGAGACCGACCCGCGCCTGCCGCGGCAGCCGGTGCCGGCCAGCGACGGCGCCGACTACCTCAAGACCATCCCCGGCTTCACCGCGCTGCGCAACGGCGGCACCAACGGCGACCCGGTGCTGCGCGGCATGTTCGGCTCGCGCCTCAACCTGCTTTCCAATGACGGCTCGATGCCCGGCGCCTGCCCGGCGCGGATGGACAATCCGCTGTCCTACGTGGCCCCGGAGACCTACGACCGGCTGGTGGTGGTGAAGGGGCCGCAGACCGTGCTGTGGGGTCCGGGCGCCTCGGCCGGCACGGTGCGCTTCGAGCGCGATACCCCGCGCTTCGAAGAGGCCGGCGTGCGCGCGCAGGGCAGCCTGCTGGCCGGCTCTGCCGGCCGCAACGACCAGGTGTTCGATGCCGTCGCCGGCGCGCGGTCGGGCTATGCGCGGCTGTCGGCCAACCGTTCCGGGTCGGACGACTACGAGGACGGCGATGGACGGCGCGTGCCTTCGTCCTGGGAGAAGTGGAACACCGACCTGGCCCTGGGCTGGACCCCGGACGAGCACACCGTGCTCGAGCTGGGCGTGGGCATCGGCGACGGAGAGGCCCGCTATGCCGGGCGCGGCATGGACGGCTCGCAGTTCAAGCGCGAGAGCAACGCCCTGCGCTTCGAGAGGACGGACCTGCCGGGCGCGCTGGACCGGATCGACGCCAGCGTGTTCCAGAACCTGGCCGACCACGTGATGGACAACTACACCCTGCGCGACCCCAATCCGGACAGCGCGATGCCGATGGCGATGGCCGCCGACGTCGAGCGCCGCACCCGCGGCGGCCGCGCCGCACTGGGCTGGAAGTGGGCGCAGTGGGAACTGGTGGCCGGCATCGACGGCCTGGAAAGCCGCCACCGCCAGCGCAGCGCGATGGGGCGCGGTACCTGGCGTGCACAGCCGTGGGAGACCGATGCGCGGATGCGCAGCCACGGTGCGTTCGCCGAGGCCACCTGGCGCTTCGCGCCGGCCGCGCGCTGGATCGCCGGCGCGCGGGTCGACCGCGCCGAGGCCACCGACGCGCGCGCCACGGCCGGGATGATGGGCATGCCCAATTCCACCGCCGGCGCCACCCGCGAGGAGACGCTGCCGGCCGGCTTCCTGCGCTTCGAGCAGGATCTCTCGTCGGGCCTGGCCTGGTACGCCGGCATCGGCCGCACCGAGCGCATGCCCGATTACTGGGAACTTTTCTCCGCCGACATGGGGCCGATGGGCGCGGCCAACGCCTTCGCCGGCATCGCGCCGGAGAAGACCACCCAGCTCGATGCCGGGCTGCAGTACCGCGACGCGCGTACCCACGCCTGGCTCTCGGCGTACGCCGGCCGCATCGACGACTACATCCTGTTCTCCTACATGGCCGGCGGGATGATGGGGTCGATGTCCTCCGTCGCCAACGTCGACGCGCGCACGCACGGTGCCGAGGCGGGCGTGGAACTGGCCGCCGGCGATGCGTGGAAGCTCGGCGCCACCGTCGCCTGGGCCTGGGGCGAGAACCGCGCCACGGGCCAAGCCCTGCCGCAGATGCCGCCGCTGGAGGCGCGCCTGAGCGCCGGCTACGACAACGGCCGCTGGAGCTTCGGTGGCCTGCTGCGTGCGGTGGCCGCGCAGGACCGCATCGCCGTCGACCAGGGCAACGTGGTCGGCCGCGACCTCGGGCCGAGCGCCGGCTTCGCCACGCTGGCGCTCAACGGCGGCTACCGCTTCAGCGACGCCTTGCAGCTGACCGCGGGCATCGACAACGTGTTCGACCGCACCTACAGCGAGCACCTGAACCTGGCCGGCAGCGCCGACTTCGGCTGGCCCGCCGATCCGGTGCGGATCAACGAGCCCGGACGCACGGCCTGGCTGAAGCTGGGCGTCGGTATCTGAGCGGGCAGGTATGCCGATCGCGCCGCCCTGATATTCCCCGGGTCCCGGATGCAATGATCCGGGGCCCGTGGCCATGACCGCGCATCGGAGCCGATCCCTTGCCCCGCGAACCGGAAACTGGAAACGCACGCGCCGCCACGATCGCCGCTGGCGGCCTGTCGCGGCGCGGGTTCCTTGCCGGCGTCGGCGGGTGCGCCTGCCTGTGCGCATTGCCGCCGGCGCTGGCGCACGCGGCCACGCTTTCGTCGCCGGCCGCACCCGTGGCGGTGAGGCTGCACTCGCCCGGCCACGGCCAGGTGCGGCTGGGGCCGGGACCGATGCGGGAGCAGCTGCGGCACCAGCACCGGCTGTTCATGGCGCTCGACGAGGACCGGCTGCTCAAGCCGTTCCGCTCGCGCGCCGGGCTGCCGGCGCCCGGCGAGGACATGGGCGGCTGGTACGACGATTCGGACGAGTTCCACATCGACCCGGCCGACTGGAGCACCGCCAACTGGCACGGCTACATCCCCGGTCACTCGTTCGGCCAGTACCTGTCGGGACTGGCGCGGATCCATGCAGCCGAGGGCGACCCCGCCACCCGGCAAAGGGTGGAGCGGCTGGTGGAGCTGTATGCGCCGACCATCGGCCCGCGGTTCTTCGAGGACTACAACCTGCCGGCCTACACCTGGAACAAGCTGCTCGAAGGCCTGCTCGATGCGTTCCAGTTCGCCGGGGTCGAGGCGGCGCGGCCGGCGCTGGACCGGCTGACCGACGCGGTCCTGCCGTTCCTGCCGGAGAAGGCGCTGACCCGCGAGGAACGCCGGGCGCGTCCGTACCAGCGCGAGGCGCAGATCTGGGACGAGCCCTACGTGCTGCCCGAGAACCTGTTCCGGGCCTGGAACCTGGGCTTCGGCGCGCGCTACCACGCCCTGGCCCGGCGCTTCCTGCAGGACCAGGCGCTGTTCGATCCGCTCGCCGCCGGCATCAGTCCGCTGGCCGGCAGGCATGCCTACAGCCACGTCAACGCGTTCAGCTCGGCGATCGAGGCCTACCGCGCCACCGGCGAGGACAAGTACCTGCGGGCGGCGCGCAACGGTTTCGACTTCGTGCTGGGCCAGTCCTACGCCACCGGCGGCTGGGGGCCGAACGAGGAACTGCTCGGCCCCGACGACAGCCAGGGCCTGCTCGATTCGCTGACCGCCACCCGCCGCTCGTTCGAGACCCCGTGCGGCGCCCACGGCCACTTCAAGATCGCCCGCTCGCTGCTGGCCATCACCGGCGACAGCGTTTACGGCGACAGCATGGAGCGGGTGCTCTACAACACCATCCTCGGCGCCCGGCCGACCACCGCCGACGGCGACACGTTCTACTACTCCGACTACAGCGACCACGCCGCCAAGAGCTTCCGCGGCGAGCAGTGGCCGTGCTGCTCGGGAACCTTCATCCAGCTGGTGGCCGACTACGGCATCAGCAGCTACCTGCTCGGCGCGCGTTCGCTCCACGTCAACCTGTACGTGCCCTCCAGCCTGCGCGCGCCGCTCGGCGACGGCGAGGTGGCGCTGGTCCAGGAGACCGGCTATCCGCTGGCCGGCGGCAGCCGGATCCGCTTCGACGCCGCGCCGGGGAAGATGGACCTGCACCTGCGCATCCCGGCCTGGGCCGGTCCCGGCACCCGGGTCCGGGTGAACGGCCAGGTGGTCGCGGCCGCGCCGGCGCCCGGGCGCTTCCTGCGCCTGTCCCGGCGCTGGCGCGCGGGCGACGTGGTCGAGATCGACTTCGACATGGGCCTGCGCCTGGAGCCGATCCACGCCCACCATCCGGACGTGGCCGCGCTGATGACCGGCCCGCTGGCGCTGTTCCCGGTCGAGGCCGGGGACCGCCAGGCCGGCCGCGCGGAGTGGCTGGGCGCGGTCCGCAGCGGCGCGCAGGAGTGGCGCGTGGCCGCTGCCGACGGGCCGATCCGGCTCAAGCCGTTCTTCGCCATCGGCGAGGAGTCCTACCGCCTCTACAACCGGCTGTGAGGCCGCGGGGCGGAGGCCCCGCGACTACGCGGAGCCGTCGGCGGCGAACAGCCGGCGCCAGCCCTCGTGCCCCAGCGCCCGCAGGGTGGCGTAGTTGCGCTCGACGATCGCATCCGGGTCCGGATACACCTCCACCGCACGGTCGACGCTGTCCTCGCGCAGCAGATGCAGGGTGGGGAAGGGCGCGCGGTTGCTGTAGTTCTCGATGTCGTCCGGGCCCGAGTCGGCGAACTGGTAGTCGGGATGGAAGCTGGCCACCTGCAGCTCGCCGTCCAGCTCCAGCGCCTCGACCAGGGCGTCGGCCTGGTCGAGGAAGTCGTTGTAGTCGAGGAAGTCGGCCAGCACGTACGGGTGCACCAGCAGGGTGGTGTCGGTCCGTTCGGCCGGGGTGTCGCGCAGGTGCAGCAGTTCCTCGCCGAGCTGCTCGATCAGCTGCTCCGGGGTGGTGGCGTCGCTGAAGACGAAGCGCACCTGGTCCTTGACGTACACCGCCTTGGCGAACGGGCACAGGTTCAGGCCGATCACGGCCTTCTCCAGCCACAGCCGGGTGGCGGCCAGGACCTCCTCCTCGCCGGGGCCGGCGGCGAAAGCGTCGTCGTGCAGGTCGCTGCTCATCGTGGCCGGCTCAGTCGCGGAAGTTCTCGAACTGCAGCGGGATGGCGAAGTCGGCCTTGCGCAGCAGGGCGATGGCCTCCTGCAGGTCGTCGCGCTTCTTGCCGTTGACCCGCAGCTTGTCGCCGTTGATCTGGCTGTCGACCTTGAGCTTGGCGTCCTTGAGCGCGGCCTGGATCTTCTTCGCCGTCTCGCGCTCGATCCCCTGCTTGACCGTGACCTTCTGCCGGGCGCCGGCGAGGTTGGTCTCGACCTCGCCGAACTCCAGGCAGCGGATGTCGATCCCGCGCGCGGTCAGCCGCTGCTTGAGGATGTCGGTCATCTGCTTGAGCTGGAAGTCGCTGGGCGCGGACTGGTTGATCACGTTGTCCTCCAGCGCGAACTTCGCGTCCACGCCCTTGAAGTCGAAGCGGGTGGTGAGCTCGCGGCTGGCCTGGTCGACGGCGTTGGTCAGCTCGTGGTTGTCGACTTCGGAAACGACGTCGAAGGAGGGCATGGCGGAGGCTCCTGCGGGAAACGGCGCCCATTCTAGGACGCCGCCCGCCCGTCGCGGCGATAATGGGCGCATGTCCCCTTCGCCTCTCTCGCCGACACCCGCGCCGGGCCGTTCCCCGCTGGCCGCGGCCGCCTGGATGCTCGCGGCGGTGGCCTGCTTCTCGCTGATGGACGCGGGCATGAAGCTGCTCTCGGTCCACTACCCGCCTTTGCAGGTGACCCTGCTGCGCGGCGCGGCCTCGCTGCCGTTCGTGCTGGTGTGGGTGCTGGCCACCGCCGGGCCGCGCTCGATCGTGCCGGTGCGCTGGGGCCTGCACCTGCTGCGCGGGCTGCTGGGGATGGCGATGATCGGTTGCTTCGTGTTCGCGCTGAAGCGGATGCCGCTGTCGACCGCGTACACGATCTACTTCGTGGCGCCCTTGCTGGTGGCGGCGCTGTCGGTGCCCCTGCTGGGCGAGCGGGTGGGACCGCGGCGCTGGACCGCCATCGCCATCGGCCTGGCCGGGGTGATCGTGGTGCTGCGGCCGGGCATGGGCGGGATCGTCTCCCTGCCGGGGCTGATGGTGCTGCTGGCGGCCACGGCCTATGCGATCGCGGCGGTGACGGTGAGCCTGCTCACGCGCACGGACACGCCGCAGTCGATGGTGGTGTGGTTCCTGGCGATCATGGCGGTGGGCGCGGGCCTGGCGGCGATCCCGGGCTGGGTGCCGCTGCGGCTGGAGCATGCGGGGCTGATCCTGGGCATGGGCCTGGCCGGGGCGCTGGGGCAGATCGCGCTGACGGCGGCGTTCATGCGCGGGGAGGCGTCGCTGGTGGCGCCGCTGGAATACACCGGGCTGGTCTGGGTGATCGGCTGGGACTGGCTGCTGTGGCGGACCTGGCCGGATGCGGTGACCTGGGTCGGGGCGGCGATCATCATGGCCAGCGGGCTGTACCTGCTGCGGCGCGAGCGCACGGTCGGCGCGGAACGGGCGCCGCCGATCGACCATTCGTGACCGGCGGCGTGTCACCCGGGGTGTCATGACGATGCGGAATATCGCTGGAACCTCCGCAAACGCCCCCTGGCGCCGCCAACTGCTAGGCTTGCCGCCCCGCGGCAAGGCTCCCCGGCGTTGATCCAGTTCCAGCAGGTCCACAAGTCCTACACCGTCGGCAGCCGCCAGGTCGCCGCGCTGCAGCCGCTCGACCTGGAGATCCGGCAGGGCGAGGTGTTCGGCATCATCGGGCACTCCGGCGCCGGCAAGTCGACCCTGATCCGGATGATCAACCGCCTGGAGACGCCCGGCGGCGGGCGCCTGGTGGTGGACGGGCAGGACGTGGCCGCGCTGGACGGGGAGGGGCTGCGCGCCCTGCGCCGGCGGATCGGGATGATCTTCCAGCACTTCAACCTGCTGTCCTCGCGCACGGTGGCCGGCAACGTGGCCTTCCCGCTGGAGCTGGCCGGCACGCCGCGCGTGCAGGTCGCGGAGAAGGTCGCCGCGCTGCTGCGAAGGGTCGGCCTGGCCGAGCACGCGGACACGTACCCGGCGCAGCTGTCGGGCGGGCAGAAGCAGCGGGTCGGCATCGCCCGGGCGCTGGCGACCGGACCGCGGATCCTGCTCTGCGACGAGGCCACCAGCGCTCTGGACCCGCAGACCACCGCCTCGGTGCTGGAGCTGCTGGCGCGGATCAACCGCGAGCTGGGCCTGACCATCGTCCTGATCACCCACGAGATGGACGTGATCCGCCGGGTCTGCGACCGGGTCGCGGTGCTCGACGCCGGCGCGCTGGTCGAGAGCGGGCCGGTGACCGAGGTGTTCCTGCATCCGCAGCATCCGACCACGCGCCGCTTCGTGTCCGAGGCCGAGCACGTGGACGAGGGCGGCCTGCACGCCGATTTCCAGGCGGTGGCCGGGCGGATCCTGCGCCTGACCTTCCTCGGCGCCGACACCTACGCGCCCCTGCTGGGCGACGTCGCCCGCCGCACCGGAGTCGACTACAACATCCTGTCCGGACGGATCGACCGCATCCGCGACACGCCCTACGGCCAGTTGCTGGTGGCCCTGGCCGGCGGCGACGCCGATGCGGCGCAGCAGGCCTTCGCCGATGCCGGGGTCACCGTGGAGGTGCTGCGTCCATGAGCGCCGCGTTCCTTGGCACCGCCGTGCTCGCCGCCGCCGCCGGCTTCTTCCGCAACCTCGACGCGGGCAAGTGGGCCGAGATCGGCCAGGCCACGCTCGATACCCTGGCCATGCTCGCCGGCGCCCTGCCGCTGACCCTGTTGGCCGGGCTGCCGCTGGGCGTGCTGCTGTTCCTGTGGGGGCCTCGCCAGCTGCACGCGCGGCGCGGGCCGTACGCGGTGCTGGCGTTCCTGGTGAACATCCTGCGCTCGGTGCCCTTCATCATCCTGATGATCGCGATGATCCCGCTGACCCTGGCGGTGATGGGCACCTCGCTGGGCGTGCGCGGCGCGATCCTGCCGCTGGTGGTCGGCGCGGCGCCGTTCTACGCGCGGCTGGTGGAGACGGCCCTGCGCGAAGTCGACCGCGGGGTGATCGAGGCGACCCTGGCGATGGGCGCGAGCACCTGGCAGCTGGTCTGGCGGGTGCTGCTGCCGGAGGCGCGGCCGGGCCTGGTCGCCGGCGCCACGGTGACCACGATCGCCCTGGTCGGCTTCACCGCGATGGGCGGCGCGATCGGTTCCGGCGGCCTGGGCGACCTGGCCTTCCGCGACGGCTACCAGCGCTCGCACACCGACGTGGCCCTGGTCACCGTGGTCCTGCTGCTGGTGCTGGTGCAGCTGGTGCAGCTGCTCGGCGACCGCCTGGTGGCGCGCTACAGCCGGCGCTAGCCGGCCCACCTCCCTTCATTCCCTCCACTCCCTTTCCCCCCAGGCCTCCCCATGCGCAAGACCTTCCTGCCGCTCATGCTTTCCCTGGCCGCCGCGCTCTCCGGCTGCGGCGGCGACTCCGCCGCGCCCGCCGGCGACACCCTCAGCGTGGCCGCCACCGCGGTGCCGCACGCGGAGATCCTGGAGGTAGTCAAGCCGATCCTGGAGAAGGAAGGGGTCAAGCTGCAGGTGCGCGTGTTCAACGACTACGTGCAGCCCAACGACCAGGTCGCGCAGAAGCACATCGACGTCAACTACTTCCAGACCGAGCCCTACCTGACCGCCTACAACGCCGGCCGCGGCACCGCCCTGGTGACCGTGGCCGGGGTGCACATCGAGCCGTTCGGCGCCTACTCGCGCCGTTTCAAGTCGCTGGACGAGGTGCCGCAGGGCGCCGACGTCGCCATTCCCAACGACCCGAGCAACAACTCGCGGGCGCTGATCCTGCTGCACAAGGCCGGCCTGATCACCCTGGCCGACCCGAGCAACGACCTGGCCACCCAGCGCGACATCGTCGCCAACCCCAGGGGCCTGCGCCTGCGCGAGCTGGATTCGGCGATGCTGCCGCGGGTGCTGGACCAGGTCGACCTGGCCCTGATCAACACCAACTACGCGCTCGACGCCGGCCTCAACCCGACCCGCGACGCGCTGGTGATCGAATCCAGCGATTCGCCCTACGTGAACTTCCTGGTCGCCCGTCCGGACAACAAGGACGACCCGCGGGTGCAGAAGCTGGCGCGCGCGCTGACCGGTCCGGAAGTGAAGGCCTTCATCGAATCCAAGTACCAGGGCGCGGTGCTGCCGGCGTTCTGAGCCGGCGCCTGCAGCTAGCGGAGCCTGCGGCGCATCGGTTAGCCTGTAGCGGGGCTGGGCGCGGAGGGGCGCGATGGCGTTGGGGATGGTGGGCAGGCGGCTGGCGCGGTTCCTGGCGCAGCCGCGACCGGAGTACGGCCGTGGCGGACCGACCAGCCGGATGGAACTGGTGGCCGCGACCCTGCGCCGCGGCGACGTGCTGCTGGTCGAAGGCACCAGCCGCTTCTCCAGCGCGATCAAGTACCTGACCCAGTCGACCTGGTCGCATGCGGCGCTGTGCCTGGGCGCACGGGAAGAAGGCGGCGAGCCGCGGTTCGTCGACGTCGATGTGGATGTCGGCGTGCGCACGGTACCGCTGTCGGAGTTCGCCGGTCTGCACCTGCGGATCTGCCGCCCGGTCGGGCTGAGCGCGGCGGAGATCGACGCGGTCGCCGGGCACATGCTCGAGCGCCTGGGCCACAGCTACGACCTGAAGAACATCCTCGACCTGGCCCGCTACCTGGTGCGGCAGCCACCCCTGCCCGACCCGCTCAAGCGGCGGATGCTGGCCCTGGGCAGCGGCGAGCCGACCCGGGCGATCTGCTCGACCCTGCTGGCCCAGGCCTTCGGCGTGGTCCGCTACCCGATCCTGCCGGAGATCGAGCTGCTGGACGCCGACACCGCCTCGGGCCGGCGCGCGCGCGAGGAGATCCTGCACATCCGCCACCACAGCCTGTACACCCCGCGCGACTTCGACGTCTCGCCGTTCTTCCAGGTGGTCAAGCCGCGGCTGGAGGCGGGGTTCGATTTCCACGCCCTGGTGTGGGGCGACGTGGAGGCGGAGCGGGGCCCCCTGTAGGAGCCGGTCTTGCCGGCGACCGCCATGGCGGATGCGTCTGCGTGAAACCGGTTGCTATTGATGCGTCCGCCTCCACGGTCGCCGGCAAGACCGGCTCCTACAAGGAGGGCGAAACGCAACGGGCCCGTGTGGGCCCGTTGCTCGTTGCACCATGATGCCCTACGGTCAGAACCGCGCGCCCAGGCCCACGCCGACCGTCCACGGATCCAGCTTCAGTTCCTCGCCGGTGCCGCTGCCGGCCACCCGCAGTTCCGGGCGCGAGTGCATGTAGCGCACGTCCGTGCGGGCGAACCAGGTGGAGTTGATGTTCATGTCCAGGCCGAGGGTGCCGATCGCGCCCTTGGCGGTCTCCAGGCCCACGTGCGGGCCGTCGCCGCCGATGTCCTCGCCGCTGAAGTTGGACTCGTAGTAGCCCACGCCCACGAACGGGCGGAACACCTGGTCGGCCTGGCCGAAGTGCCACTGGCCGCTGAGCGCGATCGGCTGCTGCTGCACGGTGCCCAGCTTGCCGACGCCGTCGGCGCTGATCCGGTGGTCGAACTTGTCGGCCGCGCCCCACAGCTCCACCGCGAAGTTGTCGGTGGCGTACCAGCTGGCGCTCACGGTCGGGGCCGGGCCGCCGTCGGCCTTCAGGCCGGGGGCAGGATCGGACTTGGGCTCCAGGTGGGTGATGCCGCCGACCACGGCGAAACGCTTGCCGGAGGCGGTGTCGCCGCTGCCGTCCTGGGCGAAGGCGGCCGGGGCGATGGCCAGCGCGGGAACCAGGGCGAGGCTCAGGATTCGAATGGACCGCATGGGGATTCTCCTCTTCGTTGTTGTAGTGCCCTTGGAGTGGGCGCGGCCGAAGCTAGGAGGGCGGGGATGAACCGGAACCTGCCCGGTCCGGCGCGCGGCCGCCGCGGTTCAGCGAAACGGCGCAAACGGCCGCAACCGCGGGAAATTCCCGCGGCGCGCGGATTCATCCAGCTGAGCGGGGCGTGAGGAACGCGGCTGTCCGCGATGCCGGTGATGCGCGGGTGGAGGCGGGGCTGGAAGTGCAATGAGCGCGTGCCCGAACATTCGCACGCGTACTGACGCGGCGGAGGGTGGATGTTGCTCGCCGGCGATGGTCACCACTGAAACATGTCGCGGGACATCCACGCCGCGCATGTCCGCCAAGGCGTATGGAGGTTGGCGGGGGGGGGCGATGACGGACACAATAGGGCCCTTTCCCCACGAATAACCGCCGGAGCCCTGGCATGGCCGAAATCAAGGAAGCGCGCGTCCCCGACATCGGGGATTACAGCGACGTCCCCGTCATCGAAATCCTGGTCGCCGTCGGCGACACCGTGACCAAGGACCAGGGCCTGGTCACGCTGGAGTCGGACAAGGCCACGCTGGAAGTGCCGTCCCCGTTCGCCGGCGTGGTCAAGGAGCTGAAGGTCAAGCTCGGCGACACCCTGTCCGAGGGCAGCGTCGTGGCGTTGATCGAGGCCGCCGACGGTGCCGCCGCTCCGGCCAAGGCCGAGGCGCCGAAGCCCGCCGCCGCTCCGACCCCGGTCAAGACCGCCGAGACCGGCGCCCGGGTCGAGCCGGTGGCCGTGGCCGCCGAACCCGACAAGCTGGCCCAGCGCGAGATCGCCCAGGAGAACGCCCAGCCGGCCCCGGCCGCCGCCGCGGCCCCGCGCACCCCGCCGGTGGAATTCGGCGCCGACAGCGTGCTGCCGGACAAGGTCCCCTACGCCACCCCGGCGGTGCGCCTGTTCGCCCGCGAGCTGGGCGTGGACCTGGGCCAGGTCAAGGGCAGCGAGCGCGGCGGCCGGATCACCCGCGAGGACGTGCAGCGCTTCGTCAAGGCCGCGCTGGCCGGCGGCGCGCCGGCCGCCTCCGCCGCCCCGTCCGGCGGCGGCCAGGGCCTGAGCCTGCTGCCGTGGCCGAAGGTGGACTTCGCCAAGTTCGGCGAGGTCGAGACCCAGCCCTTGTCGCGGATCAAGAAGATCTCCGGCGCCAACCTCGCCCGCAACTGGGCGGTGATCCCGCACGTCACCCAGTTCGACCAGGCCGACATCACCGACCTGGAAGAGCTGCGGGTGCAGCTCAACAAGGAGCAGGAGAAGGCCAAGTCCGGGGTCAAGCTGACCATGCTCGCCTTCCTGCTCAAGGCCAGCGCCGCGGCGCTGAAGCAGTTCCCGGACTTCAACGCCTCGCTCGACGCGGGCGGCGAGAACCTCACCCTCAAGAAGTACTTCCACATCGGTTTCGCCGCCGACACGCCCAACGGCCTGGTCGTGCCGGTGATCCGCGACGTGGACAAGAAGGGCGTGCTGCAGGTCGCCCAGGAGATGGGCGAGCTGGCCAAGAAGGCGCGCGACGGCAAGCTCGGCCCGGCCGACATGAGCGGCGGCTGCTTCTCGATCAGCTCGCTGGGCGGGATCGGCGGCACCGCGTTCACCCCGATCATCAACGCGCCGGAAGTGGCGATCCTGGGCGTGTCCAAGTCCACGTTCCAGCCGGTGTGGGACGGCAAGCAATTCGTGCCTCGCCTGACCCTGCCGCTGTCGCTGAGCTACGACCACCGCGTGATCGACGGCGCCGCCGCCGCGCGCTTCACCACCTATCTGGCCCAGGTCCTCGCGGACATGCGCCGCGTGCTGCTGTAAGCAGGGAGGCAGACACATGGCGAACATCGAGGTGAAGGTTCCGGACATCGGCGACTACGCCGACGTGCCGGTGATCGAAGTGCTGGTCGCGGTCGGCGACACGGTGAAGAAGGACCAGGGCCTGGTGACCCTGGAGTCGGACAAGGCGACGCTGGAAGTGCCGTCCTCGGCCGAGGGCGTGGTCCGCGAGATCCGGGCCAAGGTCGGCGACCGCCTGTCCGAGGGCAGCGTGGTCGTGGTGCTGGAGGCGGCCGGTGCCGCGGCGGCGCCGGCCGCGCCCGCCAAGCCCGCGCCTGCCGCCGCGCCTGCGGCGCCGAGCGTGCCGGCCCCCGTCGCTGCCGCGCCTGCGCCTGCGCCCGCCGCGTCCTCCGGCCCGGTCGAGGTCAAGGTCCCCGACATCGGCGACTACGACGGCGTGCCGGTGATCGAGGTGCTGGTCAAGGTCGGCGACACGGTGAAGAAGGACCAGGGCCTGGTCACGCTGGAGTCGGACAAGGCGACGATGGAAGTCCCCTCGTCGGCCGACGGCGTGGTCAAGGAGATCCGGGTCAAGCTCGGCGACAAGCTGTCCGAAGGCGACGTGGTCGCGGTGCTCGAAGGCGCCGGCGCGCCGGCCGCGGCCGCACCGGCCGGCAAGCCGCCGGTGGCGCCCTCGCACCGCGCACCGGCCGAGCCGCCTGCCCCCAGGCCCGCGCTGGGCACCGGCAAGCCGGCCGACATCGAGTGCCGGATCGTGGTGCTCGGC
This sequence comes from Pseudoxanthomonas jiangsuensis, assembly GCF_010093185.1. GTDB lineage: Bacteria > Pseudomonadota > Gammaproteobacteria > Xanthomonadales > Xanthomonadaceae > Pseudoxanthomonas > Pseudoxanthomonas jiangsuensis. Next base: position 16,432 of record NZ_PDWL01000029.1, on the reverse strand, counting down.
TCCGGCCCCGGCGGTTATACCGCGGCGTTCCGCGCCGCCGACCTGGGCCTGGACACGGTGCTGATCGAGCGCTACGCCAGCCTCGGCGGCGTCTGCCTCAACGTCGGCTGCATCCCGTCCAAGGCCCTGCTGCACTCGGCCGCGGTGATCGAGGAAGCGGCGCATGCCGAGGAATGCGGCATCGAGTTCGCCGCGCCGAAGATCCACCTGGACAAGCTGCGCGGCTACAAGGAAAAGGTCGTCGGCCAGCTGACCAAGGGCCTGGCCGGCATGGCCAAGCAGCGCAAGGTGCGCACCGTGCAGGGCGTGGCGAAGTTCGTCTCGCCCAACGAGCTGGAGATCGCCGGCGACGACGGCAAGACCCAGTTGCTGCGTTTCGAGCAGTGCATCATCGCGGCCGGCTCGCAGGCGGTGAAGCTGCCGAACTTCCCGTGGGACGACACGCGCGTCATGGACTCCACCGACGCGCTGGAACTGGCCGAGGTGCCCAGGACCCTGCTGGTCGTGGGCGGCGGCATCATCGGCCTGGAGATGGCCACGGTCTACAGCGCCCTGGGCGCCAAGGTCACCGTGGTCGAGTTCATGGACCAGCTGATGCCGGGCGCCGACAAGGACCTGGTCAAGCCGCTGGCCGACCGGCTGAAGAAGCAGGGCATCGAGGTCCACCTGAAGACCAAGGCCGCCGGCGTGAAGGCCGAGAAGAAGGGCATCACGGTCAGCTTCGAGTCGGCCACCGAAGGCGAGAAGCCGGCGCTGGAATCGGGCACCTGGGACCGCGTGCTGGTGGCGGTCGGCCGCGCGCCGAACGGGAAGAAGATCGACGCCGAGAAAGCCGGCGTGCAGGTCAGCGACCGCGGCTTCATCCCGGTCGACCGGCAGATGCGCACGAACGTGCCGCACATCTTTGCCATCGGCGACATCGTCGGCAACCCGATGCTGGCGCACAAGGCCACCCACGAGGGCAAGCTGGCCGCAGAAGTCGCGGCGGGCGAAAAGAAGGAGTGGGTGGCGCGGGTGATCCCGTCGGTGGCCTACACCAGCCCGGAGGTCGCCTGGGTCGGCGTGACCGAGACCGAAGCCAAGGCCAAGGGCCTGAAGGTCGGCGTCGGCAAGTTCCCGTGGGCGGCCAGCGGCCGCGCCATCGGCATCGGCCGCACCGAGGGCTTCACCAAGCTGGTGTTCGACGAGGCCAGCCACCGCATCATCGGCGCGGGCATCGTCGGCGTGCACGCCGGCGACCTGATCTCCGAGCTGGCGCTGGCGATCGAGATGGGCGCCGAGGCCGGCGACATCGGCCACACCATCCACCCGCACCCGACCCTGGGCGAGACGGTGGCGATGGCCGCCGAGGTGTACGAGGGCACGATCACCGACCTCTACATCCCGAAGAAGAAGTAAGGGATTGGCGGATGCTCCAACAGGAACCCCGGCGCAGGCCGGGGTTCCTGTTTTCCCGCGGGCAAACTCGGCGCGCGTGCGACCGATCGGCGTCCGCTCGCTTCTCAGAACGCGAAGGTCACGCCCACCACCGGGCCCTTGAAGCGCTGGTCCCAGCCGACGATCCCGTCCTGGAGGTCGTCGCCGCTGACGCTGCGCTTGACGTCCAGCCGGTACCACTCGTAGCCGGCGAACACGCCGAAGCCCTCGGTGAAACGGTACTCGGCCACCGCGTTGGCGCGGCTGATGCTGCCGTCGTAGTCGCCGAAGTCGCCCCAGTCCGCGTCCAGGTACTGCGCCTGCAGGTTGAGCAGCCAGCGCTCGCCCGGCCGCGCGGTCATGCGCACGCCGACCACCGGTGCGTAGCCATCCTCGCTGGCGCTGTCCTCCCAGCGCTCGTCGCCGGCCTCGGCGACCAGGCTGGCCTTGGCCTTGGCCCACTCCGCGCCGACCTGCAGGCCCAGGCTGAAGCCGTCGTTCTCGACCACCGCGTAGTCGTACATCAGGCTGGCCAGCTGGAAGTCCAGCCGCGCCTCGGCGTAGCTGCCGGCCGGCAGGGTGATGTCGTCGTAGGAGAGGTCCTGGTCCAGGGTCTCGCGCCGCTTCTTGTCGTAGTTGAAGTAGTCGAACACCAGGCGGTGGCGGTCGCCGAAGCGGAACACGCCGTCGACCCGCGGCACCCACTCGTCGTCGCCGAAGTCAACCTTCTGCGAGAAGCGGTAGGGATCGCCCTGGTAGACGGTGGAAGCGGACAGGGTGGTGTCGGCGCCGGCGCTCATCGCGCCCAGGCGCAGGGTGAAGCGGTCGGCCTCCTGGGCCTGGGCGGTGTGGGCGAAGGCCAGCAGCAGGGCGGCAGGCAGGAGCAGGATCGGGGTGGGCAGGGATTTCATCGTCGTCGCAACCGGGCGCAGGGGAGGAGCCCGGACTATCGCCAGCCGGCGATCCACGGTCCGTGAGCCCGGCGCCGACGCGACGTGAATGCCGCCGATCGTGCCGCCATCGGGCCGGATGCCGGGCCGCGGGCGAAAAAAGGCCCCGGTGGGGGCCGGGGCCTTGGGGGCCGGCACTGGACCGACGAGGTTCTCCGTCCCGGCAGGGATGCGACCGGGGTGTCCCGGGAAAGTTCCGGCCGCCGGGGACGACCTCTGGCGGTTGTCCCCGAAAATGTCCCGCTGCTATAATTTTGCGGCTCTGCGGGGGCGCATCTCCCTGCAACCAGCCTTCGCTTCCTCCCGCAGGTAACCGTCACGTGCTGAATTCCGTTGCCGCAGGCCGGCGACAGACCGGTCGCGCGATTGCCTGGCAGGTGGCTGCGGCGGCGCTGGTCGCGCTGGCCTGCCTCTGGCGGGATGGGCGCTGGTCGGCGGCGGCGCTGTTCGGCGGGTTGGCGGTGGTGCTGGCCGGCTGGCTCTCGGCCCGGATCGCCCTCGGGGGCGGTATCGGGGGCGCGGGTCCGGCGGTGGCGCGGCTGCTGGCCGGGGTGCTGGCCAAGTGGCTGCTCCTGGTCGCGGCGCTGGCGCTGGGCGTGCTGGCCTTCGGGCTGCCGCCGCTGCCGATGCTGCTGGCGGCCGTGGCCGTGCTGGTGGCGCAGGTGCTGGCCCTGGCGCTGGGACGCTGAACAGGCGTTGCGTGCGGGCGGACACAATCATTCAGGTCGTTAGAACAGGAAAACCGGACCCATGGCGGCTGAGGCGGAACTGACCCCAACCAGCTACATCCAGCACCACCTGCACAACCTGACGGGGCACGTCGGCGAGGGCAGCTTCTGGACCGTGCACGTGGACACCCTGGTGACCTCGGTGCTGATGGGCCTGTTCATGGTCTTCCTGTTCTGGCTGGCCACGCGCAAGGCCACCGCGGGCGTGCCCGGCAAGTGGCAGGCCTTCGTCGAGATCTGCCTGGAATTCGTCGACCGCCAGGCGCGCGACACCTACCACGGGACCAGCAAGCTGGTGACGCCGATCGCGATCACCCTGTTCTTCTGGATCCTGCTGATGAACCTGCTGAAGATGATCCCGGCGGACTTCATCGCGCTGCCGCTGGAGCACCTGGGCGTGCCGTACTGGAAGCCGGTGCCGACCGCCGACGTCAATGCCACCCTGGGCATGTCGATCAGCGTGTTCTTCCTGATGATCATCTTCGCCCTGCGCGCGAAGGGGCTGGGGCACTTCACCCTGGAGTTCCTGACCGCGCCGTTCGGCAAGTGGATGATGCCGTTCAACCTGATCCTCAACACCGTCGAGTGGCTGAGCAAGCCGATCTCGCTGGCGATGCGACTGTTCGGCAACATGTTCGGCGGCGAGATCGTGTTCCTGCTGATCTGGGTGCTCGGCGGCGCCGGCATCCTGGGCATGCTCGGCGGTGCGGCGTTCGGCTTCGGCTGGATGCTGTTCCACCTGCTGGTCATCCCGCTGCAGGCGTTCATCTTCATGATGCTTTCGATCGTGTACCTCAGCCTGTCCGAAGACAGCCACTGACCCCTTCGTTCCACCAGGTTCCCCCTTCACCCTTCGCTTCAACATCTCAGCAATCGCTCCGGAGAAAACCATGGAAACCGCACTGACCGCCCTCGCTTCCGTCCAGGCTTCGACCGTTCTGGCCATCGGCATCATGATCGGCCTGGCCGCGCTGGGCGCCGGCCTGGGCCTGGCCATCATGGCCGGCAAGTTCCTGGAGTCGGCCGCCCGCCAGCCGGAGCTGATCCCGGTGCTGCAGGTGCGCATGTTCATCACCGCCGGCCTGATCGACGCCGCGTTCATCATCTCGGTCGCCGTCGGCCTGCTGTTCGCCTTCGCCAGCCCGTTCCTGGTCGGCGGCCTGGCCCCGTAACTGTCGGACGGACCGCGAGGTCCCGACGGGTCTGCCGCCGGTCCGCGAACAGCGGTCCCGGCGGCAGCATGTAGGCAGCCTGGCGGCGTCCGCGCCGCAGGCTCCCTGAGCACAGGCAGAGCGCACCAATGAACCTCAATCTGACTCTTTTCGCCCAGGCGCTGGCCTTCGCCGGCCTGATCTGGCTGATCGCCACCAAGATCTGGCCGCCGCTGCTCAAGGCCATCGAGGAGCGGCAGCAGAAGATCGCCGAGGGCCTGGCCGCGGCCGACCGCAGCCAGAAGGACCTGGCCCAGGCCCAGGACAAGGTCAACGATCTGCTGAAGGAAGCGCGCACCAAGGCCAACGAGATCATCGACCAGGCCCACGCCCGCGCCAACCAGATCGTCGACGCCGCGCGCGAGGAAGCCGTGGCCGAGGCCGGCCGGCAGAAGGCGGCCGCCCAGGCCGAGATCGACGCCTCCGCCAACCGCGCCCGCGAGGACCTGCGCAAGCAGGTGTCCGCGCTGGCGGTGGAAGGCGCCGGCAAGCTGCTGCACCGCGAGATCGACGCCAACGCCCACAAGGCGTTGCTGGACGAGCTGGCCGCGCAGCTTTGACGGAGCGATCTGAATGAGCCAGGCACTGACCCTCGCACGTCCGTACGCCCGCGCCGCGTTCGGCGCGGCCCGCGACGAAGGCCGCGTCGACGCGTGGTCGCAGGCGCTGGGCTTCTCCGCCCAGGTCGCCGCCGACCCGCGCGTGGCCGGCTTGCTGTCGAACCCGGAACTGGGCCGCGAGCAGGCGGTCGCCCTGTTGGCGCCGCAGGGCGCCGAGGCTTCGTTCGGCCGCTTCCTCGGCCTGCTGGCCGAGGCCGGGCGCCTGCCCCTGCTGGCCGAGGTCGCCGGGCTGTTCGAGCAGCTGCGCGCCGAGGAACAGCGCGTGGTCCGGGCCACGGTCACCTCCGCCACCGCCTTGTCGGCCGACGAGCTCGCGTCGCTGAAGGCAGCGCTGAAGCGCCGCTTCGGCCGCGAGGTCGAGCTGGAGACCGCGGTGGACGCCGGCCTGATCGGTGGCGCGGTGATCGACGCCGGCGACGTGGTGATCGACGGTTCGCTCAAGGGCAAGCTCGCGCGCCTGCAGACCGCGCTGGCGGGCTGATCCGGGCACCGGCACAGACAGTTCACTTTTCAGGTCGCGAACACCGGGTCTTCCACCCGGGCCAGCGACTCCAAGGAAACCAAAATGGCTACCACGCTCAACCCCTCCGAAATCAGCGACCTGATCAAGACCCGCATCGAGCAGGTCAAGCTGTCCGCAGAGGCCCGCAACGAAGGCACCGTGACCTCGGTGTCGGACGGCATCGTGCGCATCTTCGGCCTGGCCGACGTGATGCAGGGCGAAATGATCGAGCTGCCGAACAACACGTTCGCGCTGGCGCTGAACCTGGAGCGCGACTCGGTCGGCGCCGTGGTCCTGGGCGAGTACGAGCACCTGCGCGAGGGCGACGTGGCCAAGACCACCGGCCGCATCCTCGAGGTGCCGGTCGGCCCGCAGCTGCTCGGCCGCGTGGTCAACGCCCTGGGCGAGCCGATCGACGGCAAGGGCCCGCTGGGCGCCACCCAGACCGCTCCGGTCGAGCGCGTGGCCCCGGGCGTGATCTGGCGCAAGTCGGTCGACCAGCCGGTGCAGACCGGCTACAAGTCGGTCGACTCGATGATCCCGATCGGCCGCGGCCAGCGCGAGCTGATCATCGGCGACCGCCAGACCGGCAAGACCGCGCTGGCGATCGACGCGGTGATCAACCAGAAGGGCACCGGCATCAAGTGCGTGTACGTGGCGATCGGGCAGAAGGCCTCGACCGTCGCCAACATCGTGCGCAAGCTGGAGGAGAACGGCGCCCTGGCCCACACCATCGTCGTGGCCGCCACCGCCTCCGAGTCGGCCGCGATGCAGTACATCAGCGCCTACTCCGGCTGCACCATGGGCGAGTACTTCCTCGACCGCGGCGAAGACGCGCTGATCATCTACGACGACCTGTCCAAGCAGGCCGTGGCCTACCGCCAGATCTCGCTGCTGCTCAAGCGCCCGCCGGGCCGCGAAGCCTACCCGGGCGACGTGTTCTACCTGCACAGCCGCCTGCTCGAGCGCGCCTGCCGCGTCTCCACCGACTACGTCGAGAAGTTCACCAACGGCGAGGTCAAGGGCAAGACCGGCTCGCTGACCGCGCTGCCGATCATCGAGACCCAGGCCGGCGACGTGTCCGCGTTCGTTCCGACCAACGTGATCTCGATCACCGACGGCCAGATCTTCCTGGAGACCGACCTGTTCAACGCCGGCATCCGCCCGGCGGTCAACGCCGGCATCTCGGTCTCGCGCGTCGGCGGCTCGGCCCAGACCAAGATCATCAAGAAGCTGTCGGGCGGCATCCGCATCTCGCTGGCCCAGTACCGCGAGCTGGCCGCGTTCGCCCAGTTCGCTTCCGACCTGGACGAGGCCACCCGCAAGCAGCTCGAGCGCGGCCAGCGCGTGACCGAGCTGATGAAGCAGAAGCAGTACGCGCCGATGTCGATCGCCAACCAGGCCTTGTCGATCTACGCCGTCAACGAGGGCTACCTGGATGACGTGCCGGTCGGCAAGCTGCTGGCGTTCGAGGAGGGCCTGCACGCCCACTTCGCCAACACCCAGGGCGCGCTGGTCGACCAGATCAACGGCACCGGCAACTGGAACGACGAGATCGAGTCGGCGTTCAAGAAGGGCATCGCCGAGTTCAAGCAGACCGGCACCTGGTAAGCCGCGCCGCGGCGCCGGCATGAGCCGGGCGCCGCGACGGTGACCAAGTCCAACGGCGGGCCACGGCCCGCCCCACGGGAAGAAGAGATGGCTGGCGGACGCGAAATCAAAACCAAGATCAAGAGCGTGCAGAACACCCGCAAGGTGACCCGCGCGCTGGAGATGGTCTCGGCCTCCAAGATCCGCAAGGCGCAGGACCGGATGCGGACCTCGCGCCCGTACGCGCAGGCGATGAAGCAGGTGATCGGCCACCTGGCCCAGGCCAATACCGACTACCAGCACCCGTTCCTGGTCCAGCGCGAGCAGGTCAGGCGGGTCGGCTACATCGTGGTCTCCTCCGACCGCGGCCTGGCCGGCGGCCTGAACAACAACCTGTTCCGCAAGCTGCTGGGCGAAGTGCGCCAGTTCAATGAGCAGGGCGTGGAAGTGGACATGGTCACCATCGGCCAGAAGGCGCAGGCCTTCTTCCGCCGGATCAAGGTGAACATGGTCGGCAGCGTCTCCCACCTGGGCGACGTGCCGCACCTGGACGACCTGGTCGGCGTGGTCAAGGTGATGCTGGACGCCTACACCGAGGGCAAGGTCGACCGCGTGTTCGTGGTCTACAACCACTTCGTCAACACCATGAGCCAGAAGGCCACCTTCGACCAGCTGCTGCCGCTGCCGGCGGCGCAGACCGGGGTGCCGAACCACGACTGGGACTACATCTACGAGCCCGACGCGGCCAGCGTGCTGGAGCACGTGCTGACCCGCTACGTCGAGTCGCTGGTGTACCAGGCAGTGCTGGAGAACGTGGCCTCGGAGCACGCCGCGCGGATGGTGGCGATGAAGGCCGCCAGCGACAACGCCAGCAAGCTGATCGGCACCCTGCAGCTGGTCTACAACAAGGCCCGCCAGGCCGCGATCACCCAGGAGATCTCCGAGATCGTGGGCGGCGCGGCTGCGGTCTGACGCTTGAGCAATCCGGGGCTGGTGTGCGCGGCCGTCGCTTCCCGGAAGGAACACCGCCGCGCAGTGCTGGAATCGACCCTGATCGACCTTCGACTGGAAACCAAGGAATGACCATGAACAAGCTGATGACCGTCGCCGCCCTGGCCGTACTGCTGGCCGCCTGCGCCAAGAAGGAAGCCGAAGCCCCGGCCGCCGAAACCGCCCCGGCTCCGGCCGCCGAGGCCGCCGCCGCTCCGGCCGCCGCCGAACCGGCGCCGGTTGCCGCGGACGCCGCCGCTCCGGCCGCGTCCAACCTGCCGCAGGCCTGCGAAGACTACCTGGCCCGCGCCAAGGCCTGCTTCGAGAAGTCGGGCGGCAACGCCTCGGCCGCCGCCTTCCAGCAGGGCGTCGACCAGGCCCGCGCGCAGTGGGAGTCGCTGAGCGACAAGTCGGGTCTGGAAGTGGCCTGCAAGACCGCCAACGACTCCTTCAGCCAGACCGCCGCGATGCTCAAGTGCGAGTAAGCGGTTGACCACCGTCCCGCGGGCCTCGTGCCCGCGGGGCATCCGCGGGTGTTGCGGAAAGCCCGGCGGTTTTCCACAACATCCGAACTTTGGGACAAGCGAGTAGCGACATGACCACCCATACTCAAGGCAAGATCGTCCAGATCATCGGCGCCGTCGTCGACGTCGAATTCCCGCGCGCCGAGGTGCCGAAGGTCTACGACGCGCTGAAGGTCGATGGCACCGCCATCACCCTGGAAGTGCAGCAGCAGCTGGGCGACGGCGTGGTCCGCACCATCGCGCTGGGTTCCACCGACGGCCTCAAGCGCAACCTGGTCGCCACCAACACCGGCCGCGGCATCGCCGTGCCGGTCGGCGTCGGCACCCTGGGCCGGATCATGGACGTGCTGGGCACCCCGATCGACGAGGCCGGCGAGATCGCCGCCGACACGACCTGGGAAATCCACCGCGACGCCCCGAGCTTCGACGAGCAGGCCTCGGCCACCGAGCTGCTGGAGACCGGGATCAAGGTGATCGACCTGATGTGCCCGTTCGCCAAGGGCGGCAAGGTCGGCCTGTTCGGCGGCGCCGGCGTCGGCAAGACCGTCAACATGATGGAGCTGATCAACAACATCGCCAAGGCGCACAGCGGCCTGTCGGTGTTCGCCGGCGTGGGCGAGCGTACCCGCGAGGGCAACGACTTCTACCACGAGATGATCGAGTCGGGCGTGGTCAACATCGACAACCCGAAGGAATCGAAGGTGGCGATGGTCTACGGCCAGATGAACGAGCCGCCGGGCAACCGCCTGCGCGTGGCGCTGACCGGCCTGACCATGGCCGAGTACTTCCGCGACGAGAAGGGCGCCGACGGCAAGGGCCGCGACGTGCTGTTCTTCGTCGACAACATCTACCGCTACACCCTGGCCGGCACCGAGGTCTCGGCGCTGCTGGGCCGCATGCCGTCGGCGGTGGGCTACCAGCCGACCCTGGCCGAGGAAATGGGCGTGCTGCAGGAGCGCATCACCTCGACCAAGACCGGCTCGATCACCTCGATCCAGGCCGTGTACGTGCCCGCGGACGACCTGACCGACCCGTCGCCAGCCACCACCTTCGCCCACCTGGACTCGACCGTGACCCTGTCGCGTTCGATCGCCTCGCTGGGCATCTACCCGGCGGTGGACCCGCTGGACTCGACCAGCCGCCAGATGGACCCGCTGGTTATCGGCCACGAGCACTACGACACCGCCCAGCGCGTCCAGCAGACCCTGCAGAAGTACAAGGAGCTGAAGGACATCATCGCGATCCTGGGCATGGACGAGCTGTCGGAAGAGGACAAGCTGGCCGTGTCGCGCGCGCGCAAGATCGAGCGCTTCTTCAGCCAGCCGTTCCACGTGGCCGAGGTGTTCACCGGCTCGCCGGGCAAGTACGTGTCGCTGAAGGACACCATCCGCGGCTTCAAGGGCATCGTGGATGGCGAGTACGACCACCTGCCGGAGCAGGCCTTCTACATGGTCGGCACCATCGACGAGGCGGTCGAGAAGGCGAAGAAGATCGCCTGACGACCGGCGCGCCTTCCCGCCCGCGGGGAGGCGCCATGATGCGGGTCGCCTGATCCGCATCGCATCCCCAGCCATCGGCCGCCTGCGGCCGGCGGTGACACGGAAGAGAAGCGAAGCATGAGCACCACCATCCGTTGCGACATCGTCAGCGCCGAGCAGGAGATCTTCCGCGGCGAAGCCACCCTGGTCGTGGCCACCGGCGAGCTGGGCGAGCTGGGCATCGCGCCGCGCCACGCGCCGCTGATCACCCGGCTCAAGCCGGGCAAGGTGGTGGTGACCCAGGCCGACGGCACCCAGCTGGACTTCGCCATCTCCGGCGGCATCCTCGAGGTGCAGCCGCAGGTGGTGACCGTGCTGGCCGACACCGCGATCCGCGCCGAGGACATCGACGAGGCCGCGGTGCGCAAGGCCAAGGAAGAGGCCGAGCGGGTGCTGGCCAACCGCAGCGAAGCGATGGAAGTGGCCGAGGCGCAGCAGCGCCTGGCCGAGGTCACCGCCCAGCTGCAGGCGCTGGAGCGCCTGCGCCGCAACCTCAAGCACTGAATCGACGGCCTCGGGGCCGTACAGCAATCAGTTCCACGCACGCCGGCCGCAGGGCCGGCGTTTGCGTTCCGGCCGCAAGAATCCGTCGTCCCGGCGCAGGCCGGGACCCAGCGGCTTTGCCCTGCCGCCGGGATGCTTGGCCGCGGGGCGATCCCGGCAGTGGCCGGCTTTCGCTAGACTCGCTGGGTTTCCCGAGAGCCGCCGAGATGACCATCACCCCCCAGGAAGCCCTGCAGCGCACGATCGAGCACCGCGAGATCTTCCATGACGAGATGGTCGGGCTGATGCGGCAGATCATGCGCGGCGAGGTCTCGCCGGTGATGGCCGCGGCCATCCTCACCGGCCTGCGGGTGAAGAAGGAGACCGTCGGCGAGATCGCCGGCGCGGCCACGGTCATGCGCGAGTTCTCGCGCACGGTGGAGGTGGCCGACCGCGGCAACCTGGTCGACATCGTCGGCACCGGCGGCGACGGCTCGCACACCTTCAACATCTCCACCTGCTCGATGTTCGTGGCCGCCGCCGCCGGCGCCCGGATCGCCAAGCACGGCAACCGCAGCGTGTCCTCCAAGTCCGGCAGCGCCGACGTGCTCGAGGCGCTGGGCGCCTCCATCGAGCTGCAGCCCGAGCAGGTCGCCGCCTCGATCGGGCGTTGCGGCATCGGCTTCATGTTCGCCCCGATCCACCACCCGGCGATGAAGGTGGTCGCGCCGGTGCGGCGGGAGATGGGCGTGCGCACCATCTTCAACATCCTCGGGCCGCTGACCAATCCGGCCGGCGCGCCGAACATCCTGATGGGCGTGTTCCACCCCGACCTGGTCGGCATCCAGGCGCGGGTGCTGCACGAGCTGGGCGCGCAGCGCGCGCTGGTGGTGTGGGGCCGCGACGGCATGGACGAGCTGTCGCTGGGCGCGGCCACCCTGGTCGGCGAGCTGCGCGACGGCGTGGTCCGCGAGTACGAGGTGCACCCGGAGGACTTCGGCATCGCCATGTCCGCCAGCCGCAACCTCAAGGTCGCCGACGCGGCGGAGTCGCGCGGCATGCTGCTGGGCGTGCTCGACGGCGCGCCCGGCCCGGCGCGCGACATCGTCACCCTCAACGCCGCCGCCGCGCTGTACGTGGCCGGCGTGGTCGAAGGCATCGGCGACGGCATCGTCCGCGCGCGCGCGGCGATCGACAGCGGCGCGGCGCGCGAGCGCCTGCAGGCCTTCGTCGCCACCACCCGCGAGCTGGCCGCGAGCGCCATGCCCGCGTGACGTCGTGGCCCAGCCGGCTCATGCGAGAATGCCGGTCCGCCGCGCACCCGTCCGTGACCGATCCATGAGCGACATCCTGCAGACCATCCTGGCCCGCAAGGCCGAAGAGATCGCCGAACGCCGCGCGCGCGCGCCGCTGGCCGAGGTCGCCGCGCGCGCGCGCGACGCCGGCCCGGTGCGCGGCTTCGCCGCCGCCCTGCAGGCGGCGATCGCCAACGGCGATCCGGCGGTGATCGCCGAGGTCAAGAAGGCCAGCCCGTCCAAGGGCGTGATCCGCCCGGACTTCCGCCCGGCCGAGATCGCGGTCAGCTACGAGTTCGGCGGCGCCTCCTGCCTGTCGGTGCTGACCGACGTGGACTTCTTCCAGGGCGAAGACGACTACCTGCGGCAGGCCCGCGCCGCCTGCACCCTGCCGGTGCTGCGCAAGGATTTCACCGTCGATCCCTACCAGGTGCACGAGGCCCGGGCCCTGGGCGCGGACTGCATCCTGCTGATCGTCGCCGCGCTCGGCGACGAGCAGCTGGCCGACCTGTCCGGGCTGGCGCTGGAGCTGGGCATGGACGTGCTGGTCGAGGTCCACGACATCGACGAGCTCGAGCGCGCGATCCAGGTACCGGTGCCGCTGGTGGGCATCAACAACCGCAACCTGCGCACGTTCGAGGTCTCGCTCGACGTGACCCTGGAGATGAAGGACGCGGTGCCGCGCGACCGCCTGCTGGTCACCGAGAGCGGGATCCTGGTCCAGGACGACGTGGCCAGGATGCGCGCGGCCGGGGTGCACGCGTTCCTGGTCGGCGAGACCTTCATGCGCGCCGAGGAACCGGGCGAGGCTTTGCGGCAGCTGTTCTTCGAGGCATGAGCGCGACCGGGCCGACACGCGCCGAGCCGGCGGCCGACGCGCCGCTGGTGGTGTTCGACTTCGACCACACCCTGTACGACGGCGATTCCGGCAGCCATCTTTTCGCCTGGCTGATCCGGCGCAATCCCCTGCGCATCCTGGTCGCCCTGCTGGCCACGCCTTTGCTGGGGCCGATGGTCGCGTTCCTGCCGACCCGGCGCTGGGGCATCTCCGGCTACGTCTGGATCGGCAGCTTCGGCATGCACCGGGTGCGCGAGTTCGACCGGGTGATCGACCGCTACGTGGCCGGGCACCGCGAGGAAATCGCGCGGCGGCTGCTGCCGGTGGCGCTGGAGGTGTTCGCCGCGCACCGCGCGCGTGGCGACCGGGTGGTGGTGGCGACCGGGGCGCCGCCGGAGCTGGCGCGGGCGATCCTCGGCTTCGTCGCTCACGCCGACGTGCCGGTGATCGGCACCCAGGTCGGACCCCGGCTGGGCGGGGTCAAGGCCGTCCGCCATTGCCACAACGCCGAGAAGATGCGGATGCTGCGCGAGCACGGCTACAGCGGGATCGACGTGGCCTACTCGGACTCCACCGCCGACCTGCCCCTGCTGCAGGCGGCGCGCCGGCCGGTGGTGGTCAACCCCAAACATTCGCGGGTGGAGTTCTTCCGCCGGGTACTGCCGGCGGGCACGCCGATCCTCAACTGGGGCTGCCGCGACCGCGGCGGCGAGCCGGCGTAGCGCCGGCGCGCACTTCAGCGGGTGCCGTACACGACCACGGTCTTGCCGCGGGCGTGCAGCTGGCCGTCGGCCTGCAGCTTCTTCAGCACCCGCCCGGCCATTTCGCGCGAGCAGCCGACCAGGCGCGCCAGCTCCTGGCGCGAGACCCGCAGCTGGGTGCCCTGCGGATGGGTCATCGCCTCCGGCTCGCGCGACAGGTCGTGCAGGGTGCGCACGATCCGGTCGGTCACGTCGAGGAAGGCCAGGCGGCTGGCCTTGCGGCTGGTGGTCAGCAGCCGGCGCGAGAGCTGCACGCCGATCGAGTACAGCAGGCGCGGGGCGTCCGCGGACAGCGGGCCCAGCATCAGCTGCTGCAGGCGCTCGTAGCTGATCTCGGCCAGCTCGCAGGCGCTGCGGGTGCGCAGGATCACCTCGCGGCTGTCGGACTCGATGAACAGGCCCATCTCGCCGACGAACTCGCCGGCGCCGTAGTAGCCCAGGACCAGCTCGCGGCCGTCCTCTTCCTCCGCGATGATGCTGACCGAGCCATTGACCACGTAGTACAGGGTCCCGGCCGGATCGCCCGGGCGGAACACGTCGGTCCGGTTGGGGTAGCGCCGGCGCTGGCAATGGGCCAGGAAACGTTCGACGGCGGTCTGGTCCAGCGACAGCGGACTGCTGGCGAAGCGCACGGGGGACACGGCGTCGGGCTTCCTGGCGTTCATGGGGCGGTCATGGGGCAATGCCGAAGGGTAGCCGCATGCGGGCCGCCGGGCAAACGGGGGGTGCCCGGGACATACCCCCGTCATCCGCTTTGGCCCATAATGCCGCGTTTCCCACCCTCCAGAGGCATGACCGCCGTGGTCAAACCCCTGCCGCGCCTGAGGCTGCAAGGCTTCAACAATCTCACCAAGGCGCTGAGCTTCAACATCTACGACGTCTGCTACGCGGTCTCCGAGGACGAGCGCCAGCGCTACATCGAGTACATCGATGAGGCCTACAACGCCGACCGCCTGACCCAGATCCTGACCGACGTGGCCCAGATCATCGGCGCCAACATCCTCAACGTGGCCCGCCAGGACTACGACCCGCAGGGTGCGTCGGTGACCATCCTCATCTCCGAGGAGCCGGTGATCGACAAGAAGCAGGCCGGCAAGGAGGTGATCTCCGACGCGGTGGTGGCGCACATGGACAAGAGCCACATCACCGTCCACACCTACCCGGAGACGCACCCGCAGAACGGCATCGCCACCTTCCGCGCGGACATCGACGTGGCCACCTGCGGGGTGATCTCGCCGCTGAAGGCGCTGAACTACCTGATCGAGAGCTTCGAGTCCGACATCGTGGTGATGGACTATCGCGTGCGTGGCTTCACCCGCGACATAAAGGGCAAGAAGCACTACATCGACCACAAGATCAACTCGATCCAGGACTATCTGGCCAAGAACATCAAGTCGCGCTACGAGATGATCGACGTCAACGTCTACCAGGAGAACATCTTCCACACGAAGATGCACCTGAAGGAATTCGACCTGGACACGTACCTGTTCGAGGAGAAGGCGCGCAACCTCTCGTTCAAGGAGCGGATGCGGGTGGAGGCGCTGCTCAAGCGCGAGATCGAGGAGCTGTTCCACGGGCGCAACCTGGTGGAGTGACCCGGCCGGGGCTGCCGGTGCGCGCCGATTCAGACGCGCCACGGCAGGATGGCGCCACGACATGCGCGGGACGGCCCGCGTGCGGCGCAAGCCGCAGACGAAGACCGACGGCGGTCCGGAGCCCAGCGCTCCGGGCCGTTTCGTTTTTGGCCGCGCCGCACGGGCGCGGCCGGAGACCGAGGAGCACGACGATGTCCTGGATCTACCTGTTGCTGGCCGGCCTGTTCGAGATCGCCTTCGCCCTCGGGCTCAAGCACACCGAGGGCTTCACTCGGCTGTGGCCGAGCCTGGGCACCGCCGCGGCCGCCGCGGTCAGCCTGTACCTGCTGACCCTGGCCTTGCGCACCATCCCGGTGGGCACGGCCTATGCGATCTGGACCGGCGTGGGCGCCTGTGGCGTGGCGCTGATGGGCATCGTCCTGCTGGGCGAGAGCGCCTCGCCGGCGCGGCTGGCGTGCATCGGCCTGATCGTGGCCGGGGTGATCGGGTTGAAGCTGGCGTCGCCCGCCTGACGGTCGCCGCTGCGGCCGCTCAGAGCCGGTAGGCAACCAGCTTCATCAGCTTGGAGGCCAGGGCCATCGCCTGCGGGATCGGCGGCGGCAGCACCTTCGCCCCGGCCTCCTGGGCATGGTCGGCGTGGCGGGCCTCGTCGGCCTTCATCACCCGGATGATCTCGCGGCTGCGCTCGTCGGCGGCCGGCAGCGACTCCAGGTGCTCGTCCAGGTGGGCCTCGACCTGGCGCTCGGTCTCGACCACGAAGCCCAGGTTCCAGCCGTCCCCGCGCAGTCCCGCCAGGGTGCCGATCGCATAGCTGCCGGCGTACCACAGCGGGTTGAACAGGCTGGGCCGGCTGTCCAGCTCGCGCAGGCGCTGCGCGCACCAGGCCAGGTGGTCGGTCTCCTCCTGGGCCGCGTCGAGCAGGTGCCCGCGGGTAGCCGGGTCGCGGGCCACCGCCGCCTGGCCGAAGTACAGGCCCTGGGCGCAGACCTCGCCGACGTGGTTGATCCGCATCAGCCCCGCGGCGTGGCGCCGGGCCGGCTTGGGCAGGACCGGGTCCGCGGCCCGGGCCGGGCAGGGCCGCGAGGCCGGCGGGTCGCCCAGGGTGGTCTCCAGCGCACGCTGGGCCTCGACCAGGACGCGGTCGAGCGGGGACAGGCGGCGGACGGCGGCGGGCATGGCGGTTCCCGGGGGGGGGGCGGGGGGGAGCGCGGCCCCCGGTATCGTATCGGGGGGGGGGGGGTGTGCAATACAACCATAGGCCCGGCCCCCCACCGGCTGTGTTCCTTCTACACAGGTCCCATACTAGCAAATCCAAGCGGGTTGAATCTGCACTTCGCCATGTACCTCTAACAAATATGGACAAGAATAGCTCACAGCATGTTCCCAGTAGT
>NZ_PDWL01000028.1 GCF_010093185.1 Pseudoxanthomonas jiangsuensis | reverse complement strand
GGCTGGGGCGGAGGCGGCTTCGGCGGCAGTGGTTTCGGGGGAGGCGGCGGCTGGTCGGGCGGTGGCGGCATGTCCGGCGGCGGCGGCGCCTCGGGGCGGTGGGGATGGCCGCCGGCCTACGTCTGCTGCGGCACCTGTTCGCGCCTTCGGCCGCAGGCCGCTTTCCCGATCAGGTTTTGGCCCGGATCGGCGAGGCGATCGCCGCCGGCGAGCGCCTGCACGACGGCGAGGGGGTGTTCGCGGTCGAGGCAGGGCTGCCGGCCGGCGAGGCCTGGCGCGGCACCGCGCCACGCGCCCGTGCCGAGGAAGTATTCGCCCGTCTGCGGGTCTGGGACACCCAGGCCAACAACGGTGTGCTGCTGTACCTGCTGCTGGCCGATCACGCCATCGAGATCGTCGCCGACCGCGGCCTGCACGGCCGGGTCGCCGCCGCGGAGTGGGAAGCGGTGTGCGCGGCGGTGCGCGAGCGCCTGCATGTCGACGGCGACAAGGCGGCGGCGGTCGACGGCGTGGCCCGGATCTCGGCGCTGCTGGCCGCGCATTTCCCGGCCACCGACGAGCCCCGCGACGAATTGCCGGACCGGCCCGTGCGGCTGTAGGCGTCCCTGGCGTAAAAGCGCTGGCTTCGGGCTGGGCCGCCGTGCCTTGGGTCTGCGGTGCACCGCTCGGGCAGGCATCCTGCCCGCAACTCGCGGCCGTGGCACGTCCCTGTGCCACTAAACGCAACTGTTGCCGTGCCGTTGCAAGAAATTCGACCTGCTCGGGCACAATAGGGCCCTCGCACCGCCGGCAGGTTCCATGACCGTCCTCCACCAGATCGATCCCATCGCCTTCTCGCTCGGCCCGCTGCGGGTCCACTGGTACGGACTGATGTACCTGCTGGGCTTCGGCACGGCCTGGTGGCTGGGACGGCAGCGGATCGCCGCCGGGCGCCTGCCGGGGGTGGACGCCAACGGATTCTCCGACCTGCTGTTCTACGCGATGCTCGGGGTGATCCTCGGCGGCCGCTTGGGCTATGTGCTGTTCTACGGCCTGGACGAACTGCTCCGAGACCCGCTGATGATCGTGCGCGTCTGGGACGGCGGCATGAGCTTCCACGGCGGCCTGGTCGGCGTGCTGGCCGCTGCCTGGCTGTGGTCGCGGCGGCAGCGCCTGCACTTCTTCGACACCATGGATTTCGTCGCCCCGCTGGTGCCGCCGGGCCTGGGCTTCGGCCGGCTCGGCAACTACATCGGCGGCGAGCTCTGGGGCAAGCCCACCGAGGCCGGCTGGGGCGTGGTGTTCCCGACCGGGCTGCCCGAGCGCTTCCAGCAGCTGGACCCGGCCGCGCTGCGGGCGCAGTTCGAGGCCGGCGCGCTGGACGCCTGGGCCCGCCATCCCTCGCAGCTCTACCAGGCCTGCCTCGAGGGCCTGGTGATGTTCGTGGCCTTGTGGTGGTTCTCCTCGCGCCCGCGACCGCGCTATGCGGTGTCCGGGCTGTTCGCCCTGCTGTACGGCGTGTTCCGCTTCCTGGTCGAGTTCGTGCGCGTGCCCGACGCCCAGCTCGGCTACCTGGCCTTCGGCTGGCTGACCATGGGCCAGGTGCTGAGCCTGCCGCTGGTGGCGCTGGGGCTGTACCTGCTGTGGCGCTCGCGGCACGCCCCGGTGCTGGAGCCGCTGCCGGCCGCGCCTGCGGCAGGCGTCGATGCCAGGGCGGGCAAGGGAGGCAGGCCATGAAGCAGTACCTGGACCTGCTCGGCCACGTGCTCGAGCACGGCACCGAGAAGGCCGACCGCACCGGCACCGGCACCCGCAGCGTGTTCGGCTGGCAGATGCGCTTCGACCTGGCCGAAGGCTTCCCGCTGGTCACCACCAAGAAGCTGCACCTGCGCTCGATCGTGCATGAGCTGCTGTGGTTCCTGAAGGGCGAGACCAATATCGCCTACCTCAGGGACAACAAGGTCAGCATCTGGGACGAGTGGGCCGACGAAAACGGCGAACTCGGCCCGGTGTACGGCAAGCAGTGGCGGCGCTGGACCGGCAGCGACGGCGCCGAGATCGACCAGATCCGCTGGGTGGTGGACGAGATCCGCCGCAACCCCGATTCGCGCCGGCTGATCGTCAGCGCCTGGAACGTGGCCGAGCTGCCGCAGATGGCGCTGATGCCCTGCCACACCATGTTCCAGTTCTACGTCGCCGGCGGGAAACTGAGTTGCCAGCTGTACCAGCGCAGCGGCGACATCTTCCTCGGGGTGCCGTTCAACATCGCCAGCTACGCCCTGCTGACCCACATGGTGGCCCAGGTCACCAGGCTGCAGGTGGGCGACTTCGTCCACACCCTGGGCGATGCGCACCTGTATTCCAACCACTACGAGCAGGCGCGCGAGCAGCTCGCGCGCAGCCCGCGGCCGTTGCCGACCCTGCGCCTGAACCCGGCGGTGACCGACCTGTTCGAGTTCGCCTACGAGGACATCGCCATCGAGGGCTATGACCCGGCGCCGGCGATCAAGGCGCCGGTGGCGGTGTGAGCCAGCCTCCGCGGCTGGTCCTGGTCGCGGCCCTGGACCGCGAACGCGGCATCGGCCGCGGCAACGCGATGCCGTGGCACCTGCCGGACGACTTCCGTCACTTCAAGGCGCTGACCCTGGGCAAGCCGATCCTGATGGGGCGCAAGACCGCGCAGTCGCTGGGACGCGCGCTGCCGGGGCGGACCAACCTGGTGCTGACCCGGCAGGGACAGGCGCCGTTCGCCGGCATGCAGGCGGTGGCCTCGCTGCGGCAGGCATTGGAATCGGCCTCGGCGCAGGGCGCGGACGAGCTGTGCGTGATCGGCGGCGGCGAGGTCTACGCCCTGACGTTGCCGCATGCGCACGCGCTGCAGCTGACCCACGTGGACACGGTGGTCGCCGGCGCCGATGCGTTCTTCCCGGCCTGGGACCCGGCGCAGTGGCGGGTGGCCTCGCGCGAGGCGCACGCGGCCGACGACCGGCACGCGCACGCGTTCGAGTTCGTGGAATACCGGCGGCCGTAGCCGCCGGGCTATTCCTTGCGCAGGTGCGGCGGGATCGCCGACACGTCGCGGCCGGGCGACTGCACCACGCGCAGCTCGTCGGTGTCCAGCTGCAGGGCGGTGAGCTTGCCGCCCCAGACCGCGCCGGTGTCGATCGCGTGCACGCCCTGGGCGATGGTCAGGCCCAGGGTCGACCAGTGGCCGCAGACGATCTTCAGGTCGCGCTCGACCCGGCCCGGCGCCTCGAACCAGGGATACAGCCCCGGCGCCTGGGTGCCGGGCGTGCCCTTCTCCTCGATCGCGATGCGCCCGCGCGGGGTGCAGTAGCGGGCGCGGGTGAACCAGTTGATAGTCGCGCGCCAGCGCTCGTGGCCGCGCAGGCCCGAGGACCAGTTCGGCTTGTCGCCGTACATGTTGCGCAGCAGGGTGCGGTAACCGTCGCCCTGCAGCTGGCGCTCGATCTCGGCGGCGTAGCGTTCGGCGTCCTGGGTGCTCCACTGCGGGGCCAGGCCGGCGTGGACCATCATCCAGCCCAGCGCGCGGTCGGCGTGGACCAGTTTCTGCCGGCGCAGCCAGCCCAGCAGTTCGTCGGCGTCCTCGGCCAGGACCACGCGCTGCAGGTCGGGGTTGACCTTGCGCTTCTCGGCCAGCGGACGCTCGCCGATCGCCAGCAGGGACAGGTCGTGGTTGCCGAGCACGACCACGCTGCGTTCGCGCAGGGAATGCACCAGGCGCAGGGTCTCCAGCGACTGGCCGCCGCGGTTGACCAGGTCGCCGCAGAACCAGAGGGTGTCGGCGGCCGGGTCGAAGCGGATCTTCTCCAGCAGTCGCTGGGTGGCGTCGTAGCAGCCCTGCAGGTCGCCGATGGCCCAGATGCTCATCGTCTCGGCCTCAGTGCAGGGTACGCGGGACGGTCAGCAGGAACGGGGCGATGGGCGCGTCGAAGCGGGTGCCGTCGGCGGCCAGCATGTCGTAGCGTCCCTGCATGGCGCCGTCGCCGGTCTCCAGCACCACGCCGGAGGTGTATTCGAAGTCCTCGCCCGGCTCCAGCCAGGGCTGTTCGCCGACCACGCCTTCGCCGTGGACTTCCTCGGTACGGCCGTTGCCGTCGGTGATCCGCCAGTGGCGGGCGATCAGGCGGGCGGCGACGCGGCCGCGGTTGTGGATGCGGATGGTGTAGGCGAAGACGTAGCGGTCGGCGTCCGGCTCGGACTGGTCGGCCAGGAACCGGGGCGTGACATCGACGTCGATCGCGTAGGGCGTATCGGTGCGGGACATGGCGACAGTGTAAGCGAAGGTCGTGATGGCGATGACCACGCCATGGTCGCTACTCGCCGTTCTTCGCGTTCGCCAGGCGGACGAATGCGGCGACCTCGATCTGCTCGGCGCGCGCGTCGGGACTGACCCCGGCGGCCTCGAACCGGGCGGCGTCGCAGACGCCGTGAAGGGCGTTGCGCAGGGTCTTGCGGCGCTGGCCGAAGGCCGCGCGCACCACCTCGGCGAAGCGGGCGCGGTCCTCGATCCCGACCGTGGCCGGGTCGCGCGGCACCAGCCGCACCACCGCCGAATCGACCTTGGGCGCCGGCCGGAACGCGCCCGGCGGGACTACGAACAGCGGCTGCACCTGGCAATAGGCCTGCAGCATCACGCTCAGGCGGCCGTACACCTTGCTGCCGGGGCCGGCGCCCATCCGGTCCACCACTTCCTTCTGCAGCATGAAGACCATGTCGCGGATCGCCGCGGCGTGGTCCAGGGCGTGGAACAGGATCGGCGAGGAGATGTTGTAGGGCAGGTTGCCGGCCAGCTTGATCGGGGTGCCGGCGGCCAGCGCGGTGAAATCGACCTGGAGCACGTCGCGGTGGACGATGGTCAGCTCGCCCACGCCTTGCGCCATCGCTGCCAGCGGGCCGACCAGGTCGCGGTCGAACTCGATCACGGTCAGGGCGCCGTGGCGGCGCAGCAGGGGCAGGGTGATCGCGCCCTGGCCGGGGCCGATCTCGACCACGCGGTCGCCGGGTTTCGGATCGATGGCCTGGACGATGCGGTCGATGTAGACACGCTCGTGCAGGAAGTTCTGGCCCAGGGACTTCTTGGGCGTGTGCGGGCTGCTCATGCGCCATTATCGCCGGAGGCGGGCGGCGATGGCGGCCCTCAGTCCATCCCCAGCTTCTTCAGCTTGTAGCGTAGGGCGCGAAAGGTGATGCCCAGCTGCGCGGCGGCGCGGGTCTTGTTCCAGCGGTTGTCCTCCAGCGCCTTCTGGATCGCGGCGCGCTCGAGCTGCTCGATGTAGGAGGGCAGGGCGCCGGTGCCCGGGTCCAGGTCCAGCACCGCCTCGGCGGGCGGGGCGGACGGGCCGTTGTCGGGCGTGCCGGCGGCGCGCATCGGCGCCTGCGGCAGGTGCAGGTCGGAGCCGTCGATGCGCTCGCCGTCGGCCAGGGCCAGGGCGCGCTCGAGGATGTTCTCCAGCTCGCGCACGTTGCCGGGGAAGGCGTAGCCGGCCAGGGCGGCGACCGCGCCGGGGGTCAGCTCGGGCGCCGGGCGGCCCTGGCCGGAGGCCAGCCGGGCCAGGATCGCGCCGGCCAGCTGCGGCAGGTCGCCGGTGCGCTCGCGCAGGGGCGGCACCCGCAGCTCGATCACGTTGATCCGGTAGTAGAGGTCGTGGCGGAAGCGGCCGTCGGCGACCAGTGCCGACAGGTCCTTGTGGGTGGCCGACAGGATCCGCACGTCCACCGGCACCTCGCCGGCGGCGCCGACCGGGCGCACCGATTTCTCCTGGATCGCGCGCAGCAGCTTGACCTGCATCGGCAGGGGCAGTTCGGCCACCTCGTCCAGGAACAGGGTGCCGCCGCTGGCGGCCTGGAACAGGCCGGGCTTGTCGGCATGGGCGCCGGTGAAGCTGCCCTTCTTGTGGCCGAAGAACTCGCTCTCCATCAGCTCGGCCGGGATCGCGCCGCAGTTGACCGGGACGAACGGCCCGCCGGCGCGCGCGCCCTGCTCGTGGATGGTGCGGGCGACCAGTTCCTTGCCCACGCCCGACTCGCCCAGGATGTAGACCGGCGCCTGGCTGCGGGCGACCTTGGCGATGGTGGCGCGCAGGGTGGCCATGGCCGGCGAATCGCCGAGCAGGCGGCTGGCCTGTTCCGGCGGCGGCGGGGGCGGCTTGGGCCGCTCGGCGTTGTTCAGCTCCAGCGCGTGCTTGACCAGGCCGCGCAGGACGTTGATGTCCACCGGCTTGCTGACGAAGTCGAAGGCGCCGGCCTTCAGCGCCTCCACCGCCAGGTCCATGCTGCCGAAGGCGGTGATCATCGCCACCGGGGTCTGCGGGTGGTTGCGGGCGATCTCGCCGACCAGCTCGATGCCGTTGCCGTCGGGCAGGCGCATGTCGGTGAAGCACAGGTCGTAGCGGTTGCCGCCCAGCAGTTCGCGGGCCTCGGCCAGGTTGGCGGCGGTGTCCACGCGCAGGCCCATGCGGCCCAGGGTCAGCACCAGCAGCTCGCGGATATCGCGTTCGTCGTCGACGATCAGGGCGCTGCGGCTTGGGCTCATGACCCTGAACGATAGCGGACCGGGCCGACCGGGCCAAGCCGGGCGTCGCGGCGACCGCGCGCCGGGCTCACACCGGCAGCATGTTGTGCGGGCCCGGCAGGACCACCCGGAAGCAGGCGCCGCCGCCGGGCACCGGCACGTACTCCAGCCGCGCCTGGTTGGCCCGGGTCAGCTCGCGGGCGATGTACAGGCCCAGGCCGGTGCCGTGCTCGGAGGTGGTGAAGAACGGCCGGAACAGCTGCGCGGCCACGCCCTCGGCGATCCCGGGGCCGCGGTCGAGGACGTCGACCAGGGCGTTGCGCTCGGTCTGGAACACCCGCAGCCGCACCCGCGCCGGCTCCTCCATGATCCGCCCGTACTTGAGCGCGTTGTGGACCAGGGCGGTGAGGATCTGCTGCAGGTGCTTGGGGTCGACCAGGGCCTGGACCGGCTGCGCCGGCACGATCGCCTCCAGGCTGTCGGTCTCGATCGACAGGGTCTGGCGGTAGTCGTCGACGAAGCGACGCACGAACGCGCCCAGGTCGATGTTCTCCGGGTTGGCGCGCTCGCGCCGGGCCAGGCCGAGCACGCTCTCGACGATGCCGTTGGTGCGCTGGCACTGCTGGTGGATGATCTGCAGAAGGCGCTTGTCGGCGTCGTCCACCCCGCGCGATTCCTCCAGCAGCTGGACCGCGTAGTTGATCGCCGCCAGCGGGTTGCGGATCTCGTGGGCCAGGCTGGCCGAGAACCGGCCCAGCGCGGCCAGGGTCAGCGACTCGGCCCGGCGCGAGACCACGGTGGCGTCGTCCAGAAACACCAGGACCACGTCGCTGTCGGCCAGCAGCCGGGCGAAGCGCGGCTGCACCTCGGGCTGGTCGGGCAGCAGCTGCAGGGGGCTGTCGTCCACCTGCCAGCCGTTGCGCCAGCGCTGCAGGCGCCGGGCCAGCTCGGGCGCGACCTGGGCCAGCGAGGTCGCGCCATCGCCGCCCCCGTCGCCCAGCAGCAGGGAGGCGGCCTCGTTGGCCAGGGTGATGCGGCTGTCGGCGTCCACCACCAGCACCCCGGTGCGCATGCGCCGGATGATCAGCTCGTTGATCTCCACCAGGTTGGCGACCTCGGCGGTGCGCTTTTCGGCCAGGCGCTGGCTGGAGCGCGCGCGCTGGCCGATCTGGTGGGCCAGCCAGGCCAGGGCCAGGTAGCTGGTGACGAACATCGACAGCTCGGCCAGCGAGCGCGGCGCCGGCCCGGGGTCGAGCATCGACCACACGTACTCGACTATCATCGCCCCGGAGGCCAGCACCGCCACCGCCAGGCCGTAGCGCAGGGGCAGCAGCATCGCCGCGGCGGCGACGTTGAACAGCAGCATCATCGCGATGCCGGCGCCGACCCCGGGCAGGGCGTGGGTGGCCAGGGTCGCGGCGAGGATGTCGATGCAGGTGCCGCCGAACACGATCGGCAGCAGCCAGCGCTCGTTGCGGCCCAGCACCAGCAGGACCAGGGCGGCGACCAGGTAGGCGGTGGCGACCGTCGCGGCCAGGGTGGCGCTGCGCGGCTCGCCGGCCAGCTCGCGCAGGGGGCTGAACGCCAGCGCCGCCACCAGCCCGGCCTCCAGCACCCGGTACAGGGCGAAGAAATAGAGTTCGCGCCGGGGAATGGACTCGATACGGTCGATCAGCGAGGCGTGCGGCAAGCGGCGGGCTCCCGGGGGCGCGACTGGCCCCAGTATAGGCGGCTGTCCCCGGGTCAACCGGACCGTTCCGGCCCGGATGTCCGGTGTTTTGCACCGCCGGGGGCTTGTCGGCGACAATACCGGCCCCGCCCCGAACGCCCACGGCCGCCTGCCGGCCCGGTCCGCGCCCGCCCGGCGGCCGTTCCCCCCCCCACTGGTGAAGCATGAATTTCCACGAGTACCAGGCGAAACAACTGTTTGCCGAATACGGCATTCCGGTCCCGGCCGGACGCGTCGCGTCCACCCCGGCTGAAGCGGTCGACGCGGCCAAGGCCCTCGGCAGCGGCCCCTGGATGGTCAAGGCCCAGATCCACGCGGGCGGCCGCGGCAAGGCCGGCGGCGTCAAGTTCTGCAAGACCACCGATGACGTGTTCAATGCCGCCATCGGCATGCTCGGCACCAGGATGGCCACCTACCAGTCCGGCGGCGTGGCCCTGCCGGTGAACCAGGTACTGGTCACCGAGGCCGGCGAGATCGCCAAGGAACTCTATCTGTCGGTGCTGGTCGACCGCGGCAGCAAGTCGATCACCTACATCGCCTCGTCCGAGGGCGGCGTGGACATCGAGCAGGTCGCGGCCGAGACCCCGCACCTGATCCAGACCCTCAACGTGAACTTCGTCGAAGGCCTGCAGCCGTACCAGGCGCGCGACGTCGGCTTCGCCCTGGGCCTGAACGCCAAGCAGGTCGGCCAGTTGGTCAAGATCATGACCGGCCTGTACCGGCTCTTCAACGAGAAGGACCTGGCCCTGGTCGAGCTGAATCCGCTCGCCATCCTCGACAGCGGCGACCTGTACGCGCTGGACGGCAAGGTCAACTCCGACGACAACGCCAGCTTCCGCCATCCCGAGCTGGTCGCCATGCGCGACAAGAGCCAGGAAGACGAGACCGAGGTGCTGGCCAGCCAGCACGACCTCAACTACGTCACCATGGACGGCAACATCGGCTGCATGGTCAACGGCGCAGGCCTGGCGATGGCGACCATGGACGTGATCAAGCTCAACGGCGGCGAGCCGGCGAACTTCCTCGACGTCGGCGGCGGGGCCACCAAGGAGCGGGTGACCACCGCGTTCAAGCTGATCCTGTCCTCGGACAAGGTCAAGGCGATCTTCGTCAACATCTTCGGCGGCATCGTCCGCTGCGACATGATCGCCGAGGGCATCATCGCCGCGGTCAAGGACGTGGGCGTCAAGGTGCCGGTGATCGTGCGCCTGGAAGGCACCAACGTGGAGGAAGGCAAGAAGCTGCTGAAGGAAAGCGGCCTGGCCATCATCCCCGCCGACGACATCAACGACGGCGCCAAGAAGTCCGTCGCCGCCGTCGCCGCCTGAATCTCGAGGACTAAAAACGCATGTCCGTTCTTATCAACAAAAACACCAAGGTGATCGTGCAGGGCTTCACCGGCCAGCAGGGCACCTTCCACGCCGAGCAGATGGTCGAGTACGGGACCCAGGTGGTCGGCGGCGTCACCCCGGGCAAGGGCGGCCAGCAGCACATCGGCCTGCCGGTGTTCAACACCGTCGCCGACGCGGTCAAGGCCACCGGCGCGGACGCGTCGGTCATCTACGTGCCGCCGCCGTTCGCGGCCGACGCGATCCTCGAGGCCGCCGCCGGCGGCATCAAGGTCATCGTCTGCATCACCGAGGGCATCCCGGTGCTGGACATGCTGCGGGTCAAGAACGTGCTCAAGGGCTACGAGGGCGTGACTCTGATCGGCCCGAACTGCCCGGGCATCATCACCCCGGGCGAGTGCAAGATCGGGATCATGCCGGGCCACATCCACAAGCCGGGCAAGATCGGCATCGTCTCGCGTTCGGGCACGCTGACCTACGAAGCGGTCAAGCAGACCACCGACGTGGGCCTGGGCCAGTCGACCTGTATTGGTATCGGCGGCGACCCGATCAACGGTCTGAACTTCGTCGACTGCCTCAAGCTGTTCAACGAGGATCCGCAGACCGAAGGCATCATCATGGTCGGCGAGATCGGCGGCAGCGCCGAGGAAGAGGGTGCCGAGTACATCAAGCAGCACGTCAAGAAGCCGGTCGTGGGCTTCATCGCCGGCGCCTCGGCCCCTCCGGGCAAGCGCATGGGCCACGCCGGCGCGATCGCGTCGGGCGGCCAGGGCACGGCCGAGGGCAAGTTCGCCGCGATGGAAGCGGCGGGCGTGACCACGGTGCGTTCGCCGGGCGACTTGGGCGCGGCGATCAAGGCCCGCCTGGGCTGATCCGGCGCCGCAAGCGATGCGAGAGGGCCGCCTTCGGGCGGCCTTCTTTTTGGTCCTGCTTTTGCAGGGGCGCGGGAAAGCTGGATGCACTGCTGCGGCGCTTTGGCGCGCGGCCTGCTGCCGCTCATGTCCCCCGGTCCCGGCCCGACGGGCCAGGACCTCCTCCTTTACTTCCCGTCAGCAGGCCACACGCCAAAGCGCTCCAGCCTGGCTGGCGGCCAACGGAAAGCGGGATCCGCGCGCGCCGAAACAGGCGTCAAGCGCCTTGGTCTTTCGTTCGGCGGCCGATGACCATGAAGCGGTGCGGTGCGATACCTGCTGACGGGAAGTAAAGGAGGAGGCTGCGGCCGCAGGCCGCGGCCGGGGGACATGAGCGGCAGCAGGTATCGTGCCGCACCGCCACGACCCGACTTCCCGCCCCCTGCTTTCCGGCCCAGTTGGAAGAAGGTTTGTCCCGGTCCCGCACGCAGCGCTGGCGCCGGCCTCACGCATTGCGCCGGTATCATGGGCCGCATCCCACGACCGGTGTCCGCCATGAAGGAATCCCTGCGTCTCGCAATGGCCCAGTTCGACTTCCCGGTCGGCGCGGTGGCGCGCAACGCGGAAAGGATCGCGGAGATGATCGCCGAGGCGCGCGACGAGTTCGGCGCCGACCTGGTGCTGTTCCCGGAGCTGGCGGTCAGCGGCTATCCGCCGGAGGATCTTTTGATGCGGCCGGCGTTCCTGGCCGAATGCGAAGCCGCCCTGCAGTGCATCGCCGCCGGGGTGCATGGCATCACCGCGGTGGTCGGCTGGCCGCAGGCGGCCGGCAGCGTGCTCTACAACGCCGCCAGCGTGCTGCGCGACGGCAAGATCGAGGCCACCTACCGCAAGCGCGAGCTGCCCAACTACGCGGTGTTCGACGAACGCCGCTATTTCGAGGTCGATCCCGACGGCGGCCCCTGCGTGTTCGAGGTCGAGGGCGTGCCGGTGGGCGTGGTCGTCTGCGAAGACCTGTGGTTCGCCGAGCCGCTGGCCGAGACCGCGGCCGCCGGCGCGCAACTGGTGCTGGTGCCCAACGCCTCGCCGTTCGAGCGCGGCAAGCACGCCCAGCGCGATGCCCTGCTGGCCGAGCGTACCCGCGAGAGCGGGGCGGCGCTGGCCTACCTCAACGTGGTCGGCGGCCAGGATTCGCTGGTGTTCGACGGCGCCTCGGTGGTGGCCGACGGCGATGGCACCGTGCATCCGGCCGCGGCCGCCTTCACCGACCAGTGGCTAGTGGTGGATTACGCCACCGCCACCCGCAGCTTCACGCCTTTGCAGTGGGTGGACGACGGCGACGAGAGCATGGACGCGCTGGCCTGGCGCGCGGTGGTGCGCGGGATCGCCGACTACTGCGGCAAGAACGGCTTCGCCAAGGCCTGGCTGGGGTTGTCGGGCGGGATCGATTCGGCCCTGGTGCTGGCCCTGGCGGCCGAGGCGCTGGGACCGGAGAACGTCACCGCCGTGCGCCTGCCCTCGCGCTATACCGCAGGCCTGTCCAACGACCTGGCCGCCGAGCAGTGCGCGGCGCTGGGGGTGAAGCTGGAGACGGTGCCGATCGAGCCGGCCTTCACCGGCTTCCTGCAGTCTTTGCAGGCGATGTTCGCGGGCCAGGACGCGGATATCGCCGAGGAGAACCTGCAGTCGCGCAGCCGCGGCGCCATCCTGATGGCGCTGTCCAACAAGTTCGGTGGGCTGCTGCTGACCACCGGCAACAAGAGCGAGTACGCGGTCGGCTACGCCACCATCTACGGCGACATGTGCGGCGGCTACGCGCCGCTGAAGGACCTGTACAAGACGGAGGTGTTCGGCCTGGCCAAGTGGCGCAATACCGTGGGCGGGGCGCCGGTGATCCCGCCGGCGGTGATCGCGCGGCCGCCGTCGGCCGAGCTGCGAGCCAACCAGACCGACCAGGATTCGCTGCCGGCCTACGACGTGCTCGACGGGATCCTCTACCGCTACGTCGACCAGGAGCAGTCGCGCGACGAGATCGTCGCCGCCGGCTACGCCGCCGAGGTGGTGGACCGGGTGCTGCGGCTGGTGCGGACCAGCGAGTGGAAGCGGCACCAGGCCGCGCCGGGCCCGAAGGTGTCGCGGCGCGCGTTCGGCCGCGAAAGGCGCTATCCGATCAGCAATGGTTTTGGCCGCTGAGCGGCCGGCGGCCGGTCAGCGCGTGCGCTGGCCGGTCGCGGCCGACTTCTCGCCGGCGAACGGGTTGAGCTTGCGGATCGCCCACGGGTACTTCGGCCAGTCGCCGCTCAGGTACGGGTGCTGCGGGGCGTTGAGTTCCAGCACCCGGCGGGCGTCGGCCGACAGGGTCTGCTCGCCCATCTGCTGGTAGGACTCGGCCAGGGCGGCGACGGCGTCGTTCTGGTAGTCGCTCTGCGGGTAGGTCTCGAGGATGTACTGGGCGCGGCCGGCGGCCGACAGCCAGGCGCCGCGGCGCATGTAGTACAGCGCGGTATCCAGCTCGTGCTGGGCGAACACGTTGCGCAGGGCGACCATGCGCTGGCGGGCGTCGGCGGCGTAGCGGCTGTTGGGGTAGCGCTGCAGGACGATGCTGAAGTCCTGGTAGGCCTGCTGCGGCGAGGACAGGTCGCGGCGGCTGGGATCCAGCGACCACACCCTCTGCATGAACACCGCGTCGCGGTTGGAGTTGGACAGGCCGCGCAGGTAGTAGAAGTAGGCGATGTTGCGGTGGGTCGGGTAGGTGCGGATGAAGCGGTCGATGGTCGACACCGCGTCGTCGTGCTTGCCCGACTTGTACTGGGCGTAGGCCGTCTCCATCAGCGCCTGCTCGGTGTACGGGCCGTACGGGTACTGGGCGACCAGGCGCTTGAAGGTCTGCTCGGCGCCGGCCCAGTTGCCCTTCTGCATCCTTTCGTGGGCCTTCTGGTACAGCTCGGTGACCGGCATGCCTTCCTCGGCATCCTTCTTGCTGTTGCGGTTGCAGCCGGTGGCCAGGACGGCCACGGCGAGCAGCAGGGCCGCCAGGCGCAGCGGGGAGGGGATGCGGAAACGGGGGCGAGGGGCCATCGGGGCGCGGGCTGGCGGGAAAACGGAGGGGCCGATGATAGCCTAGTGGCCTGTCCGGCGACTGACTCCGCGGTCCCGGGCCGTCCCCGCCAAGACTTTTCCATGCCCCAGCCTTCCGATACCCCCCGCCAGGCCGTCGTCCCCGACGAGGCCGCCGGCCGCCGCTTCGACGCGGTCCTGGCCGAACTGTTCCCCGAATACTCGCGCTCGCGCCTGGCGGCCTGGATCAAGTCCGGCGACGCCCTGCTGGACGGTGCGCCCGCCCGCCCGCGCGATCCGGTCCGCGGCGGCGAGACCGTCAGCCTGGTCGAGGTGGCCGAGATCCAGACCGAGGCGGTGGCCGAGGACATCCCGCTGGACGTCCTCTACGAGGACCCGCACCTGTTCGTGCTGGACAAGCCGGCCGGGCTGGTGGTCCATCCCGGCGCCGGCAACCCGGCCGGGACCCTGGTCAACGCCCTTCTGCACCGCGACCCGGGCCTGGCGGCCCTGCCGCGGGCCGGAATCGTGCATCGCCTGGACAAGGACACCAGCGGGGTCATGGTGGTAGCCCGGACCCTGCCGGCGCATACCGGCCTGGTGGCGCAGCTGGCCGCGCGCGAGGTCCACCGCCAGTACCTGGCGGTGGTGGTCGGCGCGCTGGTCTCCGGCGGCACCGCCGACGCGGCGATCGACCGCCATCCCCGCGACCGCCTGCGCATGGCCGTGCGCGAGGACGGCAAGGACGCGGTGACCCACTACCGCCTGCGCGAGCGCTTCCGTGCGCATACCGCGCTGGAGTGCCGGCTGGAGACCGGCCGCACCCACCAGATCCGGGTGCACATGCAGCACCAGCGCCATCCCATCGTCGGCGATCCGCTTTACGGCGGTCCGCTGAAGCTGCCCAAGGGCGCCACCGAGGCGCTGGCCGCCGGGCTGCGCGGCTTCAAGCGCCAGGCCCTGCACGCCGAGGTGCTGGAGTTCGCCCATCCGGTCGGCGGCGCGCCGGTGCGGGTGGAGGCGCCGTTGCCGGCGGACATGGTCGGGTTGCTGCGGATCCTGCGCGAGGACACCCGGGCGTGGGAGGAGAGCCAGCGCCGGTGAGCGCAGCGATCCTGCCCGCGGACTGGCCTTCGCCGGCGTCCGTGCACGCGTTCACCACCCTGCGCCATGGCGCGGGCGGCTCGGCCGCGCCGTTCGACCGCTTCGACCTGGGCGCGCGCAACGGCGACGATCCGGCCGTGGTGGCCGCCAACCGCGAGGAACTGCGGCGGCGCTTCGGCCTGCCTTCGTTGCCGCACTGGTTGCGCCAGGTCCACGGTACCGGGGTGCTGCGCTTCGACCGCGCCCTGGATGCGGCCAGGGCGACCGACGCCGAGCCGGAAGCCGATGCCGCGGTCACCTCGGTTCCTGGAGTCGTCCTGGCGGTGCTGACCGCCGACTGCCTGCCGGTGGCGTTCGCCGCCGAGGACGGCAGCGAGGTCGGGGTGGCCCATGCCGGCTGGCGCGGCCTGGCCGCTGGCGTGCTGGAGGCGACCGTGGCGGCGATGCGCACGCCGCCGGCGCGACTGCGGGCCTGGCTGGGTCCGGCCGCGGGGCCGCAGGCCTACGAGATCGGCGCGGACGTGCGCGAGGCCTTCGTCGCCGCCGATCCGGCCGCGGCCGCGGCCTTCGTCGCCACCCGTCCGGGCCACTGGCGGGTGGACCTGTACGCGCTGGCCCGCCGGCGCCTGGCGGCCACCGGCCTGCGCGCCGACGCTGTCCATGGCGGCGGCCTGTGCACGATCACCGACGCGGCGCGCTTCTACTCGCACCGGCGCGATGTGCGCACCGGGCGGATGGCGACATTGGCCTGGATCGAAGAGGGCTGAGCCGGCTTGCCGGCGAGCGCCGGGGTCGACGGATCACGGGCATCCGGCGCCTCTGCGCCAGCCCTCTGTGGACCGGAACCGCGGCTGCGGCCGGTGCCGTCAGCGGAAGTTGTAGACCAGGTTGACCGTGGTCAGGGTGTCGGTCTTCTTGATGTCCGCGCTTTCCACTTCGCTGTTGTGGCGCGCCTGCAAGCCCGCCTTGAGCGCGAAGTGCGCGTTCATCGCCACTGCCACGCCCAGGTCGTTCTGGGCGAAGGTGTTGTCCTTGCCCGACTCGACCAGCAGGGTGTTGAACAGTTCGGTGTTGCCGGTGAGCTGGTGGCGGAAGTCGAGCAGGCCGCGGCCGATCACGCTGCTCTGCACCTCGCCGGTCTCGGTTTCGCGCGCGCGCCGGTAGCCGGGGCCGATCTCGCCCACCAGCTTGGTGCGCTCGCTGTCGAGGAAGCGGTGGCCGTAGCCCAGGGCGACGGTGGCCTGGTAGTCGTAGGGCGCGAAGTCGTCGTTCTCGTAGCGCCCCGAACCGGACACGTGGTTGCGCGGGTCGAACTTGTAGGCGCTCGAACCGCCCAGCTCGTAGCGGTTGGCGCTGGTCTCGTAGCGCTCCTCCTCGATGCCGTCGTCGTCGAAGTCGCCCTGGACCTCGGCGCGCGAGCGCAGGGCCGAGGCGCTGAAGGCGTTCTTCCAGCGCTCGTCCTCGCGGCTGAAGCGCAGCCGGGTGTTGAGGCTCTCCGAGCGCGAGTTGCCGCGCGCCAGCGCCAGGCCGAGTTCGCCGCTGCCGGTCCAGTTGCCGGCGGTGGCGGCGTCCGCCTCCTGGGCCTGGGCGGCGAACGGAACGAGGGAGGCGAGCAGGAGCGGGATGGCGGCGTGGCGGACAGGCATGGGCGATCCTTGTCGGAGGGAGGGGAGGTGGGCGCGCATGCCTCAGCGGTCGATTGCATGATCGGCGCGACGCGGCACCGCCGCGCCGGGCATGCGCGCCCGGGGGGCCATGATGCGAACCCTGCCTGAGCAGAACCTGTCAGCCGACCCGCCGTCGGTGTGGAGCCGCTCAGGTTGGTCCACGCCGGGTGGACATGGCCGAAGCGAGTGTCATTAGGTGGCTTCCAGCGCCTGCAGGTAGTCGCGGCGCCAGGCGTGGATGTCGTGCCTGAGCAGGTGCTGCATCATCGCCTGCCAGCGCTCGCGACGCCGCGCCAGCGGCATGGTCGCGGCGGTGGCGATGGCGTCGGCCACGCCGTCCAGGTCATGCGGGTTGACCAGCAGGGCCTCACCCATCTCCTGGGCCGCGCCCGCCAGCAGGGACAGCACCAGCACGCCGGGGTCGTCCGGATTCTGCGAGGCCACGTATTCCTTGGCCACCAGGTTCATGCCGTCGCGCAGGGGCGTGACCAGGCCCACCCGCGCGCTGCGGTAGAAGCCGGTGAGGGTGGCGTGCGGGAAGTTGCGGTTGACGTAGCGCAGGGGCGTCCAGTCCGGGGCGGCGTGGCCGCCGTTGATGTGGCCGGCGATCTGCTCGAGCTGGTTGCGCAGCTTCTGGTACTCGCCCACCTCGCCGCGCGAGACCGGAGCGATCTGCAGGTAGGTGAGACTGCCCTTCTGGTCCGGATGCCGCTCCAGGTAGCGCTCGAAGCCATGGAAGCGCTCGGGCAGGCCCTTGGAGTAGTCGAGCCGGTCCACGCCGATCGCCAGCATCCGCCGCTCCAGGCTGGTGTGCAGGTCGCGCACGGCAGGCTTGGACATGGCCGCGGCGGCCTGGCGGGCGACGTGCGCGGTGTCGATGCTGATCGGGAACGCGCCGGTGCGGAAGCGGCGCCCGCCCGGGGCCTCCAGCAGGTTCTCGCCGACGATCCTGCCGCCGCCGTACAGGCGCACGTAGGACTGGAAGCGGTCGTTGTCGCGCCGGGTCTGGAAGCCGATCAGGTCGTAGGAATACAGGGTCGACAGCAGGCGCTGGTGGTCGGGCATGGCCATCAGCAGGTCGGCCGAAGGCACCGGCACGTGCAGGAAGAAGCCGATCCTGCAGCCCACCCCGCGCTCGCGCAGCAAAGCCGCCAGCGGGATCAGGTGGTAGTCCTGGACCCAGACCGTGTCGTCCTCGCGCAACAGGGGCGCGAGCTTGTCGGCGAACAGGGCGTTGACCCGGCGGTAGCCCTCGCGGGTGGCGCGGTCGTAGTCGACCAGGTCCAGGCGGAAGTGCAGCAAGGGCCACAGGGTGCGGTTGGAGAAGCCGTTGTAGTAGGCGTCCAGGTCGGTGCGGCTCAGGTCGACGGTGACGTAGCGGATGTCACCCTCGCGCTGCTCGTGGATCTCGCCGCTGGGCCCGCGCACGCTCTTGCCGCTCCAGCCGAACCAGACTCCGCCGCGTTCGGACAGCGCGCCCTGCAAGGCCACGGCCAATCCGCCGGCGCGGTTCTCGCCGGGGATGGCGACCCGGTTGGAAACGACGACGAGCCGGCTCACGAGGCCTCCTGCCAGGAACGCGACAGGCGCATGGCCGCGATGATCAGACCCACGTGCGAGTAAGTCTGCGGGAAGTTGCCCCAGCCCTCGCCGTCCTCGAAGGCCATGTCCTCCGACAGCAGGCCCAGGCGGTTGCGCCGGGCCAGCACCCGCTCGAACAGTTCGCGTGCCTCGTCCATCCGTCCGATCGCCGCCAGCGCGTCGATGTACCAGAAGGTGCAGATGGTGAAGCTGGTCTCCGGGGTGCCGAAGTCGTCCGGGGCGAGGTAGCGGAACACGCCGTCGCCGTGGCGCAGTTCGCGCCCGATCGCCTCGACCGTGGCCACGTAGCGCGGATCGTCGTCGGCGACGAAGCCGATGTCGGCCAGCAGCAGCAGGGAGGCGTCCAGGTAGTCGCTCTGGAACGAGGCGCTGAAGTGGCCGGCCTCCTCACGCCAGGCCCGCTCCAGGGTCGCGTCGCGGATGGTGTCGGCGCGCTGGCGCCAGTAGCCGGCGCGGTCGTCGCGGCCCAGGCGCAGGGCGATCTTGGCCAGGCGGTCGCAGGCGGCCCAGCACATCGCCGCGGTGTAGGTGTGGACCTCAGCGCGGCCGCGGAACTCCCACAACCCGGCATCGGGCACGTCGTACAGGGCGAAGGCGCGCTCGCCCAGCGGCTCGAGCCGGGCGAAGGTGTCGGCGTTGCCGGGATCGACCAGGCGCTGGTCGAAGAACAGCTGGGTCGAGGCCAGGACCACGCTGCCGTAGACGTCGTGCTGCTTCTGCACCCAGGCCAGGTTGCCGCGCCGCACCGGGCCCATGCCGCGGTAGCCGGCCAGCGACTCGACCTCGTGCTCCTCGAGCTTTTCCTCGAAGCCGATCCCGTACAGGGGCTGCAGGCTGCCGTCGTGGGTGGCGATGTTGAAGATGTAGCGCAGGAACTCCTCCATGCTGCGGGTGGCGCCCAGGCGGTTGAGCGCGCGCACCACGAACGCGGCGTCGCGCAGCCAGCAGTAGCGGTAGTCCCAGTTGCGCGAGCTGCCCGGCGCCTCCGGCAGCGAGGTGGTCATGGCCGCGATGATCGCGCCGCTGTCCTCGTACTGGCACAGCTTCAGGGTGATCGCGCTGCGGATCACCGCCTCCTGCCATTCCAGCGGGATCGACAGGTAGCGCACCCACTCGCGCCAGTAGTCGAGGGTGCGGGTCAGCGCTTCCTCGACGTAGCCGGTGATCGAGCGGGCCAGCGGCTCGTCCGGGCCGAGCACCAGGTGCATGCGATGGCCGAGCACGAACGGCAGGCCGTCGCGGACGAAGCGCACCGGCACGTCGGTGGTCAGGCGCAGGGTGAACTGCGGCAGCAGCCAGCGCATGTGGTTGCTGCCCCAGGTGTGCTCGGGCACCCGCGCGCCCCAGTCGGCCAGCGGCCGCAGCCGCACCCGGATCCGCGGGCTGCCGGCCAGCGGGGTGATCCGGCGCACGATCGAGACCGGGCGGTAGACCCGGTCGTTCTGCTTCCAGCGCGGGGCGAAGTCCAGGATCTCCAGCGAGCCGCCGTGGGCGTCGTGGAGCACGGTGCGCAGCACCGCGGTGTTGGGCACGTAGGCCTGCTCGGCGCGGGCGAAGTCCTCCAGCTCGATGCCGAAGTCGCCGCCGGCGTGCCCGCGCGGCGAGAGCAGGTCGCAGAACGCCGGGTCGCCGTCGAAGGCCGGCAGGCAGCCCCAGACCACGCGCCCGCGCTCGTCGACCAGGGCGCCGAAGCTGCCGTTGCCGATCACGCCCAGATGCAGGTTCGATTGTCGTACGTCCAGATCCATTCCTTGTCCCCTTGCTCGTCCCGTCGGATGCGGGCGCGGCGACGCCATGGCGCTACCGCGTGTCGGTGGCCTCCCCTTGTGCCGCATTGGCGATGAGCCAGGCGTGCACGGCGCGCGTGTCGGCCAGCGCGTGGCTGGCGTGGCTCGGTTCGCGCGTGCCCACGCGCACGCTCCAGCCGCCGCCGCAGTTGGCGGCGGCGAAGCCGAATTCGTCGGTGAGGTCGTCGCCGACGAACACCGGCACCCGCCCGGCGAACGGCGCGCGCGCCATCATCCGTTCCAGGGCCCGGCCCTTGTCGGCGCCGGCGGGGACGAACTCGACCACGTGGTCGCCCGGCTGCAGGCGGTAGCCGGGCAGCCCGGCGATCGCCTCGCGGGCGAAGCCGTGCACGGTCGTGGCGTGCTCCGGCGCCTGGCGCCAGTGCAGCGCCAGGCTCACGCCCTTGTCCTCCACCAGCACGCCGGGATGGGCCGCCGCCAGGTGCGCGGCGCGGCCGTGCAGCTCGTGCAGGAAGGCGGAGGTGTCGGCGGGGATCTCCGCTTCCGCTTCGGCGGTGGCGCGGAACTGGTGGCCGTGCAGGCCGGCGGCGGGCAGCCGCAGCGGTGCGAACAGCGCGTCCAGCTGCGCCAGTGGGCGGCCGCTCACCAGCGCCACCGCGCCGCCGAGGCGGTCGCCGATGCGGCCGATGGCCTCGCGCACCTGCGGCAGCAGGCGCACGCTCGCCGGGTCGGGATCGAAGTCGATGAGGGTGCCGTCCACGTCCAGGAACAACGCACAGGAGGCGTCGAGCAGTGGCGGCGCCGGGCGGTGTGGGGTCGCGTCGGCCATGGCCCCATTGTGCACGATGACGGCGTGATGTTCAGGTCACGCGCCGGAATGCTGTCTTGGCAACGGCAGGAGCATCGGGTTGCGCCGGCTTCGGAAGGAGTCCGCCGTCACATGGGGGATGGCCCACCCCTCGGGACGACATCCTGTCTTTACTCGGGGCCGTGGCACATCCCTGTGCCACTTGGTCCGCCATTCGCCAGACGCTAACGAACCCAGGCTCAGAACGTATAGCGCACCCGCCCGTACCAGTAGGCGCCGTTGCTGCCGACCGGGGAGAGCACGTCGTAGGGCAGGTTGCCGAAGTAGTAGATGTCCTCGTTCGACAGGTCCGGGTACTCGTCCGTCAGGTTCTGGCCGCCGATGGCCACGCTCCAGCGCTCGCTGATCCGGTATTCGGCCTCTGCGTCCAGCTGCCACTCGGCGCCGTAGACCTGCTCAGGCTCGTAGCCGCCGCCGAAGTTGAACACCCGCTTGGCGCTGCCGTGGCGCTGCAGCCGCGCCAGCAGGCTCCAGCGGTCGTTGTCCCAGCCGGCGCTGAACTGGGCGCGGGTGCGCGGCGCAGCGTCGGTGAGAGTGTTGCTCTCCTCCACCCCGAACACGATGTAGTCCGGGTCCAGCGCGGCCAGCTGCGCCGGGGTGGCGACCACGTTCTCCAGCTCGGTCTTGG
Source organism: Pseudoxanthomonas jiangsuensis (assembly GCF_010093185.1). Lineage (GTDB taxonomy): Bacteria > Pseudomonadota > Gammaproteobacteria > Xanthomonadales > Xanthomonadaceae > Pseudoxanthomonas > Pseudoxanthomonas jiangsuensis. Next base: position 19,497 of record NZ_PDWL01000028.1, on the reverse strand, counting down.
CGTAGCTCCAGGCGGCGGTCAGCAAAAGGCGGCCACCGGCCAGCTCGTCGCGCCAGTTGGCCACCAGCTCGGCGCCGCGGGTACGGGTGTCGGCGGCGTTGACGAAGAATTGCGCGCTCTCGATCCGGGCCACGTCGAAGTTGGCCTCGACGAAGTCGGTGAGGGCGTCGCCGGTGATCGCCTCGGACAGGGCGATGCGGTCGTCGATCTCGATCTGGAACAGGTCCAAGGACAGGTCGAAGCGCTCGCCGATCCGGCTGGTGAAGCCCAGGCTGAGGTTGACGGACTTCTCCGGGTCCAGGTCGGTGGCGCCGAGCGCGCGCGCGATCGGATTGTTCACCGACAGCAGCCGGCCCTCGACGATCTGGCCGGCGGCGTTGTAGCCGGTGCTGGTCGACTCGTAGCCGACCTGGGCCAGCGCCGGTGCGCGGAAGTTGCTGGAGACCGCGCCGCGCAGGGCGAAGGCCGGGGCGAACTCGTAGCGCGCGGCCAGCTTGCCGGTGAACTGGCCGCCGAAGTCCTGGTAACGCTCGTAGCGCGCGCTCAGGTCGGTGCTGAACTTCTCGCCGAAGCGCGAGGACACGGTGGCGTAGGCGCTGGCCACGTCGCGGTCGAGGTCGGCCTCGTCCTGCGGGGTCAGGCCGCCGCCGGCCTGGGAGCCGGCCGGGCGGTCGGTGTAGGGACCGATCGCATAGCTGGCCGGGTCGCCCGCGCCGGTTTCGTAGTGCTCGGCGCGGAACTCGGCGCCCACCGCCAGGCTGTGGAAGGCGTCGCCGGACTCGAAGCCGCGGCTCAGGTCCAGGTTGGCCAGGGTCTGTTCGAAGGCGTAGTCGCCGGTGCGGAAGCGGGTCGGGCTGGAGGGGCCGAGCGAGGCGTTGAGCGAGTCGCGCAGGCGGTAGGTGAAGTCGTTGCGGCCATGGTTGAGGCTGGCGTCGTAGTCCCAGGCGCCCCAGCGCCCGCGCACGCCGGCGACCACGCCGACATCACGGTTCTCGCCGACCGATACCGGCCGGTAGCCGTCCGGATAGACCTGCGGCCAGTTGGCGTCGCCCTCGGGGTAGCGGTAGTAGTTGGCGCCCTCGGTGTCGCGCTGGTTGAAGGTGCCGAAGCCGTACAGGGTGGCGTCGGCGCCGAGCGCGATCTCGGTGTTGAACCAGGCGTTGAGGTCCTTGGAGTCGCCGTCGCCGAGGTGGTAGTTGCGGCGGCCCTGCACGGCCAGGTTGGCGTCGGTCTGGTCCCAGGGCGGCACCTGGTCGTAGCCGGCGCGGTTGGTCGCCTCGCGGTTCTTCAGTTCCAGGCCCACGCGCAGGAAGCCGTCGGCGCCGAGCGCGGTGCCTACCTTGCCGGACAGGAAGCTCGTCTGGCCGTCGCTGAGGGTGCGGCCGATCGGTTCCACGTCGGTGTGGTGCAGGCCGTAGCTCGCCTCCAGCGCGCCGCCGTCGGCGCCGTCGTCGAGGATCACGTTGACCACGCCGGCCACCGCGTCCGAGCCGTACTGGGCGCCGGCGCCGTCGCGCAGCACCTCGATCCGCTTGATCGCGCTGACCGGGATGGCGTTGTAGTCCACCGGGGTGGTGCCGCGGCCGATCTTGCTGCCGGTGCTGACCAGGGCGCTGGTGTGCCGGCGCTTGCCGTTGACCAGGACCAGCACCTGGTCGGGCGAGAGCCCGCGCAGCTGCGCGGCGCGGACGTGGTCGGCGCCGCCGGAGTTGGACTGGCGCGGGAAGTTGATCGAAGGCAGCAAAGCCTGCAGGGCGCTGCCCAGCTCGCCGTTGACCACGCCGGCGCGGCGGATGTCCTCGGCGGTGAGCACGTCCACCGGCGAGGTGGATTCGAGCACGGTGCGGTCGGCGGCGCGGGTGCCGGTGACGATTACCTGGTCGAGGGTGGTGGTGGACTGCGCGGCGGCGGGCGCGGCGAGGGCCGGCAGGACGGCGGCCAAGGCCAGGGCGAGCGCGGACGGGATCGGGTGCGGGCGGGACATCGGGTGTTCCAGGCTGTGGGGATACATCCATCCGGATGAAGCGATATGATCGCCGCCGGTGCCGGCCCGGCGAAGTCACGCCGCGGCATGACCTTATGCCGCGGCGTTGTTTGCCGGCCCGCGCCGCCGCGCACACCCTGCCGGCCTTTCACAGGAACCGCCCCATGCGCCTGCGCCTTCCCGTCCTGCTGCTGTCCGCCGCCTTGCTGGCCGGCTGCGCCTCCGTCCCGGCGCCGGCGGGCCCGGCCGCCAGCGCCAGCCTGCAGGGCGATGCGGCCCGCCCGGCGCAGGCCCAGGGCTGGGTCCGCAGCGAGCTGTACTTCGGCGTCGGCCGCGAGGACGGGCCGTCCGAGCGCAGCCAGACCGACGCCATCGGCGAGGAGCGCTGGCGCGCCTTCCTCGACACCGAGGTCACCCCGCGCTTCCCCGACGGCCTGACCGTGTTCGACGCCTACGGCCAGTGGCTGTTCCGCGGCGCGCCGGAGCCGAACCGGCTGCGGACCAAGGTGCTGGTGATCCTGCACGAGGACACCCCGGAGCGCCGCGCCGACATCGAGGCCATCCGCCTGGCCTGGAAGGAGGCCACCGGGCACCAGTCGGTGCTGTGGTCGCGGCAGCCGGTGGAAGTATCGTTCTGAGGCCGGGCGGCGCGCCTGCCGCCGCGGCCGCTGTTCCCGCGTCCATTCCCACCCCCGAGGACCCGCCATGACCACGCCCTCCCGCCGTACGCCGCGCCCGCACGCGCTGGCCGCCGCCACCATCCTGGCCCTTTCGCCGGCGCTGGCCGCCGCCCAGGACAGCGCCACCACCCTGGACGCGGTCCAGGTCACCGCCCAGCGCAAGGTCGAGAACATCCGCGAGGTGCCGGTGTCGATCACCAGCATCGACGCCGAGAAGCTGGACGTGCTCGGCTCCGGCGGCACTGACATCCGCTTCCTGTCGGCGCGGGTGCCCAGCCTGAACATCGAGTCCTCCTACGGCCGCGCCTTCCCGCGCTTCTACATCCGCGGCCTGGGCAACACCGACTTCGACCTCAACGCCTCCCAGCCGGTGTCGCTGGTGTACGACGACGTGGTCCAGGAGAACCCCCTGCTCAAGGGCTTCCCGGTGTTCGACATCGCCCAGGTCGAGGTCCTGCGCGGCCCGCAGGGCACCCTGTTCGGGCGCAACACCCCGGCCGGCGTGGTCAAGTTCGATTCGGTGCGCCCGGCGCAGGAGACCAGCGGCTACGCCCAGGTCGCCTACGGCAGCGACGCGATGTTCAACTTCGAGGGCGCGGTCGGCGGCGCCCTGGGCGGCAACTGGTCGGGGCGGGTGTCGGCGCTGTACCAGCGCCGCGACGACTGGGTGGACAACACCTACGCCGCCGGCGCCAACGACGGCTTCGAGGGCTACGACGAATCGGCCGCGCGGCTGCAGCTGCTGTACGAGGGCGAGGGCTTCGAGGCCCTGTTCAACCTGCACCGGCGCGACCTCAACGGCACCGCGCGGCTGTTCCGGGCCAACATCATCGAGCCGGGCAGCAACCGCTTCGTCGCCGGCTTCGACAGGGACAAGGTGGCGGTCGACGGGATCAACTTCTCCGACCTGGAGGCCTGGGGCGGCAGCGCGCGCCTGCGCTGGGACTTCGGCGACCTGAGCCTGCACTCGATCACCGGCTACGAGACCCTGGAGTCGCTCAACCGCGGTGACATCGACGGCGGCTACGGCGCGGTGTTCCTGCCCGACTCTGGCCCGGGGCTGATCCCGTTCGCCTCCGAGTCGGCCGACGGCATCCCCGACCACAAGCAGGTCAGCCAGGAACTGCGCCTGGAGTCGGACTACGGCGGCCGCTTCGACTGGCAGGCCGGCCTGTTCTGGTACCGCGAGGACCTGACCATCGACAGCTTCAACTACGACTCGCTGGCGCCGGGCAATCCGCTGGCCGGCCACGCGGTGCAGGAGCAGGAGAACACCGCCTGGGCCGTGTTCGCTTCCGGCGAGTTCGCCGCCAGCGAGCGGCTGAGGCTGCGCGCCGGCGTACGCTACACCCAGGACGAGAAGGACTTCTCGGCGCGGGTGCTGGAGGCGGCGCCGTTCGGCGCCCCGGTGGGCGGCCCGTACACCGTGGCCACCGACGTGGACGACGTCAGCTGGGACGCCAGCGCGGTCTACACCGTCAGCGATGCGGTGAACCTGTACGCGCGCGTGGCCAAGGGCTTCCGCGCGCCGTCGATCCAGGGCCGGCTGCTGTTCGCCTCGGCCGCCGCGCCCAACGGCGGCGTGTCCACCGCCGACTCGGAGAAGGTGATCTCCTACGAGGCCGGGATCAAGGCCGACCTGTGGGACCGCCGCGCGCGGCTGGGCTTCAACCTGTTCCGCTACGAGGTCAGCGACCAGCAGCTGATCGCGGTCGGCGGCGGCGCCAACATCGCCACCCTGCTCAACGCCGACAAGACCCTGGGCCAGGGCGCGGAGCTGGACCTGGAGGCGTGGCTGGCCGAAGGCCTGCTGCTGACCTGGGGCAGCAGCTACAACGACACGCAGATCGACGACCCGAACCTGGCCGTGGCCATCTGCGGCGGCGGCTGCACCATCACCGACCCGACCACGACCATCGCCGGGGGCACCTACGCCCTGATCGACGGCAATTCCCTGCCGCAGGCGCCGGAGTGGATCCACAACCTGACCCTGCGCTACGGCGTGCCGGTGGGCGAGGGCGAGTTCTACGCCTACACCGACTGGGCCTACCGCAGCGCGGTCAACTTCTTCCTGTACGAGTCGCCGGAGTTCCGCGGCCGTTCCTCGCTGGAGGGCGGCCTGCGGGTGGGCTACGGCTGGGGCGGCGGCGACTACGACCTGGCGGTGTTCGGCCGCAACATCACCGACCAGACCCGGATCGTGGGCGGGATCGACTTCAACAACCTGACCGGCTTCATCAACGAGCCGCGGACCTGGGGCGTGGAGTTCAGGTACGCGTTCTGAGCCTGTGGCCGGGGCATCCGCCCCGGCCGTCTCCCACCACGGAACCACGATGCCGCACGCTTCCGCTTCCCGCCGCCTGCCCTGGTTCGTCGCCGGCGACCTCAACGGCTTCTTCGGCCTGGTGGTCGACAACCTGTCGATCCTGGGCTTCATCGCCGCCGCGCTGGTCGGCATCTTCGGCTTCCCGGCCGAGGTGGTGTTCCAGAGGATGTTCCCCGGCACCGCCCTGGGCGTGCTGGTCGGCAACCTGGTCTACACCGCGATGGCGCGGCGGCTGGCCGCGCGCGAAGGCCGCGCCGACGTCACCGCGATGCCGCTGGGCCTGGACGCGCCGACCAGCATCGGCATGGCCCTGCTGGTGCTGGGGCCGGCCTATGTGGGCTTCCGCCAGCAGGGCCTGGACGAGGCGGCCGCGGCCCAGGCCACCTGGCAGCTGGGCATGGCCTCGCTGGTGGTGATGGGCGTGCTCAAGCTGGCCCTGTCCTTCGCCGGCGACTGGATCACCCGGGTGCTGCCGCGCGCGGCCCTGCTCGGCTCGATCGGCGGCGCGGCGCTGGCCCTGCTGGGCTTCCTGCCGCTGGTGGAGACCCTGCGCAACCCGGTGGTCGGCCTGGCCAGCCTGGGCCTTTTGCTGTACGTGCTGCTGGGCCGGGGCCGGCTGCCGTGGGGCGTGCCGGGGGTGTTCGCCGCGTTCGTGCTCGGCACCGTCCTCTACTACGGTCTGGGCCTGGCCGGGCTGGGCCTGCCGGGCTTCGCCCTGCCGCAGGCGCAGCCGCTGAGCTTCGTCCTGCCCTGGCCCAGCCTGGGCTTCGTCGACGGCCTGGCCGATACCGTGCCCTACCTGCCGCTGCTGCTGCCGTTCGGACTGCTGATGGTGGTCGGCGGGATCAACGTGGCCGAGAGCGCGCGCGCGGCCGGCGACGACTACCGCACCCGCGACGTGCTGCTGGCCGAGGCCTTCTCCACCCTGGTGGCGGGGCTGTGCGGCGGCGTGGCCCAGACCACGCCCTACATCGGCCAGCCGGCCTACAAGCACATGGGCGCGCGCCACGGCTACACCCTGCTGACCGGGCTGTTCATCGGCCTGGGCGGGATCCTCGGCTACGTCGCCACCCTGGTGCAGTGGCTGCCGGTGGCGGCGCTGGCGCCGATCATCGTCTACGTCGGCCTCGACATCACCGTGCAGGCCTTCCACGAGAGTCCGCGCCGGCATGCGCCGGCGGTGGCGCTGGCGTTCCTGCCGGCGATCGCCTACCTGCTGGGGATCAAGCTCGGCAACCCGGCCTGGATCGCGCCGGACGCGTTCGCCGCGCTGTACGCCGGGATCGACGCCCACGGTCTGCCGGACCTGGCCACGATCGTGACCCTGGGCAACGGCTTCATCATCACCGCGATGCTGTGGAGCACCGCGCTGGTGGCGATCGTCGAGCAGAGGCCGCGCCGGGCGGCGGCGGTGCTGCTGCTGGCCGCGGCGCTGACCCTGTTCGGGATCGTGCATTCGGTCGATCCGCGCGGCGGCATCTACCTGCCGTGGAACCTGGAGGGACTGCGCGCGACCATCGCCTGGCAGTTCGCCGCGGCCTACGCGGTGCTGGCGGCCCTGCTGGGGCTGCTGTCTTTGCAGAAACCGGCGAAGGCGGGCTGAGGCGGGCTGAGGCGGGGCCAAGGCGGCGCGGCGCGGCGGTCCGGCCGGCGGCATCCACCGCCGGCGGCCGTTCCCGCCGGGGCAGGCGGTATCCTGCGCGCCAGCATCCCGTCCTCCGTTCCCGCATGCCTCGCCCCAGCCAGCGGCCCGCCGCATCGCCGTCCAGCGCCATCGAGCCGACCGTGTTCCAGCAGGTGCTGCGCGCGCCGTTCTTCAACCTGCCCGACAGCCTGCGTCTGCTGCATTCGCTCCGCGGCCGCGGCGAGTACGCCGGGCGGGTGGAGATCGAGCGCGGCCGCAACCCGCTGGCGCGCCTGTGCGGCTGGCTGGCCGGGCTGCCGCCGGCGATGCGCGACGCGCCGCTGCGGGTGGAATTCCAGGCCGACGCCAGGGGCGAGACCTGGCGCCGCGACTTCGGCGGCCACCGCATGGCCTCGCGCCTGCGCTGCCGCAAGGGCCTGCTGGTGGAGCGGCTGGGGCCGATCCAGTTCCGCTTCGCCCTGCACACCGCCGGCGGCGCGATCTACTGGAACGCCGTCGGCGCGCGCCTGCTCGGGATCGTGCCGCTGCCGGCGCGGCTGTTCGCCCGGGTGCAATGCCGCGAGCGCGAGCACGAAGGACGCTACGAGTTCCGGGTGGAGGCGGCGCTGCCGCTGGCTGGGCCGCTGATCCGCTATGAAGGATGGCTGGAGCCGGCCGATGGCCGATCGCCCTGAGGCGCCGGCACCGGGCGGGATCGTCGTGTTCGACGGCGTGTGCGCGCTGTGCAACGGCTGGGTCGATTTCCTGTTGGCCCGCGACGCACGCGGGCGCTACCGCTTCGCCGCGATGCAGTCGCCGGCCGGGCGCGCGCTGCTGGCGCGGCACGGGCTGGATCCGGACGATCCGGCCTCGTTCCTGCTGCTGGACGAGGCCGGCGCGCACACCGACAGCGACGCCATCGTCCGGGTCCTGGCTGGGCTCGGCGGACCGTGGCGCGCTGCGGTACTGGCACGGCTGTTGCCGCGGCGCCTGCGCGACGTTCTCTACCGCGCGCTGGCGCGCCGCCGCTACCGCTGGTTCGGGCGCCGCGACGCCTGCCGCGTGCCCGATCCGGCCCAGCGCCACCGCTTCGTCGAGTGATCCGGATCAGATCACCTGCAGGCGGGTCTCCACCGCGAAGCCACGCAAGGCGTCCAGGTACTCGTCCAGGGTGAACAGGTCCAGACAGGCCGTCGCCCCGGCCGCCGGCAGGCGGCCTTCGGCCAGCCTGCGGGCCAGCACCACCGCGGCCGTGCACGGGATCTGCGGCCCGTCGCCGTCGCGCGCGACCAGGGTCCAGCGCAGCGCCAGCGGACGCCCGTCGAGGCCGGTGCCGGCCAGGTCCACGTGCATCACCCCGACGTCCGAGCCGGCATCGAGCCAGCGCTCGCTCAGGCGCAGCAGAGGCCTCGCCCAAGGCCGCAGGCTGCGCAGCAGGCGCGCGCGCACCGCCCAGCTGGCCAGCCACAGCCCCAGGTGCATGCGCCGCAGTTCCAGCCCGGCGCGGAAGTCGCAGCCGCGCAGCTGCGGGTAGCGCGCGGGCAGCACGTCCAGGTCCGGCACGTCGCAGCGCGCCAGCCAGCGGCTGCCGACGTCCGGGTAATGCTCGCGCCGCAGCGACTGCCAGCCGAACGCGGTACGCCGCACGCCGCCGGCCAGCACCGGCAGAGGGCGGCCGACGTAGCCCAGGATCGCCTCGGTGGTCGCCAGCCCGCGCGGGGTGCGGTTGCCGGGGCTGATGCCGCTGGACACCGACTCCAGCGTGGCGAAGCGGTCGCGGTAGGCCTCCACCACCGCCGCACTCAGCCCCGGCACGCTGCTGGCGCCGGCCACCGCCAGCCGGCCCGCGGCGCGGGCGGCGGCGTCCAGGCGGTGGAAGCCGGCGACGTAGCCGCGCGCGTCGGCCAGGTCGACGTAGTGGGCGCCGGCCGCCAGCGTGGCTCGGGCGACGGCGTAGTCGCGCTCCTGGAACGGACCTGCGGTATGGATCACCAGCGCCGGGGCGAGCGCGATCAGCCGCGCCTCCAGGTCCGGCGTCGAAGCGTCCACCGCGGCCGCGCGCATGTTGCGGCCCGGGGCGCCGCTGGCGTCGACGAAGGCCTGGGCGCGGCCTGCGTCGCGGCCGGCGACGACCACCTCGAAGCGCGGATCGGCCGCCAGCGTGCGCGCGATCCGGCCACCGAAGTGCCCGTATCCGCCCAGGACCAGGACGCGCAGCGGCACGCAAGCGGCGGTCATGCCCCGGGGACCCCGTCCGCGTCCGCGGCTTCCCCGCCGAGCAGGAACGCCAGCTTGCGCCCGCGCGGCATCCGCTTGAGCGCCCATTCGGCCCGCGAGGCCGCGGCGCGGTCGGGATAGGCGCGGGTGCCGAGCAGCCGCAGGGGCGGGTTGGCCCGGGTGTAGCGCGCGCCCCTGCCGGCGGCGTGGGCGCGGTAGCGGGCCTCGACGTCGTTGCTGATTCCGGCGTACAGGCTGCCGTTGCGGCACAGCAGCAGGTACAGGAACCAGGGGCGGGGATCGGCCATGCTGGCATTGTAGGAGCCGGGCTTCCCCATCTCACCTCCCCTTGAAACCCCCCGCCGCAACCTCATCTGGGTAGCATCGCCGGCACCGCCGGCCACTCCTTCGAGGGACTCCCGATGCGGATGGACAAGCTCACCTCGCGTTTCCAGCAGGCGCTGGCGGACGCGCAGTCGCTGGCCGTGGGCCGCGACCACAACCTGCTCGAGCCGGTGCACGTGCTCACCGCCTTGCTCGACCAGTCCGGCGGCAGTACCCGGCCGCTGCTGGCCCAGGCCGGGGTCAACGTGCCCCTGCTGCGCGAGCGCCTGGGCGAGGCCCTGGAGAAGCTGCCGAAAGTCTCCGGCCAGGCCGGCAACCTGTCGGTCGGCAACGACCTCACCCGCCTGCTCAACCTCACCGACAAGCTGGCCCAGCAGAACGGCGACCAGTTCATCGCCAGCGAGTGGTTCGTGCTGGCCGCGCTGGAGGACGGCGGCGCGGTCGGCCAGGCGCTCAAGGCCGCCGGCGCGAACAAGGCGAAATTGCAGGAAGCGATCACGAAGATCCGTGGAGGCGAGACCGTGCAGTCCGAGAATGCCGAGGACCAGCGCCAGGCGCTGGAGAAGTTCACCATCGACCTCACCGCGCGCGCCGAGTCGGGCAAGCTCGACCCGGTGATCGGCCGCGACGAGGAGATCCGGCGCACGATCCAGGTGCTGCAGCGGCGGACCAAGAACAACCCGGTGCTGATCGGCGAGCCGGGCGTGGGCAAGACCGCCATTGTCGAGGGCCTGGCCCAGCGCATCGTCAACGGCGAGGTCCCCGAGGGCCTGCGCGGCAAGCGCGTGCTGTCGCTGGACATGGGCGCGCTGATCGCCGGCGCCAAGTTCCGCGGCGAGTTCGAGGAGCGGCTCAAGGGCGTGCTCAACGACCTGGCCAAGAACGAGGGCCAGATCATCCTGTTCATCGACGAGCTGCACACCATGGTCGGCGCAGGCAAGGCCGACGGCGCGATGGACGCGGGCAACATGCTCAAGCCGGCGCTGGCCCGCGGCGAGCTGCACTGTATAGGGGCTACCACCCTGGACGAGTACCGCCAGTACATCGAGAAGGACGCCGCGCTGGAGCGCCGCTTCCAGAAGGTGTTCGTGGGCGAGCCCTCGGTCGAGGACACCATCGCCATCCTGCGCGGGCTGAAGGAACGCTACGCAGTGCACCACGGCGTGGAGATCACCGACCCGGCGATCGTCGCCGCCGCCACCCTGTCCAACCGCTACATCACCGACCGCCAGCTGCCGGACAAGGCCATCGACCTGATGGACGAGGCCGCCTCGCGCATACGCATGGAGATCGACTCCAAGCCGGAGGAACTGGACCGGCTGGAGCGCCGCCTGATCCAGCTCAAGATCCAGCGCGAGATGCTGAAGAAGGAGAAGGACGAGGCCTCGCGCCAGCGCCTGGCCGACCTTGAGGCCGAGATCGAGCGGCTGGACCGCGAGTTCTCCGACCTGGACGAGGTCTGGAAATCGGAGAAGGCCGCACTGCAGGGCGCGACCAAGGTCAAGGAGCAGATCGAGCAGGCCAGGATCGAGCTGGAGGCGGCCCAGCGCGCGCAGGACTATGCGAGGATGAGCGAGATCCAGTACGGGCGCATCCCGCAGCTGGAGAAGCAGCTGGCCGCCGCTAGCGAGGCCGAGCAGAAGGAATTCAAACTGGTCCAGGACCGGGTCACCGACGAGGAGATCGCCGAGGTGGTCTCGCGCTGGACCGGCATCCCGGTCAACCGGATGCTGGAAGGCGAGCGCGAGAAGCTTTTGCGGATGGAAGCGGACCTGGGCCGGCGCGTGGTCGGCCAGGAGGAGGCGATCCGGGTGGTGTCCGACGCGGTGCGGCGCTCGCGCGCCGGCCTGTCCGACCCGAACCGGCCGATCGGCTCGTTCCTGTTCCTCGGCCCCACCGGCGTGGGCAAGACCGAGCTGTGCAAGTCGCTGGCCGAGTTCCTGTTCGACAGCGCCGACGCGATGGTGCGGATCGACATGAGCGAGTTCATGGAGAAGCACTCCGTGGCCCGCCTGATCGGCGCGCCTCCCGGCTACGTCGGCTACGAGGAAGGCGGCTACCTGACCGAGGCGGTGCGCCGCCGGCCGTACTCGCTGATCCTGCTGGACGAGGTCGAGAAGGCCCATCCGGACGTGTTCAACATCCTGCTGCAGGTGCTGGACGACGGCCGCCTGACCGACGGCCAGGGCCGCACCGTGGACTTCCGCAACACCGTGATCGTGATGACCTCCAACCTGGGCTCGCACCAGATCCAGGAGCTGTCCGGCGACGGTAGCGCCGAGGCCTACACCCAGATGAAGGCCGCGGTGATGGGTGTGGTCCAGGCCCACTTCCGCCCGGAGTTCATCAACCGCCTGGACGACATCGTCGTGTTCCACCCGCTGGACAAGCAGCAGATCAGGCAGATCGCGCGGATCCAGCTGCGCGGGCTGGAGAAGCGCCTGGGCGAGCGCGGGCTGAAGCTGGAGCTGTCGGACAAGGCCTTCGAGCTGCTCGGGAACGTGGGCTTCGACCCGGTCTACGGCGCGCGCCCGCTCAAGCGCGCGATCCAGGCCCAGATCGAGAACCCGCTGGCGCAGAGGATCCTGGCCGGCGAGTTCGGTCAGGGCGACACGGTCAGGGTCGACGCCGAGGGCGGGCAGCTGGCGTTCGTGCGCGGCTGAGAGGCGGCGTCCATGGCGCGCGGTCATGCCGCCGCGCCATGAGCACATGCCCACGCCTTGGCGGTAACAGCTGGAACGATGCATGCCCGGCGCCCGCCGCCGGGCTATGGTGCGCGCTCGCATCCCAACCGAGCGCAGCGCCATGAGCGAACCGAACTGGAAGCCCGAAACCATCGCCGTCCACGGCGGCTACAGTCCCGACCCGACCACCCGCGCGGTGGCGGTGCCGATCTACCAGACCGTGGCCTACGCCTTCGACAGCACCCAGCACGGCGCCGACCTGTTCGACCTGAAGGTGCCGGGGAACATCTACACCCGGATCATGAACCCGACAACCGACGTGCTGGAAAAGCGCGTCGCGGCGCTGGAGGGCGGCATCGCCGCGCTGGCGCTGGCCTCCGGGCAGGCGGCGATCACCTATGCGATCCAGACCATCGCCGAGGCCGGCGACAACATCGTCTCCTCCAGCGCGCTGTACGGTGGCACCTACAACCTGTTCGCCCACACCCTGCCGCAGTTCGGGATCCAGGCGCGGCTGGCCGACTACCGCGACCCGGAGGCCTTCGCCCGGCTGATCGACGACCGCACCAAGGCGGTGTTCGTCGAGTCCATCGGCAACCCGCGCGGCAACATCACCGACATCGAGGCGGTCGCCAGGGTCGCGCACGCCCACGGCGTGCCGCTGATCGTGGACAACACCGTGCCCTCGCCCTACCTTTCGCGGCCGATCGACTTCGGCGCCGACATCGTCGTGCACTCGCTGACCAAGTACCTGGGCGGGCACGGCAACAGCATCGGCGGGGCGATCGTCGATTCCGGGCGCTTCCCCTGGGCCGAGCACAAGGCGCGCTTCCCGCGGCTCAACGAGCCGGACGTGAGCTACCACGGCGTGGTCTACACCGAGGCGCTGGGGCCGGCCGCCTTCATCGGCCGCGCCCGGGTGGTGCCGCTGCGCAACACCGGCGCGGCGCTGTCGCCGTTCAACGCCTTCCTGATCCTGCAGGGGATCGAGACCCTGGCGCTGCGCATGGACCGGATCAGCGAGAACACCCTGGCCATCGCCCGCTACCTGCAGAAGCACCCGAAGGTGGCCTGGGTGAACTACGCCGGCCTGGAGAACCATCCCGAGCACGCGCTGGCGCGCAAGTACCTGCGCGGCGGAGCGGCCTCGGGGCTGTTCACCTTCGGCCTGCCGGGCGGGCGCGATGCCGGCGCGCGCTTCCTCGACGCTTTGCAGCTGTTCACCCGCCTGGTGAACATCGGCGACGCCAAGTCACTGGCCACCCATCCGGCCTCGACTACCCATCGCCAGCTCTCGCCGGAGGAACTGGAGAAGGCGGGGGTGAGCGAGGACACCGTGCGCCTGTGCATCGGCATCGAGCACGTGGACGACCTGCTGGCCGACCTGGAACAGGCCCTGGCCGCGGCCTGAGCGCGTCGAGCGCTTACCCGCGCTCGAACGAGAACAGCCGCCGCAAGGGATGCCGCCTGCGTTCGATCGTCGCCCGCAGCAGCCCGGCGCCGATCGCCGAGTAGGTGATGCCGTTGCCGCCGTAGGCCATGGCGAACAGCACCCGCGGCCCCCACTGCGGGTGCGCGCCGAACCAGGGCAGTCCGTCCTTGGTCTCGGCGAAGGTGCCGGCCCAGGCGAAGGCCGGTTGCAAGGGCAGGTGGGGGAACAATGCGCGGGCGCGCTTGAGCAGCTTGCCGGCCTTGGCCATCACCCTGGCGTCGCGTTTGGCCGGCACGTCCACCGCGTCGTCTTCGCCGCCGACCAGCAGGCGGTGGTCCGGGGTGGTGCGCAGGTAGAGGTAGGGACGCGCGGTTTCCCAGACCAGGCTCTCGCGCAGAGCGCCCAGCGCATCGCGCGGCAGGGGATCGCTGACCACTGCGTAGCTGCTGCGGTTGCGCGCCACCGGCCGGCGCAGCCAGCGCTGGCTCTCGTAGCCGGCGGCGACGACCACGTGCCCGGCGCGGACCTGGAAGCCGGAGGCGGTGCGCAGGCGCAGGCCGCGGCTGCCGGCCTGCAGGTCCACGACCTCCTCGTGGTCGTGGACGGCGGCGCCGGCGCGGACCAGGCGCGCAAGCAGGGCCTGGGCCATGCGGTAGGGATCCATCTGCGCGGCTTGGCGGCTGAGGATCGCAGCCGGGGCGTCGAAGCCGTAGGCCTCGCGGATGGCCTGCGGCTCCCACCATTCGACCTCGATGCCGTGCCGGCGGCGGGCCTCGAACTCCTCGCGCATGGCGCGCACGTGCCGGCGGCGGCTGGCGTAGTACAGGCTGCGGCAGGGCGAGAAGGCGACCTGGGGCAGGCCGGCGGCGCGTTCGCGCAGCCAGGGGATCGCCTCCACGCAGGCGCGGTAGGCGAGGGCGGCGTCGGCTTCGCCGTACTTCTTCGCCAGATCGACCAGGTGGGTGTCGATCTCGTACTGGAGCAGGGCGGTGCTGGCGCTGGTGCTGCCCCAGCCGATGTCGCGCTTCTCCAGCACGGCGACGGCGTGGCCGTGGGCGGCCAGTTCGTCGGCGATCAGGGCGCCGGTGATGCCGCCGCCGATCACCGCCACGTCGCAGTCCAGGTCGGCCGCCAGCGCCGGCTGCGGCCGCGCCAGCCCGTTCCTGATCGCCCAGAAGGGATATCCGCTCTTGAGGTCCATGCCGGCCAGTCAAGCCGGAGGCCACGCACGGCGCCGTGAAGGCTGGAGCCGGGAGACCGGACATCCGTCCGTGGAAGAGCGCCGGCAACGGTGCGTCAACCGCAACCGCAAAGGCAACGGCATTGAGTTGGCTGGCTTCGGGCTGAGCCGCGGCGAACCGGTTGTGTCGTGGCCGCTCGGGCGCACATCCGTGTGCGCACTCGCTCCCGCGGCCATCCCTGGCCGCTGCCCCGACACAACCGGTCCGCCACGTCTTCTGCGCGCTGGAAGTTCAGGACTTCTACCAGCCGTCGTCCCGGCGGAGGCCGGGACCCAGCGCCTTGCTTCTCCGCTTTGCTGTGCCCCTCCTGTAGGAGCCGGTCTTGCCGGCGACCGTGGAGGCGGATGGATCACTGGCATCCGATTTCACGCAAACGCATCCGCCATGGCGGTCGCCGGCAAGACCGGCTCCTACAAAAAGCCAAGCCAAAGCCGGAAGAGCGGAGCGCCAGAAGCGGTGACCGTCACGCCCGCAGAGGCCGTCGTGCCTTGGGTCCGCGGGGCAAGTGGCACAGGGACGTGCCACGGCCGCGAGTTGCGGGCAGGACGCCCGCCCGAGCGGTGCACCGCAGACCCAAGGCACGGCGGCCCAGCCCGAAGCCAGCGCTCTTGCTTGAGACTGCGCGCCTACACCGGCGGCACCGCCACCTCGCGACCGGCATAGCGGAAGGTCGGGGTGGACATGACCATTTCCGCCAGCGAATAGGCCAGCTCGCGCTCGGCCATCACCGCGCCGTCGGCGCCGTGGGCGAGCAGGTGCTTGACCTCGGCGTCGCTGTGCGCGCGCGCCAGCACCGGCAGCGCGGGATTGAGCACCCGCAGCTTGGCGATAGCCTCGCCGGCCTCCAGCGGCTGCGGGATCGCCAGGATGGCGATGGCCGCCGACTCCGGATGGGTCTCGGCCAGCACCCGGTCCGAGGCCGCGTGGCCGCGGATGCCGGGGATGCCGTCGGCATGGGCGCGGTCCACGTGCAGGGCGTTGTCGTCGACGATCACCACCGGCACGCCGCGGTCGCGCAGCACCTGGGCCAGCTCGCGGCCGACCCGGCCGTAGCCGATCACGATGGCGTGGTTGCCCGGGCGCAGCGGCGGGCCGACCGGCTGCTCGGGCTCCGGCTGCACCGGCGCGTCCTCGCGGTGGCGCGCCTCCCAGCGGTCCAGCAGCATGAAGATCATCGGGTTGAGCATGATCGAGATCAGCGCCCCGGCCAGGACCAGCGCCTGGCCCGCGGGCGGCAGGATCCGCAGCGCCACGCCCAGGCCGGCGATGATGAAGGCGAACTCGCCGATCTGGGCCAGCGAGGCGGAAATGGTCAGCGCGGTCATCTTCGGATGGCCGAAGGCGCGGACGATGAAGAACGCCGCCGCCGACTTGCCGAACATGATGATCGCCGCGGTCGCCAGCACCTGCCACGGATGCTCGACCAGGATCGCCGGGTCGAACAGCATGCCGACCGAGACGAAGAACAGCACCGCGAACGCGTCGCGCAGGGGCAGTGAGTCGTTGGCCGCCTTGTGGCTGAGCTCGGACTCGTTGAGCATCATCCCGGCGAAGAACGCGCCCAGGGCGAAGGACACCCCGAACAGCGCGGCCGCGCCGAACGCCACGCCCAGGGCGATGGCCAGCACCGACAGGGTGAACAGCTCGCGCGAGCCGGTGCCGGCGATCTTCTCCAGCACCCACGGGATCACCCGCCGCCCGACCAGCAGCATCACCGCCACGAACAGGCCCAGCTGGACGATGGTCCAGCCGATGCTGGCCAGCACGCTGCCGAGCGTGTGCGACTCGCCCGCCGCCTCCGGGCCGAACAGCCCGGCGATCACCGGCATCATCACCAGCGCCAGGACGCAGGCCATGTCCTCCACGATCAGCCAGCCCACCGCGATCTTGCCGCGCAAGGTCTCCAGCAGGCGCCGCTCCTCCATCGCCCGCAACAGGACCACGGTCGAGGCGGTAGCCAGGGAGAAGCCGAAGATCACCCCGTGCAGGGCCGGCCAGCCCATCAGCGAGGCCACGCCCCAGCCCAGCAGGGTGGCCGCGGTGATCTGGGCGACCGCGCCGGGGATGGCGATCCATTTCACCTCCAGCAGGTCGTCCATCGAGAAGTGCAGGCCGACCCCGAACATCAGCAGCATCACCCCGATCTCGGCCAGCTGGTTGGCGATCTCCTGGTCGGCGACGAAGCCGGGGGTGAAGGGGCCGACGCAGATCCCGGCCAGCAGGTAGCCCACCAGCGGCGACAGCCGCAGCTTGTTGGCGATGGCGCCCAGCACGAAGGCCAGGGCCAGGCCGACTGCGACGATGTCGATCAGGCTGGTGTCGTGGTGCATGGGGAGGGGGCGCTGCGCGAGGACCGCTTGGAGTCCGAGTTTCGCCGATCGGTCGGGGCGGCGGCAAACGCCGCGTGCGTGGCATGGCGTGGTCCCGGGCAGCGCCGGGATGGCGGGGCCGCGAACGGCGACGCCCCGCCGAAGCGGGGCGCCGTCGTGGCTGCGCGTCCGGTCCGCGCTTACCAGCGGTAGGCGATGCGCCCGTACACGTAGGCGCCGTTGAAGCCGGCCGGCGACTGGCTGCTGTACGGGAACTGGCCGGCGTTGGAGTTCACCAGCAGGGTGCGGTCCGGGTACTCGTCCAGCAGGTTGTCCGCGCCCAGGGTCAGGGTCCAGTTCCCGTCCGGGCGGAAGCTGGCCGAGGCGTCGACGATCCACTGCGCGCCGTAGGTCTGGTCGTTGGCCGGATTGCCGGTCTCGCTGACCCGGGTGGTGAACTCGCCGTAGCGGGTCGCGCCCAGGCTCAGGTCCCAGGACGACAGGTTCCAGGTGGCGTTGAGGGTGGTCTTGTCGTGCGGGTAGCCTTCCTCGATCCGGCCCTGCTCGTCGCGGCCGATGCGCCACAGGTTGGCGCCCAGGGCGGTCAGCTCCGGCGGGTTGGCGGCGATGCGCTGGATTTCGGTCTTGTTGTAGTTGTAGCCGGCGGTGAGGTTCAGCGCGCCGCTGTCCAGCGGGATCCGGTAGCTGCCGATCACGTCCACGCCACGGGTGCGGGTGTCGGCGGCGTTGGTGAAGTAGCGCGCGCTGTTGACCCCGGTGACGCCGAGGCTGGCCAGCAGGGCCTGGGCGGCGGCGTTGTTGTTCAGTGCCAGGTTGGAGGACAGGACGATGCGGTCGTCGATGTCGATCTGGTAGCCGTCGACGGTGATGTACAGGTTCTCGGTCGGCTGCAGCACCAGGCCCAGGCCGTAGGACAGCGAGGTCTCGGCGGTCAGCGGGTCTGCGCCCAGCGCCTGCGCCACCGCGCCGTTGGCCGGGAAGGTGCCCGAGTCCAGGAAGCGGTCGAGGCTGGCGTTGTACTGGGTGGTGACCACCTGGTAGTACTGCTGGGCCAGCGCAGGGGCGCGGAAGCCGCTGGCCACGGTGGCGCGCAGGGCGACCGCGTCGCTGAAGGCGTAGCGCGCCGACAGCTTGCCGGAGAACTCGCTGCCGAAGTCCGAGTAGTCCTCGTAGCGGCCGGCGATGCCGGCGGAGAACCTGTCGGTCAGGTCCGCTTCCAGGCCGGCGTAGGCGGCCCAGTTGTCGCGGCTGGCGTGGACCGCGTTGGTCGGGGTGAAGCCGCCGAAGCCCTGGGCGCCGCCGTTCTGGTAGGAGTCCGGGTTGCCCGGCGACTGGTTCCACTTCTCCTCGCGGTACTCGGCGCCGAAGGAGAAGGTGGCCGGGTAGGCCAGGCCGATGTCCAGGGTCTTGCTGAAGTCGGCGTTGAGCACATTCTGGGTGTACTCCAGCGCGCCGTCGTAGAAGCGCGACGGGCTGCCTGCGCCCAGGCTGTAGTTGATCGAGTTCTGGGTGTAGAACGCCAGGTGGTTGTAGCCGTAGTTGTAGCTGATGTCCCAGTTCCAGCCCTGGTCGTTACCGCCCTTGAGGCCGGCCACCAGCGATCGGTCCTGCGAGAGCTGGTTGATCTCCGGCACGTAGCCGCCCGGGTAGACCTGCGGCACCAGCGCGTTGTGGCCGATCGAGCGGTAGAACGCGAACGAGGTGATGTCGCGGTTGCTGGCGATGGCGGTGGCGTAGGCGCTCACGTTCTCGCTGAAGTCGAAGCCGGCGTTGAGCGAGACCGCCTGGGCGTCGACGATCGGGTCGCCGTAGGTGTAGGCCACCTCGCCCACGGCCGGGTTGTTGCCGGTGTTCGGCGCGCTGCCCTGGTAGGGGCCGGCGCGGTTGGTCTCGTCCTGGTGGGTCAGCTGGCCGGCCACGTGCACGCTGCCGCGGCCGTCGCCGAAGGACACCCCGGTGTCGCCGGAGAGCTGGTACTGCTTGCCGTCGCCGGCCGAGTACTGGCCCAGGTCGGCGACCAGGCTGCCGCCTTCGCCGGCGCCCTTGAGCACGATGTTGACCACGCCGGCGATGGCGTCCGAGCCGTACTGGGCCGAGGCGCCGTCGCGCAGCACTTCCACCCGCTCGATCGCCGAGACCGGGATCGCGTTGAGGTCCACTGCCGAGGAGCCGCGGCCGATGCTGCCGTTGACGTTGACCAGGGCCGAGATGTGCCGGCGCTTGCCGTTGACCAGGATCAGCACCTGGTCCGGGGACAGGCCGCGCAGCTGCGCCGGGCGCACGCCGCTGGTGCCGTCGGTGATGGCCGGGCGCGGGAAGTTGAGCGAGGGCAGGGCGCGGGCCAGGGCGGTGGCCAGCTCGGTGGTGCCGGTGGCCTGCAGCGCTTCCGGGGTGAGGATGTCGATCGGCGACTGCGACTCGGCCACGGTGCGGTCGGCGGCGCGGGTGCCGGTGACGATCACCGTGTCCAGCACGGTGGTGGAGGCGGGGGGGGGGGGCCAGCCACAACGGGGGGCCCCCACCCCCCCCCCCCCCGCCGGGCTCTCTAACGATCATGCCCCGCCCCCGAAAACGAGCGGGGAGTACGCCGGTGTGTCGCCGACGCGCAGAAATCAAAACAACGCAAATACGGAG